>CAYWOQ010000012.1:37473-65676 GCA_964459925.1 uncultured Roseivirgaceae bacterium
ATTACTTTAAATATCATGACCTTTCCTACTAAAATATGCTCTTCCTCCTACGAAATATACGACGTAAACTGATGCAGAAAAATAAGTTAACCACCTACCTGCTCTACGCCATTGGAGAAATATTCCTGGTGGTGATCGGGATTATGATAGCAGTAAGCCTGAATAATTGGAATGAAAAAATCAAGAATGAGGAGAAAGAAAAAAATTATTATGAGCGAATTCTCAAAGATTTAGAAATCGATAGGAAAAACCTTTTAGCTCGACAAGAACTGGCAAAAGAGAAAATTGAAGTAGGAAAGCAGCTCTTACTAGACCTTGATAGCCAATCGAAGGACCTGGCCTACTTAGCGGAAAAGTATATTTATACCTATCGTTGGTTAAGTTTCGTGCCCGTAAAATCAGCCATTTTGGATATCACTTCATCAGGACATACGAATCTGCTCGAAGACACCATCAAAACATTGGTGCTTCCTTACTACTCTCAGCTAGATGTTTATACCGATATCCTCAAGAAGAATGCTGACATAGCTTTAAATTTTTTAACAAATAATGATATTATTGAGCTAGGTCTCCATAATGACCATTCAATAAGACAAAAGATTGGCCAGGAAGTGTTTAGCACATTTCGGCAAAATCCCTGGCATCTAGACAGCTCAACCACCCTCTATAAAAAATTTCAATCGGATATCCTATTCTTTACGCTAACGCATGATAGACAGCATGAAATCTATCAATTAATACTTGAGGAGATGGAACCTGTCATGAAAGCACTGGAAAAATCCTTAAGTGAACAATAAATGCTTTTCCTCCTCCGAAAAATACGCCGAAAGCTCATGAAAAAAAATAAATTCACTACCTACCTATTATATGCCATAGGGGAAATTTTTTTAGTGGTGATTGGAATTTTGATAGCGGTAAGCATCAATAATTGGAATGAAAAACAAAAAAACACAAATCTTGAACTCAAAATTTTGAAAGAAATTCAGGTCGATCTTCAAAAGGATCTGGATGAGATCCGTGAAGAAATCGGTGCCTATGCTGAAATCGAAAAAGCAGACTCTATTCTTTATGCTTTCTATCTCTCCAATGAAGTGTTTTCAGACTCCATAGGATTCTTCATCTTCCTTAATGAATTGAGTCCTCATTTTAATCCTATTAACGGAGGGTATCAGTTTCTGAAATCCAAAGGAATTGATCTAATTTCCAACGATTCTTTAAGGCTACAGATCAATGGCTATTATGAACAAGCGATCCCTTACTATCAAAAATATGAAAGCGAACGACTCCATACAGTCCTTAATGACTTTGTTCCCTTTAACAATCGTAATTTCACGTTATCAACGGATAATGGTGAATTCTTGGGAGTAAGGAAACCTATAGATGAGAAGATCCTGAGAAGTCCTCAATGGATAGCTATTGTACAAAAAAGTAAATTGTTAGCCGATATTCAAGGTAAACTGGCTACAGGCCTGGAAAATCAAACACTCTCATTGGAAAAGAAAATACGGTCCGAGCTGGAGTTAAGGTCGACTGATTAAATTCTGGAATTTCAGACCGATCAAAAATGGGCACCTAGTTAAAATATAAAACAAAATAATGCTCTTCCTCCTCCGAAAAATACGACGAAAACTGATGCAGAAAAACAAATTCACTACCTACCTATTGTATGCCATTGGGGAGATATTTTTAGTGGTGATTGGAATTTTAATCGCGGTGAGTATTAACAATTGGAATAGCAAGCGAACGCTTTTGGCGTCCGCTCACATAAACTTGAAAATACTCAAACAGAATCTATACAAAGACTTAAGTCAACTATATTCACTAAAGGAGCTTGCCGCACGTAACGTTGGATATTCCGATACATTATTAAGCCAATTCAAAAGGGTAAGAGATGTCGATGTTAATACAAGCCGTTATCTAGCCACTCTCATCATGGAATTTAATTTCAAACCCACAAAAATAGGATTCAATGCGCTTGATAATTCTGGAGAAATTGCTGTTTTAAGTGATAGCCTTCAACGATTAATACTAACATATTATGCTAGCGTAGATGATATTATTGAAAGAGATAATATATCAAATGCATTTATCAGAGATAAATATGAGGAGCTCATTTTTGAGCGAACTGATATTTACAATAGAATGAATACCTGGCCCATTGTGCAAGAATTCTATAAAGATGATCTTAGGGAAGCAATTCCAATTAATGCCGATAAATTCCTTGAGGATAAGGTTTTGGAAAATCACATCATTGCAAGGTGGTATCAATCACGCACGCAAATTCAAATGTATGATAAAGCAATAGAAGCATTAAACGATGTTTTAAACGCCTTAGAAAATGAATAACTAATGCTCTTTCTCCTCCGAAAAATACGTCGCAAGCTTATGCAGAAAAATAAATTCACTACTTACCTACTCTACGCCATTGGGGAGATTTTCCTGGTGGTCATAGGGATCTTGATTGCCGTGAGTATCAATAATTGGAATCAAGATCGAAAAGATCGACTCGTAGAACTGAAGTACCTCACCAACCTGAAAGCTGATTTAGTCCAAGAACTGAGAAATAATGATACATTCCTGGCTTTTCGTAGAGCCAAAGTGAAAAGCTCCTCTATTGCACTGCACATGGATCCTCCTTCCTCTATAGAAGACGTGAAGACATATACAGATCATTATGAACAGGTTTTTTTCTGGAATGTCTTCGTCCCCAATAACAATACTTTCAAAGAGCTATTGAGTTCCGGAAACCTGAATCAGATCACTAGTGACTCCATCAAGCAAGGGTTGCTGGAACTGGATAATCAGTACGCTTCTATCGCGAATGTAGAGCACCACATGCGTAGAGAGTTTGAAGAATACCTGTACGATGTGATGATCAATAATGCTTCAGGTCTGGAATTTTATGACACAAAAGCGGTAGGAGATTCACTCATTTATCTGAAAATAGAGGATATCCCTATATCCAAACACAAGGAATTAATTGCAGATGCACAATGGTTACATCGTGATCAAACCTTCAATAACGGACTAAAGCTAGCCTTTATGAATAACACTGGTTTAGTACAAATTCACATGGAACTAGAGGCGCACCTTAATCTTCTCATTGATCTCATTGATAAAGAAATCGTCAAATAATGCTCTTTCTCCTCCGAAAAATACGTCGCAAACTCATGCAAAAAAATAAGATCACTACCTATCTACTCTATGCCATTGGGGAGATTTTCCTGGTGGTCATAGGCATCCTGATTGCAGTAAGTATTAATAATTGGAACAAAGACCGTCAGGACAGAATAACAGAAGCAGAAATATTAGCTGGCCTATTGATAGAATGCGCCGAGGCAAAAAAGGAACTCAGTTTTGACATCAAGGGAAGAAAAAAATGGCAGCCCGTGCAGAGTATCTCTATGAAGTGAGGATTGGTGAAAACCAACTGGTACGCGACTCAGCCAAAGACGTTATTAAGGATTTACTTGGTTTCCGTTTTTATACGCCCACCCACCCAATCCTTGATGACCTAAGTCACTCCAGTCGCTTCGAATTAATCCAATCAGACAGTGTGCGCAAGTGGATTAGGTATTACATCCAGGATAAAGAGCGAGTGGAGGTTTTAGAAGCCCAGGAACTTAACCATGTACAAAACCAAATGGAGCCATTCTTGAGTCAATACTTAGACCTCAGCAAGATCATATATGGAGGTATGGTTACGGATGATGATCTCAGATTTCTTGTAGAAAACAAACAGCTAGGGGGCCTACTCCATGGGCGAATTGATAAGACATGGTCTGCCATCTATTTCAGTAACTATTTGGATGAAAGCATTAATAAGCTTGAAAATGCACTGAATGAGGAATTAAATAAATAAGCTATCTTAACCCATGCTCTTCCTCCTCCGAAAAATACGTCGCAAGCTCATGCAGAAAAATAAATTCACCACCTATCTATTGTATGCTATTGGTGAAATTGTATTGGTAGTCATAGGGATCTTGATCGCTGTAAGCATTAACAACTGGAACACCAACCAAAAGCAACGAGCCGCGGAGCTTCATTACCTGGAGAATATTAAAAAAGACCTGAAACTGCATATCCAGGAGCTGGATCGATACATTGAAATGCTCACTATGAAGGTAATCCGATAGAGGATCCGGTGATGTTCTTTGCTAAAGCTGTGAAAATTTACACTTGGGAGAAGTTCTTTCAGATGAATAATACCTATAAAGAACTGGTGAACACAGGAAACTTTGCGCTCATAACCAATGAAGAAATCAAAAATGCCTTGCTGGACTGTGAAAGCCTCTATGTCTTAATGAAAGCTAAAGAAGATCATCTACGTTTTGATTCAGAATCCGCACTTTACGGGCCTGCATATGCAACCACAGATAGCTATAAACTTTTTAAAAGTGTTGTCCACCGGATGACAGAAGGCCAGGCTGGCGTTGATATGAATGTGACGATAGCTGATCTGAAACCGATGCTTGATGATCTTAGACAGAAAAATGGATTTTTTATGGCCTACTATGAATTTGCCGAAATCAACAAGCAAATGGAAGAGATGAAGGAAATGTCTTACGGGCTTATTGAGCAAATAGACCAAGAACTAACCAACCCATAATGCTCTTCCTCCTCCGAAAAATAAGGCGCAAACTGATGCAGAAAAGTAAATTCACTACCTATCTATTGTATGCTGTTGGTGAAATTCTACTCGTCACGGCAGGAATTGTCATAGCACTACAGATCAATAACTGGAATACTGAACGAATTTTGGAGCAACAGGAGAAATACATCCTGGCCGGTCTTAAGAAAGAGTTTGTTGAAAACATTCAACTGATAGAGAAAGATCGTCAGTACAATGCCTTCCATCAATCGCGATGCATTGAAATACTAAATATCATCAGTTCAGGTGAGATAGGGATTACAAAAACTGACATGGACAGCCTGATGTTTGCCCTGTACGACTATGTATCTTATGATCCTGCTATCGGTGTGCTGGAAGAAATTATTAGTTCCGGAAAACTCAGCATCATTGATGATGACACCTTGAGGTTTAAGTTGACCAAGTGGTCGGAATTGATTGCAAATTACCAGGAAGATGTAGAGTTGAGAAAGGAGCATTACTACAGCAACTTGATACCCATTGCTGCAAGAGCCTATCCTTTGAGGAACTCTGACCAATACATCGATTATAGCTTCTGGAACAAAAAATTCAGTCGCCCGAAAATAGCACCGTCGAAGTTCGCGATTAATGAAGACATTTTCTTTTCGGCGGAATTCGAAAGTCTACTCTATTACCACATCGTCAATCAGGATTTTATCATTTTGGATGATCTCCTACTTCAGGAATATCTGGAGGAAATGGTCACTTTGATCGATTCTAATCTTTAAATCTGAATAGCTCTTGAAACGCATATTCACCACACTCGTCCAAAAATGGCCGGAGTACTTGCTCCAAATAACACATGCTCCAAAAAATGAAGTATCTTAAGAGTTTAATACACCACTAACAAAAAAGACATATCATGGGACTTTTCTGGGATCTAATGCAGCAAGAAGAAATCGACAGCCAAAAAGTGAAGTCAGCTTCACTGGAAGAACGGGTGGAGATCCTGGAAGAAGAATTGATTAAGACTCGTAAACTCCTCATGGACACCCTACATGTATTGGAAAAGCATGTAGGCCAGGACATAGACAAGGACGGTAAAATCGGGTAGTGACCGATGAGGAAGAAGAGAATAATCCCATTTGTGATAAGCATTCTGATCTTTAGCTGCTCACAAAAAGAACAAGTACCAATTACCGAAGTGCTTGAATCACCTACCACTTCTTTACTCCAGGCGATCAGTATCGTTGATCAAGAAGTCACATGGATAAGCGGACATAATGCAACATTTGTACGCACCCAAGATGAAGGAAAATCCTGGGAGCTTTTTCAACATCCAACCGGTGACACCCTTCAATTTAGAGATATTCATGCCTTCGATGAAGATCGAGTAATCCTGATGAGCTCAGGGCCAGGTCCACTCTCTCGGATTTTCTCGTTTGAAAGACCTGATCATTGGCAGGAGCATTTTGTGATGCCAGACTCCTTAGGCTTTCTTGATTGTATGGATTTTTGGGATGATCAACGAGGGATTGCCTATGGTGATGCCATTGACAAGTATCCTTACATTCTACTAACAAGTGACGGTGGCCAATTCTGGTCAAGAGCAGATACCGCCCAAATGCCCACTGCGGGTATGGGTGAAGGAGGCTTTGCCGCGAGTGGTACTTGTGTGACAGTAGGTATGAATGGTAAAGCATGGATTGCAACAGGTGCGGGAGGAAATGCTCGATTTCTCCTTACGAATAATTACGGCCGATCATGGAAAGAAGTGGACTCACCCATACTCAAAGGAGATGCTGCCGGAAACACGTCAGTTTCTTTCGTCGGACAAACGGGTTTTGCTGTCGGAGGAGACCTTCTGATCACAGATGACTACACAGAAAACTGCGCCTTCAGTGAAGATGGAGGCAATACCTGGATACTAGCTAACACTCCTCTAACAAAAGGTGCCTTTTATGGGGGAGCTATCACGACTACAAACGAGCAAACCTTTGCCTTTGCCTGCGGACCTGGTGGACTGGATTTTACAGCAGATTTTGGAGCTAACTGGAGTACCCTTGACACCTTAAATTACTGGGCGGTTGGCTTTAATGGACCGATTGGTTTTGCTAGTGGTACCGAAGGAAAGATTTTAAAAATATCTTTGCAGTAATGCGTCGACCCAGAAGAAACAGAACCTCTGCAACCATCCGAGATTTGGTGCAGGAAACCACACTCACAACGAATGATTTCATTTTTCCCATGTTCCTCCTGGAGGGTGAAAAGAAAAAATCGGAAGTCGAATCCATGCCCGGAATCTTCCGCCTTTCAGAAGACTTAATGCTCAAAGAAATAGAGACATGTCTCCAACTAGGCATTAAGGGTTTTGACATCTTCCCAGTGGTTGATGAGTCTTACAAGGACAAAAAGGCCACAAAAAGTCATGATCCGGATTTTTTCTATTTGCAATCACTCGCTAATATCAAGAAAGAATTTCCAGAAGCGATGATCATCACAGATGTAGCAATGGATCCCTATAGCTCAGATGGTCATGACGGAATTGTAGAAGATGGGAAAATTCTGAACGACGAAACACTTGATATTCTTGGTCAAATGGCCTTGGCTCAGGCAGAGACCGGCATTGATATGATTGGACCTTCTGACATGATGGATTTTCGTGTGGGTTACATACGAAATGTGCTGGATGAGAATGGGTTCACAGATACAGGTATTATGTCTTACACAGCAAAATATGCCAGCGCTTTTTACGGACCATTTAGAGACGCCCTTGATTCCGCCCCAAAATTTGGAGACAAGAAGACCTATCAAATGAATCCGGCTAATTCAGATGAAGCGGTGCTTGAAGCAGAACTAGACTTCACAGAAGGTGCGGATGTGCTCATGGTGAAGCCAGCCCTTGCCTACCTGGACATTATTCAACGGTTAAAGGCGAGCTTCAATATTCCTATTGCCGCGTACAATGTATCCGGAGAATATGCCATGATCAAAGCAGCAGGAGAAAAAGGATGGTTAGATGAAGAAAAGGCCATGATGGAAAGTTTATTATCCATCAAGCGTGCGGGTGCAGATATGATTCTGACCTACTTTTCCAAAGAAGCTGCTATGCTACTCAAATAAGTCTTCTTCCCTCTCCAACATCAGAATGGACGCCTGAGGCACGATGTAGTACTTCTCTTTGTTGTACATCACTTCGAATGCGCCCTTTTGAAGAAAAATAGCCAGATCACCCTCCTGTGCTTGAAGCGGCACATATTTCACTTTCTCTTCTTCTGGTTTCCAGTCTTCCTCATCTGCAACATTGGGGATCGCGTATCCGGGCCCTGTTTTTACGATATAGCCACTTTGTACTTTTTCTTTCTCTTGTACACCAGGTGGCAAGTAAATCCCGCTATCTGTTTTTTGAGGCTCTTTGGTTGGTTTGATCAATACACGATCACCAACAATGATGATTTTTTTCAGCTTATTGTCTGAAGTTAATTCCATTAAATTATTTCAATTTCTTTTGAAACCAGCGTGAAACTAAAAAAGTTTAGGGATGTCATCCGCCTCATTTTTTCCGGCTCGATTCAATAATTTATCATCTATGGATTTAGAGGTTTTTGATCCTAGCTCTTTCAAGCGCTCTGTTTTGCGGATTAGGTTATCCTTTCCATCCACAAGTTTATTCATGGCTTGAGCATATTGAGTCTTGGATTTGTCGAGAGACCTCCCAACCTCCATCAAATCATCTACAAACGCCTTGAATTTATCATAAAGCGCTCCACCTTGTCTGGCAATCTCGAGTGCATTTCGGTTTTGATATTCATGTTTCCAGATACTTGAAATCGTTCTAAGTGTCGCGATTAGCGTCGTAGGGCTCACAATGATGATACTTTTTTCATGTGCTTCGTTATAGAGGTTCTCCCCTCGCTGATACATCAAAGCAAATGCAGACTCAATGGGCACAAACATCAGCACATAATCCAATGATCCACCATCAAACAATTGATGGTAATTTTTCTCTGCCAGTCCTTTCACATGTGCTCGCATAGAGGTAAGATGTGCTTTTAGGTGTACCTCTTTTTCTTCTTCATCCTCAGCGCTCATATACTTTTCATAAGCCGTAAGTGAAACTTTGGAGTCCACAACCAAATTCTTGTTATCAGGTAATTTGATAATAACATCCGGTCTTAATCTCTTTCCAGCTTCAGACTGAAAAGTTTCCTGTACAAAATACTCACGATTCTTTTCCAATCCTGATTCTTCGAGGATTCGTTCCAAAATGATCTCTCCCCAGTTTCCTTGTGCTTTTACATCTCCCTTAAGTGCTTTTGCAAGATTCGAGGCTTCCTTAGTCATTCGGTCGTTTAACTCTCTTAGCCCATGAATTTGCTCACGCAAAGCTGTGCTTCGCTCCAGGCTTTCTTTATTGGTCTGCTCTACCTTCTTTTCAAACTGATGCAGCTTTTCTCCAAGTGGCCCTAACAGCTCATGAAGATTCGTCTTATTTTGATCTGTAAACTTCTTGCTCTTCTCCTCAAAAATCTCATTCGCTAAATTCTTAAACTCGATCGCAAATTTCTCTTGCAACTGACTAAGCTCACTTTTCTGTTCAGTGAGTCTGGTTTGAATATTCTGATAATTTGCCTTCAATGTGGCATTTTGGCTGTTAAGATGGATCACCTCATCTCGCTCATTCCGCAATTGCTCTGTCAAAGAGGCGATTTCCACTAATAGCTTTTCGGTTCTTTCTTTTTCTACCTGCAATTGGATTTTGATCTCTTCTGAAGCTTGAGAAGTTTGATTCTTTTTTATTTGCGTTATCAGGTACCCTAAACCAGAGCCCACAAGTAAACCAATAAGAAGAAATAATAAACTAAAATCCATGAATCAAAAATACATGATTCTTACTAAAATCATTAGCAATTCTTCTTTCAATTCAATAACCTGGCATACATCTGGATGGTATTCTCCAAGCCGTAATAAAGTGCGTCACAGATTAAGGCGTGACCAATAGATACTTCCTTAAGGAATGGCAGGGATTGCTTCAAATACTTGAGATTATTTAAGTCAAGATCATGGCCTGCGTTTAAGCCGAGACCTAAAGTATGAGCATACTCCCCAGCATTTTTGTAGGACTTAACCGCTTCTTCTTTATTCTTTAAGTACCCTGTCGCATACATTTCTGTGTAAAGCTCCACCCGATCAGTACCACATTTCTTAGCCCCATCCATGATATCTTTCTTCGGCTCTACAAAAATGGAAGTTCTGACACCCCATGACTGGATCTGAGTAATTATATCTGTTAAAAGTGCTTCATTTTGGATGGTATCCCATCCGGCATTAGAGGTCAAAACATTCGGAGGATCTGGTACAAGTGTAGCTTGTGTCGGCTTGATTTCTTCAACGATTCGCATAAATCGCTCATCTGGATATCCTTCTATATTAAATTCTGTCGTGACAACTTCTTTGAGGTCGTAAACATCCTGCGTTGTAATGTGCCGTTCATCTGGTCTGGGATGTACAGTGATTCCTTGGGCTCCAAATCGTTCACAATCTCTTGCCACCTGAACCACATTAGGATTACTTCCACCTCGTGCATTTCGGAGAGTTGCGATCTTGTTGATATTAACACTTAATTGGGTCATAGATAAAGAATGTTTTTCTTAGCAAAGTTGTTCATAAAAAAAAGATCAAAATGAGTTTAAAATCAACTATTGAGTCAGAAATAAAGCAAGCGATGCTAAACAAAAACAAAGATCGCTTACGTGCATTGCGTGCGATAAAATCTCAAATTTTACTTGCCGAAACAGAAAAAGGTGCCGGAGGTGATGTGAGCGAGGATACGGAGATTAAGTTATTAACAAAGGCTGCGAAACAGCGAAGGGACTCCATTCAGATATATGAAGAGCAAGGGAGAGAGGATTTAGCTTTAACTGAGAGGTCTGAATTAGAGGTGATTGAAAGTTTTCTACCCCAACAGTTGAGCGAAGAGGAAGTTATCACCGTGGTAAAAAAAGTGATAGAGGAGGTTGGTGCTGCTGGGCCACAAGACATGGGAAAAGTTATGGGTAATGCCACCAAGAAATTAGCTGGTAAAGCTGATGGAAAAATGATTTCTGAAATTGCTAAGAAACTACTGACTTCCTAAGTTGAGTACAGCAGACCTCATTATTCTTATTTTACTTGGATTAGGGACAATTAAAGGTTTTCAACATGGTTTTATTATTGAAATCTTCTCTTTACTTGCCTTTGTTTTAGGCATTATTTTGGCACTACACCTTACTATTCCTGTAACTGCTGGATTTTTTGGTGATTCAGATTTTTTTGAAATCATCGCTATTGTAGTATTTATTGTACTTTTTGTTGTTTTAAGTGTTGGAATAAGATTCGGAGGCCGTCTAATTAAAAATGTTTTAGATGTCACTTTGCTAGGAAAGGTTGACAATTTTGTAGGAGGAATAACTGGCCTGCTAAAATGGGCGTTTATTATCAGTGTGATTTGTTGGATTCTTGAATCACTAGGGTTCGGAATTCATCAAAAACTCACGGCTGAAAGTCTTATTTTTCCTTATATTGTCGACCTTGCACCACAAACTTTGAATTGGTTCAGTGGTTTGTTCCCTACAATTGACGATTTATTAGATTCAATTAATAATGTTGTTAAAGCGAAAGAACCATTTTTATCGTGATCATAAACAAAGCAAGTCATGACTGCAGATCAGTTAATTAATTACATGATCCCACCCCTGAAAAAAAATGATGATATCACAAGAGCAAAGCAGTGGATGGATGAGTTTAGAGTAAAGGAACTTCCTGTGATCGATAACGATAGACTTTTGGGGTTTATTACAGAGGATTTATTATTTGATTCTGAGATTATGGATCCTGAAGTTTCAAAATATCCGCTTATAGGTCAGTCTTGTTTTGTAAGAACGACCAATCATTACTACGATATTCTTCGTGTTCAGAGTAATCATCAGATGAAAATGGTAGCAGTTCTTAATCCAGATGGCCTATTTAAGGGAGTAGTACTAACGGATGATATTGTACAAGAATTTGCGAAAACAGCTATTATTAATTCTAGTGGGGCAATTATTATCTTGAAATCTTCCTTAAATGATTACTCTCTTTCAGAAATTTCCAGGTTGGTTGAAATGAATGGTTCCACTATCCTTGGCGCTAATGTCAAACCTGATCAAGATGATCCATCTCTTATCGAAATTGTTCTTCGAATAAACCATCAGGATGTTAACCAGGTCGCTTCTGGTTTAACCAAAAGTGGTTATCAGGTAATATCTTCTTTTAACACGGAGGATAATTCATTTGATGAAAAAGACAGGTATGGGTTGTTAATGAAATTCTTAGATCCTTGATCAAAAAAGCACTAATCCATGGGCTTAAATTAAAAGAAGAATCTGAAAAATATTTTAAACAGATTCAGGATCGTCTCGTGAAGGAGAAGGTCGAAATTTATCATACTGAACTTTTCCATGATAGAAATCTGAAGCTTTCAGACCCTGAGAAAGTCAAAGAAGTTATACCAGCCGACTGTGATCTGGTTTTCAGTCTCGGTGGTGATGGAACATTTCTAGAAACCATTCTATTGGTTGGAGATGATGAAATACCCGTGCTAGGAATAAACATGGGAAGACTAGGCTTTTTAGCCAGTATTGCCAAAGAGTACATCAAAGAATCTCTCTATCTATTGTTTAATAATAAATTCGTTGTTGAGAAGCGATCATTAATTTCCATTGAAACCAACCTAAATATTTTTGAAGGAAAATGCTTCGCATTAAACGAGTTTGCCATCCTTCGAAAGGATCTATCTTCTATGATTCGTGTAAAAAGTTATATTAATGATCACTACTTAAATACCTACTGGGCTGACGGGCTAATGGTCGCAACACCGACTGGATCTACAGGCTATTCCCTAAGCTGTGGTGGTCCATTGATGATGCCAGATGCGAAAGATTTTGTTATTACCCCGGTTAGTCCACATAACCTGAATGTTCGACCTCTTATTGTTAGTGATGACTCAACTTTAAGGTTCGAAATTGAAACGAGAGACAGAAGCTACCTCTTGTCATTAGATTCTAGATCAGAAACAGTGGATAATGACATCTCAATCATAGCAAAAAAAGCCCCTTTTTATGCTAAACTCATTCGAATAGAAGGCATTAATTTTCCCGAAACCATCAGAAATAAACTTGGTTGGGGGTTCGATAAACGCAATTAAGGGAATATTTAATCGAAAAATAACGCCATTTAGCGTTTCAAGAAATTTGATTAGCTGAAAACTCGTTACTTTTAAGCGATATACTAGAGTAAAATCATGAATCAATAGTAGCTTATCAATTATTGATCAAATACTTTTGCGGAATAATCACTAGAATAATGAAACTCAGGAACTTAACAATTATACTCTTATCCTTGATCATGCTAGGCGTTGCAGACCCAGCAGATGCACAAAGAAGAAATAAGTATAAGAAGAGAAGAAAAACCAGTAAAAACGTTTCTCGATATAATGGCTCCATTCGAGGTTCAGGACGTTTTCAGCCATACTTCTTTGTAGGAGGATCAATTAATGCTGGCAATTATTTTGGTGATTTAGCTCCAACCTCCAAAGCAGCAAGTACAGATATTTCATTTACAAGACCTGGTATTGGATTCTTCGGAGGATATAAATTTCATCATTCATTAGCTGTACGAGGAGGAGTTAATTGGGTACGGGTTTACGGAGATGATTTTGCCGCTGATCCTAACAGCGAAGCGGATGAAGCAAGGTTTGCCAGGAATTTAAGTTTTCGAAATGACATTAAAGAGTTTCAGTTAGGTATTGAAGTATACTTATTGCCCAACTATGGTGGACCAAATAGAAGATTGCCAATAAACGCATATCTATTCTTAGGTGGAGCTGTTTTTCACCATGAACCCATGGGGCTAGTTCCGGATTTTGATTACCAAGCTGAGGGATTAAACGCTACAACGCCTGCTCCACAAGCCGGTGAATGGGTAAAGTTAGGTCCATTAGAAACGGAAGGAGTTAGTTATTCTAACATCGAATTTTCCATTCCAATTTCAGTTGGTGCAAAGATGAGATTACCTGGTACACCCCTCGATGTAGGCATAGAGTTTGGAATTCGATACCTATTCACAGATTACATAGACGATGTAAGTGATCGTTATGTCGATTTAAATTCTTTTGATTCTGCCTTGGGTAGAATTATGTCAGACAGAAGCTCTGTTCCGGTAAGCTCCAATGGAGATTCCAGAAATCTGACTGCCAGTGATGTCCAGCTTATAGATGGTTTTTACCGCGAAAGCTTTGTTGGGGTAGGTGCAGGACTGGAAGGTTCAGTGAGAGGTAACCCAGATAGCAACGATTTAATATTTATGACCCAACTTAAACTAACTTACGTCATGGGTGGCGTTATTAGAAGGAGGGCTAAATACAGATAAATCGGTTGAAAAAACTTTTATTTCTTACATTCTTATCATTTTCTCTCCACTCTTCAGCTCAATTCATGGAGTTTGGAGGAGGTCTTGGTACACTTAATTATTCCGGAGATTTAGTAAGAGGTTACGACTTTAGTACGAGTTCAATAGCAGGTACTGCCTTCTATCGGATGAACCTATCTGAAATTTTTACTATCAAGCTTGGCTTGACAGTTGGTAATTTGCAAGGGTCTGAAACACCAATTGATGCATTTGCCATTGAGAGGTCTCAATCATTCAGTTCTAATTTAGTCGAACTCTCCTCGGTCTTTGAGTACCATTTTCTCGATTTTAAAACCCCAAATGCTCCAGTTAATTACTCGCCTTACTTATTCGGTGGGGTGGGAGCAATCAGATATGACGCACCAACAGATGAAGAAACAGGCAGGTTTCAATTTGTCCTGCCATTGGGGGTTGGTTTTAAATATTTGATTGAAAAGAAATATACGATCGGGTTTGAGGCCGGAGCGAGAAAAACATTCTTTGATTATCTGGATGGAATAGCTGATGGGGATTTGCAGGATAAAGACTATCAATATGGTAATCCTAAGGATGATGACTGGTTCTTTTTTACCGGTATTACATTCAGCATTACATTGTTTAATGTGCCTTGTCCCTTTCCTTATCGACCCAATCAGTCCATTTTGGCTCGTTAATAGAAGTTAAATCGTTGGCTTTCATTCCCTTTAAGTAAAAAAAGAACCATTTTTGTAGCCTTTTTTAGATCCTTTGGAAGAATTGAAAAACGATATTGATCCACACAATGTCCCGAACCATATCGCTGTGATTATGGATGGGAATGGAAGGTGGGCCCAGAAACAAGGAGTTAAACGAATTTTTGGTCATCAAAACGCAATCGAAGCTGTTAGAAATGTTGCTGAGGGATCTGCGGAAATAGGTGTGAAATACCTGACGCTTTTTGCTTTTTCCACTGAAAACTGGGGACGACCTAAACTTGAAGTAGATGGGTTAATGACATTGTTGGTGAACACAATAAAGAATGAGCTTCATACACTTCAAGACAATAACATCAGATTATCCTCAATAGGTGAAACAGGTAGGTTGCCAGATTCAGCACAAAAAAGCCTTGAACAAGCGAAAGAGCTTACAAAATCCAACAATGGAATGAAGTTAATTCTTGCGCTTAATTACAGTGGTCAGTGGGATTTAACCCAAGCGTTGAATAAGTTAAAGACAACCACAAGGGAGATTACTGCATCTGACATAGAAAAAAGTTTGAGTACATCGGGAAAACCCAATCCAGAGTTGTTAATTAGGACAAGTGGAGAAATGAGGATCAGTAATTTTATGCTTTGGCAACTGGCTTACACGGAGCTTTACTTTACGGAGGTGCTATGGCCTGATTTTCGAAAAAAAGATTTATTTGAAGCAATAATATCCTATCAAAAAAGAGAAAGAAGATTCGGAAAGACGAGTGATCAAGTGAGAGTATGAGAAAACTATTTATTGTAATCGTATTAGGAGCGACCATTCAGGAAGTAATTGGACAAGTTGTTTTCGGTAGAGACCAAAACACAAATTCTGGTGAGCTATCCATTAACTACTCAAGTCCAAAGGAATACGAAATTGCAGATATTGAAGTCACTGGTGTTCAATACCTGGACAATAATGCGTTGATATCACTTTCTGGGTTAAGAGTGGGAGACAAAATCAAAGTTCCTGGAGATGACATTACAACCGCCATAAAAAAACTATGGAATCAAGGCATTATTGGAAATGTATCCATTTACGCCTTAAAAGTCGAGGGTGACAGAATATGGTTGGTCATCGAACTAACAGAACGCCCTCGCTTAACCAGATATACCATAGACGGGGTATCTAAAACGCAAAAAGGAGAAATTGAGGAAAAGATTGGAGTCGTTAGAGGTAAAATGTTAACGGATGTATTATTGAAAAACACAGAGTTAGCGGTTCAAAAATACATGGAGGGAAAGGGTTATCTGAACGCTAAAATAAATGTCGTTCAGCAAAATGACACTGTTCTGAGAAATAGTGCCTATTTGAAAATTGATATTGATAGAGGTCAAAAAGTTAAGATTCGTAATATTCGTTTTGATGGAAATGAAGAGTTTACTTCTGCCAAATTGCGATCGAAATTCAAGAAAACCGGAATGGTTCCAAAATTTTCTTTACCTACCGAAATCATTGAGAAAGTCCCACAGCTTTTATGGCCACCTAATCTTCTGGAGTTTGTAAAAAACAAAAAGGAGGTTTCAAAAGAAGAAACACGTGAATACTTAGCAACACATGTCAATTTAAACTTTTTTAAACCAGCCAAATATATAGAAGAAGAATACGAAGCTGATAAAGACCTGCTTATTAGTTTCTATAACTCAAAAGGCTTTCGAGACGCAGAAATTGTAACGGATACCAGCTATGATATCAGTAATAAGTACATGAATATCGAACTTAAAATCAATGAGGGTAATAAGTATTATTTTAGAGATATAAGCTGGACTGGAAACTACATCTATACCAGCGATCAACTTCAAAAAATTCTTGCGATTGAAAAAGGAGATGTCTATGACCTTGACTTAGTGAACAAAAAATTGAATTTTAATCCGAATGGTCCTGACATTAGCTCGTTGTATATGGATGATGGATATCTGTTTTTTAATGTAAATCCAGTAGAAGTGGCCGTAACCAATGACTCCATAGATTTAGAAATGAGAGTTTATGAAGGGGCTCAAGCTACACTAAACAAAGTAACCGTAAGCGGGAACGACAAAACCAATGACTATGTCATTCTTCGCCAACTATGGACTAGACCTGGGGATAAATTCAGTAGATCTAACCTCATAAGAACACAATCTGAGTTGGCTGGTCTCGGGTATTTTGATCCTGAACAGATAAACCCAGATGTTCGACCTGATCCAATAAATGAAACCGCAGATATTGAATGGCAATTAGTTGAAAGGTCCAACGATCAAATCGAACTTTCCGGAGGATGGGGAGGTGCATTTGGTTTCGTTGGAACATTTGGAGTGACATTCAATAACTTCTCCATACAAAACATATTTAAACCCGAACAGTGGAGGGGACTTCCAGTCGGAGATGGACAATCCCTGGGTATTAGATTCCAGGCAAATGGAAGGCAATTCCAGAGTTATTCGGTTTCTTTTCAAGAACCTTGGTTAGGAGGGAAAAAACCCAACTCACTAGGTCTTTCTTACAGTAAATCGATCCAAAGAAGAATTAGCAGGTTCAGCAGAAATGATCAGACCCTTGGATGGCTTAAGGTTACAGGTGTCTCCGCTTCTTTAGGAAGAAGAGTTACTTGGCCTGATGATTATTTTGTGGTGAGTACAGGTCTATCCTATCAACGTTACGATTTATTGCAATTCAACAGCCGATCTTTAGGTTTTGAAACCGGAGATGCGAATAGTTTTACATTTAATGCTACAATAGCTAGGAGATCTGTTAACAACCCAATGTATCCAAGAAACGGATCTGAAGTGTCACTTGCAGCCTCATTTACTCCACCTTTTTCTTTATGGAGAAATTTAGATTATGAAAATGCTTCACCTGAAGAAAGGTTTAAGTGGCTGGAATATCACAAGTGGAATTTTGATAGTAAATATTATCTAACCTTGACTGGAAAATTAGTGTTAGCTGCAAGAGCTCATTTTGGCTTTTTGGGATCCTACACCAACGAAGTGGGAGTTGGACCTTTTGAAAGATTTCAGCTAGGTGGAGATGGATTGACTGGACAAAATTTCTTGCTTGGAACAGATGTGATTGGTTTAAGAGGTTATCCGAATAACTCTATCACTCCAGTGGATGTTGAAAATAACATTGAAGGTGGAACGATCTTTAATAAATATGTGATGGAAGTCAGGTATCCGATTTCCTTAGCACAATCTGCAACGATTTATGCATTAACCTTTGTAGAAGGAGGAAACAACTGGGATCGATTTGCTGATTTCAACCCATATAATGTAAAAAAATCTGCAGGTGTAGGTCTTAGAATCTTTATGCCAGCGTTTGGTCTTATGGGAATTGACTGGGCGTATGGTTTTGATCGAGTACCAGGTACATTACAAAATTCAGGCCCTCAGTTCCATTTCTCCATTGGACAACAAATACGTTAATTCACAGCTGATGAAAAAGATTCCATTTATCCTGTTTGCCCTTATGGTTGCAAATCTTACTTTTGCGCAAAAATTTGGGTATGTAGATACTCAATACATTCTTCAAAAGATGCCGGAGTATAAGGACGCTCAGGCAGAAATTGAAAAACTGGCAAAGGGGTGGGAAAAAGAAATTCAGGATCTCTATCAAAAAGTAGAGCAAATGGAGGTGGACTTAAGAGCAGAAGAAGTCTTGCTCACTAAAGAAATGTGGGAAGAGCGCAATACTGAGATCGAAAGGAATTGGAAAGAAGTAAAAGAGTTCCAACAGTCAATCTTCGGATTTG
The DNA here is from genome assembly GCA_964459925.1 of uncultured Roseivirgaceae bacterium. Taxonomy (GTDB): domain Bacteria; phylum Bacteroidota; class Bacteroidia; order Cytophagales; family Cyclobacteriaceae; genus Ekhidna. The sequence goes on from CAYWOQ010000012.1 coordinate 55,986, forward strand.
AGGGGCTTTACTTTCTTAAAAAGAAGGAACTTGTAAAGCCAGTTCAAGATCAAGTTTTTGAGGCTGTTGAAAGAGTAGCAAAAAACAACCGTCTTCAAATTGTATTTGATAAATCAGGTGACCTGGTGATGATCTACACTGATCCTATCCATGATTATACCGATTTCGTACTTGAAGATCTTGGATTGGTGGAAAATCAAAGCGTAGGAAACAACTAAAGCACAATTATTGATATATATTCTCATGACTTGAGCAAGTCTTGTAGATAAACAGAGAAACTATGAAAATTAGAATTTTACTAAGTACAGCAATGGCCGTTATCGGATTTGGATTAATGGCTCAGCTTAAAATTGGTTATACCAATGTTGAATATGTTCTTAGCCTTATGCCAGAAGCTAAGCAGATTGAAAGTGAGCTGGCAGCCTATGAAAAACAACTAGGAACACAATTAGAATCAAAATATGCTGACTATCAAGCAAAGATGGCAGATTACCAGCAAAACGCAGAATCATTCACAGATGTAGTTCGAGCAGATAAAGAAAATGAAATCGTCAACCTGCAAACTTCTATTCAGGAATTTGAAACGAATGCACAGAACTCCTTATTAAACAAGAGAAACCAGCTGCTTCAGCCTGTGTTTGAAAAAATCGGAGTAGCTATCGAGAATGTGTCAAAGGAAAGTGGATATACCCATGTATTCAATATGACCGCAGGAGGTCAGAGCATATTACTCTATGCTAGAGAAGAGGATAACGTCACAAACCTTGTATTAAAAAAGCTTGGCATAGACCCTCCTGCTCAGTCAGGGAATTAATATAAAAGAATAATTGCTAACTAAACCTCACTTAACAGTGGGGTTTTTTTATGAAATAACCAAACCAAGGATAAGACCACCCAGAATAATGATAGGCGTCGGAAATTTGCTGAAAAGAAGGGTAATTACGGTACCAATCATCAATGAATAGTTAATCATTGATTGCTCCATAGGTACAAAGATTAAAAAAGCTGCAGCAATCACCATGCCCGCACTCACTGCATTAATTCCTTCTAGTGAAGCACGAACAATCCGATACTTTTTTAGCTGAGACCAAAAACGAATCACGAAAAATATCAAAAAAGTGCCAGGCAGAAAAATGCCAAGTGCTGCCATGACCGCCCCAATTATTCTTCCACTCACGCCTAATCCTTCGCTACTCAAAGCACCCACATATGCGCTAAAGGAAAAGGTAGGGCCAGGAATAGCCTGTACTATCCCATATCCATGTACAAATTCATCAGATGTAAGTAACGCTTTGAACTCAACAAACTCTGTATAAAGCAAAGGAACCAGCACCTGACCCCCACCAAATATGAGGCTACCATTTCGATAAAAATTTTCGAAAATAAGTACAGGTTGAAATTGCGTGATTCCTCCCAAGGAAGCTGCTAGAATCAACACCGAAATCCAAAGTATCAGATTAGACCAGTTGATATTAATTTTTTCCTTTTTCTCTACTGGCTGTCTTTTATATTTCCAAGTTGTAGCAAGCCCCCCTAGAATGATCAATAAAGGAAATGCGTATGGTGATTTAAGCGTATAGGATGCAATCGCAGAAATCAGCATCAGGGCAAAGCCAAACTTTGTTTTTATAACCTTAGTAGATATTTGATAGGAAGAATAAGCCACGATACCAACTGCCATAGGTTCTACAAACCTGAGGAAGGAAAGCGAGATATTGAGTTGCTCTGCCGAACTTACCAATAAGGCCATGGCGGTCATGATAGATATTGCAGGTAACATCCAGACAAGCAAGGTTAAGTAGGCCAAATTGGGTCCTCCAATTTTGTAACCTAATGAGGTAATGGTTTGTGTGGAAGTAGGTCCGGGTAATACCTGACACAGGGCGTACAACTCAATCAAATCCTCTTCAGATAAATAGGCTCGTTTATTTACAAGCATATCTAAGAACATACCAAAATGTCCTTGTGGCCCACCAAACGCAGTGACAGATAGGATAGAAACATCCCTTAAAAAAATAATATTTCGAACGCGTCGAATTGACATTAATTAGGATTTAAGTCCTATCTCTTTTAGTCTTTCATCGAGAAACTCACCAGCAGTTATATCTTCAAAAGCTTTAGGATTTCGTTCATCAATACAATTGGGTAAGCACGTTAAATCCATTTCGGAGACGGGATGCATGAAAAACGGAATTGAAAATCTCGAAGTACGCATCAATTCCTTTGGAGGATTTACCACTCGATGTATAGTAGATTTTAACTTTTGGTTTGTATGTCTTTCAAGCATATCACCAACATTTACCACAATTTGATCCGGAAGTGCGGTAATAGGAATCCATTCACCATCTCTTCTTAAAACCTGCAACCCATCAGCACTAGCTCCCATCAAAAGGGTAATTAAATTAATATCACCATGCTCTGCAGCACGAACTGCGTCCTTAGGTATTGTGTCTGGATTTTCAATGGGGAAGTAGTGAATAGGCCTTAGAATACTATTTCCTTGTTTGACCTTATCATCAAAATAATTTTCAGGTAATTTCAGGTAAAGAGCAATGGCACGAAGCATTTGAATACCTGCTTCAAGTAGTGTTTTATAAGCCTCCGTTGTGTAATCTTTGAAATCCTCGACTTCATCAGGCCAAATATTGTCTGGATAATCTGGCTTCTTATTATCCTCGGGCTGACCCACATGATAGAATTCTTTTAAATCACCAGTATTTCTACCCTTTGCTCTTTCTTTTCCTTTACTTATATACCCTCTTTGGCCGGCAAGTTCGGGTCTTTCATATTTTTGTTTGGTAGCTTCTGGAAGTTGAAAAAACTTCTCTACTGATTCATATAGCTTTTCAGTTAGTTCATCTGATAGCCCATGATTTTTGATGGAAACAAAACCAATATTTGTATATGCTTCACCCAATTCCTTTACAAATGTCGCCTTACTTTCTGGCGACCCATTGACAAAGTCTGCCAAATCAAGAGAGGGGATTTCATCGTAAAGTATTTCTTTCATTTATGTTCGATTAATTCTATTCATAATTTAATAAAATCAATTAAGTATACTTCTCAATACTTCTAATGATTTAGGCTTGCTAATATGAGCATGATGTTGGTAAAAATTCAAAATTGAATCTAACATTTCATTTCTTATGGTTCGATTTAATTCATAACTGGACCCATATGGATCAGTCAGCATTTGTTGTAAAAGCAGATTTCCTTCAGCTGAAGGAGATAGTTTGTCAACTGAACTGAATAAATTTTCTGCTTCTTCCAATTCAAACCCAAGATAAGATCCAAGTTTTAGTAAAAACTGAATATGAAAATTTCCGATTCCAGTATTAAGCTGATCAAACGTTACAATCGATGCTTCAGTAAATGAATATAAGTCTTCATTAGCGGATTGCTCATGCTGTAAAAGTTTTCCAAAAAGCTCTGTTAGGAATAAGGTTATGGTGCTTTTAATCAGATTTCGATGGATATTGTGTAAGGCGATATGATTCTTAAATTCTGATATGCGTTGTAAATCCCTTGAATCTTTCAAGTACAACACTAAATCCAAAATTGAAAAGGGCTGAAAATAGCCAATGCTTTTTTTTGATCTTTGACTTCTTATTGAATTTACTATGTATGATCCATAACCATACTTCTCAGTAAAGATTCTGGCAATTATTGAGCTATCCCCATATTTAATGTAGCTCAATACAATTCCTTTTGATTTAACAATCATTTCGTAGAGGCTAACGTACTACCGCAACTTTTCCAATGTAGGTCTCCTCTCCGTCTGATGTGGCACTGAAAAAATAGTAAACACCCGTAACAACCATTGAACCTCTTTGGTCTAGTAAATCCCATGAGGCGGTACCACCATTTGAAAATACTTCCTGAACAAGGTTTCCACTGATATCTGTAATCTTCAAAGATACGTTTCTTGCCAGCCCATTAATACCAACAAGTCCATCATATCCAGGCCCAACCGGATTAGGAAATACGGATACATTCCTATGATCCCGATTGCCAATTGAGGAGGAACTTCGATAAGAGACCATTCCTTTATCGGTGATGATAAATACTTCTCCATTTTTCCCATTATACGCCAAGTCCAATATCACATCTGATGGGATTGGACTGTTTGATTCGTTAAAAACTGCAACTTGCTCAGAAGTACTCTCATCAAATACCCAAAGTCCTCGATCAGTCCCAAACCATACTCGATTTCCACCATCTGTTAAAACAGCATTAATCACTTCATCTTCAAACAGCAACCTATTTTCGAATGTCGGTTGGATTGCCTGGGTTTCTGAAAAGATGAATGATGCCGAAGGAAAAAATGCAGGTCCACGATCAGTTACGGCCCAGACATTATCTTCTATGCTAATGTTAAAATCATTAACAGTGGAAGGAAGGCCATCAGACCTAGACAGTTCTTCTATCTCCTCAGCCTCAGGATCAATGACCGTAATATTTCCGCCAGAAGATGTTAACCAAGCGACCCCTGAAAATGCAATTTCAATTGCCAGAAAACCGTCATCAAAAACTTGCGCTGCCTCATAAGAAAACCAGCTGCCATCAGAATTAAAAGAGTGAATCGGCTCATTTCCTGAACCTCCTACCCATAATTGATCTCTAGACCCTAAGACAGCAATTATTGAATCTAGTTCGCTGCCACTATCAGGAATGTCAATTATTACTTCTTGTGTATTGGAATTAAAAAGTCCATCTCCGATGGAAGCAAAATATCTGGTTCCATTGAAATCAGAAACATCTGAAATATTTTCGAACCCTTCAATGACTGGATTAGTCCAACCACCTTCATTGAAGTAGGAGTAACCAGCTATCTTTTGAGTTCCATCATAACTAATTGCTGATGGAGCATGAAAAGCAAAGACTTCAGTACTTAATACTTTAAGATTGGAATAGCTATCAGTAATGGGACCTTGAATTGGAATTCTCATCCCTTCATCATCAGTCAGACCAACGACACCATCTGCAATGAAGAGCTCACCATCAATCAACAAAAGATCATTTATTGAAGGAAGATTAGTACTTAACCTTAATTCAAAGATCCCATTGACCAATTGAAAGATTTGTCCGTTGGCCACCGTGTAGATATCGTTCGCTAGTTCAAATAATTGATCAGCTCCTTCTGGAAGAGCTAAAAAACCTTCTACCCATGCCTCATCTTGAAATAAGGCAACTCCTCCATTCCCATCAACAGCATACAACTTTTGATTACCAATTGTAAGATCCGTATAAAGTGAGGTGTTAGGATATCTTCTCCAGTTATTAAAGTCTAGTAGATTTTTGCCCAAACTACCTGATTGTACTCCCTGATCAGTTAGGATGAAGAGGGAATCGTTCCTAACAATGATTTCACTCACTACCACTTGATCACCACCCGCACCAATTTGGATATAATTCTCAATGATTTCTGAAGAAGGCAGATCAATTACAATAACTCCCAGTGCGGTAGCCATATATGCCAGGTTCTGGTTGACGGCAATATCATTTATTCGCTTATCTCCCTCCAGGTTTGAGTTAGCGATATCTCTGATGGTGACAATCTCGTTTTCGTAAATAAAATCAATCAGCCCTTCTCGATAGCCAATGACCAATACATTAGCATTTGGGCTGTAATTCATCGCTGAAATTCCAGCATCAGACAATCCGTCTAACTTGGAAAGCTTTCTTATTTCTCCAGAATTTAACGTGTAAGAAAAAAGGCCATTCTCGACAGCACAGAAAACCTTGTCAGCATTTGTAGCTAAGATTCTCGCATTAGAATAGCTGAAATGCGTGCGCCAGGTACCAATAGCGATATCTTGCCCAATAATGCCGATACTGTATAATATGCTAAAGATCTTTATGCAATGCTTCATTAAAGCATGACCTGCAAAGTGCTTCATAAATATCCTTTTCTCCTAAAACTATTGTTTGCTTTGATTTAGTACGTCTATGGGAATAAGAGGCTACATTTCCACATTTCATACAAACTGCATGGACCTTTGTAATGTATTCCGCCTTGGCCATCAATGCATCCATTGGCTTAAAAGGATTCCCTTCAAAATCCATATCTAATCCCGCAACAATCACTCGTTTACCATCATCAGCTAATTTATCTGCGACCGACACAATTTCCTCATCAAAAAATTGAGCTTCATCAATCCCGACTACCTCACAATCACTTACTCTCAATAAAATATCATTTGCAAAATTCACTGGGGTCGATCGTATCGAAGAATCCTTATGGGATACAATTTTGACTTTGTCATAACGCCTATCAATTGCAGGTTTAAAAATCTCGACCTTTTGATTTGCAATTAGTGCGCGATTCAGCCTGCGAATGAGTTCTTCTGTCTTACCCGAGAACATAGATCCGCAAACAACTTCTATCCATCCTGCTCTTCTGACAGTCCCTCTTCCAATATGTGGTTCTACAAACATTAGGTGTAGTTTAAGTGTGGGAGTTGCGTTTCTTTTGGTACCTCGATCGTCACATCATCCTCAACGATTACCTGACAAGCAAGTCGCTCATTTTCATGCAATTTATTCAAATTAACAAATCGGAGTTCATTGACTGTAAGATCACTTAATGCTTCCTTTCCTGAGATGATTTTGGCTTTGCAGGTAGTACACCTACCCTTACCACCACATGCATGCATCCAATCTGTTTCCTTCAACAATATATCTAAGAGCCTTTCCCTTTTATTCTGAAACTGAATAGATTTACTTTTAAGGTTGGCTATTATAATTTGAGGCATCTGCACAAAATTCAAACATGCAAAGGAAACTAAACGAAGATTTTATTGACAGCTACTGCGAAAAATTTGCCACAAAAGTATCCACTGAATTTTTCGTTGGCTCCAAGAAGGTGATCAGTGGCCGGGAAATCTTATCTGTCACTCCCTCCAAGCAAGTAAACTTTTTCATCATTAAGCTTCTTTTCCGTTATTGGCAAGAAGAAACCAAGAAATTGGAGAGCCCTTTTTTCAACTATAAGAATGAAGAGGTGAGACAGGCAATGATCCAATTTATGAATGTGCTTTCTCAACACATAGAAATTAATCAAAGCAAGTTTGAAACCTTGTTGAATCATGCACTAAAAGATACGATTTACCTTGCTGCACTACCACAAGCATATGTGGAAATTGATTTGGATAGTAGAGGGGTTGAGACAATCACCGATAAAGCCATTGAAGGCACTACAAAGTATCTTCGGATCTATAAGAAGGAGATTCATCAATTCTTAAATGATTTAAAGGAGGCCACCATCGATGACGTAGTAGATGAACTACCAGATGAGTTCGAAGACTTTGACACAACAGAGACAGTAGAGGAACTTTGCAATGACTTATCATCTATTCTTGAAATTACCTTGGAGAAGATCTATTCAGACGATCCGGATATAGATGATTTTGATGAAGACGGATTACTACTTCCAGGGGAAGAAGATCTTGTAGATATTTCACAGCGAAGAGCCAGTCGACGTGCACGCAGAGACACAAAGGAGGTCTATAAAGAAGATAAAGGGGTGGTAATCAGCAATGAAGATGAAGCCATGGAAGATGAAGAAATCACAGAAGATGCCTTTATCAGTAGTGATGAAGAACCAGCAAAAGATGAAGAAATTATAGCAGAGGATACCATTGAAGAACAAAAAAAATCAATCGAATCACCTGTGCTTCTAGATGATGAGGAAAAGGAAGACGATTTTCCTCAAGAAACAATCAACGGGCAATTTGAGCGAGAAGAAGAAACACTTGCTGAGCATCATGAATCTAAAAAAGGAGATAGCATCTTAGAGCTTATCTCACTAAATCATCGCTACATGTTCATCAAAGAATTATTTAAAAATGATAAGGACCAATTTGAAAAAGCTCTGGGTGAAATAGAAGACTTTGATTCATTTGATTCATCAGTAGAGTATCTGGTTCAGAGCTACGCTAAGTACAATGAATGGAACATGCAGTCTGATGAGGTAAAAGAGTTTCTTAAGGTCTTATTCAGAAGGTTCAGATAAGGATCCTATGAAAAAACCCCGACCGATGGATCGGTCAGGGCACGATAATGATAAATACTTACTTATGCTTTTGCCATCCACTTGGACTTTGGCCAGTGAATCGGCTTCAATTGATTAAAATATGTCAATAAGGATTTAGGCTTGAGCGATACAAAATTGAATCTCAAAACAAACTCTGGTGATTCATTTCCTTTTACTTCCAACACCTTTTCAAATTCAAACTCCAGGTACTCCAAGCCATAAATTCCTTTTTCTTCTCGATTCTCCGATTTATAATCAACATTTCCCTTGATATAAAATCTTAACTTGGTGTATTTCCCTGGTTTAAGCTTCATTATACTGTTTGTTTTTACACTCTTTCCAGTAGAAATATCATGAAGTTTCAACTGATATTGATCTTTAAACTTTAGAATAGTATGTTCAGTATTATCTTCAGCAATAGCTGAAATACTTGTCGCATTGAGCGTCATTTCAGCTATTCTTAATCTATCTGCTTCTGCATAGTTGAGTACAACATCCTTGATAGTGCGCCCTAACGAATCCCATTGATATGCTCCTATTGATCCAGGAATCATTGGGTTGAAATGCAATAGTTTGTCTTTCATAATCTTTCCCATTTGCTGATATAAAATTTATACATGTACAAAATTGATGACTATCAATGAAAAATCACTTTTTTTGATTCAATCTTATCAATACAGCACATACATTAGACAAAATACCATATAATAGCTGATTCATTGAAAATATAAACTATCTCCAAGATAGATTTTAGCATCTTGGAAACTAAATCTCAGTTACGATTTTCCTTTTCAATTCATCCTCCAGTCGTTCAATATCCTGAAGGTAAATCTGCTCTAATACCTCTACATACGGACGTTGGTGATAATATCCTTGATTGAAATAGGTCTTTGCTGATTGCAGCATATCAAATGCTTCGGTGTATTCTTTACGCATACAGGCAATTCTTGCGCGATGATATTGTAGATCGGACATGTTAGGATATAGTTTTTCTGCTTTATCAAAAGCTGCTAATGCCTCATCAAGACGATTAAGTTTAGCTAATGACAATCCTTGATATAAATGGGCATATACATCAACCCATGCAGCTCCTTCCTCAGAGGTGATTTTATCAATGTAACGTTCTAGTTGAATCAATGCTTTTTCATAATCACCTAAGCCATAATAGCATATACCACGCATATAATCATGGCTTTGGCCTTGTGAGTAATCGACTTGTCCATTTGCTTCATCTCCCAAATTGAAATCCGCAATAGCTCTCTGATAATCACGATAGAAATAAAGGTAGAGATACCCTCGGAAACCGGCCCATTTCCCGGGTTTTCGTTTGACCGCCTCACCATAGAAATAGTACATTTCGTCCAAAATACCCCGCTTCACTCGTGAGGTACCAAACTCTCTCCAAAGGTCGGCATCTGTTGAATCCATAGTCATGGCTTCTTTTAATTGAAATTGTTCAGGTACTGTTCCTTGATAATAGTAAACCCTCCCCCTCCTCAGCTGAGGGGAATATTGCTTCATGTTTTCTTCAGAAAATTCTTTTTTGTACCAATCTCTTTTTTCCTCACAAGAGGATACAAATAGCAATATAACACTAAGGAAACCTGTTGTGCTAGTTAGTTTTCTTGTGAATTTGTGATTGAAATGAAATGCAAA
>CAYWOQ010000013.1:0-62672 GCA_964459925.1 uncultured Roseivirgaceae bacterium
ATCCAAAACTCTAGCCCACCTTTTGATTATTCTATTGAATAATCCGGGTTAAACCAAATCTGAATCTGCCCGCAAAGTTTCCTTTAGAACCTGCTCGTCGATAATAGTGAAAATCATTAAAAATAATATAGAACGCAGGGTCATCATCGAGTGATCGAACGGTTTGAAGATTCAACTGATTTTTAACTCCATCTAGGTAGAAAAAATGATAATTGACCCTATCGATCGTATACAAAACCTTACCCAAAATTTTTCTTTCACTCATCTGCAGAGGTGCTTCGCTGATGCCCTCACCAACTCGGGTATAGTCCTCTGTGAAATACGCTCCTCCAAATTCCAATTTATCACGGAACTGAAAATACCTTATGGCAGTGGCACCATAGGTCCAATTATCGTATTCGTACTCCACTACTCCTTGATCAAAAAAGAGCGGTTCTAGCGTTGACCACTGAACAAAGTTGAAATTAGCCCCCCAGTAGGATTGCTTGATTCGCTCCAGGGTCAAATGCAATGCAAACGAAGAGCGATCATAATATTGATAGTAAGTGGTAAGCTTATGCCCTCTACCGGAAAGATTCGCTTCAGATCCCCCTGTCTGAACCCAAAAATTTTCTTCTATGCCACCAAAACTAAAAATGGGGAGTAAGGTAAAAAGCTCATCGCACCAAAAAATAACATCATAATTTCCTGCATCGTTTGGAATTACTTTATACTGAGTTTGCCCAAACATCTCCAGGTTGGTAAGCATCTTTCGATCTTGCTCTAATCTGGTTGAATCTAACCTGTTACCTTCCTGAATGCTGATATACTGTCTGACATAACTTTCCTTGATCTTTTTTAATCCTTCTATAGCTATAGAAGAAATCTTTTGACCAAAAGTGGCCCAAGGAATGAATAGGACAAGTAAAACTGCATTTCGAATCATTTATTGGCGTATCACTCGGATACCCAAATTTATGGTTTCACCAGCACCTTGACCTTCGCTTCCATTCCAAAAATTTGTGTAAAGCGCCTCCAATTCAATTAGGTTAGGAATTAGTTGATATTTAAGCCCGATACCAGATTGAACAAAGTAGGAGAAAAATGCGGATGCTTGCTGAGCACCTTCGTTAGAATCGTAATGAGTAGGAAAGTATTCCGTCATTCCATATATAGTCCATCTGGTTGTGGGGAAATAGCTATAGAACACACTAGTCTGAGTCTGTAGAAAGCTATTTTCAGCAAATGAGTCTTCATTAACGAACCGAAACCAAAAAGCTTGTTGGAAAAAAAGCTGAGATTTTTCATTTAATGGCAAATCAAAGAAAACCTGGTTGAGCCAAAGAGTGGCATCTGTCTCCAGAAATTGAATGCCATTATCAAAGTTTCCTTCTGGTAGGTCGGCTAAATTGAATAGTAGAGTACTTTGAAGAGATAAGCGAGGAATGCTTTTAAAAGGAGCTACTTTGATTTTAGGGCCAATCCCGGTAACTGCGGTTTTCGATTCGAAATTTGATCTCGTTGTGTTGGAGTGCTTTACCCAAACATCTATTCCAATATTTAATTGATCATTGACTCCATACAAAAACTGGTTGATAGAAGTAAAGAAGTTTTCTGTTAATCCAGTATCTACCTTCTTGCCGTCTGCATCAAAGGAACTGCTTTGAGTATATAAGTTTTGAAAGGTCTTGAACTCCCAATCGCCTTTACCAAAAAGGATGGAGGGAGTGTAATTCTGTAGGTTATTTTGTCCGGTTACCCAGAACCCTACTAGGATCGTTATTAGATAGAGTATTCTCCGCATTTTTGAAAAGTTTACCCAAATAACGGAGAACACACTATCAAAAAGGGTCAAGCCTCCGACACTTATATACGTATGCTAAAAAGTTGGAGGTTTTGGGGCTAATTATTACTCATATCGCAGGGAATCTACGGGATTCGCTTTAGAAACCTTCCAAACTTTCATTCCAACAAACAAAATTGCTATTACCAGTGACAAAAGACCTCCTAACCCATAAAGCCACCAATAAACAGTTGTCTTGTATGGAAAATCTTCCAACCAATTATCAATAAAATAATAAGCAATAGGAAGTGCAATGAGAAAAGCAATAAATATGAGCATGAGAAACTCCTTTGTTAGCATTGAGCCAATATTCAAAAGGGAGGCTCCCAAAACTTTTCGAATACCCAATTCCTTGGATTTTTGAATCACATTATAGGATATCAACCCAAAAAGACCGAGACAAGAAATGAGGATAGAAATGACGGTAGCCAAAGAGGATATCCTTGACATCCTTTGTTCGTTTTCATAAAAACCAGCAATGGTCTGATCCAAAAATCGAATTTCTAACGGTTCATCCGGATAAATTTCATTCCATCGATCAGTCAATCCATTAATGGTAGATGCTAATGCATCCATTTCAACTGATATGCCAATACTTCTGGCATATTTTTCCTCATAGGTATACATCAGTGGCTCAATCTCGGTATGCAGGGATTGAAAATGAAAGTCTTCAAGGACACCTACCACTTCATATACTCGATCACCATTAGACAGTTTTGCACCAAGTGATAATTCAGGACTTTCGAAACCTAGAATTTTGGAATATTCCTCATTAATTAAGGTCTCTTTACTATTAGCATGCTTAATATTTCTTCCAGCTACCAATTCTAAACCATACAGCTCTAAATAAAGTGTATCACCCTTTTTCTGATGAACGGCCTGAATATTTTCAATGGAGTCTATGCCATAATATTTCATAGATGAGGTTGACCAGCCTTCTCTAGCCGGGGGGCTTTCATGAAAACTTGCGATTTGAATTTGTGGCATATTTCTAATCTCATTCAACAGACGCTCTTTTTTCATTTTATCCGCATAGTAGGGTGTACTGAAATAAATGATGCCTTCCTCTTTAAACCCCATCTCTTTATCAAGCAAAAATGATATTTGCCACATAATTGCTAAAGTGCCTATTACTAAAAGCTGTGCAAAGACGAACTGACTAGTTATTAGGACCCTTCTAACCCAGCCACTAATGCCTGATTTCTGTACAGCTTTTACAGAAGATTTAAGTGCCACTACAGGCGAAAAAGAGGATGCAATAAATGCAGGATAAATCCCGGCTAATACACCGACTATCAATACTAACGCAATTAATACCAACCAAAAGATTGGATTTACAAAATCTATGGAGAAATCTTCGGGTACAAATTCCTTGAAATACATGATTCCGTAATACGAGAGGGGTAGTGCTACCAGTGCAGCAATTAAAGAAATTAGCACACTCTCCGTTAAGAAACGAGCAATTAAAGACTTCTTCGAAATGCCAAGTGACTTTCTTAAGCCTACTTCCTTCGACTTATTGATCGCTTGAACCGTCTCGAGGTTGACGAAATTGAATATAGCGATCAAAAGAAGTGCTATGGCGATTGCGAGTAGTACTTTTAAAGTCTTAAGGTGTGTTGGATTCCCTGCATAATCAAAGATTCCAATATCTACACCGTAATGAAGGTTATCTAATGGTTGTAATTGGTAAGTAGTCCATCAGGTATCTGGGTCTTCTTCGTGCTTCAGGGTTTCTTCATTTAACCGATCCATCATGGCTTCCAATTGATCAGTTGTAATTGATGTTGGAACTTTTATGAAGGTCTGCCACTGACTATTAATACTCGTCCAATCATTGGGTGTAAATCGGTCTTTTAGCCAGGTAGTCTCTGTACTTTTAAAAGAAATAAATTCGGAGAATCTAAAATCTGTTCTATCAGCCTTTAGCTCTACGATCCCGGCAACCGTAACTTCCAGTGAATCCTGATATGTTACCATCCTTCCCATCATTTCCTGTGGAGCTATCTTACCAAAATACTTTTCTCCCTGCTTTCTGGTTAACACCAGCTTTTCAGGATCCCTTAAGGATGTTTCAGGAGATCCAGTTAACCATTCATATTGATCAATTATTTTAAAATAGTTCTCATCAACAATGGCAATGCCCAGATTTCGCTCAAATAATTCTGCTTTCCCTTCTTCTTGAACTTTAACCTTTGCTGAAAAAGTATGAAAATGAGAAATTACATCAATTTCACTTGCATTCTCAGCTAGATAAATAGGTATTGATGTTGCAGTGCCAGGATTACTGCCATTAAATGCACCTCCAAATTTTGCATAAACTCTGTAAATCAACTCCCGCTCTGGAATTTGCTTATTGAAACTCAATTCATAGGAGATAAGGCTATAAATTCCCACGAACCCTCCAATACCTATAGCCAGCCCAATGATGTTTATGGCAGAGGTTGTTTTACTTTTTACGATGTTCCTCCATGCAATCTTCAGGTTGTGCTGGAGAAAAGTGATTGATAGCAATGATTCTTTATTTTTCATTTTTGTCCTTTTTAATGCGTACGACCTGAAGCTTCGGAAGACTATCCACCAATAGAAGATCGAAGAAAATCGAGTACCTTTTTCTTCAATGAAATCATTATAGACTTCAAATAAATCCCCCTCAAGTTCTTCTAGACGCTCCTCACTACAGAAGAACCGGAAAAAGCGGAGTGGCAATTTGGGAGGCTGATTCATAATCATCTCAAATGCTGAAATGCCACCTCAGGAATTTGGTCTCTTAATCTGTTGCGAAGCTCATTTGCTTTTTCTAAAGCCTCTTTCCCAGCTTGAGAAATGGTAAACAGACGCTTTCTCTTGCCCCCTCTCTCGTTAGTCATTTCTCCCATTCGCGAATTCAATAAACCTTTTTCTTCTAATCGATAAACCGCTGCATGCACTGAGCTAATGGTAACTCTTCTCCCTGTTTGCTGATTGAGTTCTTGCCTTATTGCAACGCTGTAGGCGTTATCGTATAAAATTCCCACTGTTAGAAGTACCAGCTCTTCGAATTCTCCAAGGTTAGTTCCTTTCATTTTTGAATATTCTTCGTAAATGTAAGTTTAATAAACTTATTATTCGTATTTGTAAGTATTATGTTACATTGTAGGACAAGAAAATTTGTCGATTAAACTATTAAACTAGTTTGTCAAGGTCTCGAATAAGAATTCTTCTTCGATCAAAATTGATTAGATTCTTCTCTCGAAGTTCATTCATCACAGTGGTGACTGTTTGCCTGGAAGTGCCTGTTAGACTGGCAATGTCTTTATGCGTCAGATGATTTTTAATCATGATTTCGAAACCAACTTTTTGACCCTTTTCTTCCGCCATTTCTTTAAGAAACTCTACGATCCTGGTTCGTGCATCCTTAAATACCAACGATTCGATCTTGCGCTCCATTTTTCGTAAGCGAAACCCAACAATCTTAAGTATTTTGAAAGAAAGCTCCTTATTATCGACCATCAAGTCCTTTAATTGATCAATGGTCATTGCACAAACTCGGGTCTCATTATCCATGGCCTGGGCAAAATCTTGTCGTTTAGTCTCACCAGCTAAAGCAAGTTCTCCAAAAACCTCTCCCCTGGTAAGAATGGCCTTAACTATTTCCTTCCCGTCGGGTGCGTAAGTACCAATTTTAACACGGCCATTCGAAACCATGTAAATATTCTCAGAGGATTGATCCTGCAAATAGATCATTTGATCTTTCTTATAGAGTCCCGGTTCATGACGATCTTCCAGGTAAGGTGTTTTTTTGGGGCATAAAACTTCAAAAAGATCAGTATCTTCAAAAAACCACAGATTTGATTCGGTACTCATAATTTATAAGAATGATTATCCGCAGATAAAGCAATTTTGTAAACAATCGCATCTAACAACAATGATACATAAAAAGGTTCGATGAGTTACTTATATCTGAAAGCACTTCATATCATTTTTGTGGTCACTTAGTTTGCCATCTTGGCTTCAATTAGGATTTATGCACATAAAACTGACATTTGTCGTTTTATTATTTTTTTACCATCTGGCTTGTCATAAAATATATCGGCAACTGCAATCAAGAATATCGAAATACACCTCAACCCAACTGAGGATTTTTAACGAAGTGGCTACAATTATCCTTTTTGCTATCGTTTTTCTAATTGTTCTAAAAAGTGTACTGAATTGGATACGGGGAACTTTAGGACTTATTAGTTTAGCGATTCTTTTAATGATTGCAACAAAAGTTTACAAACGATTTAGAGAGAAGAAATGAAGAGATTTATTCTACTTCCGCTTTTAGTCTGGGCATGCACCCAAAATGAAACGGCCAATAAGCTTCCCATCTATGGTAATACCATTTATGAAGGAAACGATACCATTTATCACACTATTCAAACTTTTGAATTGATGGATCAGGATAGCTCGTTAGTTACGAATAAATCAATGGCAGATAAAATATATGTTGCTGATTTTTTTTTTACTTCCTGCCCTACGATCTGTCCTACCATGAAAGCACAAATGTTGAGAGTTTATGAAAAATTCCAAGGCAACAATGAGGTTGGCATTTTATCTCACACAATCGACCCTGTTTACGACACAATTCCACTACTCAATGACTTTGCAGAAAGACTTGGTGTAAATTCAAATCAGTGGAAATTCCTTTGGGGTGATCAAGACACCATATATGACCTTGCTGAATCAAGCTACATGTCTATTGCTGATGAAGATAGTAGTGCACCCGGTGGATTCGTTCATTCCGGTGCTTTTCTGCTGGTTGACAAGAAAGGCAGAATAAGGGGTGTTTATGATGGAACTCAACCAGATCAGGTGGATATCCTAATGAAGGACATTGACAAATTATTGGAGGAATACGCACCTAAAACAAAGGGTTAATAAGATATATCATGAAAAAAAACTTAGCATTTATATTCATTGCAGGTCTCTTGGTTTATTGTAGCAGCGGTGGAAAAGCAGAAAGTTCTAATGAATCTGCTTCACAGTTAACCAGAGATGACATTAGATTAAAACAGTACAAAGTAGAAGGAGAAAAACTATATACTGCTTACTGTGCCAATTGCCATCAACGTGACGGTAAAGGTTTAGCTTCTTTATATCCGCCATTAGCTGGCTCAGATTATCTCCTAGCAGACCTACCGAGAGCCGCCTGTATCATTAAAAATGGATTGATGGGGGAGATAATCGTTAACGGAGATACCTATAATCAGATGATGCCAGGCAATCCGATAACAAACCTGGAAATTGCCGAAATCCTTTCTTATGTTACTAATTCATGGGGTAATGAAGCCGGACTTACTAGTGTTAAAGACGTGGAAAAGTGGCTAAAGGAATGTGAAGAATAATAGTTATTCTCTTTCTAATGCTTCTTTTCCCCGAGATAAAGAGCCCTCCATTTCATCTTTCACTAGTTGGATAGCTTCTTTCTGCTCGTTAAGATAAGCTTCAATCTCTTCTTTTGTGCCTTCAAAATCTGGCTCATAATTTCTCATCCATTGCATCATCCCTTCGCTTGCTTCTCCAATTTCATTTGCTAGATCCATGTAAGTTGAGGCATGTAGAGAATCGATAACCATGAGGGAATCTGCCAGCTTCACCAGTTCCATTCTGGTTCTTCTTAACTCACCCATCTTTGGCATGACTTCATCATGAATGGCCATCACTTCGTCTTTGAGCGATGTATTTTCTGTTTTCTCGGATGATTGACATCCCCAAAAAAGGACTAATGATAGAATAAGGAACTGCTTCATAGTGATTAAAAGGTAACTTTTGCGTCTTTTAGTATATACATTAATTGATCGTAATCTGTATCATTGAGTGTAAGCTTACCAGTAACAGTTACTGGTTTTGATGTGTATTTAATTTCTTCGTTTAGGTACGCTTCAGCAACCGTTTCAGGACCACTCCCTCCACAAAAGAAACAAGCGGCAATTGGTAGAGAAGAGAGAATAATATGTTTTGGTTCAAACATTCCCTCAAATGGGATAATGAATCCTTTTAATGATATCTCTTTCCCTTCCATTTGACGAACCTTAGCCCCAAAGCTAGGTACGTATATTTCACCATATTCATCTTGGGATTTCTCATACTTTACCTCAGCCATCTTTTCCCAATTTTCTGCTGAATTTGAAAATTGAGCAAGTGTTGAAAAAGAAAAACAACAAAATAAACCTAGGATTAATGACTTCATTATGCTTTTGCTAACATTTCGGAAATGTCAGATCGATATGCAAGTATTGCTGGAATAATAGAGGCAAAAATACCAACTCCCAGGCTTCCAAGCATGACATAATATTCTTCACTCAAAAAAAACAAACCTGAGGATTGGATTTGTTCCAACGAGGTGTTTAAAACTAAAAATCCGATATGTGCCATGCCAAAACCCACAAGACTTCCGATAATTGTTAATAAGACTCCTTCAGAAATTATCAATACAAAAATCTTCATTCTACTTGCTCCCATCGATCGCATAATAGCCAGTTCATATTTACGCTCCTTTAAAGAATTAAATAAAGCTATAAAAACACTTGTCGCACTTAGAAAAACAATAACTATAGCAAGCACATTCACTACATCCACTCCAACTCCAATAATATTAAACAATCTAGCAGTTTCGTATGGAGGCGATGCTGCCTGAAGATTACTGGTCCCGTTGACAATTCTTGGAAGCTGAACGGCAGCCATGGGAGAACGATATTTCACTAAAATTGAGGTGATTTCTTCATTTTCCAACTGCTCATTGGTAACGGTCACACCTAGCTTTTCTAATGTAATCATCTGATGCGCCAAACTATCTTCATCATGATGATGTTCCTCATGATCTCCGTGCACTTCCCATACGCTACCAACGGAAACAAGAATAAGCTGATCCATAACAGATCCAGTGGGTTTCATGATCCCAACCACTGTAAACGGATGCTCTTCATGTCCTCCTCCTCCCTCTGCAAGTCCATGCGCACTCTCCAACGAATCTCCCAATCCTATTCCTAATTTTTTTGCCACCGTTGCACCGACCGTAGCTGTCATTTCTTTCTCAAACCAATGTCCTTGTTCGATTGTCGCGTTATATAATTCAGGATATTTTCTAGTGGTACCAACAATCCTGTAGCCCTGGTAACTATCTCCCAGAGATAGTGGTATTGCGGATTCAATCAATCGATTTCTAACCAGATTATTAGCATCTAAAAGAGAAATATTCCCTGTAGGAAAATCGATATGAAAGATACTGGCCAATATAATCTGAAGAGGACTTCCTTTAGCTCCGACTACTAAATCTACTCCGTTTACGTTTTTTGTTATTTCTTCTTTTAGGAAAGTACTGGTTAATAGAATTGATACGATAATTGATACGCCAAAACCAAATAATAATACACTAAGAAGTGAACTTAATGGCTTAGCCAAAATATTCTTGAGACTTAATAAAATCAAATTCATAAGCTCAATTGATTGGTAAATTCTTTTTTAACTCGTTGGTCATGCGTAGCTATAATCAAAGTGGCATGATTATTTTCCGCCTGACTCTTTAGCATTTTGATTACTTTGTCACAATTCCCATCATCCAAACTGGCTGTCGGTTCATCGGCCAGCAATAGTTTTGGATTATTAACAACTGCTCTTCCAATCGAGACACGTTGTGCTTGGCCTTGACTAAGTTGATGGACCTTTCTGTTTTTTAAGTTCCCTATCCCCAGATCGTCTAAGACTTGATTGACTCTTTTATGGTCTACAGATCGTTTTCCTAACGTTTGAGCAAGCAATAGATTTTCTTTCACTGTCAATGATCTAACCAGATGAGGTTTTTGAAATACAATACCGATAAACTCTCCTCGAAACCGATCTAAATTTGATTGGGACATACTTGAGAGATTTTTGCCATCAATCAATAATTTTCCGGAATTGGGCTTCATCAAGCCTCCCATAAGATGAAGTAAGGTTGTTTTACCGCTTCCAGAGTTTCCAAGGATCATTCCATTATCATCGCTATCAACAAACCAATCAGGATAGCTAATTTCTGTATCACCATACCTATGTTTCAATTTTTCAACTTGTAACATTACTGTTCAACCGTTTTTCTGATTCTTTTTATCTGATGTCTATGGTGACGTTGATGATAAATAAAAGAGTCAATCGCTCTGTTTAAATCAAGTCGTCCAGCAAAAGGATGTTTGTATACCGCTTTATTGATCAACTCTTCTGGATACTCGTCTATGTATTTTCTAATCTGTTCTCTCGTATTTGACCAATCTTGCTTGATTTCATCCAAAGAGTAATCAGCTTTAGGGTTAGCAACTAATTTAGGTGCTTTCCACCTAAGGCTGCTTTTCAATAAACCCTGTGTAAAAAAGTATCTTATTCTATTTGAGAAGTTATAGGCTGGCATTTTTGACCCTGCCTTCATTTTCTTTTTCATATAAAGTAGCGAGCTAAACTCAGCCGTATTTAAATGTGAAAAAACCTGTATGATAGACCATCCATAAGCGTTGTTATGCAAATCTTTTTCACTTAGATCTTTAACAGATTCAAGAGTTTCAGATGTTTCCGCTATTAGCGTATCCAGTTTTTTTAGAATCTTCTGCTTCACAGCTACCTATTTTGTATAAAACCTTTTAAAAACCTATCTTCGTTATTGAAAATCAGCTTTTTAAAGTATTAACCACCAGAAAAATTTGATGATTAGCGCTTGAAATTCAACGCCAAATTATCAAAGTAACATCAGTTTCAAAGTAATTTTTACAATGAATCTGTATTCTACTGTTAACCTATGTCAGATCACATAATAATGATACACCGTATGTTTTTCTGGATTATTATTGCGTTATATAACCTATAAATTTCGAAGGAAGTGAGTATTCTAGACATAATCGCACTGTTTATTTTCCTCTCGGGAACTTTCATTTTCATCAATACGTATTTTTTGAAGCTTCCCTCATCAATAGGACTAATGATCATGGCGCTGATTCTCTCAGTTCTGGTGTTCATAGTTGGAATGATATTCCCTGAACTTCATCTAGCAGAGGAAGTAAAAGACTATGAATTTGAAGAAGTTCTCTACCAGATTGTTTTGAGCTTTATGCTTTTTTCTGGAGCATTAAACATTGATTTCAGAAAACTAAGTAGTCAAAGAAGTTCTGTGCTTGTTTTGGCAATCATCGGTGTACTTATATCAACATTTGTTATCGGGACACTTGTTTATTATATGCTAGACTTACTTGGTCTGCATTTAGCTTACATGTATTGTTTGGTATTCGGTGCACTGATCTCACCTACTGACCCAATTGCAGTAACCAGAACAATAGAACGGTTTAACCTATCTAAAAAACTTGAAGTTAAAATAGCTGGCGAATCTCTTTTCAATGATGGAATAGCCGTTGTTCTTGCTTTGACTCTTTTGGACATTGCGCATGCAGGAGATGACCATACACTCACGGTTTTTGAGACCATATACATAGTAGTAGCTGATATTGGTGGAGGTATTTTCATTGGCCTATTACTGGGATACATTGGATATCGACTATTAAAATATGTTGACAATGATGCAGTAGAGGTAGAAGTATTAATTACGCTTGCACTCGTAATGGCAGGATCTCAGTTGGCTGATTTTATTCACGTTTCGTCTAAGCAAGCCGCCGTTGTAATGGGCCTTATCGTCGGAAATGAAGGTAAAAGCACGCATGTTGCTGGTGCTGCAGGTGATTATGTTTTCAAGTTCTGGAAATTACTCGAGGAAACTTTTAGTGCCATGCTATTCGTTTTGATTGGTTTAGAAATGCTCGTTCTTGATTTAAGGCTGGATTTCTTAGCTGCTGGATTCTTCGCCATTTGTATTGTTCTTTTTGGTAGATGGATTAGCGTATTTATTCCTATCAAAGCACTATCTGTGAAGAATGATTTTGATCGAGATACGATATCCGTTCTCACCTGGGGCGCACTACGTGGCGGTCTTCCAATTGCCTTGTCACTTTCCTTAACACATTTTGCGGGGAAAGACCTCATCGTAACTATGACATATATTGTCGTGGTCTGTTCAGTTCTTTATCAGGGATTGACTGTACCAATTCTGATGAAATCTTCTACCTCTTCCTCTCAATCTTCTTAATCTCTAAGTTATTGATACTTTTGTCTGGTCATGAGGTCTAGCTATTGTTTCATAATTCTAGGACTAATACTACTTGGGTGTGGTGAAAGTAAAGAAGATACAAATAAACCCGTATCTCCTAGAGTTAAAAAGAGTACTAAAATTGAAAGCCCTTCCCAAAATGAAAATTTTGTCAGAGGGATAAAAATACCATTCGTCTTTTCCTCTTCTGGTGCAACCATCGATTCCATTCAACTGACCATTGATGATGTTTCAACGAGTTACAATTCCCCAACTATTGACTTTTCAATACCTGATAAAAAAGTAGGAACACGAACATTTCGTGCTAAAGTATTTTGTGGTGAAAGTAGTGAAACACATTACCGGAAAATAATAATTCTACCGGAAACTGCCCCTGAAGAAATGACCTGTTCAGTGGTCAATACTTATCCTCATGATACAAATGACTACACTCAAGGGCTTTTAATTAAAGATGGATATCTATATGAAAGCAATGGGCAACGCGGACAATCTACTTTAAAGAAAAAAGAAATCACAACGGGTAAAACAATTCAGGTGGTAAATCTTGACGATAATCTTTTTGGTGAAGGATTAACTGTTTTAGCTAATGAATTCTATCAATTGACCTGGACATCTGGTAAAGGCTTTGTTTATAATGAAGAATTGAAGCAAATAAGAACGTTCAGTTATCAGGAACAAGGTTGGGGTCTTACCACATTAGGTGATCAACTTGTATATACCGATGAAACGGAAAAACTATATTTCGCAGATCCAACCAGTTTTACTAAGACATCAGTATTAGAGGTATATGATAATGAAGGCAAAGTTGACGCTATCAATGAATTAGAAGTAATTGATGGAAAGATTTATGCAAATGTCTATCAAGAAGACCATGTTGTAGTCATCGATCCGGAAACAGGAGAGGTGTTACAAAAAATTGATTTTTCTGGACTTTTGACTAACCAGGAGGCAGCTAAAGCTGATGTTTTAAACGGGATTGCAATTGATCCTGAAACTGGTAAAATTTATGTGACCGGAAAGCTGTGGCCTAAACTATTTGAAGTACGTATTGAATCAAAAAACATATAAAAAATGACCCTAGAAGAGATTACAGGAAAGATCAGGAAACTAGCTGACAAGCATGCTGGCAAATTTGGAGGAAAAGCAAATTTTAAATTTGAAGAGGGTATCGTTCATCTTGATGATAGTGTATCACCCAATATTGTTACAAATGAAGAAATAGATGCTCCCTTCGCAATAAAAATAAAAGCCAAAGATTTCGCTAAAATTTTAAGCGGTGACCTTAATGTGATGATGGCCTTTATGACCGGTAAATTAAAAATTGAAGGGGATAAGGGAGCTGCCATGAAGCTTACTTCTTTATTTTAAGATATTCATTTTTTCGAGTGACCCGTCCTAAAATAGGTTGACGGTTTTTAAAAAGTTTAAGTAAAGCCTGTGGAGTATTCTTCACAGGTTTTTTCATGGATAAAATTAGGTGTTTTAAAGTTGAGACTTAGATGAGGTCTTAGATTGTTGTATGTATGGATTGATTCTGCAATTAACAATTCAAGTTCTTTGCCTGTATTACATCTATTAATCAAGAACTCACCTTTCAAGATTCCATTCACTCTCTCAGCGATTGCGTTTTGGTAGCAATCATATCCATCTGTCATGGAAGGAGTAATTTGATTATTGTTCAATTCATTCTGATAAACAGTAGAACAATACTGTAGACCTCTGTCAGAATGGTGAATAAGCGGATTACTTTTTCTTCGTTGTTTTACAGCCATCTTCAGTGCTTTGGCTACATGCTCAGCACTCATATCATCGCTGAGGTGGTAGCCCATAATTTTTCTACTGTAGGCATCTGTAACCAGTGATAGATAATGAGTTCGTTCTCTACTTTTGAGATAGGTGATATCGCTAACAAATACTTCTTCTGGAAGCACGGGATTTCGATCCTTTAACAGGTTGGGATATTTCCTCAGCCAATGCTTACTATTGGTGGTTTTTGTATAATTTTTTTTGGCTTAATGAGCAGATGCTCTGCCCTTAAGTAATCGAATAAAGCATCTCTGCCCACTTTTATCCCTAAATGATTAAAGTCTTCCTTAAGGAGATGATACAACTTTCGTGTGCCTAAACGAGGCATTCGCATCCTGATATTCTGAACAAGTGGTTTTATGTGGGAGAGTTCCAGTGCGCGTCGCTGAACTCGATCTCTGGCTTGATAAACCGCTTGCCTACTTAACCCAAACAGCCGACAACAACGTGAGAGACTCACGTGTTTTTCTTCTCGGATGCACCAGATTGTTTGGGTAATATCTTTTTTCTGATCGAAGTGCCATATTGATGATCAGCTCTGTCGATAGTCATATTAAGAATCTCATTCTTCAATCGCTCATCAGAAAGTTCTTTCTCCAATCGTTTGATCTTTTGAGCAGGGGTCTCTTTCGGTTTGGGTCCCATAGCCGTTTGTGCGTTGTAACAGTCTAAAGTACCGTGCTTTCGTAACCAAACCAAAACGGTGCTCTTTCCCTGGATGCCGTAGATCTCCTGTGCTTGCTTGTAGGTCATTTCGCCTTTTTCCACTTGAGAAACCACTGCCAATTTAAAGCCCATGTTGTAATCACGTTGAGTACGTTTACCGCCTGTGGAGCTTTGCTTTTCGTATTTCATTAATAAGTCGCATTTGTGTTAACTTATTTCAGGACGATATAGAGACATAAAAAAAGGGTGCTAATGCACCCTTCTCTTTTTTGGAACTCGTTAACTAAACCGTGATTGCCGAATCCAGCTCGAATAATTGATCTATTTTATCATCATCAGCTACGTAACTCTTTACTGAATCAATATTTACTACAGCAGTAATTAGCTGTCCTACTTCTTCATAGAAATCTTTATAAATTCCGCGCTTCTTCATTCCTTCACATTGCTTGGTATTATCATCTGTAGGAGTCAAATAATGTACAAAGTGTGATTTAAAGCGATTGATTACAAAGAGGTGCATCAAGGTCATTAATCGCTTTCTTCTGAAATTAGCATTGAAGGTGTTTTGATCACGAATGGATAGTATGGTTTTATTATTTCTATCCTTAAGTGAGCTGAATATCATATTCGCAATCTTTTCTGAGCCCTGATACAAACCAAGCTCAAGCACGGAAGATCCAGGACTATGAGGTCTAAGCTTCACTTTGAAATCCCCTAAGATTTCATTCATTGCACCCCATTTTTTCACCCAACCTGCCAGTACGCTCGTTGGTAATTCTGTACTTACCAAATGCTGGAACTGGGTAGATCCCTTGCCCATTGCCTTTGTTGTGGCCGTACGTCCCGAAGATGCTGCAAGTGCTCCATCGAATCTTGGTCCACCCACATGTGTTTGTGGGGTTTTGTAAGGTGATTCATACATTCTGAATTTTCGTTGCACTTTAGCTAGCGCCAACATGCCTTCAGATTGTAATGAATTAGAGAATTCTTCAGATGCTAAGCCGTCAATTTGGTGTCCTCCATAGGTTATAAAATTGAAAACAAAGCCCATTTTCGCCAACTCCTCTGGAAACTGCTTCATTTCTTCTTCAGTCATCCCGGTTGAGTCCCAGTTAAACGAAGGCGATAAATTATATGCCAGCATTTTATCCGGATATACCTTATGAATTGCATCTGCAAATTCCTTGGCATCCTTTAAATCAGCAGTTTTTGTTTCCATCCATAAAAGATCAGCAAACGGAGCAACAGCTAAAGACTTAGTAATTGCAAATGGAATACCCCCTCTTACTTGGTAGTATCCTTCAGGAGATCTCATTACTTCACAATCCCAATAAAGGTTAAGACCTAATGAACTAAGAAAACTATTGACTTCTCTAAGGGACATTGTTTTGATCGCAGATCTCCAGTTTTTAAGAAGACCCATATTGATCTCGTTCTCATCACAGTTTCCCTCTTCAAAGCATTGCTCTATTAAATCTGTTGCTGCATCTGCTATGGTCATAACACGTGCTTCTTCTTCCCACCTTTCTACAACTTTTGCCGTTAACTGATCCAGAGACTTCTCAAATGTACTGGCGTCATCTGCTATCAGTAAATCCAGACAATCTGCAATCAATTGTTCTATTCCCTGATCAATCAGCCAAGCCTTTGCCTTATCTGTAATTACATTATCATGATAGAGATTATGACCAAAAGTGGGGACTCCTTTTTCTGAGAGTATTGAATGGAATGTTAAAATCACTTCTTTGTAAGAAGGAATATCCGGATTAGTTGAACCTAATACAAATGGTTGATCTCTTTCATCGCTAATGGTTTCCATCAAAGTCGCTGCTTCTGCATCCGTCCTGGCTACAATGATTCCTTCTACTCGCATGATATCTAATTGAAACCTTGCAGCATTCAATCGCTTGATTTGTTCATCACATGAAACCAATACTTTACCTCCCTGGTGACCGCATTTTTTTGTTCCGGGTTTTTGATCCTCAATATGGTAACCTGGTACCCCTACCTCCACGAAGCGTCTTACTAAATTTCGAACCTGAGCATCTCCACCGTGACCCGTGTCAGCATCAGCAATGATGTAAGGGCTGAAATCAAATACAGGAGTCTCCTCTTTCTGCTCATCTGTCATTCGATACCGAGCATAGGTTTGGTTTTTGTCCGCAGTGACTAATGCTCTAACAATCGATGCTGCTTCATTAGGTACCTGACTTAAAGGATAACTGGCCAGATCCGCACCTGGATCTTCATCAATGGAGCCTTTGGCAGATGTTGCCCATCCGCCAAGATATATTCCTTCAATACCAGCTCTTTTCATCATAACAGCCTGACCAGGGGAATATGGACCATATGTTGTGATGGATTTTTTATTATCATACAGCTCACGAAGCTTCTTAAAGAATTTATGTGCAGCAGCTTTGGCAATGGAATAATCATTAAAAATCGTTCCTTGCTGCTCGGCTACTTGCCTAGCTGAATAAAATCGCTTTATGCCCTTGAATCGGGGACTTTGTAGAAATGCTGCTGTTTCTGAAATAGCAGCATTTATAGTGGAATTTTCATTCATAGTAGTACTGGATTATGTAGTAATTAATAGGTCAAGGTTTTCTGTGACGCGATGACCTTTTGTTTTTAATTCATTGTAGTATAGTTTCACTCGCTCCTGGGCGGTGGTAAAATCCTGGTTATTTAGGTTGATATTGAGTAAATCAATAAACCATGGTGCCTTTGTCGAATCAAGGACAAATCGCTCAACAATCAACTTTGAAATAGGAAGTGTGGTAGTTTTGGAGTCTTCATGAACATCCTTGTCTTTCGCTTTCAACAATTTTTGATATTCTTCTTCGAGAAGGTTTAGGAAAATAGCTTCTGTTAGCACAGTACCTTCTGAAAGTCCTGTCTCATCATCAGGCTCAGTAAGTTGACCTCCTTTATGAATCCATTCCCAGAGTACACTCACCCGAATTTCTCCAGTAGCCATGTCTTCCATTAAGTACAGGACATCATCATCACTAAAGAAGTCGGCCGGTTTAAGTGCGGCCGCCTGAAATCCTTGTAAAAAAGCATTACCATACTGGAGCGCAACACTCAATAGGTTTCGTGCACCTCGAATCGTCCTTGGTGCTTTTTCTAATTCAATTAATGCTTGAGCATCACTTTGTGAATAGCTTAAAGGAGGAAATTTTCTTCCCAATTGGTTGACTTCTCCAATCTCTTCCCAAACAGGACGAATGATATGCACCATCTTCCAATGAGCTACCCATTTACCTGAAGCACCTGCAGCTTGTTCTCTCTTAGCACCTGCCAGGGCTTTTTTCATGCTATTGTTAACTCCTTCCTCACTACCAACGGGAATGTTTGGCTCCATTCCACCTTGCCATAAGGCATAGTTGCCGTTCTTATCTGGTGTATTCACTGCCCTTCGCACGCGATCTTCGTATGCAGCCATGTAAGAATAAGTCATACCAATGGCTTCAATATTCGGATTGATGAAATCTTGAATTCCAGCCATGGCGTCAGCCACACTATTGATATAATCCCATCTGCCTGTATTGAAACCAACAAAATGCGAACTAAGAGCAGCCCTCACTTCCATTAGCTGATAAGTAATCTCAAGTTGTTCTACTAAGACATAGACCTTAATGGTACCTACTGGAAGCTCTAAATGCTTTTCTAAAGCAACTAATAACTCATTCCAAAATGAAGCCTCATGAGCCGTTTGGATTTTAGGTAGATAAAGAACGATTGATCTTTTATTATTCTGAAGCTCTTTGTAATTATTCACCACATAGAGTACCATGTCTGTAATAGATGCCGAGAAAGAATCTCCATTTTCCATTGTTATATGTCGGTCATCTAAATGAAGACCTCTTGCTCTGAAAATGATGGTCGTAAAATCTAGTTGGTCTTTCCAATCATCAATGATCGACTTACCAAAAAAGACTGAAGCCCATTTGTTCATTTCTTTAGAGACTTGCTCGGCAGCTGTAAGAAATAGGTGGTCTTTATGTATTGCTAATTTTAAATTGCGCTGATTATCAAGCGACATGGTATTAATCTGACCAAGTGCATCCTCACCATCAAACATCCAGCCATCTGCTCCGGAAAGAAGTGCATAAGCTACATTTCGAATACTAGACTGAACAGGAGCATTTGGTTTTGCTGCCGGTCCAGTCCCTTGTATCCACTGTTTTTGCAAGTCTTCTGGAATTTCCGAACCCTCAAAATTTCCCTCTCTTGCATCTTGGACGCTAAGGTTAGTATTTCCGATTTTTTCCGACGGATCCAAAAATGAAAGCAAAGAAGACTCCGCTATACGTTTTCTTCTCCGCTGATTTCTTTTATGCATTAGTTCTTTTTGAAGCGCATTGAATGGCGCTAAAGCTTCCAAGGCTTTTAATGCCTCGTCTGTATACACATCCGTGTAATCAGTTAAACGATCTGTTTCGATATAAATGAGTGACATAGTCAGATAATTTCTTCAAATATAATTATTTTTTCTTTTAGCGGAAATTCCTCTTTATAAATTTTTTACTCATTAGTGACTAAATTCGCTTCAATGATTTCTGATAATGATATTCTTAAGCTCATCCTTGGGTTTAAAATCAAGCACCTAAGATTAAAACATCGAATTTCTTACCAGGAGCTTTCCGGTAAGACTGGACTATCCGTTTCTTACCTTAATGACATTGAAAAGGGAAAAAAATATCCTAAACCAGATAAGATACAGGTACTAGCGCAAGCTTTCGATCTTGGATATGATGATTTAGTAAGTACGCGTTCGGACAAAAAACTTCAACCGGTAATAGAGTTACTTAATTCTGGTTTCTTTAAATACTTCCCATCTGAAGAGTTTGGATTTGACACGGAAAAGCTCATTGATTTTTTCAGTAATTCACCTGACCGAATTAGTGCATTTATCAGTACCATATTGAAAATGGTACGAAGTTATCAGATAGAAAAAGAGCATTTCTATCGTATTGCACTACGTTCCTTCCAGGACATGCACGACAATTATTTTTATGAAATAGAAGAAGCGGCTGAGTCTTTTAAGCAAGAAAACCTTAAGACTATACCTTCTCTCACAGAACTTAAAAGGGTTCTAAAAAAGTTTTCTGTTGAGGTAGATGAAAACACTTTAAGTCAGAACAAAAAACTAAAACTGTTCAGATCGTACTTTTCTAATGAAGAAAAGAAGCTATTCCTAAATGATTTGCTATCTGAAGAACAAAAGAGATTTCTAATTGCCAAAGAAATTGCTTTTCAAAAATTAGAAATGAAGGAACGACCTTATGAAACGAATTTGAACAAGGAGGCTTCGTTCGAGAAGCTTCTAAATAATTTCAAGGCGTCTTATTTTGCTGCATGTCTTTTAATGAGTGCAAATGACATTGTTTCAGATATCCAAAATTTATCATTAAATACAACCTGGAGTGCAAGAAGCATAGAAGTCTTGCTTTCTAAGTATAAAGTAACACCAGAAACACTTCTTCAAAGATTCACCAATATACTTCCTAAGTATTTCGGTATTGACAACCTTTTCTTTATCAGGCTAAATAGCACAAAAGGACTTGTTGACTACAGAATAACAAAAGAGCTTCATTTAGCTGGACTTCATCAGCCCTATCAAAACCAACTTTCAGAGCATTTGTGCCATCGATGGGTATCCATCACTAGTATTAAAAGCATATTAGGAAAGAAGAAGTCATTGTTTATTGATGCTCAAATATCTGATTACTGGGAAAGTGATAATTCCTATTTCTGTATTTCTATCGCTCAACCCAACCGGTTTGATAATGAAAATGGCTCAAGTGTTACATTGGGACTATCCATCAATGAAAAACTAAGAGGTACATTCAACTTTATTAAAGATCCAAATCTTCGAAAGAGGGTCGTGCATACGACCTGTGAACAATGTTCTATTTCGGACTGTGAACATAGGGTTGCACCTCCCCGGATATTAGAACAAAAGGAACAAGAAAAAGAACTTGAGCTGGAATTGAAAAAGCTTCGCTAAATTCATAGAAGTCTCATTCTCTTGCATATGTTACTTAAGAAAAAAGACTTGACAGAAAGGATTCACAAAGAAAGATTATTTGAAAAAATCAAATCAGAGGAAAGAAATATTGATCTATTAATCAAATGGAGTCAATTAACCAAACAACCACTTGCCTGGAGGGCCACATGGTTGCTTAAGCAGACATTGAATAAAAATGATACGATCATCAAAGAGATTACTCCCAATGTGCTTAAGCAGTTTACCCTATTCAATGAAAGCCAGAAAAGGGAGTGGTTAAAGATTCTTGAAAAGCAAGAGTTAAGCGATCATGAAGAAGGTATTTTATTTGATCTCTGCATGACAGAATGGGGGAAAGTTCATAACCATCCAGCATTAAGGGCTTCAGCAATCGTCGTGATTTTCAAAATTCTCAAAAAGTATCCTGAACTTAAAAGTGAGTTAAATCATGTCATGTCGACAGAGTATACAGAATCCTTAAGCCCCGGTATTCAAAGAAGTATTTTAAAATCATGGACAAGCTTTTAACCTAATTCTTGTTAATCGCTTTCAGTAAATTCTTCCACAAAAACTACCAGTTTGCTAAATTGATATATTTATGCTAAAATAGTATAGCTAATTATTTACCAATTCATGGAAGCAACTACATGCCCTAAATGTGAAAGTACCACGATTGTAAAAAGTGGTATTGTGAAAGATAGGCAAAGATTTAAATGTAAAAGTTGCAATTATTACTTCACAGTCCAGAAGCTTGGCAAACAGGTAGACAACTACCTGGTCATTAAAGCTCTCCAACTCCACATTGAAGGTGTTAGCTATCGGGAAATCGAAAGATTGCTTGGCATAAGTCATGTCTCTGTCATGAATTGGGTAAAAAAATACCGTATAAAAGCACCAAAGAACCCTGAATACCGACCTACCTATAAAGTCCTCACTCATAGCGAGTTAACCATTCTTCTTTCTGATCCACATTTTTTAAATGGATCCGGCTTAGTTCTTACCGAACTCGGAGACAAATTCATGATGATCAAATGGGAGCGATTTAGAGATTAGGTATACTGATTACCAAAAATATACACAGCCTCAGATAACACGATTCGAAATTCTCAATTTGGTAATCGAATCAATTGATTGTATTGACAATAATCAAATCATTAACCGAAAATTTTATCAATATGAAAAAATTCAATCTATTATGTGTGCTCCTGCTGCTAGTAAGCATGTATGCCACAGCGCAGAGCGAGACTAGTGAGGTTGATCATTCGTATAAACCATTAAAGCTGAATCTAAGTGAGGTTGGAAACAAGTACGTCAGATTTATTGTATGGCACCAACAGTGGTTACAAACCAATAACCTGGAGGAAGATACGAAGACCACACTTACTTCTTTTGCCAGAAGAAGTCGTTTTTTAGCCTATGCCCAAATTTCACCTAGGTTTTTAATCCTGACACATATCGGACTAAACAATCAAACACCTGGTAACCTAACATCCTTAGGAAATAATGGAAACTCCTCTCAATTTTTCTTACATGATGCGTGGACAGAGTTCAAAGTCTCGACCAATAATGCTTTATACATTGGTACCGGCCTACACTACTGGAAAGGCCTGACTCGTCTTGCGAATCAATCTACTCTCAATTTTATGACAATGGATAATACACGTCCATTTGTACAATGGCATTCATTGGGAGTCACTGATCAGTTTGCAAGACATATGGGGGTATATGCAAAAGGACAAATAGGACAGTTTGATTACAGAATTGCGATGAACAATCCGCTAAATCCTGCTAACGCTCTTGGAGCTGGAGCGAATTTCGGAGCAGCATTTCCTGATTCTCAAATATCAACAATAACATACGATGGTGCCGCCAATGTTGACGATAATGGAGATCCACTTGGAAATACCATTGTCGAAGGCTATTTCCGCTATAACTTCTTTGATACCGAATCAACCAAACTTCCTTACCAGGTTGGAACCTACCATGGAAAGAAAAAAGTGTTGGGTGTTGGACTTGGTTTCTTCAGCCATGCAAATGGAGCGTATAATAATGCAACAGATGAACATGAAGGTATATTTCATATTGCCGGAGATGTATTCTATGATGCGCCCGTTGGTGAAAACGGCAATGCCATTAACGTTTATGCCTCATTCATCAATTTCAACTATGGAGATAACTATGTATCCAGATGGTCAGGTACTGGAACAAACATCTACGCACAACTCGGCTATTATGTAAGCAGTCTTAAAATCATGCCTTACATAGCCTATAATTCTGGTAGCTATGAAGCATTGGAAGACAATATCACTGCGCTAGACATAGGTGTTAACTACCATGTTAATTTCCATCATGCCAAGATTACACTTGAATACCATACCATAAGAAACGACTATAGAGATGCTCCAAATACTGAGGGTAATGTAACTCAATGGAGGCTTCAAACACATATTTTCCTATAAATCTTAAATTAAAAAATTATGTCAAAAAACATGAAACAATACTGGAAGAAGAACCTTGGCTATCTCGCCATCCTTCTTTCGATTTGGTTTATCGTTTCCTATGGATTCGGTATCCTACTTGCAGAGCCCCTGAATGCTATCCGATTGGGGGGATTCAAACTCGGATTTTGGTTTGCTCAGCAAGGGTCTATCTACACATTTGTGGTACTCATATTCGTGTATGTGCGCCTGATGAACAAACTGGACAAAGAATTTGATGTAGACGAAAAATAACCTAACCCAAAAGATAATATTATGGATGTACAAACCTGGACTTTCATCATTGTAGGCGTCACCTTTGCGCTCTACATTGGAATTGCAATCTGGTCAAGGGCCGGATCTACGAAAGAATTTTATGTAGCAGGAGGTGGTGTGCCACCATTGGCCAATGGCATGGCAACTGCTGCGGATTGGATGTCAGCAGCCTCTTTCATTTCGATGGCTGGTATCATTTCATTCGCAGGCTATGATGGTGCTGTTTACCTTATGGGCTGGACTGGTGGTTATGTATTACTTGCCTTGCTACTCGCACCTTACCTAAGAAAGTTTGGAAAATTCACTGTGCCAGATTTCATTGGAGATCGTTACTACTCTGATGTAGCTAGAACTGTCGCGGTTATCTGTGCGATCATTGTCTCTTTCACCTATGTCGCAGGACAAATGAGAGGTGTAGGAGTGGTATTCAGTCGTTTTTTGGAAGTAGATATTAATACCGGAGTTTATATCGGAATGGCACTCGTGTTCTTTTACGCTGTACTCGGAGGAATGAAAGGGATTACTTACACGCAAGTTGCTCAATACTGTGTGCTGATTTTCGCCTTTATGGTTCCTGCATTTTTCATCTCGTTCCAAATGACCGGTAATTTCCTACCCCAAATTGGTTTCGGTAGTTCTCTTGAAGATGGGACCTACTTGCTAGATAAGCTAGATCAACTTCACGTAGAGCTAGGTTTTGCAGAGTACACAAGCGGTTCAAAATCGATGATTGATGTTTTTGCCATTACACTGGCGTTAATGGTTGGAACTGCTGGGCTTCCCCATGTAATCGTTCGATTTTTTACAGTTCCTAAAGTAAAAGATGCGCGGATCTCTGCTGGATATG
Source organism: uncultured Roseivirgaceae bacterium (assembly GCA_964459925.1). Classification (GTDB taxonomy): domain Bacteria; phylum Bacteroidota; class Bacteroidia; order Cytophagales; family Cyclobacteriaceae; genus Ekhidna. The sequence continues at coordinate 24,052 of CAYWOQ010000013.1, forward strand.
CATTAATCCTTATTGCGATCCTTTACACCACAGCTCCGGCTATTGGCGCATTTGCCAGAACTAACCTAATCAATACTGTATCCAATCAACCGTATGCCAGTATGCCTGAATGGTTTAATAACTGGGAAAGAACTGGACTGATCAAGTATGAGGATAAAAATGCCGATGGAAACATTCAATATGTAGCAGATACAGAAACCAACGAACTTACCATCGACCGTGATATTATGGTATTAGCCAACCCGGAAATTGCTAATCTTCCGAATTGGGTGATCGCATTGGTGGCAGCAGGAGGCCTTGCTGCAGCACTTTCAACAGCCGCTGGTCTGCTATTAGTGATCTCTACAAGTGTTGCTCATGATTTAATTAAGAAGCAAATCAAACCTGATATTTCAGAGAAGCAAGAGTTGCTATGGGCAAGAATTGGTGCAGCTGCAGCTGTAGTTGTGGCTGGATACTTCGGAATCAACCCCCCGGGATTTGTCGCTGCAACAGTAGCACTTGCATTTGGTCTGGCAGCAGCCTCTTTCTTTCCAGCGATCATCCTAGGAATATTTGATAAGCGTATGAATAAGCAAGGTGCCATTTCAGGAATGATTGTAGGTATCACTTTAATGCTATTCTATATGATTAAGTATAAACTACAAGGATTTGGTGGTGGCACAGCAGATGACTGGTGGTTTGGTATTTCTCCGGAAGGTTTCGGTACAGTAGCCATGATCGTAAATGTGGTGGTAAGTGTAGTCGTTTCACGAATGACTCCAGACGTTCCTAAGGAAGTACAGGAGATTGTAGAAAACATCCGATTCCCGAGAGGGGCTGGAGAGGCACATGATCATTAATTAAGCAGTTTGTATGCAATTGGAGCATTGATAAGTAAATTGAAGTACATGAAAGCAAAAAAGAACATAGCTCTAGGCGGCGTTTTTGTATTCTTCTTAATTCTGTTCAATGCTCCTTTTGTACACCTGCCATCAGGTGAAATCGCTGGAATTCCAGCACTATTCTTTTACATTTTAGTCATCTGGCTGCTTTTGATTCTTGTCATGGTGGTATTTGACAGAAAAAGAAAAGCTGATTAATCATGAATTCCTGGATAATCATAGCAATAGCGTTAGGGTATCTTGGGGCTCTTTTCTTATTGGCTCATTTAATTGATAAGGGGGCCAAGTCTAACAAGCACTATGTCAAATACAAATGGATTTATGCCCTTTCGATCCCTGTTTACTGTACGGCCTGGACCTATTTTGGAAGTGTTGGTAAGGCAACAACTGATGGCTGGGAGTTTCTTGCGATTTATATTGGACCCATTCTAAGCATGCCACTTTGGTGGATTGTTGTAAGAAAGCTCATAAGGATATGTGAGTTACAACGTATTTCTACCCTCCCAGATCTTATTTCCTCCAGGTATGGAAAAAGTGTCTTAATCAGTGTTATTGCAAGTATTTTTATCATTTTAGGAATCATTCCATACATATCCATCCAGCTCAAATCGATCATTAATTCTTACCAGATTCTTGTTGGAAGTCAACAAGGATATGATGCATCATTGATCTTTATTCAGGATACAGCATTTTATTTAGTAATTATCCTGGCACTTTTTATCATTCTTTTCGTATTCAGGTCCATTGAAACCACGGATAAACATTATGGAATGATGGGCGCTATTGCTATCGATTCAGTGGTTAAACTAATCGCATTTCTAGCAGTAGGAATATTCGTTACCTACGGTTTATTTAACGGATTTGATGATATATGGAAACAGTCAGAGGTTACGATCAAACAAAGTTTTGAACGTATTCCTGATCATCGAAGCTTGGATTGGTTCATTTTGATCATGTTAAGTATGTCCGCTGTTATGCTATTGCCAAGGCAGTTTCAGGTCACAGTAGCAGAAAATACCAACGAAGAACACATTAAGACTACAGCCTGGACTTTTCCTTTGTATTTACTTCTCATCAATCTCTTTGTTGTTCCCATCGCACTAGGAGGGAAAATCCTTCTACCCTCCAGCATTGACCCAGATTCTTACGTATTAGCCTTGCCTTTAATGAATGGTAGCGATGGATTGGCACTGTTTACTTTTATTGGGGGCTTCTCAGCTGCCACTGGAATGATCATCGTTTCCACCACTGCACTTAGCCTCATCGCAACGAACAACATTTTTGTTCCCCTTCTTCTAAAGCGAACAGACAATAAGCAATTATTTGCTTCTTTACCGCTAAGATCCAGAAGGTTAGCCGTCTGCGTCATTTTATTCTTAGCATATATCTATTACAAATTCGTAGCTGATCAATTTTCAATCGTATCTATTGGCTTGATATCCTTTGCAGCGATGATCCAATTCTTACCGTCAATCATTGGAGCACTATTTTGGAAAGATGCTAACAAGAAAGGAGTTCTTATTGGACTTATTGCAGGATTTATTATATGGGGATATACACTCGTTATCCCAACAATGAAAGAAATTGGTTGGGTTTCTCAATCAATAATAGATAATGGTATCCTGGGATTTAACTGGCTAAAACCACAGTCCTTCTTTGGATCCACCCTGTCACCCATTGCCCATGGAACCCTTTGGAGCCTTTTCATCAACACCTCCCTCTTTTTCGGGATTTCCATTTTAACAGAACAGTCAGCTAAAGAAAGAAATATGGCTGAACTCTTTGTAGACATTTTTAAGAAATCAGGACAAGAAGACAGGGTCGTTTGGAAAGGGCGATTGGTACAAAAAGAGCTTATTAACATATCAGAGAATCTTTTAGGTAAAGAAAGAACTGCAGAATCCATAAAATTCTATGAAAGCCGATATGGAACATTAAACGAAAAACAAATAGATCCTCAATTTGTCAATTTCATTGAACGATTGTTAGCTGGTGCGATAGGATCCGCTTCTTCCAGAGTCTTAATCTCTTCAATTGCACAAGAAGAAGAGATTGAAATTAATGACGTAATAGAGCTGCTCAGAGAAACAAGTGAGATTTCTTCCCTAAATAAAGCACTGACTTTAAAATCACAAGAGCTTAGCAAAAGAACATTTGAGTTAGAACGTGCTAATGATCGACTAAGAAACCTAGACCAGGAAAAAGACGATTTCATTTCTACTGTTACTCATGAACTGAGAACTCCTCTTACCTCGATTAAGGCCTTTGTTGAAATTATTCAAGACAATCCTGAGATCGAAGAAAAGGATCAATTTTTAAGCACAATCAACGAAGAGATAGACCGGATGACCCGACTCATTAATCAGGTCTTGGAGATGGAAAAACTAGAGTCTGGAGCAGTCACTATTGAAAAACAGGAAATCATCCCGCACGAAATTGTGGAAGATTCCATTGCAAGCATGCAGCATATGTTGAAATCAAAAAACATCAAACTACTAAGGGACTTTCCAGAAGAACTGCAGACTAAACCAATTACTGGAGATAAGGATCGCTTACAACAAGTCTTCATGAACCTTATGAGTAATTCTATCAAACATGCTAAAAATGATGAACCTATCATCAAGATTGAAGCACAGATCCTGGGTGAGAATTTGGTGATATCGGTCATTGATAATGGTAAAGGAATTAAACCGGAAAACCTTAGCCAAATCTTTGATAAGTTTTTCCAGGCGCGTGACCAAACCCGTAAAAAGCCAAAAGGTACTGGGTTAGGTTTATCCATAACAAAAAAAATTATTGAATTACACAATGGCTCCATAGAGGTAGAAAGCAAATGGGAAGAGGGAGCACGATTTACCGTAAAACTGCCAATTAATTAACCAATGAGTAAGATTTTAATCGTAGATGACGAGCCGAATATTCTTATATCCCTTGAATTTCTAATGAAAAAGAAAGGGTATGAAGTATTCATTGCAAGAGATGGTTCAGAGGCTTTGAAAATAATCGCAACAGATAAACCAGATGTCATCATCCTGGACATTATGATGCCAAATGTAGACGGATACGAAGTATGTCAGAGCATCAAAAAGTCTGAAGAAACTAAACACATGAAAGTAATCTTCTTAAGTGCAAAATCAAAGCCTGAAGATATTGAGAAGGGATATAAGATGGGTGCAGACTTATATATGACTAAACCTTTCAGCACCAGAGACTTGATTAAAAAAGTTGCAGAATTAACCCCAATTCCCAATGAATAACGGAAACTACCACAAAACTTACCTTCAAAGCCTTAATGAAAAAGAGGCATTTTGGAACGGACATGCAAATGAATTAGCATGGTTTAAAAAACCAACTTCCATTTTAAGTAATACCAAGAAAAATCATTTTGAATGGTTCAGCGATGGTGAACTTAATAGTTCATATCTAGCGCTTGATCATCATGTCAACAATGGACGAAAAGATCAGTTGGCACTGATTTATGACTCACCAGTTACCCAAACTAAAAAAACCTATACGTACGGTAAATTGCTTGACCAAGTAGCCAGATTTGCTGGCGGCCTTCAATCGTTAGGTATTAACAAAGGAGATACAGTGGTGATTTACATGCCAATGATTCCGGAGGCTGTAATTGCAATGCTCGCTTGTGCGAGAATTGGAGCCATTCATTCGGTAGTTTTTGGTGGATTTGCCCCTCACGAATTGGCTATCAGGATAGACGATGCAAAACCTAAAGCAATCATTACAGCTTCCTGTGGAATCGAAGTTGATAAGATTATTCCCTATAAACCTTATGTGGACCAGGCTTTAGAAGAAGCGTCTCATCAGCCAGAATATAAGATCATTCATGAACGTCCCGAGCAACCAGAACAGCTGGACTACAAACAAGAATTAGGCTTCTATCAAGTAATGAGCCAGGGCAAACGAGTAGATCCTGTATCACTCAAATCAACGGATCCGCTTTATATCCTCTACACATCTGGTACTACAGGTAAGCCGAAAGGAATTGTTCGGGATAATGGAGGTCATGCGACTGCTCTTAAATTTTCAATGAATACCGTATACAATGCCCAACCTGGTGATGTTTATTGGGCTGCATCAGATGTAGGATGGGTAGTGGGTCATTCATACATCGTTTATGCTCCATTAATTCAGGGTTGTACCACCATTCTTTTTGAAGGAAAACCAATAAAAACGCCCGATGCGGGAACTTTCTGGAGAATCATTGAAGAGTATAAGGTGAATTACCTTTTCACAGCACCTACAGCGTTTAGAGCAATCAAAAAGGAAGATTTTCATGGAGATTTCATTAAAAAGTATGACATCAGCAGCCTAAAAACTTTATTCTTAGCTGGCGAAAGATGTGATCCTACCACCTATCAATGGGCTTCCGATCACTTACAAATTCCGGTAATTGATCATTGGTGGCAGACAGAAACCGGATGGCCAATTGTTGCCAATCCGATGGGACTTGAACCATTCCCTGTTAAAGCAGGCTCTGCCACGTTACCAGTTCCCGGATATGATGTAAGAATTATGGATGAGACAGGGCATGAAGTAGACCGGGGAAAAGAAGGATATATTGCTATAAAACTTCCACTTCCTCCTGGTTGCATGAAAACCCTCTGGAATGACGATGAAAGATTCGATGCAAGTTACCTATCCATGTTTGATGGATACTATGCTACCGAAGATGGCGGCTATAAAGACAAAGATGGCTATGTATACATCATGGGAAGAATTGATGATGTAATCAATGTCTCAGGTCATCGGCTCTCAACAGGAGAAATGGAAGAAATGGTTGCAGGCCATGAGCATATAGCGGAATGCGCAGTGATTGGAATTAATGACGATCTTAAAGGAGAAATACCACTCGAAATATTTGTCGCGAAAAATGATAGTGAATTTGATCATCAGGTTTTAGAAAAAGAGCTGATAGAATTAGTTAGGAATCAAATTGGCCCAATAGCATGCTTCAAAAAGCTGGTTGAAGTTCAGCGCCTACCCAAAACCAGGTCAGGAAAAATTCTCAGGAAGACCATGAGACAAATAATCAACGGTGAAGAATTCAATATGCCTTCGACCATTGATGATCCTAAAATACTAGAGGAAGTAACTGAAACTTTCAAGGAACATAATCTAATTCAACAACTAAATACCTTAAAAATATGAGTCAGAAAATTCAAACCCTTTCAGGTTATATACATGAATATCAAAAGAGTGTCTTACAACCAGAAGAGTTTTGGTCCCGAGTAGCAGAGTCTTTTCACTGGAAAAAGCCATGGGATAAAACATTAGCATGGAATTTTGAAGAACCAGATATAAAATGGTTTGTCAACGGTAAATTAAATATCACTGAAAACATTCTAGACCGCCATCTTTTCACCAAGGGAGATGATACTGCCATCATATGGGAGGCCAATGATCCGGGTGAGGCAAACAAAGAAATCTCTTTTAGGGAATTATATGAAATGACATGTCAATTTTCCAATGCTTTGGTGGCTAATGGAATTCAGAAAGGAGATAGAGTAATTATTTATATGCCTATGATCCCGGAAGCAGCTGTAGCCATGCTTGCATGTGCACGAGTTGGGGCGGTTCACTCGGTTGTATTTGCAGGATTTTCCTCCTCCTCACTAGCGGACAGAATCAACGACTGTGAAGCAAAAATGGTACTTACTTCCGACGGAAATTTCAGGGGTACTAAAAACATCCCAGTGAAAGCAGTGGTAGATGAGGCATTAGAAAAAACGACTACTGTTGAGAGAGTCGTCACCTATAAACGTACGGGTGCAGAAGTGACCATGAAAGAGGGAAGAGATATCTGGTGGCATGACGCTATTGAAGGACAATCAAAGGAATTTAAGGCAGTCGAAATGGACTCTGAAGACATGCTCTTCATCCTGTATACGTCTGGGTCAACAGGTAAACCTAAAGGAGTGGTTCACACATGTGGTGGATACATGGTATATACCTACTACTCTTTCCTTAATGTTTTTCAGTACACCCAAGGAGATGTCTATTGGTGTACAGCGGACGTCGGTTGGATCACCGGGCACTCTTATATAGTCTATGGTCCATTACTTGCTGGTGCTACTACGGTTATGTTTGAAGGTGTGCCTACTTATCCTAATGCGGGTAGGTTCTGGGAAATTATTGATAAATACAAGGTCAATCAATTTTATACTGCTCCAACGGCTATTCGTGCCTTACAAGCCTTCGGGCTGGAACCTCTGGAACCCTACTCTCTTGAATCACTTAAAGTGATTGGATCAGTAGGTGAACCGATCAACGAAGAAGCCTGGCACTGGTACCACTCACATGTGGGAAAAGGTAACTGTCCTTTGGTAGATACCTGGTGGCAAACGGAAACGGGTGGAATCATGATATCGGCACTTGCAGGGATTACACCAAACAAACCTGCTCACGCTTCTCTCCCGCTTCCTGGGATACAGCCAGTGATAGTAGATGCAGAAGGAAATGAGCTAAAGGGCAATAATGTAGAAGGAAATCTGTGCGTGAAATTTCCTTGGCCATCTATGCTAAGAACGACCTACGGAGATCATGAAAGGTGCAGACAAACTTATTTCTCTGCTTATAAAGGCATGTACTTTACAGGAGATGGTGCAAAAAGGGATCATGACGGGTTTATTCGAATTCTTGGACGTGTAGATGATGTAATTAATGTCTCTGGTCACAGAATGGGAACAGCCGAAGTTGAGAATGCAATTAATGAGCATCCTAAAGTTGTGGAGTCCGCGGTGGTTGGATATCCACATGATGTCAAGGGCCAGGGCATCTACGCATTTGCCATTTGTGATATGGAGGGACGTACAGAGGAGAATCTCAAGAAGGAGATTATGGATACTGTCCGTAAAATCATTGGTCCAATTGCAAAGCCAGATGTGGTTCAAATTGTATCAGGACTGCCTAAAACCAGATCTGGTAAAATTATGAGAAGAATTCTTAGAAAAGTTGCAAGTAAGGATGTCTCGAATTTAGGAGATACTTCTACCTTACTGAATCCTGAAGTTGTAGATGAAATCATGGAAGGGGCCGGAATTAAAAAATAGTCACTATGGGTAACCTCATTACTGATCGTGTTGCTTACTTTTTAAAGGACTATCCTCCTTTTAATAAAATGAGCGAAGATGATTTAGCTGAGGTTGCCCAGAAAGTAACGGTCAAATATTACAATCCAGATGACTTTGTCTTCAAAGAGGGAGATCCTGCCTCCGGCTTTTGTTTCATTTTAAATCAGGGAAATATCAAACTGAGTAAAAATGAAGCAACTAAATCACTTCTGATAGATCAATGTGAACCCGGTGATATTTTTGGAGTACGTGCGATTATTACAAGCAGTCTGTATTCCATGACTGCTCAATGTGTTGAAGAGTCCCTCGTGTATGCATTTCCTCAATCTCATTTTCAGCACCTTTTTGAATCCAATACAAACTTTTCCAACTATTTCGCAAGTGGATATGCAGCAGGTCAGGTAATCGTAAGAGCAGACCAGGATAACAATAAGGTATCAATTAACAGCTCATTGGTTACTCCAAAAATAGAATATCCAACTGATGTCATCACGCTTCAAACTGGTAGCATTGAAGAAGCTTCCCAAATAATGAGCCAACATAAGGTAGGGTCGATCATAATAAATAATGATAAGAATCATCCAATTGGAATCATCACAGATACAGATCTAAGAAACAAAGTGCTCGCTGTTGGCTTAGATCCAAAAACTGAAGTGGGTGCCATTATGGCTTCACCTGTAAAAACGATTGGTCCTGCTGCAACGCTTTCAGAAGTCATTATGGAAATGATTCGCTCCGGCGTTCACCATTTAGTTGTCACTGAAGATGGTACCGACAAAGCAGAAATTTGTGGAATCATCTCAGATCATGATGTAGTGCTTTCGCAACAAAATCATCCTGCATCACTTATTAAGTCGATCAAAAGATCCAATAATCCTTCTGAGTGGAAGTTAGTGCGAGATAAAGCAGAAGAAATGCTTAAAGAGTACCTTCAACAGGAAGTAAAAACATCCCTACTAGCTGCTTTGGTTACAAAGATCAATGATACAATTATCGAAAAAGCGATACTTAAGAGTTTAGAAAACTATCCAGCATTAGAAAACCTGGAATTCACATGGCTAAACCTGGGTAGTGAAGGAAGAGAGGAGCAGTTACTAAGAACTGATCAAGACAATGCCATAGTATTTGCTGACAGTGAAAACAATTCAAAATCTCAAGAGCTCTTACTGAATATGGCAGAGGATGTAAACAACAACCTTATTGAATGCGGTTTTGTGAAATGTCCCGCTGACATCATGGCTAGAAATCCAAAATATTGTCAACCCATTTCAGTATGGAAAAAATATTTCAGCGAATGGATCAACTCCCCAGATCCAAAATCGGTCATGAATACAACTATTTTTTTTGATTATCGACTTGGGTATGGTAGCCATAAACTTGTAAGTGAACTTGATTCATATTTGATTTCATCTATCAAGAAGAATGATATTTTCTTAAATTTTCTTGCGCAAAATTCATTGCAAAACCCACCTCCACTTTCATTTTTTAAGAACTTTCTTGTGGAAAGAGGTGGAGAACATAAGGATGAGTTTGATATTAAAAAAAGGGGAATGATGCCACTGGCAGATGCAGCTAGATTGTTAGTATTGGATCATGGTGTAATAGAAATTAAAAACACGGTTGAAAGATTCGAAAAACTTGCTGAACTAGAACCAAACAATAAAAGCTTATTTGAAGCAGCCGCTGATAGTTATGAGATATTCATGGCTCATCGAGCCAAAAATGGTTTGGTGAAAAAAGACTCAGGAAGATTTATCAGTTTGGCCGAGTTAAATAAGTTGGAAAAGCAAATACTAAAGAACGCCTTTCTATCGATCAAAGAGATTCAGGATATTGTAAAGGTGAGGTTCCAACAATCCTATTTTAATTAGTATGATTTCACTATTTCAATCTAAGCCAAAAATCAATCAACCAGCGTGGCTAAAAGATTATTTGAATCTGGATTTTCGGAAAAAATCACTTATTGATGATACCACATTTGTTGTGTTAGACTGTGAAACGACAGGACTCCAAAAGAATGCTCATATCTTAACTACTGGTGCTGTTAAATGCACCACAAGCGAAATTTTCATTCAAGATCCATTAGATCAATTTTTTCCGAGACCAATCACAGGAAAATCCTCTGAAATTCATGGTCAGCTAGGAGATATGGAAGAATGTAAAACTCAAACCTTACTCCAAGAACTTATTAAGTTTGTCTCAAACCACATGTTGGTTGGCCACAACATTTCTTTTGACATTGGCATGATCAACAGGCTGCTCAAAGAAGCATACCTGGTAAAACTTAAAAACAAGGTTATTGATACGGCACATCTTGCAATAAGACTTGATCCGACAAAATATGAAAACAGTGTTGGTGGCAAATCAAATCTACATTTAGATGATCTCTGTAAAAAACATTTAATTAGAATTGAAAACCGACACACTGCCTTAGGGGATGCTTATTTGACTGCTCAATTATTTCAAAAGCTGATGACAAAATTGAAAGCCAGAGGAGTGAAAAATACTTCAGAGCTATAGGAAATCAGCTATCTCAAAATATACAACTTCCCAAAACCATCTTTGAATGCACGGTCAGCACTTGTAGATCGTTGAGCTAATTCTTCTCCATTACTCTTCAGGAATACCTTGTAGAAATAAACACCATTTGCCAGCTGATCTCCATACTCATCCCGCCCATCCCAGGCATAAGAAGTAATGTTATTTCCAATTCGGATAGGACCTATTTCATCCTGAGTAATTTCTCTAACCACTCTCCCGGATACTGTCATGATTTGAATTTTTAATTGATCCGGAATTTCACTTCCAGTCAATGTGAAAACAAACCGACAACTAGTAGAAAATGGATTGGGATAAGGATAAAAATGGGTCACTGCTGATTCATTAATCACTTCGAACGTGATTTCATACGGATCATCTACTTCTCTTATAGCATTTCCTGACTCATCCTCGGCCAGTACTCTCAAACCATATGTCCCATCTTCTAATGGGCCCGGACGAAATTCTATTTCAAAATCCTGGGATTCTGATGCTGGTGTATATTCCAGTCGAGGGTCAGAAAAATTGACTCGTTCAAATTGACTTGACTCACCGGGAAGTCTAAGAGATAAATTGAAGCCTAAGGTATCTTCTTTGAATAAAAAAGGACTATTATCACGCATACGCACCGAGATAACTGGATTTGGAGATATCACATCACCATCCAAAATATGAAACCCATCAAAAGTCACATCGATGATTGGATTTGTTTCATCTGCTTTTACCTCAATGTTATTATTTAGGGTGATTCGATTATTAAGATTGTAAATTTCATTTTCATTAGCTGATACCTCAACCACTAAGCTATTTGAGCCAACCATGTTAAATGAAGGAAAGCTTATATTGAAAGATAAAGTATCGCCACTGTTCACTGGTCCTATTTTAAAACTTGATGACAATACATTTCCCGAGTTTTGATTAATGAGTGTTCCCATTACCGAAAGAGAATCAGCAAAATCTTCTGGTGATATATTCACAAACCGAAACGACTTAGTTATTTCCTGTCCTTCAAAGAAATTGATTGTGTCTTTGTTTTGGACCAATAGCAAACCTTCTGCTGGAGAAGCAAAATTGACTTGCCAAAATTTCAACTGAGGTGGAGTTTGATCGATTTCATCATCAAATGACAAAGAAAGGGCTAGCTGAGGATACTGAATTGGATCAATTGTACTGACGTCTATTGTCTCAGTTCGGGCCCTTGAAAACAATTGGTTAACCTCTCCATCTGAAGTAATTCCTGATAGATCCAGTAAAAAATTGTCGTTAACATCTTCTTGAAGATTGTAGCTAAATGAATTCCAGCTATGAGCTGGTCCAATCCGATCACTTAGAATTTCTCCACTAGTAAAACTAGCAACCACATTATTCGATAATGCAGCCGTTTGTTCTGTTATCGGTACAGAGGAGCCATTACCAGTAACGACAGTAGCCTCTCCAGGACTAACACCTTTTCTCCCAAAAAATATTACTGGTTGACCATCCGTTAATGAGGTAATGGTACTTGTATTTATCCCTAATGAATTCATCAATGAAACCACCTCCGGCTCCCATTCAGAGTAATTTACATTTCCAATATTGAACATCACTATAGGATCACCTTGTCTCATTTCATTAACAATAGAAGTAAATGAGATTTGATCGAATCGACTATCCAAACTAGTAAGTAAAGAGTCTCTGAATTGATAAATTCGCTGGGGTCTTCTCCCACATACAGCGGTAGAAAGTACATCTTGAACAGGTATAAGGATAGGATAATAAGGTGCACCTCTCTCCTTATCAAAAGCAATTACATTAAAGGTATTTTGCAAACAACTAATTTCATCGGTTCCAGCATTGATAAGTAGGTTGACCCCACCAACGATCACTCGAATATCCTGAATCGTAAAATCTGAATTATCTACTCCGAATGTAAAAAAATCGATGGGTGTACTAGAGGATTCAAATTCCCATTGATTTGTGGTTTCATTAAAGATAATGCCTTCAACAGTCCCTGTTTCCAACTGAGTTGTGGTGTACTGTCCCCAACCATTCGTTGAATTACTGATTAGTGTAAATGAACTCTCTACCCATCTGTCCGATTCATCCGGACCCGGATTAGAAAACCTGGTTCGCCAATAAATAGTAGAACTATCTGGAAGTGAAAATGATGAAAAATCAACAGTTTCCTTCATAAGGACTTCACCCGAAACAGTTAGAGCCGTTCTGTTTTCACTGGTGAAATTTGGATTCGTGTCTATTTCTAAGTCGTAAGATCTATTATCTTCCAGTAAACTAGTAGACTGCCAAACAAATTGGACCTGATTTTGATCAACAATTCCATTTTCTATAGGGAAAAGGTTGAACGTATTCCCACTAAAAATCGGGAGATCGATAGATGCGCGATTATTCGTTTCATTTAGCTCTTCCTGAATATTCGTTGGATCTAAGATAACAGTTAGCAAATTTGATCCTTCATTAATTTGGAGTGGATCTAATGGTATTGAAAACACAAGGGTGTCTTGTCTGAGTGGTCGTGGGAAGTTGTCTGTGTAGCTTTCTTGGCTCCCATCCGGAAAGGTTCGATCTACCTGGACAGTTAATGAGTCCGTTACACTTCTACCAAAATTTGTTACCACAATCTCCAAATTAAAAGACGATTGTGAAGAAAGTATTTCATCACCTGCTATCGATCTTGGGATTATTGCGTTTTGAGAGATTTGATAATCAGGAAAATCAGCACCAAAGATGCGATACGCAGGGTCGCCTTGGAGTTGCATTTGTCTAATCTGGGTTAGATCTCCATCGGACTGATTTAATGACCAGTATTGATTGCCCGTTTCGACAATAACCTCTCCTACTGATTTTCCGATGAAATCATTATCTCCGTATCCAATTTCATAGTACAACTCACTCCATTGACGAAGTGTGGAAGAAAACGCCGCATCTGTATGAGCGATAAAATTGATTGCTCCCAAATCAGGTTCCAACACCCAATCTTCTCCATATGTTAAAGCTCCTGTATTGAAGATACCACCTGCATCGCAACCATTAACTAAAAAAATCGGGTATTTACCTTTATTGTTGAATCCAAAAGAGGGGTCGCTAGGCCTCCCTACCTCAATATCAGCGACCGATCCACTTGAATGGCCGAAAAATGTAATGAATCCAACTCCTTGATTAACCTGTTCAGTGATATTGATAAATTCAACAGTGGCACTTGTTTCCTTTCCTGTGTTAAAAGCTCTTCCACCCACGAAATCATTCTCAATGATTGTTGATAGGTTTTGAACAATATTGGCAAAGCTATTGATCTCTCCCTGGGTGAGTCCACCACTTAGCTGCAAAAAATCTTTTCTGAAAAGATCATTATATGGAAGTGCCTCCATTTCAATGACCTTATTCAAATAGTCTGTTATTTGATTGGGTTGATCTGCTGTGAGTCTTCCTATCGGTATTCCTGGGGTGTCAGCGTCTGAATTAATCCCAATAACATACATCTGGTCAGTACCTGGTAGACCAAAGGTTGGGATATTAAGGCTGGTCTGATCTCCTCTATAATAATCGAAGTTTGGTGTAAGGCCTTTTCCTATGATAAATACAAATTCCACAGGATTTACCGTGTTAGCGAACTGAATAAATCGTGTGATTGCTAGTGGAGAAGGATCACCAAAATTGAATAAATCATAAAGTTCATTAATCTCAGCAATTTGAACATTATAGCTTATACCGTTATCACTTTCACGGTAAGCTGCATAAGCGCTAACTGCGTCCTCTCCAACTCGCAGGTCTGGATGTGAGATGATTAAGTAGTTCTTATTCGTCAGATTGTACTCCGGAATAACAATTTCTTCAATTGGACCTACAGAGGATCGTGAGCTAACTGCTAGCATTTGATTGCCTGTATTAACATCACTTATAACAACTTCCAACCTATCTGTAAACGCTGTTGTGCTTTGTCTTACCACATTGAAAGGATCCGTAACATTATATACCTGAATATTGGATGCATTTGGAGTAGCTATTTGCAACCACGCTTTTCTTTCAAGAATGTTATCCAACTGAAAAAGCTTATTTGGTTGATTGAACATATTCAGCTCTTGTTCATAGATTATCCTTAAATAAGCAATAGAAATACGAGTGGCTAAGTTGGGAAATCCTTCTTCTAGAATCTGTAGGGTCAGTTCACCATTATCACCAATGCTAAGGTTAGGAATGACGTTCGTATAAAACTGAGCATTCCGCTGCGAAAATTCAATATTACCCAGAGAGGTAAGACTAGCTGAATTGGGGCCTGCGCTAAAATTTGTATTGTGATCCAGTCCATTCCTCCCAGACAAAACAGTCTCAAAAAGGACTTGAGCATTAAGTATTAATCCCTCAAGTGAAAAATCATAACTTCTAGATTGATTCTTAGAAAAAGCACTGCCAGTCCAACCCTCACCCTTGTTGTATTCACTCAGGGATCTTTCACCACTTAATTGAATCCCACCTGAATAATTGTCTGAAAAAATAGTTAAAGTGTCCGCCAGGTGGTAGGGTTCAGGTGTCAGACCTGTCGTATTCCTATCTGAAGAAAAACCCATACGCTTTCCATTCTCATTACCTAACTTGTAGGTTATAAAATAACTGGCTGAATCAGAAAACAGGTTATAGTAGGTATGAGGTTGGCTTCCAGGTTCATACAATGAAGCATCCGAAGTTCCATCTCGTTTCCATCCGTAAAATTCAAAATAGTCGATGGTATTATCTTCCTGAGTCACAACGTTAATAGCTATCTCTTGTCCCTCCCTAAAAAGTTGAATTCTATTTGCAGGAACGGAAGCTACTGGAAACCCAGCATCTTGTAGTTCTGCTCTTGTCACCCGATAAAAATCATTCTTGGCAAGCTTGAACTTGAAATAGGATTGATTAAAATTAATCCACTCATTTCCAAACTGACCAAAGGCGACACGGGTCAGAAGAATCAATAAGACAAATGCCAATTTACTCTTCCACATTGAAATCAACTTTTATGGAAAATACATGAGAGAATAGTCCTGGAGCCAAATCTCCAATATCTGTTAGTGCGTAATCGATCATCAATTCCTTGATCTTAATACCAACTCCCATATTAGGTTGGTAGGTCCAGGATTGCGATCCATCAAAATCTTTTATCTGCTGGAATTGATTAATTCCAAATCTCAGAAAACCAATTTCCTTATAATCAAACTCTACCCCGGCCTTTGGATCAACAGAAACTAAATCAGATTTGACAAGTGTATTTCTTTTACCATCAAATGTCAGGTCTAAATCAATTGATGTTAAAAGACCAAAGTTCTTAGCAAAAGTAAAATTTCGAGAACCTCCCAAGATCAGTCGTGGTAAGGTTACCTCTAGTGAATTAACCGGGATATCATTTCCTGTCCTGGCATAAATTTCTTCGAACTCTTCTGAATTATGGGACCAGGCATTGAATGTCCCAAGAATATCTCTAGCAACTAGACCCAATTGCCACTTATTAACTGTTTTCTGAAATCCGAAATCCAATCCAAAACCCCACGCTTTAGAAAAACTTCCAACCGTCCGGTGAATGACTTTAACATTTCCACCTGCATTTATACCTCCTAAAATGGATAGTTTTCTAGCGTAGGACAGTAAAAAGCCATAGTCTGACGATGAAAAAAATTCAATATTGTCATAATTAATTGATCCATTCACATCGACCAAAAACCGGGTATCTGGAATATCATCTACAGAAAATCTGATGACTGTCAGCGCAATTTTACTCTCTTCATCTATAGAAGTGGCAAATCCGGCATAATCATAGTTTGCCAAACCTCCAAAATAAGATGAATGCATCAGAGCCAATTGGTGATTAGAGCTCATATCATTCAGGCCGGCAGGATTCCAATAACCAGCTGTGACATCATTCGTAAAGGAGACAGCTGTAAAACCCATCCCAAAAGAACGAGCACTTACTCCTATGTTCATAAATTCATTACTGTACTTTGGTGTGTTGTCTCTTTCAGACCCATCATTTTGTGCCATTAGAGATATGGAAAGCAGCAAGATTGAACAGCTAATTAATAAGACTCTCATTCTTCTCAAATCAACGGCAATTTAGCGCTTGATCTTGTATTGATTATGTCAATTCGTTTAAAAGTATGCTCTTCCTGATTAGTGAATTATTTGTATTAAATATAAATATTCAAATAATTTATTTAAATAAATCAACAATATTGACTTATTATTAATTTTTTTCACATAGTACTTGGCCATACATAGTACCTTTCCGTATTCACTAATAACAGAACTAAACCATGCCCTAATGATTGTTGATTTAAGACAGTGATATGAAAATAGAAAATACACAGGTACAGATGAGAAAAGGGATTTTGGAATTTTGCATCTTGCATATCATTTCCAGGGGCGAAGTATACGCATCAAATATGCTGGATGAACTAACTTCTGCCAAGATTATGGTAGTTGAAGGAACCCTTTACCCATTGCTTACACGCTTACGAAAAGCAGGACTTGTAGACTACAAATGGGTTGAGTCTAACTCGGGTCCTCCACGCAAATACTACACATTAACAAATGAAGGTAGTCAATTTTTAGATGGCCTTGATCAGACCTGGTCTGAATTGGTCACCTCAACAAAGAAAATAATTGCTAATAAATCTCCGAAGAAAAAAGAATGAACGACATGGTTAGTCCATGTTTTAAGAAAAAGCCAATAACATGAAAAAAAACATAAGCATTAATATCGGCGGCATCATTTTTCACATAGAAGAAGACGGATATGAAATACTTAAAAGCTATCTAGACTCTATCACTACCTATTTCTCTTCATTCGATGATAGCAAAGAAATCATAGATGATATAGAAGGCCGAATAGCCGAGATCTTCCTTGCAAAACTGGATGATGGCAAACAGATCATCATAAAAGCAGATGTGGATGACCTCATTGCTACAATGGGTACAACAAAGGACTTTGATGAAACAATTGAATCAGAGCCGAAAGAAGAAAATACTAAAAAGGAACAGAAGGAAGATACTAAAGAAGAACAACCAGCAGGAGAGGCCGGATTTGAAAAATCGAAGAGGCTCTATAGGGACAATAAGCGAAGGGTAATTGGTGGTGTTGCTTCTGGACTTGCTCACTATTTTGGAGTTGATGCCATTTGGATCAGATTACTCATGATCGCCCTATTATTTAACATCTTCTTCTGGGGACTTAGCGGCTTTATTTTCATCGCATATATTGTGTTATGGATAGCTATTCCAGGAAGTGAAACGCTGGAGGATGATAAAACAGTCAAGAAACTTTTCAGGAATACAGATGATCAAGTTTTAGGCGGGGTAGCTAGTGGAATTTCTTCCTATTTCGGTATCGACCCAGTCGTCATGCGCGTGATTTTTGTCGTTTCCATTTTCATTGGTGGGGCAGGACTCATAGCCTACATCGTGCTTTGGATCATTACACCAGAAGCAAAATCGATAACGGAAAAAATGCAAATGCAGGGTGAACCTGTCACACTTTCAAATATCGAAGAAAACGTGAAGAAAAGCTTCCATGTAAAAGAAGATGAAGAAAGTGCATTCGTGAAAGTTCTCTTATTCCCTTTCAGACTCATCGCCATGATATTTAGTGCATTGGGTAAATTTTTAGGACCATTCTTAAAATTTGCGGTTGAGGCTTTACGAATTGCAGCTGGTGTCTTTTTGGTCTTTCTGGGATCAGTTTTACTACTATCCTTTACCATTACACTTTTTGTATTGTTAGGTGTAGGTGGTGTCATGGAAAACTGGTTTCAGTATGGAGATTTTCCAGTAGAAGAGTTCTTCAGTTCCTTAGGCACATTAGCCATTTTCTCAACTTACTTGACCTCAATAATGCCAGCCTTACTTATTGTGATAGCAGGGGTATCTATTATTGTTAAGCGATGGGTAACTAAAGCATATGTCGGATGGAGCTTATTTGGATTTTGGATCATTGGAATGATCGGTTTGGCATTCACCGTACCACAAATTGTTAGTAACTACAGTGCGGAGGGTTCTTATAATGAAGAAAGAACATTCCTTGTAGAGGATGCAAGTCCAACATTGAGACTGAATGATCTGGATCTCCGAGGATATAACAGTGTAGACCTTAGAATCAGGGGACACAGAGACAGTACGCTTTATAAACTTAAATTAGATTTTGACTCAAGAGGTTACTCCAAAACCAATGCAAGAGAAAATGCCGAAGCAGTAGATTATGTAGTTACCAGAAAAGATGGAGATTTTTATTTCGATTCAAATATCATTTTCTCTGAGGCTCCATTCCGCTTTCAGGATGTCAGCGCTACTTTCTACATCCCTTATGGCAAGGTTTTTAAAATGGATTACGAGCTTAAAGATATTTTAAGAAACTCCCTGTGGATGTATGATTATTCTGCATATGATATGGAAGACAATGAATGGAGGTTTGAGGAAGATGGCTCATTGAACTGTCTGACATGCGAAAAGACTGGAAAAAGATCCTATCAAAGTTATCAGGATACTAAAAGTGGTTCAGATAACAGAAAGTCTTTCCAGTTTGAGGACTTTGATGAGGTAAAGCTGATATCCATGTTTGATTTCGAAATTGAAAAGCAAGATACTTACTCAGTAAGTCTGGAAGGTGACGAGGCTGATCTTGAGGAAGTATATCTCAGCCAGAATGGAGATGAACTTCAGATCAGGTATCGTAAAGATTGGGATTGGTGGAAAGATGCCAGGAAGAAAGATCGCATCAAAATATATATCACGATGCCAAAGCTTGAGCATCTGGATATTTCTGGAGCATGCGATGGAAAAGTCTGGAATTTCAATAATGCAGATATCAGTTTTGATATCACTGGTGCCTCAGAAGTTTGGGCAGATATCTCTCCGGAGTATTTTGGTGCTGACATCACTGGGGCTTCTGAATTAACATTAGTAGGTACAGCTTCTGAATTAGAAGTTGATCTGACTGGTGCATCTAAACTGGATGCATTTGATTTTAGGGTAGAAGATGTGGATGTAAGTGCAACAGGTGCTTCAAGCGCCAAGGTGTATGCCGAAAATGAACTCAGGGCGAATGCAACCGGAGCAAGTAGCATCAGGTACAGAGGCTCTGCCAGCGTAAACTCTGATAGCAACGGACTTAGCTCAGTAAAAAGGGACTAATGCTTACTGAGATGTTTTCTGATTAATCGAATGGATTAGTTAGGTTTTGGTTCCCCTGCTTTGGTCGGCAGGGGATTTTTTTAATTCCTCAAAAGGGAATATGCCATGGGTTTACCTCCAAACATTTTTTTGGTATCGGCCCATACCTCCTCGAATAACTCTGAACGTCTATATTTTTCTAAGTCGGCCTCACTGTCCCACTTACTAAACGTATAGAATACATGATCAAGTTTAGAATCCCTGCAAAGCTCTACATGATTGCAGCCTGGAAAATCAGCAATTTTGTCTTTTATGGTTTCAAAAAAAGCGAGAAACTCATCTACTTTTTCTTCTTTAAAATCCATGCGAACAATTCTCAAAAGCATATTTCTTATGTATTAAATTCGATAATAACCGGGGCATCAATACCTAAACCCAGCAATTCTGAAGCATTCCCTTTATTGATACCGATCTGGAGATTACCTAATGAATTAAAAAGCACAAAGCAATCACCTGACTCCACATCTGTAAAGTACGAATGAAAATCATTAAATACTTCTCTACCGAATCTTATGGTATGAGAAGTGCCATTCCTATTGATCTCTAAAATTTTATGGACGTCTTTTTTCTGAATATTGGTAATAAGATTCCCATAATGATCAACCGTAATAACATTTCCAGCTATTTCACGCTTTGTAACTTTCAATTGTCTCGGATACAATTCCAGCATCGAATCAAGCTTATTTCCAAGCTTTTCTATGGGTGCCCCCTGAGCAAGTTCCAGGGCCGCATTTCCTAAAATATCTTTTGCAGGAAATGATGATTGATCCCCTTTCAGCTCTACGATGGTAGAAGCCTTTACCTCCGCAATAAGGCTAAATAATCCTGTATCAAAACCCACAAAATAATGTCCATCAAGCAAAACT
Source organism: uncultured Roseivirgaceae bacterium (assembly GCA_964459925.1). Lineage (GTDB taxonomy): Bacteria > Bacteroidota > Bacteroidia > Cytophagales > Cyclobacteriaceae > Ekhidna. The sequence continues at coordinate 44,620 of CAYWOQ010000013.1, forward strand.
GCGATGAGTCGAGAACGCTCTCGCATTGCATCAACTGTAATAAGATGAACCGTTTTTTCGGGAAAATCCCTGTAAACGTTCTTAAGAACATTCGCTGCATGCGCTATGTCAAATGCTTTAATGTGGTGGGTTATGTCAATTATTAGTTGATTTGGATCGCGAGAAATAATTGCCGCCTTAACAGCTGCCACGTAGTGATCGGTGGTTCCAAAATCAGACATGAAGGTGATGACAGCCATTTTGATGCAGAAGCATTTACATTTGTGGTAGCAAAATTATAAATTTTACATCCCTAAGAATTAATAGATAAAACCGATTGCTCGAAAAAATCATTAAACTGGAAAATATTTCACTCGTAGATTTTCTGGGAGTAGAAAACCAAAACATAAAAACGTTGGCTAGCGCTTTTCCTAAAAGTAAAATCGTTAGTCGTGGCAATGAAATTCAAATTAAGGGTTCTGCCCCGCAGATACTTAAAATCAATGAGATTTTAAACTCTCTGCTTTCACATTACCACGAGTACGGTAAGGTGACAAACGAGAATGTACAGGATTTTGTGACCAATGAAGAAGATACCATCAATGGAAAAGGAATTGAAAAGGTACTCGTTCATGGAACCCGGGGTTTTAGGATTGCACCAAAAACGGTCAACCAAAAAAAATTAGTAGAAGCAGTAGAAAAAAACGATCTGGTTTTCGCCATCGGACCTGCAGGAACCGGTAAAACCTATATCTCAGTTGCGCTTGCTGTTCGAGCTTTAAAAAATAAAGAAGTAAAAAAAATCATCATCACACGTCCTGCTGTGGAGGCAGGAGAAAATCTTGGATTTCTCCCGGGTGACCTAAAAGAAAAGATCGATCCCTACCTGAGACCCATTTACGATGCTCTTAACGATATGATTCCATCTGAAAAGTTGAAGTATTATAAGGAAAACGGAATAATAGAAATTGCACCGCTCGCTTACATGCGTGGGCGTACCCTTAATGATGCCTATGTCCTTTTGGATGAAGCACAGAACACCACCCCCATGCAAATCAAAATGTTCTTGACACGAATGGGCCCCGATTCCAAAGTAATCGTTACCGGTGACAGATCTCAAATAGACCTGCCCAAAAAACAAGTTTCAGGATTAATAGAAACGTTAAATGTGCTCAAAGGAGTTAAGGGAATTGGATTTGTGGAATTGGATGATCGTGATGTAGTTCGACATAAGCTTGTTAAAGCCATCATAAAAGCATATCAGGCACATGAGGTTCAGGATAATAAAAGCAAAAACTGAAGAAGAAAGACAAAAAGCCTTTGCAATCCGTGAGGAGGTATTTGTCATTGAACAAGAAGTGTCAGCAACTGAAGAGTTTGATGAATTCGAGAATGAATCACATCACTTTGTTGCGGTGGATGAAGCAGAACAACCTGTAGGCTCTGCAAGGTGGCGGAAAACCGATAAGGGGATCAAACTGGAGCGTTTTACTGCCAAAAAAAAATGTAGAGGGAAAGGAATTGGTTCTTCGCTTGTTGAAGCTGTGTTAAAGGATATTGCTACGAATGCGGAAAAAGGAACTTTTCTATATCTACATGCTCAACTACCTGCCGTATCACTCTACTTAAAATTTGGCTTTCAGAAGAGGGGTGATCAGTTTGATGAGTGTGGCATCATGCACTATCTAATGTGGAAGGAATTATAAAAACAGTTGCATATTAAAGATCATTCCAAGATATTTAGCATGTAACGTATGTATTTCTGGAATTCATATCCTTTTGTTCGCTTTTCTACCGCACTAATCTGTGGGATACTACTCTTTGACCATTTCCCAACTTTACATGCGATACCAATCTACCTGGGTTTAGTTCTTTTAGTCATTTACTTGGTATGCGTCATCGCTTCCAAAAAAGTTGGTTTCTATAAGCTAAGATATGTAAATGGGTTTCTTGCTCTTGCATTACTGCTATTAATTGGAGGATTTACTTTGCGGTCTAAGTACCACTCCCACCCTGAGTTTCATTACAGATTTTTAGATGCAAAAATCACAGGATTTAGCGGAATTATAACTAGTTCAGTAAACGAGCGAACCAATCATTATCGGTACTTGCTCGACTTAACAACAACAAAAACAGATACCATCCAAAAGTCCTACGGTAAGATTCATTTATACGTTAAAAAGGATTCTCTTAATACCTCTCCATTGACTTATGGTGATAAGATTGTGGTTCAAGGATCCTTCTTTCCTATTTCTCCCCCGGGTAATCCTGAAGAGTTTCACTATAAAAAGTATCTGGAAAGGCAAAATATTTATGCGCATTCATTTGTGAACCGTTATCAAATCAACATACTATCAAGCAGACCACAGAGTTGGCTATTAAAATCGGCGTATTCCTTGCGTTCAAATGCAGTAAGTACCATCAATAACCATATCGTTGAGAAAAGAGAAAATGCAATTAGCAAAGCACTACTACTGGGTGTGAAAGATTTCCTAGACAATGAGATAAAACAAGCATATGCTGCAGCAGGGGCAATGCATGTTTTAGCGGTTTCCGGTCTACATGTTGGTATAATCTATTTAATTCTGCTTACTGCATTTGGAAAGCTTAAGGAAAAAGGAAATACCTGGAGGTTGGTTTTTGGAGTTATTTGTGTAGTTACTATCTGGTTTTACGCAATTATCACAGGGCTCTCTCCTTCTGTAATGAGGGCTGCCACCATGTTTTCAGTTATTGCAATAGGAGAGGCTTTTAGTAGAGAGGGCAACATTTATAATTCACTTGGAATAGCTGCATTTATTCTCTTAATATATGATCCATACCTAATTTACTCAGTAGGTTTCCAATTGTCTTTTGCAGCAGTTATCGGAATTGTATACCTACAGCCAAAACTTTTTAGCTTACTAAGATCAAGATTCTGGTTAATGGATAAAATATGGGCAATTACCAGTGTTTCTATCGCTGCTCAACTTGCTACATTTCCACTATCAGCCTATTATTTTCATCAATTTCCCACTTATTTCCTCGCATCAAACTTAGTGGTGATTCCAGCAGCATTTATCATACTTATCATTGGCATTTCGATGCTTGTGATCAATCCCATAATTGAAGTACTTGGGCAACTACTTGGCCGGATATTATATCACACAATTTGGTGTCTAAATGAAATAATTGAAGCTGTAGAAAGGCTTCCAAACAGCTTGATAGAATGGATCTATATGGATCAAATTAGCTTGATCTTAACTTATTTAATTGTCATTACATGTGTGTTAGGTCTACACTATAAATCATTTAAAACGCTAATAATTGGTGCAATATTTAGTCTCACATGGATTGGGTATAGTTTCCATTCCCACTTTAATCAATTTTCAGAGGAAAAATTGATTTTTTATGAAATAAGAGAACATACCGCTATAGACTATATCCATGGCAAGAAAGCCAAACTTTTTATAGATAATGATGCTGCAGATGTTGAATTGCTTTCGTTTCAAATAGACCCGTATCGTTTGTCCTCACATCTACCTCCCGTTACTCAGAGCATAGAGATCATTGATAATGTATTCTTTGAGCAGGATGTATTGAAATTCGGTATGATTGGTGACAAGAAAATTGCATTCATCGACTCAACTACTTTTCATTTGAATTTCACAAACAAAATACGGACAGATATTTTGATGATAAATAATGAATCCGTGAAAAGCTTAAAATGGCTTAGGGACAACTTCAAGTTTGAATACTTGATTATTGGAAATAGCAATTCGTACTATTATTCAAATAAAATGAAGAATCAGGCTCAGGCAATAAATATTAAAATCCACTCATTAGGTAATGATGGTGCAATGATTCTGGATCTAAATGAGCATAAAAAAAGAGCGGACAACTTGCCCGCTCTGTTCACCACCAATCCCGACTAGCATCGGGAAAAAACTTACTACCGCCTAGTAATCCAGCAAAAATAATACTTTCAGCGATATCAAAAAATTTAATTTCATAAACACATCGTTATTTTTTGCTAATCTAAGCTCCATTTTAGAATTGTACCTGCAAAGGTGAGGCCTCCTCCGAAGCCTATGATAAGAATGGTGTCACCCTTTTTTATGCCTCCATTTTTCATAGACTTTTCAATGGCAAGTGGAATTGACGCAGATGAAGTATTGCCATACTCTGTTACACTTTCGGGCATTTTTTCCAGAGGAAAATCAAGATTTTTGGCTATGGCTTCAATAATTCTAAGGTTGGCACTATGAGGAACGATGTAATCAATATCTTCAATAGTTAATCCTGCTCTTTCAACCAGTTCCTTAATCTTAATTGGAATATTTCCAACGGCCCATTTAAACACTGATTTGCCATTTTGTACAATCAGCCCATTTGGATTGATACCTACACCGTTGATACTATTTTTTTTATTACTCAGGTAAAGATCATGACCAAACTCACCATTTGTTCCTGATATGAAACCAAAAAAATGCTCCTCATCAGAAGGCTCCACAATTGCTGCTCCTACTCCATCACCGAATAAGATACAAGAAGTTCTATCTGTGAAGTCCGTAAACTTTGTAAGTGTTTCAGCACCCAAAACCAGTACCTTTCTGTATACCCCGGCATACACTAACCCATGAGCTATTTGTAATCCATAAACAAATCCAGCACAAGCAGCATAAATATCATTGCATCCAGCATTTTCAATTCCCAATTTATACTGCACTCTCGATGCGGTGTTGGGCATGGTCTGGTCTGGTGTCGTAGTACAAACAATAATAAAATCAATATCAGCTATTTCTACTTTATGGTCTTCAACCATTTTTCTTACAGCCTTCACGCACATGTCACTTGTGTGTTCTCCTTGTTTGGAAAACCTTCTTGTTTTAATTCCCGTCCTCGTGCGAATCCATTCATCATTGGTATCAATAATCTCTTCGAAATATTTGTTGTCGACAACCTTTTCAGGAACGTAAGTGCTAAACGCTGTAATTTTTGACATAGTTAATTAAGGTTATTGATTGATTGGAATTTAAGATTTTAACCAAATATAAAAGCTATTTATTTTCCTTGATAAGTTTTTCCACTTCCAATAACTCATCTCGCAATTTCGCAGCTTCCATAAAGTCAAGGTCCTTTGCCGCTTTTTCCATTTTTCTTCGGGTCTCATTGGCCAGTTTCTGCAATTGATCTTTTGACATATAACTAACGACTGGATCTGCAGCGATTGACTTTTCCTCTTCGATATAATATTTTTTGGCTCCTTTCTTTTTATCAGCAACTCCTGTTTGACGAAGGATTTCTGATTTATCCTTTTTCACGGATGTAGGTGTAATTCCATGTTTTTCATTGTATTCCATTTGAATACTTCTTCTTCTGTTCGTTTCATCGATCGCTAACTTCATGGAACCCGTCACTTTATCAGCGTACATAATGACCTTGCCTTTTTCGTTTCTTGCTGCCCTTCCAATGGTTTGAACTAACGACCTTTCATTTCTTAGATAACCCTCTTTATCTGCATCCAGAATTGCCACCAAAGAAACCTCTGGAAGATCTAATCCTTCTCGAAGTAGATTTACACCCACAAGAACATCAAAAACCCCAAGTCTTAGCTCACGTAAAATCTCAACTCGGTCTAAAGTGTCCACTTCTGAGTGAATGTATCTAGTTTTCACACCTGCATTCAGTAGATATTTTGTGAGTTCCTCTGCCATTCTCTTAGTTAGGGTGGTGACTAACACACGAGCATCCACTTCGATTCGTTGTTGGATTTCTTCCATCAAATCATCGATTTGGTTCATACTAGGTCTTACATCTATGACAGGATCTAAAAGTCCGGTCGGTCGTATAAGCTGTTCGATGATAACTCCCTCAGATTTTCTTAATTCATAGTCTGCAGGTGTTGCACTCACGAATACCACTTGATTGAGCATGTCTTCAAACTCATTGAAAGTCAATGGACGATTGTCTAGCGCAGAGGGTAGACGAAAACCATAATCAACCAAATTTACTTTTCTGCTTCGATCTCCCCCCCACATTCCCCTTACCTGAGGAATCGTTACATGACTTTCATCAATGATCATGAGATAATCATCAGGGAAATAGTCCAATAAGCAGAACGGACGACTTCCCGGGCTCCTTCTATCAAAATACCTGGAATAATTCTCTACACCAGAACAGTACCCAATCTCCCTTATCATTTCAATATCAAACTCAGTTCGTTCCTTCAATCGTTTGGCTTCTAGGAACCTCCTTTCATCTTCGAAATATTGTACCTGCTCCACCATATCATCCTGGATTTCTCTGATGGCAACCTGCAATTGATCTTTTCCAGTAACAAATAGATTGGCAGGGAAAATGGTGATTATTCGTTCCTCAGACAGCTTTTCTCCTGTAGCCGGATCAATTCTCTGAATCGTTTCAATTTCATCACCCCAGAAAATAAATCTATATGCAAAATCAGCATAGGCTACATAAACATCAACCGTATCTCCCTTTACCCTAAACGTCCCTCTTTTAAACTCAGCTTCCATTCGACTATACAGGATATCAACCAAATCAAACAAAAACCGATTTCTTGGAATGCTGTCCCCTTCTTGGATTTTAATCACATTCTTCCCAAACTCCTCGGGATTGCCAATTCCATAAATACACGAAACTGAAGCAATAACAATAACATCCCTCCTTCCAGATAGTAAAGCTGAACTAGCACTTAGTCGCAGTTTTTCAATCTCATCGTTGATGGAGAGGTCTTTTTCTATGTAAATGTTACTGGTAGGGATATATGCTTCAGGCTGATAATAATCGTAGTAGGAAATAAAATATTCAACCGCATTTTCTGGGAAAAACCGCTTAAACTCTCCGTATAGCTGTGCTGCTAAGGTTTTATTATGACTTAATATCAAGGTAGGTTTCTGAACACGCTCTACTACATTTGCCATTGTAAAGGTCTTACCTGAACCTGTCACGCCAAGGAGTGTTTGTGCCGGCTCACCCTCTTGTATTCCACTAGCTATTTGATCTATCGCTTGAGGTTGGTCTCCTGTTGGGCTGTAGTCAGAAATAAGCTTGAATTCCATTAGTTATTGGTCCAGATATCCCATGATTTTTCGGCTTGCAGTTCTAACATCTCAAGGCCATTTTTTGCCCTGCACCCATTCTCTTTTCCTTCATTTAAAAACAACGTTTCATCAGGGTTGTAGATTAAATCATATAGATGATGTTCTTTTTTGAGATTAGAATATGGAATGTCTGGCATGTTATCAATTTTAGGATGCATCCCTAAAGGAGTAGTATTTATTATCAATAAAAACCTTGAAATAATGTCAGGGTTCTCACTCAATTGGTCGTAAGTATAATCGCCTTTATGTATTGATCTAGACACCACATTAAATGGAATATTTAATTCATCAAGAGCGGCTTGAATAGCTTTTGATGATCCTCCGGTTCCTAAAACCAGCGCTTCTCCTTTGAACGCACCGATCCATTTTTTAAGGGAGATAAGAAATGCTAAATAATCAGTATTGTAACCTATCAGCTTGTTATTAAGTCTCTTTACTACATTGGCGGCTCCTACCTTTATGGCACTTGTATCTAATTGATCTAGGTATTTGAGTACATTTTCTTTGTAGGGTACCGTGACATTCACACCTACCAGGTCAGGATACCTCATCCATAAAGAAGGAAATTCATTTAATTGTGATAGCTCAAACGTTTCATAGAGGTAGTTCTTAAGGTTAAGTTTCTTGAATTTATTCGTAAAGTACTTCTTGGAAAAACTATGTCCTAAAGGATACCCAACTAATCCAAATCGTTTCATTTAAGTCCTACTTTTGCTCCCTAAATACTCCACAAACCAAACCAATAACGCACCAACTATCATCAATAATAAGGAAGTGAAAAGAGCATCTTCTGTTCCAGGTATAAACCAATTGTAGCTCTCAACGATCTTCTCCCCTTTGCGTAAAAGAAACTCTCCATCAAGATCTCTCAAATAGACCTTGTCTTTCCAAGGCCAAATAATAACCAATGAACCTAAAATGAATCCAGTCAGCCCACTTATGGTCTTGTTTTCATGATTCTTAAGAAGATACGAAATAATCCTGGAAAGAATGATGAATCCGGCAATTGCTCCAAGTCCAACAGCCAGAACTATTTTTAAATTCCGATCTGGAATGGCCTCTAACATGATTAACCTATAGTTACCCATCAATATGAGAACGAAGGAACCTGATAAGCCTGGCAACAACATACTACTCATTGCGACTGCTCCACATATCATTAAGTAGAAAAAGCTATCATTTTCCTGCGCTGGTTTGAGAAATGCAAGTCCAATGGCAATGACCAATCCTATGATTCCGCTGACAACTACTGGTATATCCCATTCTTTAATTTGTTTACCTACATAGTAAACAGATGTCACAATTAGTCCAAAGAAGAAAGCCCAAACGAGTCTCTCCTGTGTATCTCCAAGATCCATTACGTATTTTAATGCTTTGCCAAAAGTGACAAGACTAACTGCAACGCCTAACATTAAAATGACAATGAAACTCAGGTTTACATGTTTAGCAAAATCCTTTAGCTTAAACCTGAGCAGAAGGTTAATGGCTACTAAGTCAAAGGATTTGAGGGAATCTATCAAGGTATCATAGATCCCTGTGATGAATGCGATTGTGCCACCTGATACACCAGGAATAACATTAGCACCCCCCATTGACATTCCTTTAAGAAAAATTAGAAACTTATTCATTTACCAAAATAAATTGAGGAGCGAACTTAAAGAATGCTGCGTGTAGTTAAACATTTTGGCATCATTTTTTAGGGGTACCGTTTTAAAACTTTACTTACAATTAAAGTCACCAAAATGAAAAGGATAATACTAACCCTATTTTTAGCTGCAAATTCCATTCTGCTTTTCAGCCAACAAATTATGACTTCTTATGAAGATCAGAAGAAAAGAGCGATTAAAATGGAATTTTTTTCTCCTCTAACTGGAAATACAACACTTGGCTCCGAAAGTTACATTCGAGACTGGCTTTCCTGGGAAGTAAAGTTTGGAATCATTGGATTAGGGACAGATAATTCTGGAGTAAATCCTGGAGGCATTCTCTTAAAAGGAGGTCCAAAATTTAAGCTAAATCCTGATTTTGTCACAGATGATTTAAAAGGTTCTCATCTACTTAGTGGAAAGTATATTAGACCGGAAATAATATTTTCTCAGTATAGCGAGGATGTGGAATCATTTGATGGAAACAATTTCAGAACTTCAAGAGAAAGCTTCACTTCAATAGCTTTTTTAATTACCTATGGACGTCAATACGTATTGGCTGATTTAATGACGCTAGACTACCACTTTGGAATTGGATATGGATATAATTCATCAGATGAGGCAAGCTATAGCTACAGCCATACCAATGGAGATCCAAGCTTTCCGATCGCAGTTTCTGCGGGTTTTACTATCGGATTTCTCTTGAAATAAGGCCTTAGTTTTTATAAGAAATGGGTAAAGGTGTCACCTCTCAACCCAAGTCGGATGGTTTCTAAAGGAATCACTTCATTAGGTGCGATATTCCCGAGGTTCACATTTGTGCCACACAATTTGATAAACCACACTTGTTGCGCTTTTTGAGGTGCCTCCCAAAGGATTTTCTCTGATGGTATTTGAGTTAAGATTTCTTCTACCAAACCTTGTCGGACCTCACCCGAGTCTCTGAATAAACCAACATTTCCGCTCTCCCGTGCTTCTCCGATAACCTTCCAGGCTCCTGCATCGAGTTCCGTTTGCATTTGCTCAATCCATTTGTATGGTGGAATTATTTTGGCTGCATCTTTTGATCCTACCTCACTTAAAACCGTCACTTGTTCAGAAAGGGTACGTATATAATCACACTTATCATCATGATCCATCTCAATAGAGCCATCAGAGACTTCTGCGTATTCTAGTGAAAATTTATCGAGCACTTTTCGGTAATCATCAAATTGATTCCTGACAATAAAAGCTTCAAATAAAGTTCCACCTAAATAACATGGAATTCCTGCTTCTTTATAAAGGTTTAATTTTTCATCCAATTTAGGGGTCACAAAAGAGGTTGCCCATCCCAATTTTACGATATCAATGTATGTACCACTGGTTTCGATTAAATCTTCTACTTCTCTTAGACTCAAACCCTTATCCATGACCATTGTAAATCCAATGTCTCTGGGTTTCTGAGTTCTTTCAGGTATATTATTAAGGCTATAATTCATTAATAGTGAGGTACAGTTTTTTAAACAAGCCTCAAAAATCACAAAAATTCTATGATGATCAAAGTTTATTTATGATCCTTCCTAAACTGATCTATGATTCGAAAGAGTGCTTTCTGAGTCGGTAGATTTGGAAAAAAATTAAAGAGTACTTCATGACGGTCAAAATCTAACAGAAGTGCTGTTTCCAAACGGTTAATAGCATTTTTATAACTCCCAGATCCAATTAAGTAAACGACCCCACGATAATACATATCTGCGTTATCTGGACATTCATCCAATCCCTTTTCGAGAACAGAAATTGCCATTTCATAATCTCCTTGTTCATAATAAACTAATGACCAATCCAGCCAAACATCAGGATTTTCCGGATCCATTTCACTTGCTTCACTGTATGCATCTAATGATGAAACCAGGTTACCTGTTTTATATTCTGCATCCGCAACAGCCTTCCAGTAAAGGCCATTTTCAACATCAAGCTTAAGTGCTTTATTTAAAAAATGTATTGCCTCGTACCATTTATCTTGTAAGACCAAACAGACCCCTAAACCATACCAAGCTTCGTGATACATCTGATCCAATTTGGACGCTTTCTGATAATATTTAATCGCTAAATCAAATTGCTGAAGTTTTTCGTAAGCTGCTCCAATATGACAATAGGTCTCCGGAGATGCTCCCTCCAAATCAAATGTTTTAAGATAGGACGCCAAAGCTCTATCGTAAACTTCAAGATTCATCTGGGCATTACCCATATTGAACCATGCACTACTGAAATCTTCATCAATTGCAGTTGCATATTCGTAGGCGTCAACTGCCTCTTCAAACTTCCCTAGCTTATTAAATACGATTCCTAGATTATACCAGGCATACTCTGAATATGGATCCTGGTCTATAAACTTCTTATAATAAGAAAGACTACTTTCAAGCTCACCGGTTACATCAAGACAATATGCTAATTCGTATAGTGCATTTTCATTTAGCATATTTATTTCAATTGCTTTTTTGTATTGATCGGCAGCTGCTTCATAATTACCCAACCCCTGATAAGCCATACCAATACTGAAATAAACTTCATCTTTTTCTTCGACGTTTATAAGTGCATTTTCATAAGCTTCTATAGCTTCTTTAAACTCTGATACCAAACAATGAATAGCCCCTTTTTGAAGTAAAAGTTCTGGATCATTAGGATGTATGTTGAGCGTCTCGTCAAGAAGATCAATAGCCTCTGCTGATTTCTCGAGTTTAAGGAGTATATCTGATTTTTCAATTGTCAGATCAATCGAGTAGGGAAATTGCTCGAGTGCAAAGATCGCTGCCTTGTGAGCTTGATTCAATTTATCATTCAGACTATAATGCGATATGATCTTGATCAAGGATTCTTCATCAAAGTAATGATTCTCCTTATTTTTAAGGAACGCTTCAAATTTCTTCACCAACTCTCTCTCTTCCTTTCGCTTATGATCTTCTGGCATGTTTTGATGGTATTAATTCAAAAATGATTGAAGGAATTTACGTTATTTTCCGTTGATTTTTCACTTAATCAATTGCAAAAGTTTTCCACAGTTAGTGCAATTGTTCATTGAATAAAGTCTTTGTCTTTAAAAGCTTTTGTACTTCACGATGTTCCAAACCTTTTTTTAGGAAGTCCATTTGAGAAGAACGATGTAAATCCGAAGCGAGAAAATCAACCAGTTTGTTCTTTATTAATTCTAACCCGATTCGTTTAACCTCTTCTCCATACATTCCACCGATTGACCCTAAAGTAATTTGAAACAATAATCCAGTTGATCTTAGTTCAAGTAACCAATCTATTTCTCCTTCCAAAAACCTGTAACGTTCCGGATGTGCTAAAATCGGTTTATACCCTTTCTCCTTTAAACCATAAACGACAGATTCAAAAAAATATGGCTTCACTGAAAACGAACATTCTATTAAAATAAACCCATCACCAAAGCTTAAAAATTTCTTTCCTTCTTTGAGACGTGTCATAAACTGGTCATCAACATAATACTCTGCAGCAGCTTCAATATCAATGTCACCGATGTTATTTTTTGGAATATTAGAAAGAACTTTTTCCAACCCCTCGAGTATAACAGATTCGCTATTTGGGTACTTTGGATGGATATGAGGAGTAGTAATAAGCTTCTTAAACCCTATATCCTGTAGTAAACGAATCATTTTAATGCTATGATCTAAATCTTTTGCACCATCATCTATTCCCGGAATCAGATGAGAATGCATGTCGACGGAAAGTGATTCTACTGCGTTATTCGTAAACCATCTCATGGTCAGAATAGACTCTTAAAGCTTGCGGTAATTTTCTTCATCTTGGATTTTTCCTCAGCGTAGTAGCCATATCCATAGCCATAACCATAACCGTAAACAGGCGTATTATCAATACTATTTAAGATAGTTGCCATGTTTTTAAATTGATGAGTAGAATGAAGCTCATTTATTACGTTAATAAAACTTCTTTTAGAGAAGTCCGCTCTGACAATATATAATTGTACGTCGCTCTTTTTCATTACAATTCTCCCATCTGTTACTAAACCTACAGGAGGTGTATCTAAAATAACTACGTCATATTCTTTCTTTAGATCTCCTAAGAATTGATCAAACTCCTTTTGTAATAATAACTCAGAAGGATTAGGAGGAGTCGGACCGGAAGTCACAAAAAAGAGATTGTCAATGGATGATTCTGCAATGGCTTCTGATATTTTATTCTTTCCAGCTAAAATTGTGCTAACACCCTCTGCCTTATTTTCTGCATCAAATGCGAGGTGAACTTTTGGACGCCTCATATCAATATCCACAACTACCACTTTTTTCCCTGTCATTGCCATAATAGCACCGAGATTCACAGCAACAAACGTTTTCCCCTCACCAGATACAGTTGATGTGATACTTAAGATTTTCGATGCATTGCCACCACCAATAAAGTCCATATTGGTACGTATAGTCCTAAGTGCCTCACTAATAGACGAAGATGAATCTTTTTGAACCACTAGCGACGTATGCTCTAATTTCTTTCCATAGTCTGGAATTCCTCCCAATACAGGTACTTTAACTATTCGTTCTAATTCTCTGACACCAGCTATTTTGTTATGGATAAGATACTTTACAAGTAAAAAAATCACACTTAAAACAAGTCCAACCATAAAACCTGCAATGATGATTAAGAGTTTTTGCGGTTTAATGGGAGTGGTTGGCAAAGAGGCTGGAGATAGAATCACATTTTTTGTTACGGTACCCGCTCTTGTAATTTCAAGTTCCATTTTTGAAGTCTGAAATAAAATAAGCTGGCCTTCCTGTAGTTCGTATAGACGTCTTTTCTTTGAGTATTGTGTACCCATGGATGGAAGCTGATAGAGGTTAGCTTCAAAAAATTGCCTTTGTTGATTTACTTCATCAAGACTCTCACTTAACACTTCCCTGTAGCTCTCCATTAGTCCTTCAAGCATATTTTCTGCTTTTTCAATCTGGAACATCAATTGCTTAATGATGTATGAGGTCTCATTGTAAGAAGCAAGCTTTAGTTCTCTTTTCTGCTGAAGTTCAGTGTATTGTACTAAAGCATCAGCAAGTGGTTTTGGAAGATATCCAGCAGAAATGGGATCAATAATTACAGGTCCTTGCTCATTTACTTTCTTCTCAATAACTCCAAGATCTGCCAATCTAGTCTTTAATATGAAGCGTTGAGAATCAATTCTGTTAAGTTGCAGCAGGGTTCTGTTCAAATCTTGTCCTAAATCTGTTGTTCTATTCTCAATCGTAAAATCTTCAAAATATTCTTCAAATTCGGAAAGCTTCTCTTCTGCATGGTTAATTTGATTATCAAGGAATTCAATTTTCTTCTCTATGGCCTCATTCTTAACTTCCTTTGTGTAATTCAGGTACAAAGAATCAATCAAGGCTACCATATCCCTGGCCTTAGCGGCCTTATAGTCTGAAAATGATATTTTTATGGTTTTCGCGTTAAAATTTTCTGGAGCCACCTGAAGACTTCTTTGGAGATAATCAATTAATGCTTTTTCACTATTTAGTGTGAAATAAAAACGTTCACCAACCATATTCTCATTGAATACGGATGTTTTATTGATTAATAAATTGATGCCTTGAATTTTTATTTCTTCGCCAAAACGATATTGGGAGGAGTATTCTTTACCATTTAATTGGTAAGCCAAAGTGAAAGACTTTGAGTCAGTCAGTGTTACATCAATCGGTCTGTCATAAAACCTCTCATCAATGACTTTATACGATACTTGAAAAGGAGAATTTCTATAACGTTCATCCGTCAGATACCTCCCATAGATGTGATAAGAAACGTGTAAATCAGCATTATCAACTACACGTGAAAGAAACAATCGTGACCTTATAAGTTCAATTTCTCCTGAAATTTCATTTCTTTCCTGACTATTAATAACATCCGTAATTCCTAAAATATTTGCTTCGCTTTCAAAATCAAGTTTGACAATGGAATCTGACCTATAAGTAGGTTTGGTATACCTCACATAAAGGTATGCAACCACAGTCGTCAGCAAAACAAATACTACAATCCATAATTTACTACGCTTAAGAACATACCAGAAACGTTCTAGATCAAAAGAATCTAGAAAGTCTTTTCCTTGTTCCCCCATTCTAATTCCTGGTTGACCTTCCATTATAGGTTTTGAATAACTAAGAAAAGAGTAATCGTACTTGAAACAATACTAATTAATGGTGATGCATCTCTTAAGGACTCTAACCAAGGCCTTCGCCACGGTTCTATGTATACGATATCATAAGGCTGAACTGTAAAGTTTGATTCTCTCATGCCACTAATAGTACTAAGATCAACTAGAAAAACCTCTTGCCCACGAATCAGTCGAATATTCTGAGCTCTTGCTAATCTATCAACTCCACCAGCAAGTGCCAAAACTTCGACAATGGACATGTTTTCATTTTCAAGAGGAACAACAATTCCACCAGGTGAACCCATGACAAAGACTCTTCGATTGTCTATTCTCAGCTTGACGAATGAATCCTCATAGAATTCTTCCATCTTCTTTGCTACTTCTAATTCTGCTTCATACAATGTAAGTCCCACAAGATTCATATTTCCTATTAAAGGAAATATTACAATACTATCTGCCTGAATAATGTATTGAAACTGGTTTCGAATTTGTTGTGCTTGTTGAAGTTGCATACCCACCTGATTTCCTCCTGTAGAGAACTCAAAGTTTGGATCTATTAAACGTTCACCTTTATTGGTAAAAACATCCAAACGGAGTATGTCATTTGGTCTTAAAAGATAATTTCGATCCAACTCATAGGTTGCTGCTGAGAGGTCATCCTCTGTAAATTCCTCATCAAATCGAAACATGATATCCTGCTTGTACACTTTGCAGCTAAACAGCCCACAGAAAAGAACTAAATGAAATAGGCGACTCACAAATTTTATTACTGAAATACTGCGCAAAAATAGAATTAAATAGTTAGGTAGGACGACTGATTCGATGGATGACTTTTTCATACGACGCAATAACTATTTTTTCATCAAATTTTTCTTCAGCTAATTCCCGAGAATTCCGTGCCATCTCCAACCTTTCATCCAATGAAAGTGATAAATAAAGTTTAATCTTGCTGACCAGTTGTTTGGTATTCTTAGCTTCAAATAGAAAACCATTTACCCCATCATCAATTACTTCTTTACAACCGGGTACATTTGAGGCAAGCAGTGCTTTACCCATGGCTGCTCCTTCTAATAGTGTTCTCGGTGTACCCTCTCTATAAGAAGGTAAAACGACCACCTCGTGTCCCGTAATTAAGTCTTTTATATGATTAGAATGAGGTAAATATTCAATCCACCCTTTACTTATCCATTGATCAAGTTCTGATTTGGCTATTGAACGAGCGTGCATTTCATCAAACTTACCCACAAGTGTGAAAGAGACGTCTTCTTGATTTTCAAAATTTGAAGCTGCTTCGGCAAATTCTCTTACCCCTTTTTCAATAATTAGTCTGGAAATCATTAAAAACTTCGTGCAATTGCCAAAAGAAGGTGAAGCATATTCATAAGCAGTTAAATCAATGCCTGACCCAGGAAGTAATCCAATTTTGTCTTTAGGAATTCGAACCTTGGAAAGAAATAAATTCTGATCATCTTGGTTTTGAAAAAAAACAAATCCTGCATTTCGAAAAGCAATTCGATACAAGTTGATGGCAAACTTGCCTACCAAATCATCTACTAAAAACACGGTTCCTAGTCCACTTACGTTACAAATTACCGGGATGGATGTTCTTCTCGCAGCAAGACAAGAATAGATATTTGATTTTATCGTATAGCTAAGTACCGCTTCTGGAAGTTCTTTTTTAAATATTCTTCTTAGTTGGTTTAGATATCTAACATCTTTAGCTGGATTGATACCAGTTCCTTCCAGAGGGGTATTAATCCATTTAGTCCCCCATTTAACAATTTCTTCAGTATACTCATCTTTGGGTGTAAGCACCAATACTTCGTCTCCCTTGGCTAAGAAATGACCTACGAGACCCTTACGAAAATTGAAAATATTCCAGGAAGTATTTGCTACGAAAGCGATTTTCACTTTATGGCACTTTGAGGCGTAAACTTTTGTAAGCTATGCTTAATTCACAAACTTTACATAAGATATGATCGAAACTGCGAAAAAGAAAGAAAGAGGAATACTTATCTCTATTGGGGCCAAATCAGAATCCGATGAACGAATGCAGGAAATGATGGATGAGCTTGAGTTTTTAACTCAAACCCTTGGTATTGAAGTGACTCAAAAATTTACTCAAAAACTTGAACATCCAGACCCTAAGACATTTGTTGGGAAAGGTAAACTAGAGGATATTTCTGTAGCTACAAAAGTTGACAAGATTGATGTGGTGATTTTCGATGACGATCTATCTCCTTCTCAACTTAGAAACCTGGAAAGAGAACTGAGGGTCAAGATTTACGATCGTAGTTTATTGATTCTTGATATTTTTCTTAAAAGAGCTAAAACAGCTCAAGCGAAAACGCAAGTAGAATTAGCCAGGTTTGAATATTTACTCCCCAGACTAACCAGGATGTGGACTCACCTGGAAAGACAAAGAGGAGGAACCGGTACCAGGGGTGGAGCCGGAGAGAAAGAAATAGAAACGGATAGAAGGATCATTCGTGATCAGATCAATGTTCTTAAAAAGAAGCTGGAAAAGATCGAAAAACAATCAATTACCCAAAGAAAATCAAGAAGTGGAATTGTTAGGGTTGCATTAGTTGGGTATACCAATGCCGGCAAATCCACACTTATGAATATCCTGAGTAAGGACAAGGTTTACGCCAAGGATGAACTCTTTGCAACAGTGGATTCGACGGTGAGGAAAGCTGTCATTCATCAGCTTCCTTTTCTGATATCAGATACTGTTGGTTTTATCAGAAAGTTACCTCATTCATTGATTGAATCGTTCAAGTCTACATTAGCTGAGGTAAGGGAAGCAGATGTATTACTCCATGTGATTGATGCTTCAAACCCATCCTATGAAGATCACATTCGTGTGGTGGAGGAAACGCTTGTTGAAATCGATGCATCAGCAATTACAACAATCAAGGTTTACAATAAAATTGATAGAATAGATACTGAAGCAATACAAAATAGAAAAGGATTAGTAGCTCACATTAGCGCAAAAAGTGGACAAGGAATTGAGGATCTTAAAGGAATGCTTTATCAGGAAGTAAAAAAGCAGCATATGAAAATCTATCCTCACTATATGCAACCTGAGGTGTTCTGATATTTTCTATTTTTGGAAAACAAATGGCCTCTTAGTTCAAGGGATAGAATAGGAGTTTCCTAAACTCTAGATCCAGG
>CAYWOQ010000014.1:0-55759 GCA_964459925.1 uncultured Roseivirgaceae bacterium
GAAATTAGTACATCACTAATTGCCGATTATTGTACATATTTAATTGCCGATAACATATGGGTGTTACATTTCCCTTAGAGTGGAATACGGAACCGCTTAAAGCCAAATAGTGTCCAATTAGTTTAAGCCACGAAAAAATATCAGCGATTTGTAGATAACCAATTCTGTTTTTGGGAGCATCTTTAGCTAGTAGCCAATAGGTCAAAATGACTAAAAACGAAACAATTGACCATGATACAGTATCCTTACTCATCCATTTGCCTGATTTAAGGATTGTTAATAAAAAGATCGTTATTGGGATAAATATTCCATTAGCACTTATTAAAAAACCAATGGAGGCCAACAGAATTGCTCTTAATTGATGGTCTTTAAGAAATGAATGAATTGAGAAAAATGTAATAATTATTAAACCTAATTTTTGAGGTTGATCAGTTGCTCTAAAAATCGATTCATAGTAGGATAAATTAAAGAATAGAATGGAAGCGGTGACAATTACTAGTGATTTGATGATTTTTATATGCCTAACATTTTTAATATCCTGAAACTCCTTGTTAATCAGCATTAGGAATAATATCCAAGTAAGAACTACTAGAAGACTACTGATTAGTTGTAGTCCTTTAAAGTTTATTTCTCCAGCAATCGAATAATATAACCATGCCAATAAGCGATTAAATAAAAGAATATGTTCATTGTGCACTGAGGTAATCGACAAAGATATTTTGTCAATTATCGAGTCCGCCTTAACTAGTTCATTTAAGAAATATAGAACAGTATCGTAATCATCTTCATGTGGTATGTCATAATAAAACTTAAAAAAATAGTGAAGTAATAAATCAACGGGACAGTTGATAACGCTATTGATAATGCATTGATAGGATGGACTCTTATCTTCATATCAGCAAATCAATCAAAATATGGAGCAATCGCATTTTTCATTTTTTCGGGCATCTTTACGGGTCTGCCACTTTGAAGCTGCATAAAGGCAAGTGTGGTTTCACCAGTATTGATAAGCTCACCTGCTTCATTAGTTACTTCATATTGAAATAGAATCCGTGCCCGAGGCATTTCAGGGACAATAACCTTAACTGTGAGTAGATCGTCATATTTCGCTGGTTTGTGGTAGTTGATCTTAAGGTCCAAAACCGGCATTCCAACCCCACCATTTTCCATTTCTTTATAAGGATATTCTAAAGCTCTAAAGGCTTCCACTCGAGCTATTTCATAGTATTTTGGGTAGTTCCCATAGTATGCAAATCCCATTTTATCTGTATCTGCATACCTAACCCGAATTTTTGTTTCAAAAGAGTACATTAGCGATAAATTCTTTCTCTGTTCAATGCTCGTTGAAATTTATGCGCATTTCTATTATGCTCGGTCAACGTTTTTGCAAAAACATGATAACCTGAAAAATCCTCTTTTGCGCAGAAATACAGATAACTGTGTTGTTCATAATTGAGAACTGCTTCAATGGCAGCAATGGAGGGCATATTAATTGGACCTGGAGGAAGACCTTTGTTCTTGTAGGTATTGTAAGGCGAATCAAGCTCTTTGTCTTTATTCAGGATTCTGCGAATGGTAAAGTCTCCAATAGCAAATACTAAAGTTGGATCCGCCTGTAACGCGATTCCTTTTTGGAGTCGATTGATGTAAACACCTGCTACTGCAGCAGCCTCATCCATTCGATTGGTCTCAGCATCTACGATGGACGCAAGAATAGATACTTCAATAGGACTTAAGTCCAGCTCTTTTGCTTTTGACAACCGTTCATCTGACCAGAATTGATCGTACTCATACTTGATACGATCAAGCACTTCTTTAGCGGTACTAGTCCAGTAGATTTGATAGGTGTTTGGGATGAACATACTGATGAATGTATGAGGCTCAAATCCATAATATTTAGCTGTGCTATCACTAAGAAGGGCTTCTGCCATTTGAGTCGAATCAATTTCAAGGTTTTGAGTGAGTTTTTTGGGAAGATCGGAAAGTAGTCTCGCGTTGGAAAACGTAAGGTTGACAGGTGTTTGGGATCCAGATCTGAGTAAATTGATGAGCTGAAGGTTGGTCATATCAGGCTCAAGTAGATACATGCCAGGTTTTAGGTTTGTATCAAGGTTCTTCAGTTTAGCCAAGAAACCAAAAGAAACAGCTTCATTTATGATTCTTTCTTTAGCAAGATTGTCTTGGAGTTCTTTGAAAGTCATGCCATGAGGGATCGCAATCTCCATGGCGTTGCCCCCAACAAGGACATTAGGTGTATAAATGATTTGATAAGCATAGAAAGCAAATGATGAAAGCATCATCGTAAAGACAACTAAGAATATGGCTATCAGATTTTTTTTGCGCATAGCTGCAAAAATAGAAAACGCTTATTCGATAATAGATTTAGGATAGACAAAAGCTGACCAGTTTCCATGATGTGAGATGGATATTGGTTCATTGAATGGAAGTAAAGTTGGAAGATTTAAATTGTCTGCCCCAATTGATACCTCAATATCTTTTGTTTTAAAAAATGACACGATTGATCCACGAGTACTTGAGCTATTACTTGTTGCTTCAGTTTCAAAAATCTCAAACTTTATGTTCTCTAATTTTTTCGTACAAACTGAAAGGACGTAAGAATTTGTTAGCTCTACTTTCCCAGATAAATCATTTGAAGTAAATGAAATCTTTCCTTCTTTTTCTCTCAGTTTAATTTGGATTTGAGTTGGAGAAAAATTATTAGCTTCTCGTCTACACTTAAAGACCGCTTCTTTGGCTGCCCAAAGGATCCAGTAGATTTGTTTATGTGAGATTAGTTCATCTTTCTCATTCAAAATCAGTTTTAAGGCTCGCTCATCCCGATTTTTAAGTTTAGAATCCCTTAGATCTACTATATCGATTCCTAGCATTTAATAATTTTTTAGAAAGGAATTACAAATATTCATTTCATCCTAATTGATCATATTTTGATAAGATTGATCTTACTTAGCCCCAAAGAAACATATTCCTTTGGAGGAAGGCTATGAGAACAAATTATCTTATTTATTGTACAGCGAATGATACAAATTTTTTGCTTGACACTTACAACATATATAAGATGTCGCGTCTGCATCCAGGGATAGATAAAATAAACCTTGTTGTAGTAATTAGTGACTTAAACCAAATAAATAAATGGGAATCAGTTTTTCTCAGAATTCTGAATAATCTTATTAATAAGTCCCCCTGGATTAATTTAATTGGTGTATTCAAAAAAGGAAATCAAGGTAGAGACTTTAGTTCGTTTAAAATTGGACTTGAACAACTTAATGGTGTCGCATCAAAAAATGATTTTGTATTAATTCGAAATAGAAGCTCAGTCGGACCAGAGAAAGAGAATTGGTATAGCTGTTACTGTCAGCTAATAAGCTCAAAAATCGGTTTAGTTGGAAATACTATTAATCTAATAGGATACCCAAAAGGCTCTACTAAAGATAAAATTTTACCTCATGTACAGACCTACATGTTCCTTTCAAAGTATGAAGTCTTACATTCGATATTAGATCAGTTCCCTGCGACGAATGAGACTGAAAGGGACCTGATAATTGAAAATGGAGAAATTACGTTAAGTAAAATAGTCATGTCTAAGGGCTATGAAATCACGTGTTATCACTGGAAGAATGTTTCTATTGGTCCTAACTGGCAAGATGATAACACTTTGCCAAAAAAGGATGTAAAGGAGCATACAAGAAATCTTCCTTTTATTCATAGGAAAGCTTTAACATGGGTACATAGAAAAGGAATGTCATGGATAAAGCAGTATGCAATTAAATTTATTTCGCTAATGATTATAGCTGTTAGCTGGTCTAGTTCAAACAAAGTAAGAGTTGAAATGAATCGGATAAACAAGTACTACCCTAACTAATTTCCATGAGTTTGTTTGTATTCTTGATACTCCCGGCCTAGAATACCGTTAAAGGTTCCTAACCCTTTATAAAAGATTCGTAGGCTATGAATTCTTGGTATCGGTCCAAAGGGTAAAGAGAGAATCGTAAGGATTCCACCGGAGATCAATTGAAATAAACCATTGAAGAAATAGGTAACGACTGCTCTTGGATAACCCATTTCCAACCTTTTTCTATTGAACTTCGAACTCGTTCTCCGAAATGCTCTTAACAAAAGCCATTGTTTGGTAGCTCTGCTTTCAGGAAAATATTCTTTTATCAATTGTTCGTTTAACCAAACAATCTTGGCACCTTTTTTTGTTGCCTCTGTAAAGAAAAAAGTATCAGAACTGCCTGATAAGTTAAAAGCAGAATTAAACCTGAGTCCCATTTCATCGATTAATTTTACCTTAAAAAGTGAATTGGCTCCACTCGCTGCTCTTCTAACCGATCCTGTTTTAAAACTGTGCCACTCAAAGAATTTGCCCTTTATCAACCATCTGGGTGTAGACTCAGGAAGTATTCGTTCTACAGCACCATCTACCACATCGGCTTCATATTTCATCATAGTCTCAAGCATTTTAACTAGCCATTCTTTTTCTGCTGTTTCATCATCATCAACCATGGCCACATGTGTATAGCCATTTTTTAGTGTTTCATCAATAAAACGATTTCTTTGACTTACAATCCCCCTTTCTGGATTGATCTGGTAGCTACTTTTGAAGGGCAGTTGGGGTTTATAGTTCTCAAATACTTCTCTAGCACTTCCAAGTTCATCATTATCCAAAATCATCAAACTTACTTCTGTATCTGCTGGTATTATAATTTGGCAGAAAGACTGCAAAGTATTTTCCAACATGTTTGGACGCTTATAGGTCCCCAACCAAATACAAATGTGGTTATGCATTATCTGCTAAGGATTCTTTAGATTCTTTGACTTTCAATTTCTCATTTTTGATCACTTTGCTGGATAATTCATCATTGTCACCTTTATGAATAAAAACCATGTTATGATAAAAATGCATGGAAACAATGTGTTTATCGAAGTAACTCGGTTCATAATCTTTACGAATTAATTCTACATGATTCAAAGAGTCGGTCAATTGCTTAAAAAAATTAAGCATTGTTTTTTCATTTTTTAAATCATTGCTATCACCTCCATAGTCTTCCCAATAGGAGGTTTGGGTATCTTCAGCAACATACACTCCTCCCTTTTTAAGTTTAGGGAATAGGTATTTGAATGATTCAATGACGTGTTCATTGATATGACTTCCATCATCAATTATAATATCAAGTTCCCCAATTTCATTCATTACTTTATCTAAAAATTCATGATCAACTTGGCTTCCTTTGAAGATTTTTATTCTTCTTTCTTCTTGAGGTGATTTATCATAAATATCAAGGGAGAAAATTTTAGCGAAGGGAAAATACCTTTTCCACATCCTTAAAGAGTTACCCCCTTTATGTGGCGAATCATAACCACCAACACCTATCTCCAGTACGTTCATTTTTTTGTATTTGAACTTCTTAAGATGGTGTTGATAATGTGGGGTATAGAAGTGATCTCCCCATTTATCAGTGTTATATATGATTGCGAGTTTAGTAAGATTTCTTCCCCAGATTAATCCAATTAAAAATCCAATGATTTCATTTCTGGTTATGAATCTACCAAGCTTTTCTGATGCTTGATTTCCAAAAATGCGGTTTCCTAATCTGGTGATCTTTTCTTGAAATGCCATTCGTTCTTATTTTTTTGTCAATTCTAAGGCACGAGCGAAGCTCTTGGCCACCTCAACTTCATTGTATTTCTCTTTCACCAATTTATATCCTTCTTCAGCAATTTTATTTGTTTTCGTTGGATTTGCTTTGCAGTCTAGTATTGCTTCCGCAATCTTTTCTGGTTTATTTGGGACCAAATAAATGTTTTCATTAGCGGTAAAGTTTTCTCTTATTCCAGGCGTATCTTTTGTAATGATGCATTTAGCTAAAGCTGCGTAGTGATAGATTTTGTTAGGAATGACTAAATCTGTTTTAAGAGAAGTTCCGAATACTCCTAGAGAAATATCAAAGCGATTGATTCGTTTGCCTAGTTCATCGTAATCTACCCAACCAACAAAATCAATATTTTTTAGCCCAATGGCTTTCTTTTTTACTACATGATAAAAAGGACCGAATCCAACAATTTCAAATAGTATGTCTTTCTCATTTTTCAGAAGCCTTGCAGCTTCTACTATACGTTCAACCCCCTGTAATGGTACAAAAGCTCCATAAAAACCTACTCGGAACGTATTGTCTTCTCTTTCAATAGTTATCGGCTTGAATTTTTCTATATCTGCACCAATAGGCACTATTGCTGTTTTGGATCTATCAAATCTGTAATGTTTGATCATGTAGTCCAAATGTGCTTGGGTGTCCATCAGTAGCACATCGCAATTTTTAACTGCGATCCAGTCCCGCCAATACTTTTCAGGAGCAGTCCACCATTTCCCATGATCTTTAGTGCGTGTGAGGTATTTAGAAATTAACGGATCAAACACAATGGGTTTCTTTGTTTTCTTTCTTATGAATGCAACATCACTATGACGCATAGTAGGAATATAGATAGCGTCTGCCTTTTTTAGTTTTTCGTTCCAAAGATCCTTATCATACTTCCAGTAACTCTTAAATGTGAATTTGTCATAAGAGACATCCGAAATTTTCTTAAGTCCAGCTTCTAATATGACTGTCCGGTTATATGAAAAATCATCTTTTCCTGCAAAGAGTATGTGCATTTTTTATAGATTCTTCTGCCAAAGATAGGTTGTTGCATGGTTTGTGAATTGCTTAAGCATTTAACGATAACAAATCACTTAATTTTGCGCGCTCTACAGTTATGAAAGTATTATCGTTTCTTTTTAGTGGTTCTATTAGGCAAGTTTTTGTATCGGCACTTGTCAGTTTGTTGGCGGCAGCATTCTATATATTGGCTATTCAAGCATTTGGGGAGGTGCTGCAATATGAACGAGGCGTTTTTCCAAAGTCATTTCTAAAAATGACCTTTTTCGTTATCGGATCTACTTTAACGGCGGTACTTGGAAGTCACTACATTACCAATCACTTTGAATTCAAAATATCAGGCACACGAATAAAGCTTTCAGAATTGGTGCTGAAATCGCGTTTTGATCGCATTGAAAAGAACCGCAACATCATCATACCCACCCTGTATAATGATATCATCACCTTAGGAAACTTTGCCAAAAGCCTTCCAGATTTTATCGTTTCATTCTTCACGGTGGTTACGATATGGGGGTATATGTTTTTCATTTCCTGGGAATTCACTTTAATTTTTATCAGCGTTTTTATGGTGACCATGGTCATTGTGCTTATTTCTCAATCTTATTTATACAAGCAGGAGAAGAGAGCTGTTGGCGAACGAAATATTCTATATGGAAGAATGAATGGGCTTGTTGATGGATTGAAAGAGCTGACTCTCAATATTAATCACAAAAAAGTATATGCAACAGAGCTGATTGGTTCAGCAAGCAATAAGTTTGCTAGATATAATGTGAATAGGAACAAGGTACTCATAGCTGTGAGTAAGGTTTCGGAGTCCTTCATTTTAATCTCCTTAGGCGTAATCATCATCATTGCAGCTTTTTTTGAAACAGGAAGTGATCTACTTTATGATTTTTTTACGTTAATTCCCTTCACACTTCCTTCACTCATTCGTATTGGACTCTTTTTTAGTAATCTTAAAAAGGCCGAGGTGGCCCTTGAACAGGTCGAGTCCTTAGACGTTTTGTTGCATGAGTTCAAAGATAAAAAGCTTAAGGAACAAAACATCAATTACAAGTTTATCTCGAGAACTTCGGATGATAAGATTATTTCACTTTATAATGTTCACTACGAATACCTGAGAAGGGGTGGCGAAAAAGCCTTTGATGTAGGTCCTTTTAATCTGGATGTAAAGAAAAATGAGGTTTTACTTATCAATGGGGGCAATGGTAGTGGGAAAACAACACTGATTAAGTTGTTAACTGGCCTCTACCATCCTAGTAAAGGACACATTGAATACCTTGGAAATAAGATCGAAAGCTCCAATCTGGCTGTGTATCGTGACTTATTCTCGGCAGTATTTGCAGACTCGTACGTATTTCAGGATTTGCGTTATATCGATCATGACCGTGTGGATGAGCTTAAGGATAAATACCTTGATGTGCTGGAAATAAGGGAAAAGCTCTCTTTTGATGACGGTGTACAGCTCTCGACAACTGACCTATCCATGGGGCAGATGAGTCGCCTTAATCTATTCCGATCTGTACTTGAAGACAAAGAGATTTATGTTTTTGATGAATGGGCTGCCAATCAAGACCCTCATTTCAAGGCAAAATTCTATAATGAAATCATCCCAGATCTCAAAAGAGAAGGGAAGACATTAATTATCATATCGCATGACGAACAATACTTTCAAGTAGCAGACAGAAGAGTAACAGTGAGACAGGGCAGTTTGGATTTTTCATAATTTCAAAGGGATAAAAGTGTCATTTAGGAAGAAAATCTGTTTTGTTCATGTTCCCAAATGCGGTGGTACTACCATACATCATAGTATAAAAGCTGCATCAGGCATATTATTTTTCTTTTTACATGGTTACAAAATAGACTCTGTAAGAAGTATGAAGACTGCTAGAAAATTCGGTGATGACGTAGGTCGCTATCGTACCAGAATCTTAGAAAAGAAGCTTAATGCAAAAGCTATCCACTACGTGACTGGGCACGTTCCCTGTAGTTCGGCAATCAGAGAAAAATATCAGCAAGAGTGGGCTTTTGTTACCATCCTTCGGGAGCCAGTAGAGCGATTTATATCTGAATATTTTTTCAATCGCCATAAAAAAATGCATCATGTAAATCATGATTTCGCATTGGAGCATTACTTGGAAATAGAAGAGCAGAAGGAGGTGGATCATCGAGGCTTGGGGAGTTATTATGTTAGGTACTTTGCAGATGAAGAACACTTGGGGACTTCACTTGCAGTACCTAATGCCATCAATAACCTCAAGCAATACCAACTAGTGGGCTTTTTAGAGGATCTGGGGCCATTCACTTTAAGTTTTAGAAATCAGTTTGGAAAAATGCTAGATATCAGGGAAAGGAAAAATGAAAATCTTATTTCTCCCGCTTCAATTTCTCAACAGGTATCAAAAGAACTACTTCAAAGAATAGAGATGATCTGTAAGCCGGATATGGATGTCTACTCAAAGTTAAGACAGCATCTCCTTTTAACTTAACTTCTTGTAATCAACCAGAATATTGGAGCTAAAATTAGGGAGCATAAGTAAGAAAATAAGCTGATCAAAGCGGCTAAAGCCCAGCTACCTCTCTTGGATGCTTTTTTGGAAGCTAATAAGTCTTCATATACTTTATCAAATCGATCCCATGTCCCTGGAAAATGCATGATCGGAGGATTGGTTTTCGTTTTTTGATTGAAAAAACTATCTCCTTTAGATAAATAGTCCTTTGGAATTTTTTGATGTTTATGAAGCTTGAATAATTTCAGTAGATTTCTTTCAAGGATGAAAAACGTAAATGATTGCCATTTAGATAAGTCTGGGAACTTAACCACGCAAAATCTTCCACCCGTACATCCAAGAAGACTATGATCTTGATCAATATGAATTTTCAAGACGCCTCTACGATGAAAGTTTTCTACATAAAATCGACTTAATAGGTACTGGTCACTCTTTATTGGAAGCAACTTCTTTTCGTCTTTTAGATCAATCTCAAACCAATTTTGCATTTCTTTCAGCATCGATTGAATATGCTTCACCTTACCCATGTAAGAACCAGAGTTAAGGTATTGATAGATTGTGTTTTGCTTGGGATACTTTCTTAAGAAGGAAAACCATTTGGCAGGTTCCTTATACATGAAGTTTGATTCCCCAGAGAACAACAGCTCTGCCTTCTCTACTTCAAATTTTGAAAGTATCACATTTTCATCTGCATAGAGGACTACATCATAAGCGTCTACAACTAATAAAATCAACTCTGGATCCTGACTTTCAATGAATTCATATAGCAGTTTGAGCTTTATGACATTTTGAATCCATGGAGATGAGATTAGCACTTTTAGTGAGATATTAAATTCCTGGCAAGATTTTCTGAGGTAGTTCTTGTCCGATAGGGGCTTATCTGCAAATGTGAGTACGAGCAATTTGCTCATGGCTAATTTCCTGGATTTGGCTGAGACATGTCATAGCACCCATCGCAATGGTTTTTGTGACCAAAAAGATAAGAACGAGATCCGATTAGCGTTTTAGAAAATGGGAAGTTTTTAGGATACAGATTAAAATTAATTTTACTTTGGATGTAGTCGTCAAAGCTTGAACCAAAGGCAATAAAAGTTGTATTGGCATTGTGCTCAAACCAATATGCACATAGAATTTTAGCTAGCATACCAGACATTAATAATACCACGGACCCATCTTCAAACGTTCGGTCTTTTAAGCTATCGTACTCTTCATGAGCATTTCTGAACGGTACTCTGATGATTTGATCTTCATTGAATTCAAATCCAATTTTCTCAAAAAAAGTAAGGTCCTGGTTTACATTCACCACAAAATAAACCCTGCGATTTTTGATAGCACCTAGTATCCTGGGGTATTTACTCAGGTTGTGATGGAAGGTCATTGCTGGGATCGTGAATTCATCAACAGGTCTTAGTTCTTTCGCATAAACACTTAGCTTAGGATGTGAAACACTGCACGGAATACCAATGTAGTAATAGTCTTGTCTTTTAAGAAATGCTGCTTTAAGAAGTTCACCAAGTTGTTTATTGTATTTTTCCTGGATCCTCCCAAAATAAGATCCAAACCAAACTTCTTTGTGGTCTTGATCCTGATATTTTTTTATGAAGGTCATTTCACCATCATTGAAATGTGTGAATGAGAAAGCTTGGCCACTTTCAAGAAAGCCAATTAGTTTTTCTATGTTCTCTTTTATCTCAGGGTTTTGGTTATGTCTGAACCGGAAAATTTCATGGTCTTTTCGTTTACCTCCATTATAAATCAACATTTTAATGATGGTGATAAGTGAATGGAGATAAGCCACAAATGATTGTGTTATTCCTCCAAACCCCCCTTTGATTAATGGAGGTTGACTAATAATGGCTGGAATTGATTTGATTCGGTGATTGTATACCTTTCCATCTTTACTGGAAAAGTCCCAAAGTTTTGTTCCTATTTTGTCATCACCCAACTTCTCTTTTTCATATTTATAGAAAATGAGACCATGACGTAGCGTAAACATGGGCCATTTGATTACAGATCTTCTACCTTGAGCAGTCCCAAATAGTTTTTGTTCCCGATCAAGCTTGGCATTGATAGCTGATTTGAGTAATCCGAAAGAAGAATCAATGTAAAAGCGATGGAAGACATCTACTTCCACAGAAGACGCTTGCAAAGAATTGAAGAGAAGGCTAGAGCCATAAGTATTTTCAATCTCATTGATCATTATCATTATTTCTTTAGCCATTCCAACGAACATTTTAGAATGGACGAAATGATAACTTCCTTGTTCCCTAGGATAGTATTTCCAGTAAAATAGATTTATGCCTGATACGTCAAAAGGAAAATCCGCGCTTGCAGAGAAGACAACATCTGCATTAAAGGATTCAAATCTTTCAAAAATCATTTTGTCGTCAAATTGAGTATCAAATTCTTCTAATGCAACAAGGGTTAAACCATTAGGTTTGATAGCAGATAATTCATTTCTTAGCTTATCAAGGTTATTTTCTTCTTCAACGTTAAGCCGTATCGTTTTCATTCGAGCAATTTATGTGTTCTTATTAATGGGAACAGTACCATTTGACTGATGCAAAGTGATCTTTTGATATAGAGCGATATAATACCAAACACCCACACCTAAATGCAATAGTCCGAAATACCAATCGGGCTTTATGATTCGAATAGCATACCCAATAAATAAGAGTATAAATGGTATGTAGGCTTTTCTTTCTAGAGTAACCAATATAATAAACGGCATACACCAAACGAGTAATTGACGATGGGTTACAAACGTGAAAAATGCCAGTGTTACCATCAATATACCAGCATAGTATGTATAATTATTCTGATTGGCTTTTAAGCTTGGAAGGCCTAGTAAAATCAAAAAAAGTACACCCCAAACAGTCTTGGCATATGGTATGCCGATATGTTCAAAAACATTTTTTAATGTTCCGATTCCCACTTCTTCACTTGCTGCTCCTCTCCAAAGCGGATGATTTAGTAGATTCTCGATAAATGTGCCTTGGCAGTGCAGAATAAAAGGTAAAAACATCAGTAGTATTACAGAAAAAGCCGCAATCCCCATGATGAAAGTCGATTTGATGCTTCTTGTTTTAAGCAGGAAAACCGGAAAAAGACCCAGAGGAAATTGTTTAAGTAGAAAACCCAGGCCAGTCCATATTCCTACTTTGAACGTCTCCTCTCTTTGCATGGCCAAAAGGCCTAGCATAAAAAATAAAAGAGTAAAGCCGTCCCAATGTGAAATACCCACTTCAATAAATGAAATTGGATTTAAGGCATAAATAGCGGAACTCAAGAATGCTAATTTTTCATCCTTAACTGCTTGAAAAAATAGATAGATAACAACTGGCACCAACGCATCTCCCAAGCCTAAAGGAAGGTTGATAAGGAAAACTTGCAAGAATTCAACATCACCTGCGATCCAAAGCATCAAGGCAGCCAAATAAGGGTAGAAAGGTGTATGATTATAGTTGCAGTCGCAGTACAGCCAACCTTCAGTCAATATGCATTGTGCAATTGGCAATCTATATCCTACAAAATCTGGCGCCACACCAGCAAAATTTATGGCGATAAGTCTCACGATTAAACCAATAAGCCAGATATATGCTAGCTTTTTAGGAATATCTGTTTTAGGGAGCGTGGAATAAATAGTTGAGTCTTTCAAATGATTCTAATATTGACTCGATGAAATCGATCGAGAAGCCCTGCAAATTTAGTCTTTATAAGAAGAATGTATGGTTGCTTTAAGCGTATAGGAGAATCTTAAAGTTGTAATTTTGGATCAACAACAACATACTTTCAATCTATGTCTACGAAAGTTTCTCTGGTTATCCCAGTAATGAACGAAGAGGATAATATCGAACCAATGATTCAGGCCATACAGGAAGCTATGAAAGGTTGGGATTATGAAGTGGTTTTTGCGGATGATGGTTCTTCTGATCAAACCATATCCAATATAAAGAAACACGCCGATAAGCGAATAAAAGCGGTGATTTTTAATAAGAATTATGGTCAGACCACAGCGATGGCAGGAGGGATTGCAGAAGCCAGCGGTGACTACATAGTGACCCTGGATGGAGATCTTCAAAATGATCCTTCGGATATTCCTTCAATGATCGAAAAAATGGAACGAGAGGAGGTAGATGTTGTAGCTGGTGTAAGGGCTAATCGGCAAGACGGAATGTTTTTTAGAAAAATCCCAAGTAGGATTGCTAATGCGTTGATTAGGAAATTTACCGGGGTTTATCTGCATGATTATGGTTGTACCTTAAAAGTATTCAAAAAAGATATTGCCAAGAATCTTGGACTTTATGGTGAACTGCATAGGTTCATTCCTGTTCTAGCGCAATTACAGGGAGCGAAGCTTACAGAGATGCCAGTAAAACATCATGCTCGGATTTATGGGAAATCAAAGTATGGCCTGGGAAGAACTTTTAAAGTAATAAGTGACCTCATGTTAATGGTTTTTTTCCAAAAGTATTTACAGCGTCCAATGCACCTTTTTGGGGTGACAGGGATTGGACTTTTCGGAATTGGACTATTGATAAATGCCTATCTTCTTGTTCTTAAAATCATGGGAGAGGATATTGGCGGTCGACCCCTACTGATCCTTGGAATTACATTATTACTTGGAGGTATACAGCTTATTACCATAGGAATTGTGGCAGAGCTTGTTGTGAGAACCTACTTCGAAAGTCAAAACAAAGCAACGTACCGAGTTAAGGAAATCTTCATTGGGAAATAAGACCAAAAAGCTCCTCAAGACCTTATTGAAGTTCGTTATTACGGGCCTAGCGCTCTATTTTGTATTTAGTAAAATAAGCTGGGATCAAATAAGTGAATTGCTCCTTAGAGCCAAACCATTTTATTTAGTTTTAGCGATCCTATTTTTCATTTTATCAAAGGTATTAAGTGCATTCAGGTTGCATGCTTTTTTCAAGTGTATTAACCTCCATATCTCTTCTATCTATAACCTAAAGCTTTACTGGATTGGTATGTTTTATAATTTATTTCTTCCCGGCGGAATAGGTGGAGATGGTTACAAGGTTTATTTGTTAAATAAACTGTATGACGTTAAAGTAAAGCCTCTTGTTCAAGCTACTTTGATCGATCGTATTTCCGGATTGGCATCACTCTTATTTTTAGGAGGCCTTGGGTTTTTGTTTCTAGACTTAACCGATTTTCCCTCTTGGGTTAAATATGTTGATATCATTTGTCTTATTCTCCTTTTTCCGGCGCTCTTTATTTTTTCTAAGCTTCTGTTTCGATCATTTACCCGGGAGTTACCAAGGGCCATGTTGTGGTCTGTAGGGGTTCAATTAATGCAGGTTGTTAGCGCAGTTTTCATTCTAACATCAATTGGAATTTCTGAGAAATTACTGGCGTATTCAGTCCTATTCCTCATTTCGTCATTTGTTTCAATATTTCCATTCACAATAGGGGGTCTTGGCTCAAGGGAAATTACATTTTTGCTTGGCTTTCAATATTTCGGAATAGCGGAGGCTCAAAGCATTGCACTTAGCTTGTTGTTTACGTTAATTACCGCATTGGTCAGTTTTGGTGGGGTTTTTATGAAAGTGAGTGATGCTACTTCAGAAAGGAATCAAAAAGCTTGATGTAGGCATCACTCATACCCCTCCAGGTCATTTGTTTTCCATCGAAGTAGGCAGAAAAACGTTTTCGATGTTCCGTAAGTAAGTCCTGATCTTGAAATTCCTTAATTTTTTTAATCCAGGCAACAGCATTAGCACTTTCCAATAACACGCCATTCTCTCCAGATTTAACCGATGATGGGATACCATCTACATTGGCGGCTAGACAAACTGCACCTAATGAGGCGGCCTCAAGAGCTACCAGACCAAACCCTTCAAAGTCTCCTTTTACATGAAGGTTTGGCATGACAAAAAGATCTGCGTGTAAATAGGTTTGTAATAAGTTATTCCAGGAAATTTTACCCATAAGCTTGATGTCGTCATTCTTATTTGCCAACTCAGTCAGATGAACATTGTCTAATGGCACACCAAGCATTTTACAGGCTTTTTCGAATAGCGACTGAGAAAACACTTTTCTTAGTAGGTGAATTACCCAACTGTTTTCCATTTCTGTACCTACAACAAGATATATCGTGTTATCCAGATTTGGTAAAACCTGACTTGCAAACCAACCAAAACCTTTTCTAGGGACAGGTCGCCCAACTGAGCAGATGATGAAATGATCATCAATGTTGACACGGTGTTCTTTTATTAGCCATTCTTTATAAGTGGGATCTTTATCAATTTTTTCCGGTAATTCAACTGCATTAGGTATGAAATATACCTTATGACTCGGAATCCCAGCTTTGATACATTCCTCTTTGGTAGCTTCACTTACTGCAATGAGAAATGAAAATTGAGATAGGTATTTACTCACCCACCACTGATAAGGAGAATAATTAAAAACTACATCAAGCCCGTGAATAGTCGCACATAGTTTAATTCTTCTTTTATACAAGAGTAGAGGAGTCAGAAAGAGCGCCATCAATCCATCATTGGCATGTACAAGTTTGATTTCTCTATTTAACAGTACTTTGAAATACGCCCTTAATGTAACAGACAGAAAAAAGAATATTTTTGGATAATTGCTTTTGAAAATAATCTTGTGAACTGGTCTTTCCGCTGCTACTTGAGTTATTAACTCATAGCTCTGCTTTTGCATACCTCCTGTAGAAGGAGGGTATTTGTGGGTAACAAATAGAAATTCTTTTTTTGATGTTTCAGTCACTGATAGAACTTATATCACAAAAATGTCATTTTACTTTTCTAATCGTGTATTAATAACCTAAAATCCAATCACAAATTGATTTCGATGGATGCTAAGACATTCATTTATTAAAAATTTATTCACCTTCGCAACTATATATTTCAAGCTTGAATGAAAAAGATTCGAATTGCTTTTTTCATAGATATTCTTAGGGAAAATATGGATGGCGTGGCCAATACCAGTTTTCGAATTATTTCCAGACTTGACCAACTCGGTATTGAACCGATTTTTTTTACCTGTCTCCCCCCAAAATCAACTGAATTTAAATACGAAACTTTTATTTGTCCGTACCTAAAGTTCCCTTATGCAAAGGATTATCCCTTTGCTGTTCCTGGAAAACGAAGAGAGATCTTTAAAAAGTTAGATGAATTCAAACCAGATTTGATCCATTGGAGCTCTCCTTCACTGCTTGGCAAGTATGCGACAAACTATTCAGCACTTAGAGGAGTACCGAATGTATCCATCTACCATTCTCATTTTAGTAGTTATGTGGATTATGTCAAGTGGCTTCCATTTAAATCGCTGATAAGGACTATTGTTAATAGAACTTTTACCAGGTTATACGAAAAAGCCACCTGTGTCCTTGCGCCTACTAAGTCGATGAAGGAGTTTTTAGCTGAAAGAGGACTATCAAAAGGAAAAATTGATATTTGGGGAAGAGGAATTGATAGTGAGAAGTTCAGTCCTCAGCACAGATCAGAAGACCTCATTAATCAATGGGACGCAAAGGAGAAAACAAAGATTTTATTTGTCAGTCGATTAGTACACTACAAAGAAACGGATATGCTGATTCGTTTAAGTCATATCTTAAGGGAAGGAACGTTATTGATAATTACGGGTGATGGCCCTGAACGAGAAAAAATGGAACGTGAGTGTGCCAAGGACAAAACGGTTTTTACTGGTAAATTAATTGATCACAAGTTATCAGAAGTTTATGCTTCTGTAGACATATTCGTTTTTCCATCTCTAACAGATACATTTGGAAATGTTGTTCTAGAGGCAATGGCCTCAGGATTACCTGTAATTGCTGCTAATGAAGGAGGCCCAAAAAATATAGTGAAGGATGGTGAAAATGGATATTTGATTGAGCCGAAAAAAGAACTCATGTTCAATGAAAAAATTAATGCATTAATTGATGATAGGGATTTGTATGAAAGACTGAGAGAAAATGCACTCAGCTACGCAAGAAATTTGAACTGGGATAATGTGGTTGGGCAACTTCATGAGAAATATCTGGCCTTAATTCGTAGAAGCTCTGATTGATGAGACTATTATTAGTTCTGATTTTTTGTCTAGGAATATCCAGTGCTTGGTCACAAAATTTATTTCAGGAAAATAAATATCATTTAAGAGGGGAAACCCTTTACTATAAAATTAAGTACGGGTGGTTCAAAATAGGAGAGGCTAAGGTTCACACAGACAAGGAATTTCACTACTTTGATAATGAGCCTCACTATTTGGTTAGATTCAACCTAAAGACAGTAGGTTGGTTACGGATTTTTGCAGATTTGGACATTCTTTTTGAGTCTTACGTTCATGCAAATTCATTTCTTCCAAATAAGGCACTTAGGAGTTTAAAAACTTCGAAAAAGACCAATATTCAGGAAGATAAGTTTTTTTATAGCGATTCGATTTATGTGGAAACCTACCGTCATGAAAAAGACGAGACCAGAATCACAACTTATCCTTTAATTGGATCTGCATTCACAGATGCTCTGGGCACATACATGCTAATCAGGGGTCAAAATCTGTCTGATAATAAAAATGAAGCAGTTCGTTTTTACATTGCACATAGGGTATTTGAATTTGAAATGATTCCAGATAAATCATCTGGTTCAGCAGAGGGACGATTTTATAAATTGTTATTTCCGCCCATTAAGCAATTTCCTAGAGACAAAAGCAGTCATGCAACATTGGGGAAGGAGAAGAATATTCCCTTGGAAATAAAGTTGTCTACAGACAATGGAAATTTCTATTTTATATTAGATGATTAAGATTCAATAAGTCATAAATCTAATTACTTCGTATTTTTGACATTTGTAATAAATGAAGAGTATGGAGGATTTTGTTTGGAGTGAGGAGAAAGAGCCGCACATTCTTAGAAGACGGGAAATAATGAAAGAATTTCCTGAGGTGAAAAAGCTATTTGGCACGGATTACACATTGATTTATAAGACACTATTTGTAGCAGCACTACAGTTGTCAGTTCCACTTTTTTTCTTGCCGGAGAATCCATGGTTATTCGCAGTGATGATCATTTTTGTTGGATCAACTTTAACTCATATTTTGGTTTTGGCAGTTCATGAAATCACTCATGATCTTGCATTTAAAAAGAAAGTATTAAACAATTGGTTAGCAATTGTCGTGAACTTTCCATTGGTTGTTCCTTTTGCTATGGCTTTTAAAGCTTATCATGCCGAACATCACTGGCATCAAGGCAAAGAGGGTATAGATACAGATCTAGCAGTCAGGTCCGAAGCACTACTTTTCAAAGGTTTTATCGGTAAATTCATTTGGCTGCTTATCCAGATACCAGTTTATGCTATAAGGCCCTTATTTGTTTATCCTATGAAACCAGATAAGTGGCAAATCATTAATGCAATTATTCAGTTCTCATTCATGTTTGGTTTTTACTTCCTTGTTGGATGGCCGGGTATTTTATACCTAGCCTTATCAACCATAATGGCAACTGGTTTACATCCAATTTCAGGTCATTTTGTAGCAGAACATTTTGTGTATAAAGAAGGTCAGGAAACCTATTCTTATTATGGTCCTTGGAACAAACTGATTTACAATGTGGGCTATCATAACGAACATCATGATTTTCCTAATATTCCAGGATCCAAATTACCGGAATTGAAAAAGATAGCAGGAAAATACTATGATGATTTATATGCCCATAAAAGTTATTCCAAGTTGATTTGGAAGTTCTTGGTTGATAAAAACATCAATCTGTTTTCTCGAGTAAAAAGAAAACAATAGATAAACAGGGTGAGAATTTATATCTCGCCCTTTTTTTATATCTATTTAAGAGGTAGGCTTTGAAAAGTTATTGCTTAGGCAGCTGCTTTTTGAAGAACAACATTTATTGAATCCTTCACAGTGTTCATTTCACCAATAGCATCATCATCAATCATGATATCGAATTTATCTTCAATATCAAGAACGATATCAACGATATGAGCTGAATTAATTTTCAGGTCGTTGATAAGGTGCTTTTCTTCACTTACATCACCAATTTGGATTTCCTCTGGTAAATAAGGTTTGATAATTTCTATTAGGTCAGTTTTAACAGTTTCTTGGTTCATTGCTATTTCCATATTCACGTGAATTTTCTTAAAACGATTGCGCAATTCAAGTCACCAAAACCAAAATTGGCTTTAATGATTGTATTGACTTCTCGCTCAAGGCAACTTTGTGGAATACTACCCCCAAAAATTTCTGAAGAAATTTCAGGATGAATTTCTTCGGTATTCAAACTAGGATGAATGAAGTCGTTAGCAATCTGCAAAACGCAAGCAACAAGCTCTACTGAGCCCGCTCCAGCAATGCTATGACCAATCATTGATTTGGGTGAATTAATAAATGGAAAATCTTCTCCGCTCCTTCCAAGTGCTTTTACCCAATTCCGTACTTCGATTGGGTCTCCTTTAGTGGACGTAAGGTGTCCGCTAATAAGATCAATTTCTTTGGGATCTATTTCTGCTTCGGAAACAGCCGATTGTATACATCTGATCACAGCTTCAGAGTTAGGAGCTGTCATTGTTCCTGTACCTCTTTGGCCTCCTGAGTTTGTATGTCCGCCTAATACTTCTGCATAGATTTTTGCGCCTCTTTTTTCTGCGCTTTCAAGAGTTTCCAATACTAGAGCCCCAGAACCTCCTGAGGGGACAAATCCAGATGATGATGCGCTCATTGGGCGAGAACCAAAAGTCGGGTTGTCATTGGAGTCACTGCATAACACACGCATAGCATCAAAACCTGCCCAAATATACCTTCCATCACCCTCTGTGCTTCCACATAGCATTCGATCAGCTCGTCCACTATGTAAGTATTCATAGCCCATGAGAACCGCCTCTGATCCCGTAATGCATGCAGAAGAATTTGATTGAATTCTACTTCCAAGTCCCAGGAGATTATTCAAATAAGCTGCTCCTCCGCTGTTCATTCCTTCAGAAATAGTTCTTGATCCAAGTCGTCTACTTTCTCCTCTATCTATTGGATAAGCTGGAAACTCTCGGTTAATCCAGCTATCGTAACTAAGATCACCAGCACCCATTATCAATCCTGACGAATAATCGACATTTTCATCATTGACCTCTAAACCTGCATCTTTCCATGCTTCCAAACCAGAAAGGCACGCATAAATGATACCTTTATTGGTCATTTTTTCAGCGAAGAGTCTTGGTAAATGATCATGCAGATTAATGGAATTTAGATCAGGGGCCCCACCAATCTGACATTTGACATTAAGCTTCTCCAGTTCATCCCATTTTTTGATGCCTGATTTCCCTTCTCTTAAGGCATGATGGAATTCATCAACTCCAATTGAATTAGAGG
Source organism: uncultured Roseivirgaceae bacterium (assembly GCA_964459925.1). GTDB lineage: Bacteria > Bacteroidota > Bacteroidia > Cytophagales > Cyclobacteriaceae > Ekhidna. Next base: position 20,537 of record CAYWOQ010000014.1, read on the forward strand.
CTACAACGCCAATACCTGTTATGACTACACGCTGCTTTTTCAAATTATTGATTTGATTTTATGATCATACCGGACAACTCACCTTTAGCTATGATAGTTCCATCTTTTTTCTTGCATGACACAGCACATTTGAGTTTCCTAAACCTAAAATATATTTTTTTTGATTCGACTATCAATTCGTCTCCAGGTAGCGCTGTAGATAAAAAATCTACATTGGAACTACTAAAGGCTGGTCTAACTTTATCTCGATCAGCAGGGTCTGTTAAATAAAGGCCCATACTTACTAAGCCAATCTGAGCCATTATTTCTGTCAAAATTACACCTGGTACTATGGGATTACCCGGAAAATGACCCTCGAAAAAGTATTCATCATTTTTTACATGATACACTCCCTTTGCCCCATCTTCACTTAATTCCAATAATTCATCCACAAAAAGAAAAGGCTTTTTGTAGGGCAAAAGAGATAAAATTTCTGTGTAACTCATTTTAGATTAAATGTTCGCCTCCATCTACATGAATCAGGGATCCGTTTAACCATTTGGCTTCTGGAAGTGTTAGGAGATATATGAAGTTTGCAACATCTTCTGGTATAGTCATCCTACCAGATGGGTTCCTTTCTACTGTTTCTGATATAAGCTTTTCGGAACCTGGTATAAGTCTTAAGGATGGCGTATCCGTAACTCCAGCTTGAATTACATTAACACTTACTCCTTTGGGTGCCAATTCTACAGCCAGGTATTTCGCAATATTTTCAAGTGCCGCTTTCGCGGATGCTACGGCTCCATAACCTTCCCAGAATTTTTTATTTCCTTCCGATGTAAGTGCTATAACTCTAGAACCGTCCGAGATCAATTTTCTGTTAAGGAGTTTAGCTACCCATGTGTGAAAGTTAATAGCCATCGCATCAATCGTTAATGCCATGTCTTGAGCAGAGAGTGTCGCTTCATCACCAATCATTGGTTTAAGATTGCCTCTCGAAACTGCATGAAGTACAAAATCAAACGTATCTACTGTAAGATCAATTAAAAATCCATCAATTTTTTCATGATTTGTTGCATCCACATTGTATGCTTGTAATGTGACACGAAATTGATCTGAGAGCTGATCTAAAGTCTCTTGAAATTTGGCTAGGTCTTGCCTTCTGTCCCTATGGATGATGAAAATATCAAATTGATTGGCTGCTAGTTTTTTTACTGTAGCTAAACCAATTCCACTTGATCCACCAATGATGAGTGCTTTTTTGCTCATATGCTAGCGAATCTAATAAAGTACTTAGAAATCTTTTCGGAAGCAGCTACGCTTAATTTTCAATGGATCTAAATCGTAATCATTAAAAGAGTTTAATATGCCTCGATTTTCTTCCATCATTGGTCCCGTTGATACGTAATTAATCCCTTTTTTGACATACGTAGCTGTTAGATTTTCAAAGATTAAGGCATTTGCACCCATTTTTTGATATTCGGGGCTAACCCCTATCAAGAACATATCGACATGTTTATTGAAATAAAAGGATTTTAAAACATGGACAAACCCGAAAGGAATTAAACTTCCTTTTGCTTTTTGGAATGCTTTAGATAAGGAGGGAAGAGACAATGCAAATCCAACAACTTCGTCTTTATCATTTACAACTATACAAACAAACTCCTTTCGTATAAAGCCAAAATACTGATCTATGTAGTATTTTACTTGTTTTTCAGTGAGTTGCTGATATCCATATAAATCCTTATATGCTTCATTAAGTACGGCGAATACTCTGGGAGCATATTTAAGAATTTGTTTTGCATTCTTGAATTTTTTGACAGACAAACCAAAACGATTTTTAACCATGGAGGCTGCTCTTGTTATTCTTCTGGGTACCTCTTTAGGAACTCCACCTCTAAGCTCTACCCAGGAAGCAGATACCTCTAATCCCCAAGCCTTGTAGTGATCAATATAGTATGGGAAATTATAGATGGTAGCTTGTGTGGCTAATTCATCAAAACCGTCAACTAGTGCACCTTCAAAATCTAGATCGGTAAACCCCATTGGACCGTGTATGGCTTTTGTGCCCTTTTCCACCACCCATGCTTTTGCTGTATCCAGGAGGAGTTTAGATACTCTTTCGTCGTCAATAAAATCGATCCATCCAAATCTAGCTAGTTGGTCTTCCTTTAGCTCCTCTTCAAGAATAATTGCAGCTATCCTCCCAATAATTTCCCCCTCTCTTTCAGCCACCCAGTATTTTGCTTCAGCATGGTCAAATGCGGGATTTTTATCCTTTCGCAAGGTACTTTCTTCGAATTCAATAAGAGGAATAACGTAATTAGGGTTGCCTTTATAAAGGCGAAATGGAAATTTGATGAACGCCTTTAAATCATTCTTACTCTTTATTTCTCTTATTGCAATTGACATCAAAGTAGGTTTTTGTTTTGGTAGTAGTTGTATGCATCCTGAAACCCATCTTTTAGGCTAATCTCACAAGGAACATCAGAAAATACTAGTTCCGGATTTTCATGCAGGTGCCAGTCCATTGAAATTTCCTGAAATTTTTCTAGCGTCAAACCCGGTCTTTTTTTTATCAGTTTGTGCCATGTATCAGACAATCCAAGGGATATTTTGCTAATCCAAGGAGGTGTGGGAATTTTGATGATTTTTTTGCCTGTTATCTGTTGTAAAACTTCAATAAAATCATCGTGTCGATAGGTTTTTCCATCATTTGTATGAAGGATTCCTTCTGATTTGTTAGCCTCAATTCTAATGATTTTTGCAAGGTCTTTTGCATGGATCATGCTCACTTTCTGATTATTGCTAGTTAAAGGATAGATCCCTTTATTAGCAAGCTTAAACAATGGAAGAAAGGCCACATCTCCGGCACCATAGATGCCAGTCGGCCGAGGCATCAAATAGTGATAAGGTCCTTTTTTGATAATTTCCTCTCCCTCTTTTTTACTTCTCCCATAGTTCGACACGGGTTCTCCAACCCCAAACGGTCCCTGAGCAGCCATTGAAGAAACATAAATCAATTTGTTCGACAGAGGGAGCCAAGAACTGTTTATTAGTGCATCTAATATTTGCTGCGTAAGTCCTGCATTTATTCTGAAATACTCCTCATTATTCAAGCTTACAGTAACTCCTGCATTATGAATAAAGTAGGTTAGGTCTCCATAAATATCTTTCAAAGCTGAGAAATGAGCTCCTAAATCTTCTTGATATTGAACATACTCAATAATCAAAGAAGGATGATCTGGAAGTAATTCGAGATTTGCCCCTTTCCTAACCAAAGCTATGACTTTAAAACCGGCATCAAGGAATTCTTTAACAATGTAGGAACCAAGAAATCCATTTGCTCCGGTAATGGCTATTTTCATTAGGCTGCTTTGTGATGGAGCTTTAGATCGAGCTCTTTGGCTATCTTGGTTATTTTATCAATGGCAATGTCAATTTGCTCTCTGGTGTGGGTAGCCATTAATGAAAATCGAATCAAGGTATCTTGAGGCGATACTGCTGGAGCTACAACAGAGTTGACAAACACTCCTTCTTCAAATAAACGAGTGGTCATGATGTAAGCCTTCTCATTATTTCGGATGTAAATTGGAATGATTGGGGTTTCTGCCGTTCCTGTGTCAAAACCCAAATCCTTAAGGCGTTCAAGGGCATAATTGGTATTTTCCCACAGCTGAAGACGTCTGCTATCATCCGATCTCATAATATCCAATGCTGCAATGGTAGAGGCGGTAGAGGCTGGAGTCATGCTCGCAGAAAAAATCAGTGCTCTCGCATGATGTTTAATGTATTGAATGGTGGTCTTATCACCTGCTATGTAACCACCAAGTGAAGCGAGGCTTTTACTAAAAGTACCTCCTATAAGTTCAACTTCATCCGTCAATCCGAAATAATCAGGGGTTCCTCTACCATGATCTCCAAGAACACCAATGGCATGGGCGCAATCACACATGACAGTGGCTTTGTATTTATTAGCAAGTTCAACGATCTCCGGGAGTTTGGCAATGTTTCCCTCCATGCTAAAAATACCGTCGACAATAATGAACCTGTGAGTGGCATCCTCAAGTTGACTAAGCCGTTTTTCTAGTGAGTTCATATCATTGTGGCGGAAAACAATCGTTGAAGCATCACTTAATTTTGCTCCTTCGTAGATGGATGCATGATTTAATCGATCCAAAAGCAAGGCGTCACCTTTGTGAGAGATGGTTGGTATGACCCCAAGATTTACCTGAAATCCTGTACTAAAAACAATTACTTCATCTTTATTCAAAAAATCAGCCAGTTTATACTCTAATTCTTCATGAAGTTCGTTCGTGCCATTTAGAAACCTGGACCCAGAACAGCTGCTACCGTATTTCCTGACAGCTTCTTGCGCTGCTTCCATTACTTTCGGGTGTGTAGTCAGACCTAAGTAACTATTGGACCCAAACATCAAGACCTTCCTGCCTTTAACTATAACTTCTGTTTCCTGCTTGGATTCAAAAGACCTAAAAAAAGAATAATACCCACTCTTTTTTGCCTCCTCGGCAAGTTTAAAATCCGCAAATCGGTCTCTCAGATAATTTGACATTGTGTAAATTTAGTAGAATAGCATGTAACACGGCAAAACATTAAAATGTTGAAAATAGATTTTTAAGTAAGGATATTAATGCCTTTACCTGATGATTGATTGACGAAGAGATTTAAATTTACTCTACGATGAAAGCTGAACTTTTCAGACTATACGAGGAGAACCCAGAATTTCGAAAGATTGAGCAAATTGTCACAATTCTTAGGAACGGTGGATTGATTATTTATCCGACTGATACGGTTTATGGTTTAGGGTGTGATATTTTTAATCATAAAGCAATTGAAAGAATAAAACAATTGAAGGGCATAAAAGGGAAAGATTTAAATCTATCATTTATTTGCTACGATCTGAGCCATATTTCAGAGTACGCTAAGCAACTAGATACATCCATTTTTAAGTTGATGAAGAAAGCCCTGCCTGGACCTTATACCTTTATATTGGAAGCATCATTCAAAGTCCCAAAGATGCTGAATGTCAAAAAGAAGACTGTGGGCATCAGAGTACCAGATAATAATATTCCTAGAGAAATTGTGAAGACGCTTGGGAATCCGATCATCACCACTTCTATACCAAGCAATGATGATGTGCCTTATCGTGCTACGGATCCTGAAGTGATTTATGATGAATTTAAAAACTTGGTTGATATAGTTATTAATGGGGGTTATGGTGATGTATATCCTAGTACGGTGATAGATTGTACAAGTGGAGTTCCTGAAGTCATAAGAGAGGGGAAGGGAGACCCAAACATCATTGAATGAGTCAATTGCTTATCGAGCCTCACTATTTAGGGAGTATTGAATATTACGCTCTTATATCAAATTTTGATTCGGTACTTATTGAAATAAATGATCGCTTCCAGAAGCAAACCTATAGAAATAGATGCTACCTGGTTGGATCAAATAAAGTACTTTCTTTGACTGTACCGACATCTTATTCAAATAGATCCTTGACTAAAGAAGTAAGGATTGATCATTCTCAGCGATGGGTAAAAGATCACTGGGGGGCGATTTATTCTGCCTATGGTAAGGCTCCTTTTTTTGAATATTTTGCTGATTCTTTTAAAGAATCAATAAACACAAAACATAAGTTTCTTATCGATCTAACTGTTGAATTGATGGGGCTTACCTTTAAATTATTGTCCATTAGCGTCAGTATGACATATTCTGAATCCTACATTGACAATTTTGATAATGATTTCAGAAATGTGATCCTTCCAAAAAAGTCTTTTACTGATCGAAAAATATATACACCATACGCTTATAGTCAGCTTTTTAGTGATACCTTTATACCAAACATGAGCATTTTAGACTTGATCATGTGCGAAGGTCCGCAAGCTTCAGAAGTCTTGTCGGCATCTTTTTTGTTGCGTCAAAAGAACTAAAACCCCACGCTTCATTCAAGCAAATGAACAAATCTGAAAAGGTGAATGTTTTTTCATCTGATTGATGAGGGGATTACGTAATAGATATCTCTAATTTTTATTAATAAGCGAAAGATACTAATGTCAAAAGAGGCAAAATTTTCAAATCGAGTTAAAGAAGTAATATCTCTCAGCCGGGAGGAGGCGCTCAGACTTGGTCATGACTACATAGGAACGGAACACTTGTTACTAGGTATGATCAGAGAAGGAGAAGGAGTTGCAGTAAGTGTCCTCAAAAAGCTTGGACTTTCTATGAAAGAACTTAGGTCAGCAATAGAACAAGCAACTAAAGGAACAGCAACCAGCAATGTGAAAAATCTGGCGAATATTCCACTGACCAGGCAATCAGAAAAAGTATTAAAAATCACATACCTGGAAGCAAAGATTTTTAAGAGTTCGTTAATTGGAACAGAACATTTACTGCTATCTATACTAAGAGATGAAGATAATCTGGCGACTCAGATTTTGGAAAAGTTTGAAGTCAACTATGATCTAGTCAAGGAAATGTTGGAATATCAGACCGAGAATCCAATGGGATCGGCTGATACAGATGATCCAAATGATGAAGGGGATGATTTATACTCAAGTGGATCAAGAGGATCCGGAAGAGCTCAAAGTAAAGATCCAAAAGGTTCAGAAAAATCAAGAACTCCTGTTTTGGATAATTTCGGAAGGGACTTAACAAAGTTGGCGGAAGAAGATAAGCTTGATCCGATCATTGGAAGAGAGAAAGAAATAGAAAGAGTTGCCCAGGTACTTAGTAGAAGAAAGAAAAACAACCCCATATTAATTGGAGAACCTGGTGTGGGTAAAACAGCAATAGCTGAAGGTTTGGCTCTTCGAATTGTTCAGAAAAAAGTTTCTAGAATTCTTTTTGGAAAGCGTGTAGTTACATTGGATTTAGCTTCACTGGTAGCTGGAACCAAGTACAGAGGACAGTTTGAAGAACGTATGAAGGCAGTAATGAATGAGATAGAAAAATCACCTGAGGTTATCCTGTTTATCGACGAACTTCATACGATTGTAGGAGCAGGTGGTGCTTCAGGTTCTCTTGACGCTTCCAATATGTTTAAACCGGCTCTTGCGAGAGGTGAAATACAATGCATCGGTGCCACGACCTTAGATGAGTATCGTCAGTATATAGAAAAGGATGGTGCATTAGCAAGACGATTCCAAATGGTTATGGTAGATGCGACATCTCCTGAAGAAACTCAGCAAATTCTTGAAAATATTAAGGATAAGTATGAGAGTCATCACCACGTTAATTATACGGAAGAAGCAATTAAAGCATGTGTTTCACTGTCTGATCGATACATTTCTGATCGGTTTTTACCGGACAAGGCAATCGATGTAATGGATGAAGCAGGTGCAAGGGTGCATATAAATAACATCAACGTTCCTAAGATCATCACTGAACTTGAGGATCAAATTGAAGATGTGAAAAAGGAAAAGAATCGGGTAGTAAAAAGTCAGAAGTATGAAGAGGCTGCACAACTACGCGATAAAGAGAAGAAACTCATCGCCCAATTAGAAGATGAAAAAACGAGATGGGAGGAAGAAACAAAGACGAAGCGATACGAGGTAAATGAAGAAAATGTTGCTGACGTTATTGCTATGATGACAGGAATTCCTACGAAGAGAATTGCAGAAAGTGAGGGTGCAAAACTCCTTACCATGGGCAAAGAACTAGAAGGAAAAGTCATTGGTCAAAGTGAGGCGATCAAAAAACTTTCAAAAGCTATTCAACGAACGAGGGTAGGGCTTAAAGATCCACAGAAACCAATTGGGTCATTTGTATTTCTTGGGCCTACTGGAGTGGGTAAAACAGAGATGGCCAAAGTCCTTTCAACTTTCTTATTTGACAAGGAAGATTCACTGATAAGAATTGATATGAGTGAATACATGGAAAAATTCTCTGTTTCTAGATTGGTTGGAGCACCTCCAGGATATGTAGGATACGAAGAGGGAGGTCAACTTACTGAGAAAGTGAGAAGAAAGCCTTACAGTGTGGTACTACTTGATGAGATCGAGAAAGCACATCCAGATGTATTTAATATTCTTCTTCAGGTTTTAGATGATGGAGTATTAACTGATGGATTAGGAAGAAAAGTTGATTTCCGAAATACATTGATCATCATGACTTCCAATATTGGAGCAAGAGACTTAAAAGATTTTGGGGCTGGAATAGGTTTTGCTACTAAAGCGAAACAAGAGAATATGGACGATATCATGAAGTCCACCATTCAAAATGCGCTGAAGAAAACGTTTAGTCCTGAATTTTTGAATCGATTGGATGATGTAATCATATTTAATTCTCTTGAGAAAGAAGACTTATTCAAGATAATCGATATCACTTTAGAAAAGTTATTCGTAAGGATCAAAAACATGGGATATGGAATTGAGCTTACGGATAAAGCCAAAGACTTCTTATCAGAGAAAGGATACGATCCGCAGTTTGGAGCCAGGCCATTAGCCAGAGCGGTTCAAAAACATTTAGAAGACCCAATTGCTGAGGAAATTTTGAAAGGTGAGATAGCTGAGGGTGATACACTCGTAGCTGATTGGGATGGAAAGAAAGAAGAGATTGTATTGAAGGTTAGAAAGAAAAAATCAAGCTCGAAAGCATCAGATAAAAAAGAATGAATTAAGTGCGACTGGTCAGGGCAGTCGCATTTATTTTAAATATTAGGTTTATAATGTAAACTTATTTATGTTTGTATTGTATACATAGGAAATAATACATTATGAGTAACAAAGAATTAACAAAAGAAGAAAGCCTTGAATTAATCACTGGGATGATTGAGAAGGCTAAAAGCAATATTGCCAAAGGGAGTAGTTTTTATTTCCTTCTGTGGGGATGGGTTGTCCTATTTGCCAATTTGGGGCATTACATGATTGCTTTATATGATTGGTATGAACATCCTTATGTTGTCTGGCTACTTATGATTCCAGCTGGGATCGTTTCAATGATATATGGCGCAAGGCAGGAAAGAAATGCAAAAGTGAAAAGTCATATTGATAAACTTTACAGTATGATATGGCTTGCTGTGTTTATTGGAATACTGATTATTCTGGTTTTTATGGATAATGTAAACTATAATCTGAATGCAATTATCCTATCATTTGCGGGTATAGGAACCTTTATTTCAGGCTTTGCATTAAGGTTTAATCCATTAATGTATGGTGGTGTTGCACTTTGGATCGCAAGTATTGTTGCATTTAACTTAAATCCACTAGATCAGTACTTAGTCGCAGCAATTGCAGTTTTTGCCGGTTATTTGATTCCTGGTTATTTACTTAGAAAAGCAGAAAGTAGTGCCGTTTAAAGACTTAGACCCTTTATTACATTCTCAATTAAGGTTAGCAGTCATGTCACTTTTGATAGGAGTGGATTCAGCAGAATTCGTATTTCTTAAAGAAAAGACGGGTGCTACTGCCGGGAATCTAAGTGTCCAGTTGGATAAACTTTCAAATGCAGGATACATTAGTGTCACAAAATCATTTAAAGGAAAGCGACCATTGACAACATGTAGTATCACTAAAGTTGGAATCAAAGCATTTGAAGACTATGTCAATTCGCTAAAAGGATATATCGAGTAATTTTTTTCAAAATATAGTTTATAATATAAACCAGTTTATAATAAAGTAAAATGAAACATCTTATCAAGTTATTTGCACTTGCATTGACAGTCAGTGTAGGTGCTCAGCAATCAATCAAGCAGACTCAATATGCTGCTTACCTTACAGCAAGTAAAACCATGTGGGAAAAGAGTGAAACTTTAGCCTCCGACAAACATGGTGCACAAAGCTTTGAACGTGCAATGGCCCTATATGGCATACTGAACAATACGATGGCTTCTCAAGATGAAGAAACCTTCAAAGCGTACAAAGATGAAACCATAGAATTATTAGAAAAGCTGATAGAAGATAATCCAGAATGGGGTGAACCAAAAGCAGTACTTTCTTCAACCTATGGTTTAGTGATGGCTTACAATCCAATGAAAGGAATGTTCCTAGGAATGAAAAGTAATGCTTTGATTGACGAAGCGATGGAGCTACAGCCGGAATCTGCTTTGGTTCAAAAACTATATGCAGGCTCTAAGCTCTATACCCCAGAAATGTTTGGAGGGGATCCTAAGGAAGCTGTGAAGCATTTTTCAAAAGCCATGGAACTTTATACTACCAAGAATAGCATTGAAAATAATTGGCTTTATCTGGATGCCATGATGGGTTTGGCAATGGCTTACAAGAAAACCGGAGAAGAAATGAAAGCCACTTCTACCTTAGAAGAGGCAATTAAGATTGAGCCAAAGTATTACTGGGCAAAAGCAGAGTTGGAGCGAATAAATAAGTCATGAAACCTCTCTGTTTCTCTTGGTTTTTTCTTGCGTGTAACTTAATCTATGCTCAGCAATCCATCACTGGTAAGGTGGTGGATGCTGAAACCGGAGAAGGATTGGTTGGGGCACATGTATATTTCCCTGAAGATTGGCGAAATGGAGTTATCACAGGACTAGACGGTGTATTCACCTTGAAAAGTGATACTTCAGGTTCAGGTTTGATTGTTAGTTATATTGGTTATCAAGAATACTTTGGACCCCTTGAACCCAATGGCATTATTACAATGAAACAACTAATGATCAAAGGGGAAGAAGTAGTCATAACTGCTGCACCGCTTGTTGCTGAAGAATTTCGTTACGACAAAATCAATAAATTTGAGGTTTATACAAATCCAGCTGCTAAAGCGGATCCGATTTTAGCTGTCAATTCATTGCCCTCTGCAACAACAACCGATGAATCGGCAAATATTAGTTTAAGAGGAAGTAGTGCCATTGAGACAGGCACCTTTTTAAATAATGTTCCGGTTTATGATGCTGTACGTTATTCACAGCTCAACGGAATTGGAACGTTTAGTATTTTCAATACGTCAATCATTCAAGATGTAAGTGTGTTTCCTGGCAATCCACCGTTAGAATTTGGGGGTACAACCTCAGGTGTCATTGCGCTAAAGACTGACGAATCAATCTTAGAAGGTAATACCACATCTGCCATTATAAGTCTTGCCAATATCGGTATCTCCAGAGAACAAAAAATTGATGAAAATCAAAGCCTTAAGCTTTTCTCAAATTGGCAACCTAGTGCTGCAATGAAAGCTTTGAATAGTGAAGCATTAAATGAAATCAAAGATTTTGAGTCAGGCGATCTTGGTATATATTGGTATGGGTCTACACGAAAATACGCATGGAAGGTTCTTAACTATTCAGTGATAGAAGGTTATCAATTCAATTTCACCCATTCAAGTTTTTCAGGTGTTTTTGATCAGCGAAAAATCAGGTCTTTTCTGATTAGTTCTCTGGATATTGATTTATCTAAAGGGTTGTTAGCTATTAATAATGGACTGTCTGCAAGCAAAGGTCAATACAGCTATTCAAATGTGGCCTTCAGTACAAAAAATCGTGACTTCTTTTTAGGACTAAATTATCTATTGGATAATAGTAAATGGTCATTGAAGACCGGTATCTCGCTGGATCATCGCATGATATCTACCAGTGGCAACTTTCATTTAGTAGACTATGCGCTGGGTGAAGATCACCCTACAATTGATTATGCTGCTTCAAGTCGTATATTTCCAATTGAAGGGTTTGTTTATGGAAAATACTATTTGACCGATGCATTTACACTTGGGTCAGGTTTTCGTAAAAATTTAGCTGTTGATGATCAACCGGGTTACTTAAGCAGACAAATTAATTTAAGTTACAGAAAAGACAGGCTGGCAATTATCGTTGGAACAGGGAAATATCATAAATCCGGGTTTTATGAAAATTCGAATCAGAAATTCTTTTCGGAAAGTATACAATCTTCTATTGATGTGAGATACAAATGGAATAGAGCCGAGATCTCGGTTTCTTATTTTGATAAAAAGGCAGCTTTTGATGGTCTGGATTACGATGTAAAGGGTTGGGAATTTTTTGGTGAAAAATCTTTCAATAAAAGGCTTAGAACATCTGCTTCTGTCACACTTCTTGACGCAAAGTCAAAACAAGAAAGCCCTTATTTATATGATATCAATTACTTTATACGAGCCAATTTGTCATATAGGACACAAGATTTATGGACCATAGAGCTACTTTCTTCAAATAGACAAGGTATTTTAAATGAGGACATAACGAATGCCTCTTTCGATCCGGAATATGAGGTATTTCAGCCTACCGTGTGGGATACATCCAGGCTACCAGATTACTTCAATTTAGGTTTATCACTGAGCAAAATGTACCTAATAAAAAGTGAAAAGACAGTCCTCATTTTTGCAAGTATAAACAATGTATTAAACCATGATAATGTGAGAGTCTATTCATATAATCATGATTATTCAACAAGAACAAATCGCCTTTTTTCACAACGGACAGCTTATCTGGGAGCCGTGATTAATTTTTAGTATCCTCCCCAATACCTTCTTAAAAACCACTCAGAAGAAAAAGCCAAAAAGATGATTAAAAGATACCACCATGATTTATAAAGTTCCTGATAGGCCTCCTCACTTGTAAGAATGGGTTTAAAGTCCTGATTTTTAATAACCTCAGGTAAGTATGCTACTTCATTATAATGAATAAACTGACCACCAGTTTTATACGAAAGATTCTTCAATAATCTGTGATCAGCCGTGAGATCAAGAAACTCTGGATTAATATTCTCTATAAGAAACTCTCCATTCTCTTCAAAAGCTGATTCTCCCACCCGTACGGAAGCGGTGTATTGATATACGCCAGCGTTAAGATTAGGTGCCCTAAAGGTGTTGCTAAGTTCTGAGTCTACGAATTCATAGGATTCTCTCTCATTCTTTTCATTCGTAATGGTGATATTTATAAGGTTATTGTAAATGCGTTCATAGATGTCATTGTAAACTTCAACGTCAAAAAGGACAGGTTCAGTGTCGCTATAAGTCGAAGATCTAGTCTCGAATCGAAATTGCTTCTTATCATTTTTAACTGATAAGTATTGTATGGTTTTGGTGATGAAACCATCAAACTGCTGAGAATTTTCATTTATCGCAGCTTCCTGAAGTTTCCATTTCCAAATGTTTTGGCCCATGAGTACCGCACTTTTTTGCGTGCCATCATCATTCACGATCATTAAAGGCTTTTTGGTTACAATGTCTCCGAGCTTTTGAAACATCATTATTTCCGAAGACCCAAGCGTGGAGTAATCTGCATATGGGACTTCTATTGGTGGATATTCTTCAAAAATATTGAAATCATCAACTTTAAATTTGCTAAAGCTTTGATTAAATGATCCGGTAACTCTGTCGGGCTGACCTCCGATTTTTTCTATTTTTAAATAGGGCAAATTTTTATTTAACAGGTTCATCTCACTTTCCGAACCAAGGATGTACCATAGGCCTGCATTCCCTTTAGGGTTATATTGGATGGCACGGCTAAAGGCGCCATGATAAATAATTACATCAAAAACTTCTGTTGGTTTTTCATCTTGAATCGATGGGATAAACACTTCTGTAGAATAACTATCTGTTTCATCCAGAGAGGTTCGGATAGCCTTAATATCAGGGTGCGGTGAGTTGGCGACTAACAGTATTTTTTGTCTTCCGTCAATTACTTCAAGAAAAATATCTGAGCGGTTATTTACTTCGGTAGACTCGTCAGATAAAGTTGGTATACTAATGACAAGATGCCTTAATCCTTCTTTTTCTGAGCTCAGAATGAATTCTACTTCCTGCACATCTGCCTTGAGGCTAAGGTCTCTAGTTTCTAATGCTTCGCCGTTTTCAGAAAGTGTAATAGCAATGTTTTGACCATTGTAACCACGTTGACTGATTTCTACTCGAATAGGAGTTTCATTTCCTTTATAGGTCACTTTGTTGTACTGCGTTCTGCTAATACTAATGTCTTTTGGCGGAATGGTATCACCTAAACCTACGGTGAAAACTGGTTGTAGATAGTTACGATAGAGTGGAGATGAGCCGCGATTAAAAATGCCATCAGTAAGCAATATTGTAGCGACTTGGTTGACACCATTGAAATCATCGATAGAAGAAAAAAGATCTGAAATTCTGGAGGTTCTCGCATTAAACAGTATGGAATCGCTTTTTGAGAGTGTGAATAACTTGACATCAATTTCCTGTTCAACTAATTCATCTCGTATAAGATTAATTTTTGATTTTAGCTCAATGGAATCAGTGCTACGTGCCACTATGGATTGTGAGTTGTCAATGGCAAGATTAATGATTGGCCTCTCAATGGTATTGACAACTTTTTTGATGGACGGCTCTAAAAGGAGTAATAGAAGAAGAAAAATGCCCAAAGATCGGATTCCGAAAAGAACCCAATTTTGCGTAGTATTCCATGGTACATTCTTTTTATTGTAGAGAAAATAGGATAATCCGGCTGAAATCAGTAAAATAATAATCACCCACCACACCGATTGCTCAAGTTGAAGAAAGCTTCTTGTCATCAGATCTGAAAACTAATTCAAAAAGAACAATACGTACAAGAATTTATGTAGATGCGTTTCTTTATCTTTTAATTGAGAGTAGCTGTGATTTCCGATCTGGAGATTTTGTTCAAAATAATCCTTTCAAATCTTCCTGCAACAAATGTGGTTCCAAGAACTAATATGGATTCGTCGCTTGTCACTTTCACAGAAGCTAAAGTGAATGGGTTTAAATAACCAACATAGAGTACTCCATCTATTTGACCATTAGATGTATTGTAGAAATGTAGTGCAATTTGATTGCCTTTAGTTTCTGAAGCAAATACGGTATAACTGGCATTTGGACCGGCATAATTGAAAATTTTGGTAATAGTGTATGGCTTTAATTCAGCCATGTTTCCTGGGTATAAATCAGCGCTGGAGGAGATACCACCTGTCGTAAGAGTTGCAGTGGACAACTGATAATTATCATCGAATTGATAACCTGCTACGGCAAAATTATCTCCACCTAATGGCATGGCAGATCGTATACCTGCATCCGTTCCTTGCCCTTGAACGACACCACTAGGAGAACCTCCGAAGTTGGTGAAAACCAAGGATAAATTGAAATTATAGAAACCATTGAAATAATAATTACCAGGAGAAACCTCTCCACAGAAAAAAGACAAGGGATTACTAGTTGCCTCAAGGAAGTGGTCAATAACTTCTTCTTCCACATCATCACCAGCTCCGATTGAATATTCATTCCCTCCTTCAAATCCTCCAGTAAGGTTAATCTCAGAGATTTGCGTTTGCAGGCCAACTGGATCATAGCTTTGGAGCAACAAGGTATTATTGGAAGTTGAAGAAGCTGATAAAGGGTAATTTAAACCTCCGAGCAGCGTAGTATTTTGAATAGCTAGTGAGGTATTAATTGTGATTAACACCCCATCAGTGGATCCATTGTTTTTGGCAAAAAAGTGAATACTACTATCTGATTCATTGAAATACATATCTCCAACAGGAGCTTCGAAATCATTGAACAGTGCTTCCTCAGCAAACAGATAATTTCCCTCCTCATCAATCTTCATTAGCAGAATGCCATCAAAGTCCGTGTCTTCACGTTCAGTTCCTGAAAGGATAATGTACCCATTCGTTACTTCAACTACATCGATTGGATCATAGCTAAGGTCAAAATCTGAATCATCATAAATCTTAAGGAAAGATTCAGTTAATGAAGGTTCTTCATCAGCGCATGATACAAAAATGCTTGCGAATAGAGCAAAAAGGATGGATAATTGAGCATTAGATTTCATAATGATTCTTTTTTGAAAATGAATTAATTACCATTTCAAATATTTTAGTAGGCCTTAAACTGTTGATCGATAAATCGGAAAGGAAAGACGAAACCTAGCGATACATTTATATCTCTGAGGAAAATTTCGTCATTCGTTTCTCCTAAAGAAGCAAACTCATTCTCTTGAATATTTGGCTTTGTTAATGCTGTCAAACCCCTACTGTATTTTATTTCAAATACAGTACGGATGTTCCAATAATCTAAATTTAATCCAACACCTCCCGAAACGCCTGAGAACGCTTGAAATGCATCTTTAACCCCAATGATAGTTGTACCACCATCAGAGGTTAACGGAGTACCAGAGGAAAAATCTGTGTTGGTAATATCCACTTCCTTCTGAGCTGATGCTATGAAAGAATGGAATCCTCCTGCCATAACAAAAGGTCGGATTTTGCCAGACCTTATGAAATCATATTTGACCATAAGAGGTAATTCAATAAGATCCACACGCTGCTCTACATCGTACCGTGTGGTAAAGCGATTACCAGAAGATTCTCCGCTCCATTCCAGTTGGCTAGTATATTCGAATCGACTTCTTTTGTATGCAGGTTGAAAGGAAACTGAAAACCCTTTATGATAAAAATTCATTTCTAGTCCCATATGTGCACCAGGCAGGTTGAATTCTTCATAGCTTTTTTCCAGGCTATCCGCAGAATAATCAATCGGACTAAAACCAGTATTTCTGGTTTCAGGAAATGCCTGTGTTACGTTAACACCCATTTTTAGACCAAGCCAAAACTGAGTATCTAGAAAACCTTCTAAAGGGTTGGTACTTTTAGGTTTTTTTTGAGCGTATAGTAGGTTAGCGCATAGTAAGATTAGCGCGAATGCTACAACTCTATTTGCGAATGACAAGTCTCTTCGTATCATTTAACATTTCTGATTTTGCTTTGATAAAATAGAATCCTGGTCTCAATCCATCAAGCATAAAAGAGAATGTATGCTCTCCCGGTGCTACGCTTCGATTGATCTGAGAAACAGTGACTCCTTCAATATTGATCAACTTCACGCTCACGTTCTGGTAATTATTAACAAATATTTTTGCTTGTGTATAATGAGATGCCGGGTTAGGATAGACTGCCTCTATTCTATAGTTACGCTTCACATACTCTTTTTCACTCATGATAACTTCTTTGATGAGATCCATGGGTTCGAAATTTCCACCCTGTGGATTAGGTCCGTCGATGTAATTCGCTCCGAAAATTCCATTTTCCAGCTCTATATCAGCACTCAATACGGATTTTTCAACACCCATCCACTCAAAAAGAACGTTTGCCGCTATTTGTCTATAGTCAAATTGCATACTCACATTATTTCTCGACATGTCTGGATTTACACCATAAATTCCTGGTTTAACACCTAACCCAAACATCATCATGGGCCCTCCGGTACCATGATCGCTTCCAAAACTACCGTTCGAAGCAACTCTTCTTCCAAATTCGGACATGGTCATGGTAAGTACCTTATCCTCCAGACCTCTTGATCGAAGGTCTTTCTGGAACCTTCTGATGGCGGAACTTATGTGATAAAGTTTAGTGGAGTGAACACCCATAGTTGGATCGTTAGCTTCTACCTGGTTTGCGTGGGTATCAAAGCCACCAATCTTTACAAGGAACACTTTGGTTTTAACCCCTCCAGCCATTAGTCTAGCAATTAACTCAAATTGACCGGCAAGGCCATTTCTTTTTGAGTTTCTTGGCGCATTAAATGGATAGTCTAATCCATCGTATGAAACAGTCGATTCACCACCTAACTCGTAAAGTTCAGCCAATCTTTTGATGTATGTTTCAGACTTGTCCTCCAGACCAAGAATCCAATCCATTTCTTTACCGTATGGGGAGTCTGATAAAAAATCCGGTGGAAGACCTCTGTCATCCACTGTAAACTCACCGTCTTCGTTGACTTCTTCGTTAAACCCTTCAAGGTTATTGATCCGTTCTAAGGTGCTTTGTGGGTTATTTCCCAATGATAATGATGTGGGGATGTTTCCATCCTGATGAAAAAGAAGGGAAACGTCGTTACCCATTTCTAAGGCTAAAGGGTCTGGCATCTCTTCAGTGGGAAAATCCTGAGGGTAGTTCAGTGGAGTGTATTCTGATCCAAGGTATCTTCCGATCCAACCAGAGCTAAAGTAATCTTCAGCACCACCTCCCATGAACCAAATATCTCTTCCGCGGAAATGCGATCCATTATTATTTTCATAAGAAACCCCTTGAAAAACAGCCGCTTTGCCCGTATCGTAAAGGTGTTTAAAGTCATTCATGTCAGGATGTAATCCCACCTGTTCATCAGAAGAAACGGTGCTGTCTAATGGAATCAACGTCCTATTACCTACCTTATAAGGTATGGCAATATTAGCTCTACGGCTGGTATATTCATCGTAATTCGATATGGGTATAATAGTGTTAAGCCCATCGTTTCCTCCATGCATTTGGAGTATGATCAATACACGATCGTTGGTGCTTTGTTGTGCCAGCCTTTGGAACTCATTATTTGCTGCCATCAGCTTTAGCGGAACACCATGAAATGCAATCGGTGCCCCTGCTGCAAAACCCAATTTTTTGATAAAATTTCTTCTTTTCATAGCCGGATTACATTAATTGATATTCTGGGGATTGTAGTACTGCGTTAAAAAGGTTTGTAAGTTGGTTCGCAACTGTAGTTGGATCTTCTCCTGTTGTCCATCTACGTGTCCAATCAGCTTCAGGATCAGGATCAATATCATCCAAAAAGATCAATTTGAAATAGTTTAATCGTTCAAGGGTTAGTTCTCCTGTATCTGACTCGAAACTAAGATTATCTGAGACAGGTAAAAAGTATCGAACAACTGCGATAATTAAATCTCTTGCATCTGATGCAACATCTGAGAAATTATCCCTTACAAACTGAACGATATCCACTTCACCCATCTCGATTTCAGATGTTGCGGATATTGATTGTTGAATAAAATTATATCTGTTAGTAAGATAGTTGGTTGTTATCCAACTTCTGTTGAAGATTGGATACTGGTGATATGCTGAATATCCAGCTACTTCAAATGGCTCATAATAATCCATTCCCTGTCTATCAATTTCACCTAATAAATTACCTGTGAAGTCATAGAACATGTCCAAGTTGGTTTCATAGTCAGGTAATTGGATACCGAAGTTTCTTATGAATCCAAGTACCAGGTCAATGGGCGATTTTATAAGACCACCAAAATTATTGTCGGTTTCTCCTGCTTCAGCTTCATAAAAATGCGTACTGGTAAATAGTGCCTCCAGAACTGGTTGTATCTTGAATTCATTGGCAATGAATACATCCGCCATGTCCTGAATAGTCGTTTCTTGCAGAGACTGACTCACCTCGTGATAGACAAAAAAGCGATAGATCTCTCTGCAGATTGCGACAGGTGTTGCTTCTTGTTCATAGACTAAATCAACAAACTGGCTGATCTCGTCCTTTACACTCTCTTCTGTTGGTCTACCGCCAACTTGAAGTTCTTCATTCGGCGTTACAACTCCATTGCCAAGACGTTGACTGAAAGTTTTAACCCCTTCCTCGTGTTGGCTAGCGATGTTTCCTCCTTTAATAACGCCTTTAGGAAGACCAGTCTCTTCATCAATGTTACTGAAAGTATAATCTCTGTCGTATCCTGAGAGAACCTTGGCACCTTCCTGTACATCCTGTTCAGTGAAAACGAAATAGTCTCCATCGAACGCTGATGGTGGAACGCTGCCTTCCAGGCCTCGACCCACGGTGTATAGTTCCAAGAGCTCTCTGGCAAAATTCTCATTTACTCTGCCCTTCACATTCAGTCTACCATCAAGGAAAACCAGCATAGCATTATCTATACATAGCTTTTTTGTAAATTCCTTAAGATTTCTGGGAACGATGGTTTCCATTGAAGCAGGATCTTCTGGATCTGCATCAGGGTCTTCAGGAGGGAGTATAATATCTTCTTGATCAAAAGCATACAACCTAAAAAGCGCCTGTTGGTAGTAGAGGGCTTCCCAATTATTCACTACTGATTTTTTAGTAGTAAAATGGGTATGAAAGAAAAATACAAGACGTTCTCTAAAGATATAGGAAAGCTTAATGCTTTCTTCAATTCCGTTACCTAGCATTTGACCTAGGTGCCATGAAAGAAAATCTCTTTCCAGGTTTTCTTCCTCGGCTGTAGGATTTGGCAAAGGGATTCCAACATCAGGCAACTCATTATTAAATAGTTGCTGCATCGCTTCTGCTGGCGTAAGATTCGCGAAAGCATCTATTTCTGATCTAGATCCTCCTAAACAAGTCCGTCTCAATAAATGAACAGCCCGTTTAATTCCTAGGGGTTCTGTTAATGGAGTAAGAGGCATATACGCTGGTTTTTCTTTAATTCTGGAAAATTAATTCAATTATTATAAAATAAATTATATAAAATCACAGAATTGTTTAATTTATTGTTAAGTCAAAAAAAAGCTCACTGCTTAAATGAGCCTTTACAATTTATAGTAGAATATCTTAAGTCAGCATACCCCCATCAACTTGAATCGTCTGACCGGTAATATATGTCGACAAATCAGATCCTAGAAACAAACATGCATTGGCAATATCCTCAGGAGTACCACCTCTTTTAAGTGGTATTGCATCTCTCCATCCCTGTACGGTCTTTCCGTCGAGTTTGGCAGTCATCTCGGTTTCAATGAATCCCGGTGCTATCGCATTTGATCTTATTCCTCTGGAACCAAACTCCAGAGCGATTGACTTGGTAAATCCAATCATGCCTGCTTTTGAAGCTGCATAGTTGGCCTGTCCTGCGTTTCCTTTTACACCAACTACTGAGCTCATATTGATGATAGAGCCGGACCGCTGCTTGAGCATTTGACGAGAACAAGCTTTTACCATGTTAAAACAAGATTTTAGGTTAACATTGATGACTTTGTCCCATTCTGCTTCAGACATCCGAAGCATTAAATTGTCCATGGTAATTCCAGCGTTATTGACCACAATATCAATTTTACCAAAATGCTCAATGACATCAGCCACGACTTGTTGTGTTGCTTCAAAGTTTGATGCATCAGAGCGATACCCTTTGATTTTTCGACCATCTACAGCCATTTCTTGCTCCAGGCGCTGGGTTTCGTCTTCTCTTGATACATAGGTGAATGCCAGGTCGGCACCTTCATTAAGGAATCTTTGTGCGATTGCTTTTCCAATTCCTTGAGATGCTCCGGTGATAAGTGCGGTTTTTCCTTCGAGTAGTTTCATATTATTGAGAGGTTCAAAAAAGTTTAGTGTTCAAAGATAATGAGTCGTAAATTTGCGGCTCAATTTAAAATAATACAGCATGGCATCTAAATATGATCTTATTGTAATCGGAAGTGGACCTGGTGGGTATGTAGCAGCAATCAGAGCTTCTCAGTTAGGAATGAAAGTTGGTGTGGTAGAAAAAGCAGAGCTTGGAGGGGTATGTTTGAATTGGGGGTGTATACCAACAAAAGCATTACTGAAAAGTGCACAGGTTTTTGAATACATCAATCATTCACAGGATTATGGGATCAAAGTAAAGGATGCAGAGGTGGATTTTGATGGAATGATCAAGCGGTCCAGAGAGGTTGCTGGAGGCATGAGTAAAGGCATTCAGTTCCTTTTCAAAAAAAACAAAATCGATCACATTGCAGGTCATGGAACCCTAAAGAAAGGTAAGAAAGTAGAAGTAAAGGCAGAAGATGGAAAAGTGACCACCTATGATGCAAATCATATCATTCTAGCTACTGGTGGTAGGGCTCGGGAACTGCCTAACCTCCCAATTGATGGTAAGAAAGTCATTGAGTATCGTAAAGCGATGGTATTGGAAAAGCAACCAAAAAAGATGGTGGTTGTTGGTTCAGGAGCAATTGGTGTTGAGTTTGCCTATTTCTACAATTCCATAGGCACTGAAGTGACCGTGGTGGAATTCATGGATCGAATTGTTCCGGTAGAAGATGAAGAGGTCAGCAAGCAGTTGGAAAGAACCTACAAAAAAGCAGGTATGAAAATTATGACCAGCTCGGAGGTGACTAAAGTGGATACAAAAGGAGCCGGTTGTAAAGTCACTGTTAAAACCAAGAAAGGAGAAGAGCAGCTCGAGTGTGATGTGGTATTATCCGCAGTAGGTGTCGCTACCAACCTGGAAAACCTGGGACTTGAAGAGGTAGGAGTGAAGCATGAAAAAGGAAAGATACTTGTTGATGATTATTATAAGACGAATGTGGATGGCGTTTATGCTATAGGAGACATTGTACATGGGCCTGCACTTGCTCATGTAGCTTCGGCAGAAGGCATCATCTGTGTGGAGAAAATCAAAGGGATGGATGTGGAACCTTTGAATTACAATAACATTCCTGGATGTACCTATTGCTCACCAGAGATCGCTTCGGTTGGATATACAGAAAAGGCAGCTAAAGAAGCTGGCTATGATATTAAAGTGGGTAAATTTCCTTTCTCTGCATCTGGGAAGGCCAAGGCTGCGGGTGCACCGGATGGTTTTGTGAAATTGATTTTTGATGCAAAATATGGTGAATGGTTAGGTGCTCATATGATCGGAGCGAATGTGACTGAGATGATCGCAGAGGCTGTAGCCGCCAGAAAGCTGGAAACAACAGGACATGAGATCATAAAATCTGTACACCCGCATCCTACCATGAGTGAAGCAGTGATGGAAGCAGCAGCAGCTGCCTATGACGAAGTGATTCACCTCTAAGTTTAATTGAGAATTTACTTGTAAAGCCCCATTTATTGGGGCTTTTTTAATTCATTTTCTAAAATCCCATAGATCTGATCAATCTCGATCAAAAAAGCATCATGACCATAAATGCTTTTTATTTCATAAAATGAGGATTTTGAAATATTGTCTGCGAGATATTTCTGCTCTGCAACTGGAAAGAGCACATCCGAATCAATTCCAATGATTATTGCGTTTGATTGGATTCGCCCAAGCGCAGATTTTACATCTTCTGTTCTACCCAAGTTATGACTATCCATCGATTTTGATAACGTATAATAGCTGTAAGAAGAAAACCTTTTGGAAAGTTTTTGTCCCTGATAGCGTTGGTATGAAGAAGAAGAAAAATCATCTGAGCGACCATTAGTATCAATCTGTGTCGCTTCATACGTTTTATAATGGCGATAAGAGAGCATGGCGATGGCTCTTGCTGTTTCTATGCCATTTTCGGGATTTGCCTCAATGGCCATTCGTTGTGTTTCATTAAATGCGATACCCCAAGGAGAGTGCTTTGCATTGGTGGCAATTGGAATAATCGTTTCGAACAGGTTGGGTTCTTGTACTGCCCATTCTAATAAGTGTTGACCTCCTAATGATCCACCAATTCCAATTTGAATCTTGTTGATGTTGAGATGTTTTTGTAAAAATTTGAACGCATTTACCTGATCTCGAATGGTGATAAGTGGAAAGTCGAAATCTGTTGATTCCGTACTTCCGTAGCATGATCCAAGCATGTTGGCACAGACAATAAAATACTTATTTGGATCAAAGTATTTCCCCTCACCAACCAATTCGGGCCACCATTCTGTTGGGTCGCTATTCCCGGTGAGTGCATGAAAAATCCAAACCACATTGGATTTTTCTTTATTTAATGATCCAAACGTGTGATACCCGATTTGAAGGTGGATGAATTTTTCACCGTTTTCTAAAGCAAACGGTTCACTTAGCGTGAGTTTTTTCAAAATGCATTACTTGTTTTAATTATCAATTTATTTATCAGGAATTAGCACCTTCCTTTTGGAGGGGGTTGCTAGTGCATCATAGAGCCTGTCTCTCAGCACTTCTCAATAAATCGATCCCTATCGATTCGAAGCTGCAAACGTAAAAGCAGTTAACGATGTTCTCCAAACGAAAAGAAATAAAAAATTAATATCTAATACTAAGTAGCTGATTACAAGTAAACTAGATACATAGAGAAGTTTGGTTTTTGTGTACTTACACTTGATGAAAGAAAATGATTTTTATCTTGGGGTTGCTTACTAACATTTGAGTTTATGGCTAAGACAATCATTGTATCTAACAGATTACCCATTAAAATCAAGAAAGAAAACAACCAAATGGTCTACATGCCTAGTGAAGGTGGGTTGGCTACCGGTTTAGGATCTATTTACAAAGAAGGAGATAATATATGGGTTGGCTGGCCTGGATTGGCAGTGAATAAAGCAAAAGAAAAGGAAGAGATCAGCACTAGACTTAAAAGAGAAAACATGCGACCCGTTTTCTTGAGTGCACAGGAAATTGAAGATTTTTATGAAGGATTTAGTAATGAGACACTTTGGCCCAACTTTCATTATTTTAATCAATACACTGTTTATGATGAGAATCTTTGGAAGGCCTACCAAAAAGTAAATAAAAAGTTCGCCCTGGCAATCGAGAGTGAATTGGAAGATGGAGATACACTCTGGATTCATGATTATCAGTTACTTCTACTTCCTAAAATGATCCGTGAAATAAAAGAGAATACCAGTATAGGATTCTTTTTACACATACCATTTCCTTCCTATGAATCATTCCGATTACTTCCCTGGAGACGTGAATTACTGAATGGAATGATGGGTGCAGATTTCTTAGGTTTCCATACTTATGACGATATGCGCCACTTTTTGTCTAGTGTCAATCGTTTGGCTGGAATTGGTAATACTAATGGGCAAATCAATGTAGGGAGTCGTCCGATTTTAGCTGACGCCCTTCCAATGGGGATTGATTACAATAAATATGCCTCTGCAGCTTCTCTGCCTGATACCCTGGATCGAGAAGTTCGATATAGGACTTCTCTTGGAGATGTCAGGTTGATACTCACGATTGATCGTTTAGACTATAGTAAGGGGATTCCACAGCGATTAAAGGCCTTTGAATGTTTTTTAAATGAAAACCCCAGCTTCTTGGAAAAGGTATCACTTTTAATGGTTGTGGTACCATCGAGGGATAATGTGCCAAAATATGCACAATTAAAGGAAGAGATCGATCTGCTCGTGGGACGAATAAACGGACAATTTGGGAGGCTAAACTGGACTCCTATTCATTACTTCTACCGAAGCTTTCCATTAAATGCATTGAGTGCCTTTTACAGGATGGCTCATGTTGCATTGGTTACCCCAATGCGTGATGGAATGAATCTGGTCTGTAAAGAATTCATAGCAAGCAAGCTTGATCAAAAAGGAGTACTGATACTTAGTGAAATGGCAGGTGCTTCTAAGGAACTTTCAGATGCCATTTTGATCAATCCGAATGATATCAGGCAAATGATTGACGCACTTAAAGAAGCATTAATGATGCCGGAAGCTGAGCAGAAGCGTCGCATGAAAATTATGCAGGATTCGATCAAGCGATACAGTATACATGCATGGGTGAGTCTTTTCATGGAGCGATTAGCCTTTATCAAAAAGGAACAAGAAAACTTAAGAACCAAGCCCTTTGATATGAAGGTAGCTACCAATCTTAAAACAAGTTATGATGCTGCTAAGAAAAGAATCATATTCCTTGATTATGATGGAACACTTGTAGGCTTTCACACGAATCCGGACCATTCCAAACCGGACAAGGAGCTTAAAAAAATTCTGGCTGCATTAACAGCTGATCCTAAAAATAATATAACAATTATTAGTGGAAGAGGGCGAGAAAAATTAGGTCATTGGCTTAAAGATTATCGCCTGGATATTATCGCAGAACATGGTGTTTGGCATAAAAAGCATGGTAAAGACTGGGCTCAATTTCAGGAAATGGACATGAGTTGGATGGACGAATTTTTACATGTGCTGGAGATGTACGTGGATCGAACACCTGGGTCTTTTGTTGAGAAAAAAGATTATTCTTTGGTTTGGCATTATCGAAAGGTAGAGACAGGACTAGGTGAAATCAGGACGCGTGAACTAACAAGCCATTTAAAATATATTTCATCAGAAAAAGATATTCAGATCATGGAGGGCAACAAGGTTATTGAGATTAAAAATTCTCATGTAAATAAAGGGTCTGCAGCAAGTGAATGGTTAAAAAATGATACATATGACTTCTTCATGGCTTGTGGTGATGATCGTACAGATGAGGACACTTTCAAAATCATGCCTGATGAGGCTTTTACCATTAAAGTAGGATCTTCATCATCAGCAGCCAACTATCGAGTGGAAGACTACCAGGATATCAGGAAACTTTTAAAATCGATTATCGATTAAGAAATCTGGTTGATCTAGTTTTCTTGAAATTCTACTTGCAGCGTTAAGCAAACCTACATGGCTGTAAGCTTGTGGAAAATTTCCCCACATACTGCCATCATCAGCCTTAACATCTTCGCTTAACAGTCCCAAGTGGTTTCCATAAGAAACCAGGCTTTCAAAGTATTTCATTGCATCATCAATTCTACCAACACATGCAAGGGCCTCCACGTACCAGAAGGCACAGATGAGGAAGGTAGTTTCCGGCTCTCCAAAATCATCTGTGTGCTTGTACCTATAGAATAGACCTTTACCGGCATGTAGCTCATCCTCCAGTGCTTTAAGGTGGTTTCGTGCTTTATCCGAATCATGAGGTAGGTAGTTCATCATGATCAACTGGAGTGTACTTGCATCCATTCGGTCTACACCTACTGCTTGCGAATATCCTTTTTTGGACGCGACAAAGGTCTTTTCAATCATCTCTTCCGACCTTTTCTTCAGCTCGATTGCCAGCTCGCCAATCTTTTCATTCTTAAGAACTCTTGCCATTTTGATTGCTGCACAGCTTCCAGCCCAATGAAAAAGATAGGTATAGCTATGATGCTGAGCAAGATTTCTAAACTCCCATAATCCAGCATCTTTTTCATCGAATGTTCGCTCAATCATCTTGAGGGTGCGAAAAATCAATTCAGAGGCGTCAAATCGTTCACGAAAAATGATTCGTTTGTCTTGGTACAATGGCAGAAGAGAGATAAGGACCTGACCGTAGACATCATTTTGTATATGCGTAAATGCATCGTTTCCAATTCGTACGGGCTGATTACCTTCATATCCGGTTAATGGCAACTCCTTTTCCTCTAATATTTTTTTTCCTGTTATCCCATAAAGTGGCTGGTACCTGTTTTCTTCTTCAATCGTAGTATTCAGGATGTAATGAAAATACTTTTCCAGTTCATCAAAATGACCAATATTGTTGAAAGCATTGAGTGTATAAAAAGTATCTCTCATCCAACAAAATCTGTAATCCCAGTTTCGGGTACTTCCCGGACTTTCAGGAAGACTGGTGGTTGAAGCTGCAATGATGGCACCTGTATCTTCGTATTGATGAATTTTCAGGATTAATGCTGACCTAATGCCTTCACGCTGAAAAAAATTACCGACGCTTGCTGATTTTACCCAGTTTCTCCAATAGGCCTTTGTTTTGGTTAAGAATGTTTCAGATGTTTCTTGCAAACCCGCTTCCATTGGTGGCCCCCAGGTTAAGACCATATATTTTGTTTCATTCAGCACGAAACTTTCTTCATGCAATAAATAAGAAAGTGAAATGTTTGTAGTTAATCTTACATTGGACTCTAATCCGAGGTATCGGATATGATTGCTTCCAAAGCTGGCTTCCGGTGTTTCCTCTCCATACTCTCCTTTCGGTTTACATTTTACAAGAATTTTGGGGTTACCCTCGACCAACTCCACTTTCCTGATGAGCATTAGAGGTTTGTAATATCTATCAAATTGTAAAAATCGAGGTGCAAAATCAATTACCCGGTACACTCCATCGGACGATTTTACTTCCGTCACCAGTATGTTGGTATTTTCCAGGTAGGACTGAGATGAGTATTTGATACCATCTAGAGGATAAATGGAAAATTCTCCTCCTTTTTTATCATCCAGAAGTCCACCAAAAATGAAGCTACTATCAAACCTGGGCCAACACATCCAGGAAATATTGGTGTCCATTCCAATGTGGGCAGTGTAGGCACAGTTGCCAATAACTCCATAATCGTATGAATGTCTCTTATGCATCTCAGTATTTTTAAGGTTTGTGAATCTACAACAGTATGTCGCTTTATTTAAAATTTATTTGGTTTATTGGCGATTAATTTTAAATCTTTGTCATGATTCTTTAGAATTTTGAATACGATAACAATCATAGTACCCAGATTTATAAGGCCAAATATGGCAAGGCCTTGGCCTGTACTATAATATCACGTCACTTACGTGGTGACTACCTCCACGTTTAATATTGTTCAAAATTTATTCATAAAATCATGTCCAAAATTGTTGTTCAAGCCGCTTTAGTTGAACATACCTCATTTTCAGAAGAAATAAGCCAACTCATAGAAGTGAGTGCACTTCAAAGAGGTACAGGTATTGCAAAAAGAACGCCTCAATACATATCAAATAAGATTAAAGAGGGTAAAGCGATAATTGCTCTCGTGAATAATGAATTAGCTGGTTTTTGTTACATAGAATCCTGGGGCGATAAATCTTATGTTGCCAACTCCGGTTTGATCATAAAACCTGAATTTAGAGGACAAGGTATTGCCAAGAAGGTAAAAAAGAAGGCTTTTGAGCATTCTCAAAAATTATTTCCAAAGGCGAAGCTATTTGGTCTTACCACTTCGCTTCCAGTAATGAAGATTAATTCCGAATTGGGATATATTCCAGTAACTTATGGAGAGCTTACCAAGGATCAAGAATTTTGGGGTGGCTGTCAGAGCTGTGTTAATTATGAAATTCTCCAAAGTAAGAATAAGTCAAATTGCTTATGTACGGCGATGATCTACGATCCAAAGATGAAAGAAAAAAAGCGATGGAATTTCATGAAGAAATCAAAACTGTATGACCGATTCATGCGCCTAAAGAAGAAGCGAATGACTGTAAAATAATTAGTTCTATGAAAAAGGTAGTTTTAGCATTCAGTGGAGGATTAGATACGTCATACTGTGCCATTTACTTAGCCAAAGATCTTGGATATGAAGTTCATGCGGTCACAGTAAATACTGGAGGGTTTGATGATAGAGAACGAGAGGAATTAGAGAAAAAGGCAATTGGACTAGGGGTCAAGGCCTATCGGTTCATAGATGAAACTCAACCATTCTATGAACGTGGGATTAAATATTTGCTCTACGGTAATGTGCTCAAAAACAACACCTACCCACTTTCTGTAAGTGCTGAGCGAGTATTCCAGGCCATGGCTATTGCTAATTATGCCAAACAAATTGGAGCAGAGGCCATTGCCAATGGAAGCACAGGTGCTGGCAACGATCAAATACGCTTTGATCTGGTGTTTCAAACGATGTGTCCAGCGATGCAAATTATTACGCCGATCAGAGATAAACGGCTTTCTCGAGAAGAGGAGATACAATACTTAAAAGATCATGGAGTCAGTGGTGATTGGGAGAAAGCAAAGTATTCAATCAATCAAGGATTGTGGGGAACATCTGTTGGCGGTAAAGAAACATTAACTTCTGATCAATACTTGCCTGAATCTGCTTTTCCTAGTCAGTTGACAAAAGAGGGTACTGAAAGGGTAATTATTGGGTTCAGGAAAGGTGAACCTACAGCTATTAATGGTGAAGAAAACAGTCCGGTTGCGGTTATCCAAAAACTTGAAAGTATTGCATCCGCATATGCTATTGGAAGAGATATACATGTTGGAGACACGATTATTGGCATCAAAGGGCGTGTAGGATTTGAAGCAGCAGCTGCACTAATTTTAATTAAGGCGCATCACACGTTAGAAAAACATGTTTTATCTAAAAGTCAACTACGTCTAAAGGATCAACTAGCAGCCTCGTATGGAGATTTGATGCATGAAGGCCAATACCTGGATCCGGTCATGAGAGATATTGAGTCTTTTTTGGAATCTTCTCAAAGATATGTGTCTGGAAATGTGATGGTTTGCCTGGCACCTTATCGATTTTACATTGAAGGGATAGATTCAAGATATGATTTAATGCAGTCTTCTTTTGGCCAATACGGGGAGATGAATAATGCCTGGACGGCAGATGATGCCAAAGGTTTTGTGAAAATGCTTTCAAATCAAGGAAAACTGATAAACAGTGTGAAGAATGATTAAGGTAGGTATTATTGGTGGGGCCGGGTACACTGCCGGAGAGCTGATCCGAATTTTACTTAATCATCCTGAGGTAGAGATCAAGTTAGTTCAGAGTGAAAGTCAATCAGGAAAATTTATTTATGAGATTCATAAAGACTTGTTTGGAGCAACAGATTTACTGTTTCAGAAAGAAATAAATCTCTCTGAATTAGATGTTTACTTTTTATGTAAAGGACATGGAGAATCAGTCAAAATTCTCAATGATTATCCTGAATTATCGAAGAAGAAAATCATTGACCTAAGTCAGGACTTCCGGTTACACGGCGATCACGATTTTGTATATGGTCTACCGGAACTTAAGAATGATAAGATCAAATCGGCAGATCACATTGCAAATCCCGGTTGTTTCGCTACTGCTATTCAACTGGCCTTATTGCCTTCTTTTCATCATCGAGTCGTAACTGGTTCTGTTAGCATTTCAGGGATCACTGGATCTACAGGTGCGGGTCAATCATTATCACCAACATCTCACTTTAGTTGGAGGAGTAACAGTGCAAGCGTCTATAAGCCATTGGAACATCAGCATATGAATGAAGTGGGCGAAACACTAATATCACTTCATCCCGATTTTCAGAGCAAAATCAACTTCGTTCCATATCGTGGAGCATTTACAAGAGGTATTATCACCACATCTCATTTTGAAACCAATCTAGAGGAAGAGGAACTCATTAGTATATATGAAAATTACTATGACTCTCATCCCTTTACATTCACGTTGGCTGAAAATCCGGACCTCAAAATGGTCTTGAACTCAAATAAGTGCCTGGTTTACCCCAGGATAATAAACAACACTGCTATAATTATTTCAGTAATTGATAATTTATTGAAAGGAGCGTCTGGTCAGGCAGTCCAAAATATGAATTTAATGTTTGGTTTGGATGAATCAACAGGCTTAAAACTTAAAACCATAGCATTCTAATGGATCATAAGAAAATTGCAATCATCGGAGCTGGTAATCTTGGCAAGGCAATAGCTGAAGGTATCGTGGAAAAAGGGGTGTTAAAATCATCTCAAATCACTCTTACCAGAAGGGATATTTCTCATATTTCCACGTTCAAGAATCAAGGCTATCTCGTAACATCAAATAATCAACAGGCGGTTAAAGATGCGGAGATAATTCTCCTTTGTGTTCAACCGAACCAGCTTAGTGCAGTGCTTACTGAGATTGATTCGGAACTAAAAAAAGATAAAATGCTAATTTCTGTTATTACTGGGGTTTCAATTCAACAACTGTTGAATCAATTGTCTTCAACTATTCCAGTAGTCAGAGCCATGCCTAACACAGCGATAGCGATTGGTGAATCCATTACGTGTATATCATCCTCAAACAAAGATGCTCTAGAGGCCACCAAGGTTTTATTTGATGCCTTAGGCCGTACACTTGTTATTGAAGAAGATTTGATGCAAGCAGCTACAGTTTTAGGTGCAAGCGGTATTGCTTTTTTTATGCGGTATTTAAGAGCGGCGACTCAGGGAGGCGTGCAGATGGGTTTTGATTCAGAAGATGCTCAATTGATTGCTATGCAAACTGCTAAAGGAGCAGCCTCATTGGTACTTGAAAATGGAACTCATCCTGAAGTTGAAATAGATAAAGTAACAACTCCTATGGGATGTACAATTGAGGGATTAAATGAAATGGAGCATAAAGGATTCAGTTCTGCCTTGATACAAGGTATTATGACCTCTTTTCAGCGAATCACCAACATGAAAAAAAAGAGTGAATCATGAAGCATTTCACTTCATTGGAAGATGTTTCTGATCCTCATAAGCTGATAAGCGAGGCATTAGCCATAAAGTCAGATCCATTTCAAACCCCTGAGCTTGGAAAGAATCAAACGATCGGGCTGGTTTTCTTTAATTCCAGTCTAAGAACGAGAATGAGTATGACCAGAGCTGCTTTTAACCTTGGGTTGTCAGTGATTACGCTCAATGTCAATGCGGATACCTGGCAATTGGAATTTGAGGATGGGTCTATTATGGACGGAGCTACTGTAGAACATATCAAAGAAGCAGTTCCTGTTTTGTGTTCCTATTGTGATTTATTAGCTGTTCGTAGTTTCCCAAGACTAATAGATAAGGCTGAGGATTATTCAGAAAAAGTTTTGAATTCCTTCATCAAGTTCGGAACTGTACCCATTATCAACATGGAATCGGCTACTCTTCACCCTCTTCAATCGCTTACAGATGTTACTACTATTGCGGAATTCAACAAGCAAGTCAAACCTAAAGTAGTGATGACCTGGGCTCCCCATATTAAACCATTACCACAAGCGGTTCCTAATTCATTTGCTCAGTGGGCAAATGCGATGGAATATGATTTTGTAGTCACCCATCCTAAAGGTATGGAGTTATCTCCAGAATTTGTTGGAGATGCACCTATTGAACATGACCAGGAGAAAGCGCTCCAACAGGCTGATTTTGTTTATGTCAAAAACTGGTCATCTTATCATGATTATGGGAAAGTTTCTAAAGAAAAAGATTGGATAATAACCAGTGAGAAATTGAAGCTAACCAATAATGCAAAGCTTATGCATTGTCTACCGGTCAGAAGAAATTTGGTCATCTCTGATGATGCCTTGGATAGTGAGCATTCAATCGTTATTCCACAAGCTGAAAATAGGCTTTGCACTGCTCAAGCCGTACTAAGACAAATTTTACAGTCACAATGAAAGAGAAACTGACCATAGTGAAGGTGGGAGGTGATATCATTGATGATGAGCTAAAGATGAAAGAATTTATCACAGCTTTTAGTAAGCTAGAGGAAAAAAAAGTTTTAGTTCATGGAGGAGGAAAAATTGCTTCGAAGATGGCCTCTGATCTTGGAATAGAAAGCAACATGGTAGAAGGAAGAAGAATTACCGGGGATAAGATGATTGATGTGACGGTAATGGTTTATGCAGGGCTGGTAAATAAGAAAATTGTTGCTGCATTATTTACCAATGGAGTTAATTGCATGGGTCTTTCAGGTGCAGATGCAAATTGTATACTATCAGATAAAAGACCAGCAGAAAAGGGAATTGACTATGGTTGGGTAGGTGATATCAAGGAGGTGAATTCAGCCTTTATCTACTCGCTGATTAAAGAAGGAATTACACCAGTCTTTTGTGCTTTAACGCATGATGGTCTAGGTAATATGCTGAATACCAATGCGGACACCATCGCCTGTGAGATAGCAGTGGCTCTTTCAAACAGATTTGAGGTATCGCTTAATTACTGTTTTGAGTTGCCCGGTGTATTGAAAGATATTGGGGATTCTAATTCATTGATTAAAGAACTTAGTTCTGAGCATTATTCCGAACTTAAAAATGAAGGTATCATTTCTGGTGGTATGATACCTAAACTGGATAATGCTTTCAATGCAATTGAAAGAGGTGTATCAAAAGTCAATATTCGTAATGTTGTTTCATTGGAAGGAAAGGAAGTGAATCATGAGTACACCAGATTATATTGAACAATATTACGAGGAAGCCTTAGAATTATTAACAAGGTTAATTGAGACACCAAGTTTGAGTGGGGAAGAGGAAGGAACCGCTCGAATCTTGGAAGACTTCTTAAGGGAAAAGGGGATTCCTTTTAATAGAAAAGGAAACAACATCTGGTCTCAAAATCGATCATTTGATGCATCAAAACCAACGATTTTGCTTAACTCACATCATGATACCGTAAAACCAAATTCTGGCTATTCGAATGATCCATTCAAAGCATTTCAAGAGGACGGTAAGTTGTACGGACTCGGAAGCAATGATGCCGGAGGAAGTTTAGTGTCATTGATTATGACTTACAATCATTTTTATCAAGAGAAAGACTTGCCATATAACTTGATATTGGCGGCTACAGCAGAAGAAGAAAACTCTGGAAAAAGCGGTGTAGAGTCGATCCTTGATGAAGTTAGACCCATTGAATTTGGGATGATTGGTGAACCAACAGAAATGAATATGGCGGTTGCTGAAAAAGGACTATTGGTTATTGATGGTTTAGCCAAAGGTGTTTCCGGTCATGCGGCAAGAAATGTTGGTGTGAATTCCATTTATGAGGTAATGGAGGATATCGAATGGTTCAAGAATTTTCAGTTTGAGAAAGAGTCAGATTATTTGGGACCAATAAAGATGACCGTCACGATGATCAATGCAGGTTATCAGCATAATGTCATCCCGGACACCTGTGAGTATGTAGTGGATGTCAGGACTACTGACGCTTATTCAAATAAACAAGTCTTTGAGATCATTCAATCACATGTAAAAAGTGAAGTCAAGGCCAGATCCTTTCGCCTTAATTCCTCTTACCTACCTCCAGATATGTCAGTTTCGAAAGTAGCGGACAGGCTTGGAATTAAAAAGTTCGGATCCCCAACCTGTTCGGATCAGGCGCTTATGGATTTCCCTACGTTTAAGATGGGACCTGGCAGATCTGAGCGATCACACACTACTGACGAATACATTTTTTTAAATGAAATTAAGGAAGGTATTCACGGATATATCCAACTTTTGGAAGAACTTTTCTCCACTAATAATTGAAATATGAAACTCTGGCAAAAAGAATCTACAACTATTGATCAGCTTTTCGAGAAGTTCACGATCGGGAATGATCCTGTGCTTGATTTAGAAATAGCTGAATATGATGTCATAGCTTCTAAGGCACATGTTAAGATGTTGGCTTCTATTGATCTGCTCTCAAAGAAAGAAGAGGTGGATTTACTCAATGCTTTGGATGAGATTTTAGTAAGTATCTACGATGGCAAATTTGAGATTGAAGGGGGTATTGAAGATTGCCATAGTCAAATAGAACTTCTTTTGACAAGGAAAATAGGCGAGGCTGGTAAGAAGGTTCACAGTGGCAGGTCAAGGAATGACCAGGTTTTGGTGGCTTTAAAGCTCTATGCAAAGGATGAGATCCAAGCTGTTGTTGACAGGATCAAAGACTATTTTGAACTATTGCAGAAGAAAAGTGAGGAGTATAAAAAGGTATTAATGCCTGGCTACACACACATGCAGGTAGCTATGCCTTCTTCATTTGGTCTTTGGTTTGGTGCTCATGCCGAAGGGTTAATTGATGATTTAGTCATGTTAAAAGCAGCTTATGAAATCGCAGATAAAAATCCACTGGGATCTGCAGCGGGTTATGGATCATCCTTTCCACTTAACCGAGAAATGACGACTCAGGAGATGAGCTTTAGTGGACTAAATTATAACGTGATTTATGCTCAGATGACAAGAGGCAAACTTGAGCGATCATCAGCGATGGCTATTGCTAGTGTAGCGGCTACCTTGGGTAAATTCTGTATGGATGTTTGCATGTACGCGGGACCTGATTATGGCTTTTTCTATTTGGATAAAAAATTTACAACAGGATCCAGCATCATGCCGCATAAAAATAATCCTGATGGATTTGAATTGGTAAGGGCTAAATGCAATCAG
>CAYWOQ010000014.1:55769-60237 GCA_964459925.1 uncultured Roseivirgaceae bacterium
CAATTCTATTCTAACCAATCTTTCGACTGGCTATCACAGAGACCTGCAAGTATTAAAAGAGAGTTTTATTAAGGGTCTTAAAACACTAAAAGATTGCTTGGATATATTAATTGCTATGACAAAGAATATGGAAGTGAATGCTGACCTGATCAATCATCCGAAATATGATCTTCTTTTTACGGTAGAGGAAGTTAATCGCCTGGTGCTGGGTGGAATACCATTTCGTGATGCCTATAAACAGGTTGGCGACGAAGTAAATGCAGGTAATTATATGCCAAATCGTGAAATCGCGCATACCCATATAGGTAGTATCGGAAATCTTGCGAATGATAGAATAAAAGAAGCTTTTGAGAAGACCATTGAAGCGTTTGGGTTCAATAGTTAGTATCACTAACTTCGCGAGCAAATTTTAGAAAATGGGCAAAGTAATCATTAATAATCACGCTGACTTTGAGCAATACCTTGGAAAGGTGATGGGTGAATCAGATTACCATCAGATCACTCAGGATCAAATCAACAAATTTGCAGATGCTACCTTGGATTATCAGTGGATTCACACCGATGAAGAAAAAGCTAAAAGTGGCCCATTCGGTACGACCATTGCCCACGGGTATCTCACCCTATCTCTAATGCCCTACCTATGGGATCAGATTACCGAATTTCATAACGTGAAGATGCTCGTTAATTACGGGATCGATAAGTTAAAATTTGGACAGGCTGTTAAGGTAAATGATGAAATTAAATTAACAGCCACCTTAAAGTCTCTTGCTAATCTTCGTGGTATTTCTAAAGCGGAGGTAGACGCTCTCCTAGAAATCAAAGGAGAGAAGAAACCTGCATTCACAGCAACAATGATATTTCTCTATCATTTTGAATAAAAAAGCCCGCATAAGCGGGCAACAATTAACAAGCTAATATTTTATTTAGTCCAGTTTGAAGGCAATTGGAAGAAGCATTTTCTGCCGTACAATTTCTCCATTTTGAGAACCTGGCGTCCACTTTGGAAAGTTTTCGACTATCCTAAGTGCTTCGGCATCACAACCAGCTCCAATGCCCTTAACCACCTTTACGTCTGAAAGGCTTCCATCCTTCTCAATGATGAATTCCACAACTCTTAGTTTTTATTGACAAAATATTTCCAACTAATTTTTTAGTTACAATTTTAATAGCATAAAAAAGGCCTCCATTTATGAGGCCTTCTATTTTTTTAATGATTGATTTTTTACTATCCTAAAGCATTCTTCATTACTTCTCCTATATCGGCCGGAGAGTCCACCACATGTAATCCACATTCTCTCATGATTCTCATTTTTGCTGCTGCAGTGTCGTCTTTTCCTCCAATAATTGCACCTGCGTGACCCATTCTTCTTCCTGGAGGCGCAGTTTGACCTGCGATGAAACCAACCACTGGTTTTTTATTAACATCTTCCTGAATCCATTTTGCAGCATCGGCTTCATACTGTCCACCAATTTCTCCAATCATAACAATACCATCAGTTTCTGGATCCTCCATCAATAGCTGGACTGCTTCTTTCGTAGAGGTACCAATAATCGGGTCACCGCCAATTCCAATCGCAGTAGATATTCCTAAACCTGCTTTCACCACTTGGTCAGCTGCTTCATAGGTAAGCGTTCCTGATTTTGAAACAATTCCGACCTTTCCTTTCTTAAAAACAAACCCTGGCATGATGCCAACTTTGGCTTCTTCCGGTGTAATTACTCCTGGACAATTCGGTCCTACTAAAACAGCACCTCTTGATTTTGCATAAGGTTTTGCATGCATCATGTCTTTCACAGGAATTCCCTCTGTGATGGTAACAATCACCTTAATACCAGCATCGGCAGCCTCCATTATTGCATCAGCAGCAAAGGCAGGTGGAACGAAAATAATAGACACATCCGCGTCAGTTGAATCGACAGCATCCTTAACTGTATTAAAAACAGGTTTTTCAAGGTGTGTTTGACCACCTTTCCCGGGGGTGACTCCTCCAACAACGTTAGAGCCATACTCGATCATTTGTTCGGCGTGAAAAGTTCCTTCAGAGCCAGTAAAACCCTGAACGATTATTTTAGAATTTTTATTTACAAGGACACTCATTTAGATTGGATTTTGGGCAAAAATAATTGATTAAAACAGTCTTACAATTCGAGACGAAAGAATAGTGGAGGAACAAACAAAATTTGGTTTAGATTTTATCCTATGTAAGATATAAAATTTGATTTTGCATGTTTTTTAAAAATCTGGCATGATTCTAGTTAATTGTTTATGTAAATATTCTTTCGACTAATCAGCTTGATTGATAGTTAAAGAAAGTTAACAATCGTAACAGGGCTACAACCTGTATCGTATAACAGACATAGTAAGTAATTAATCCTCTTCATATTTACTTAGGTTTAGAAGGGAGCCAAAGGGCTCCCTTTCTTTTTGCCCTTTTTTCTTTAGATCCTATGTGCAAAACTTTATTTTCAACCCTCTAAGAAGAATGACTGCACAACATATGGAAACAATTGACTTAAGGAGTGATACAATCACAAAACCTACAAAAGAAATGCTAGATGCAATGATGAGTGCCGAAGTTGGTGATGATGTATTTGGTGACGACCCAACCGTTAATGCATTACAAAGGCAGGTTGCGGATTTATTTGGGATGGAATATTCCTTGTATTGTCCATCAGGTACAATGACCAACCAAATAGCTATGCGGATAAACACCCAGCCTCAAGACGAGGTAATCTGCCATAAGCATTCCCATGTATATTTATACGAGGGTGGAGGAATGATGTACAATTCCATGATCTCACCTAAGTTGCTTGAAGGAGATAGAGGGAGACTTACAGCAGAACAGATCGAGCAAAATCTTAATCCAGATGATATACATTTCCCAAGAACCAAGCTTGTAGTATTAGAAAATACCATGAATAAAGGCGGAGGGAGTACGTATGAGTTGGATGAAATAGCGGAAATAAGCAAGCTCTGTAAGAAATACAACTTAATGCTCCATCTGGATGGGGCCAGACTTTTTAATGCGGTTGTTAAGAACGATGAAAATCCTATGAACTATGGAAAGTATTTTGATACTATCTCACTTTGCTTTTCTAAAGGTCTTGGGGCACCTGTCGGGTCAGTATTGATTGGCAGTAAAGAAAAAATAATCCATGCTCGCAGGGTTCGTAAAGTATTTGGGGGAGGCATGAGACAGGCAGGATACTTGGCTGCAGCTTGTATCTATGCCTTAAATAATCATATCGAAAGATTGAATGATGATCATGAGCGAGCAATTATCGTCGGTAAAGTACTCGAATCTCATCCCTTGGTAGAACGTCTATATCCAATTGAAACCAATATTGTTATCGCACAATTGATAGAAGATGTAGATGAAAAAGATTTTCTTGGGAGGTTACAAAACATTGGAATACTGGGTGTGCCTTTTGGTAAAGGGTTAATTCGTTTTGTAACCCACTTGGATTTTGATGATACCTTGCTGAATGAATTTGAAAAGAGACTTAAGCAGCTTTCTTAGTAACCAGCCACACCCCGGTGAATACGAAAAGTGCGGCAACTAGATGTTTCACAAGAAAAACCTCGCCAAAAAATAGAATAGCTGTTAGAATAGCGAAAACGGGTTGGAGATAAATGAATGCTCCTACAACTGATGAGTCTACTTGGATCAGGGTCCAGATATTCAGAAAATAAACCAGAACAGTAACCAAAAGAATGGTATAGCTGATAGATAATAATACGTTATTAGGAAGGTTTAATATGTTGACTTCCATCGCTTCAGAATACCCAAAAGGAAGGACAAAAGGAATAGCCAGGGTAAAAACCCATGTAACCACTGTAATCGGCTTATACTTCTTCATGAGTGGTTTCACAATGACGAGATAGCATGCATAACTAGTGCCATTGAAAAGTATTAGCATATCACCTCGCCAATCACCAGGTAATTCCATCCCTGGAGAGTAGAAAATGATAACAGCACCAATCATGGCTATGACAATTCCAATAACCTTGAATTTCGTTATTCGCTCTTTGATCAGAACGGATGCCCATACAAGCACAAGGACCGGAGTAAGTGTCATAATAATTGAGCCGTTAACTGCAGACGTGAGACTCATGCCTTTATAGAATAAAAGCATGTTAATTGCTGCACCTGCAAGAGAAGAAAGAAGTAACCTGATGCCATCCGCTTTCCAGTCCACTCTCTCAAAGCTGAAAAGAAAGATCAACCAGAAGATGCTGGCAGAGATCACAATTCGATAAACAATCAAACCAAATGCTCCAACGTATTCAGGGATTACGATCTTAAGTATACTATAATTGATCCCATACAAAAGACTAACTGAAGTAAGTGCGATATATACTTGAATGTTTTTCCAACTCACCGCGCAAAAGTACGTAGGAGGTACATTACCATAACCCGTTGTGCTAGTTAAGTCAAAGCTACTTTCAAATTATTGATGGGTCTTT
>CAYWOQ010000015.1:0-59518 GCA_964459925.1 uncultured Roseivirgaceae bacterium
GAATCAAACTTTTTGGACTAATTATTAAATCCTAATGCATAATCGAGGTTTAAGTAGCAATCAAGAGAGTCCATTTGCACCATTTGTTCTTGATAGCTACCTGAACATACGAGGCGTTGGGAATCGTGTTGACCGGGGCACCGGGGCAATTATTCTAAATGCCGAATACAGGTATTCTCTACTAGAAAAAGATAGAATTGCTATTCAGGGTATTTTATTTTCAGATACAGGGTCCTGGAGAAATCCAGGGGGAAACTTCAGTGGTTTTACTGATTCTAACAATTTTGTCCTTTTTGCTGGAGGGGGCTTAAGGTTTATTCACAAGAAAATTTACAATGCCATATTACGAATAGATTATGGATTCAACCTGCAGGAAACGGGTATCAATGGTTTTGTATTAGGAGTAGGTCAGTATTTTAATACATGTCCTTCTCTTCACCGAACTCTTCTTCTCCAAGTTTTTCCCACTCAATATTTGTAGCCTTCAAGTCATCAAATGTGTCTACATCGTTCAGAACTGGAAGCTGATAGACCTTAAGTTCCAACTCTTCTGCTTCTTCTAAAAGATCATTCAATACTTGATCTGTGCTGTATTCTTTATTTTCAAATAACTGAGGAAAAAACTCATTCATTCCCAGCAAATAATATCCACCGTCAGTGGCCGGACCCACAACTAAGTCATATTCTTCCAGCATTTCAAATGCAGCCTTGATAATCTTTGAACTGAGATCGTAACAGTCACTTCCAATAATTATGACTTTTTTATAGGAGTCGAAAGCCTCGTCGAATGCGATTGACATTTTCTCACCCAATGAATTTCCTTTCTGTACTTTATGAGAAAAATGCTCATCATTCCAGATATCTTCAACCTCAACATATTCGGAATAATAGACTGCCTTATCTACTTCGATTTTTTTGGTGATCTTATGCGTATGATGAACCAACTCCTGGTAAACATCCAATGCTTTATCGATTCCAATATCGTTTGCCAGCCTGGTTTTTACCATTCCTGGTATTAGATTCTTCACGAAAATCATTAAAAGACTATCAGACATATCTCTTGTGTGATTTATATATTAATTGACCTTGGTTCCCTTGTAGAGCCACTTGCCCCAGGATTTGCTATAGGTATGTACACTATCTGTGGGCTGATTGTTTGAATTCACGACCTCAAAACCTTGATTTTTCCAATCAAATATTCCGCCATACAAATTTTTTACATCTTCATATCCAGCTTTCTTTAGCTTTTCACCGATTCTTTCACTTCGATAGCCTACTGAACAATACACAATGACCTCTGCATCTTTTGGAATGTCTCTGACTTCAGTGAGTTTGAATTCATCATAATCAACCATACGGGATCCTGATATATGACTTACCTCATACTCTTCGGGAGCACGGGTATCTAAGATGTATACATTTCCTAATCTGGACTTTAATTCATCAGATTTAATCAATGGCACCGTGTTCTTATATAAGCTTTGCATCTTTTCATCAAAGGTTTTCTGTCCGCATGAAGTGATGGTAGAAACAAAAAGAAGGATGATGGGATGAAGGTATTTTTTCATTTGCTGGTTTTTCTCCTAAGCTCAATAATGGCGAAAATAAGTACTAATACGTATTCTAAAACAACAATCCACATTGGTAGTTCAAATCCGGAATCTGTATAACCCATATAGGTCAGGAATATCATAAATGACCAGAATATTGGAAATCTCATTTCTGTCAATAGTCCAAAAGCAATTAATGGAATGATATACCAAGGGTGAATAATGGTACCAAAGAGTAAGTACATCGTCAGGACTGCAAGGAATACTTTTGGTAGCCTCCATTTCTGTATTGATCCGTAAATAGAGATCGCTAGAATACCCATCAAAGAAAACATTGATAGAAGAGGGCCAATCTTTGCAATATTGTTATACCCATAAATCCAATATCCGATCTCTCTTGCTATGAAATAGATACTGGCATTAAACTCAAACTTCCGGAAGTATAGATCCAGACTTGATGTCATACCATTGATAAATACCTGATCAAACATAGGTAACAGCGTGGCTAGACCAATAAGGCCTGCAGCAATGGCAATCCACCATTTTTTTGATTTCAAACCCTGAAAAAAAAGTATCGGCAGATAAATAAATGGGAGGAGTTTTGTTCCTATGGCCAATCCAAATCCGGTTGCTGAAATCCAATCCTTTCGTAGAATCAAAGCATAAAGTCCTAATAGTAAAAAAAAGACGACTACACCTTCGAAATGTAAGTTGCCAGTCAGTTCTAGAACAACTAAGGGGTTAAGAAAATACCAAAATGCCAGATGTTTGTCTTTTTGGTAATGAACCAGGATTTTTTGTAGCAGAATAAATGAACCAATATCAGCACTTAATAAGACAACTCTTATAACATTTGTGTTGACCAACCAACTAGAACCAAAATTTACGCTTATCCAAAAAATCGCCTGATACAGAGGCGGATAAATGGTGAAGTAGCTGGGTGAATTAAGTTTTTCAAATAATTCTTTATCAAGACCCGGAACCTCCTGAGTCAAATAATAGTCTGGCAATTCAGCAAAAGGGTGAATACCGTTCTTAAGCAAAATACCATCCCAGATAAAACGATATACATCGTCGGACAGAGAAGGCATTGATGAGAATAATAAAAGTCTAGCTAATATGCCGAATGCGAATAGTTGATTTTCTGATTTTCTTTCTTGAAGAACAAACAAATAGGCAACAAAGAATGAACTGAAAATGAATAAGAGAACAAAAGATTGATTTCGATCAATCCAGCTTCCAATACAAAAGCTCGCAAAAAGATAAATGAGTGCAAATGAATAAAAACCAATTTGGTTTTTCTCACGCATTCTTCATGGGTATTATTGAGAGCATGAAAACATAGGCAAATCCAATGGCCATCATAAGGTGGAATAGCATCAAACCATAGTCTTCAAGCTTAAAACCAGAAAAAATACCGTAGGCAAAATAAACTGCGAGAATACCTTCAAACAAAGTGACCGGACTTAGCGCATTTTTTATGTATAAGTTTCCTTTCCAGCTGTCCTTTTTATTCTTCACATTAAACTTCGGCGTTCGAACAAATGGAGTTTTGACACCCAAATATCC
This sequence comes from uncultured Roseivirgaceae bacterium, assembly GCA_964459925.1. Taxonomy (GTDB): domain Bacteria; phylum Bacteroidota; class Bacteroidia; order Cytophagales; family Cyclobacteriaceae; genus Ekhidna. The sequence continues at coordinate 3,120 of CAYWOQ010000015.1, forward strand.
TTCAACAACAGCAATGGAATTATGTAATGCCATGCCCATCGAGAACGCAAGAAATATTGGGAAGTTGGTGATAAAATACCGAAAGGTATATTCTGGGTGTGTTGCTCTGGCAGACACCCAATAGAAAAAGCCCATGGCTAAAAATCCTACCACAAAAATGCTCCCCAAATCGAAGATTAGTCCTAAACCTGGATTGAACTCCTTGATGTAGAGCATCGGAATAGACAAAATAGCAGCGATTAGTAGCAATAGGAATACAGAGCTATTGAGTAGATGAAAAACTGCTCTTACTTTGTGCTTCCAACCGATGGATGATCTTAACACATTACCTATCGTTTTTCTAGCTGTCTCCGCAGCCCCTTTATTCCATCGGTATTGCTGTGATTTGATCGCTGGAATGACGATCGGAAGTTCGGCTGGAGATTCAATTTCTTCTCTGTAGACGAATTTCCATCCTTTAAGCTGTGCGCGATAGGAAAGGTCCAGGTCTTCTGTTAGTGTGTCGTGCTGCCAGCCACCAGCATCTTGAATACATTCTTTTTTCCAGATACCCGCTGTCCCATTAAAATTAATAAAGCTTCCAGCTTGCTCTCGTCCTTTTTGTTCCACGGTAAAATGGGCATCAAGCCAGAAGGCTTGAATTTTTGTAAGCAAACCATAATCCTTATTCAGATGACTCCATTTGGTTTGAATCATTCCAATTTTTTCATGGTTGAATTTTGGCAGGGTTCGAAGTAAAAAATCCGGGTGGGGAACAAAGTCGGCATCAAAAATAGCGATGTATTCTCCTGAAGCTATTTCCATTCCGTATTGGAGAGCCCCGGCTTTAAACCCAACTCGATCAGGTCTTCTTATCTGTTGAATATTAATGCCAAGTTTCTGATAATACTTAACCTTTTGAGCAATGATTTCTATGGTTTCGTCAGAAGAGTCATCCAGGATCTGAATTTCCAATTTATCCAATGGATAATCCAGTTTGCATACCGAATCGATCAATCGCTCAACGACATATCTCTCGTTGTAAACTGGAAGTTGTACTGTTACATCCGGGAATACTGTTAATGCTGCATCCTCTGTACTTAACTTCTTCTTGGATTTAAGGTAATGCCAGGAGAGATTAAATTGAGCTAGGCTGAAAAGACAAATGGTACCCAATGTCATTGCATACAAACCAATAACTATCCACTCCACAGCTTACAAATATTTAAATATGGTGTAAATGATTTTATATCCAGCACCGATAGTGCCCTTTACTGTTCCGCTCACTTTTGAAATACCAATTCGCTTTCTATAATCCACTGGGACATCTCTTGTCCGCAAATTTAGTTTAGCTGCCTTTAATTGCATCTCTACTGTCCAACCATATGTTCTATCCTGCATATCAATTGTCAGCAAGCTTTCGTAACGGATTGCTCTAAATGGACCTAGATCTGTGAATTTTACACCGTAAAACAATTTTATAAGTTTAGTGGCTAGCCAATTTCCAAATACCTGCTGTGGAGTCATACTGCCTTTCTCCTTTAGTCCCAAGGATCGGGATCCAATGACCAGATCGACTTCATCATCTAGAATAGGCTTTACCAGTGCACTCATTTGTGCCGGATAGTCGGAGTGGTCTCCGTCTAAAAACACCACAATATCGGGTTGCGATGTGGCATTAGCCATATGGCCCATTCCTTTTAAGCAGGCGTTTCCATAACCTCTACTTGGCTCCTGAAGTACTGTCGCATTTCGGAATTTTGCCTGCTGGAAGGTGTCATCAGTTGAGCCATTATCAACAACTATTATTTCGGATACCAGGTCTTTGGGTATTTCATCTATTACCAGACCTACTGCATTTTGTTCATTGAATGCGGGAATGATGACTCGTATATCTGGTTTTTTCAATGCGTCTCAATCGATAAGAGCGCAAAGGTATATTTATCGCTCATGCTATTATGTTAGTCATGAGACATCAGCTACATTTTTCCATTTAAAAGGTTCTGGGCCATTTCCAAGCGTAAAAGACGATCAATGCGGTGAGAAGGCTTTCTATAAATGCGTAGAGCACGTAGAAACTGTACCATGGGCTTAAAGAATTGATACCAATGAATAGCATAAGCAAGGTGAACAATGATCCAAATAGGATATTTAGAAACCTGCTTGCCTGAGGTCTAAGTATCATGGTAAGTGGGATCATTAAAGCGGGTATGGATAGGAGAATGGAAGCAAATAATAATCTGGCAGGACTATTCAGAAGATTATTTCCATCAACTAGACCTTGAACTTTACCTGGTGCATACAGTTCAAAATAATCCCCATAGAGGTAGAAAAACATGACCGATGCCCAAAAAAATGCAAGCTTAATTTTAACGTCGACCTTAGTATCTAAAAAACTTCCCATGTAATGCAGATGCATTGATCAGCTTAGAAGTTGCTTCATTGATTTATTTATTGACGAAGCTTAACTTCTCCGGCATTCACAAAAAAGGTATTCATTTCCTTAAATCCGTAGTTGCCAAATTCTTTGATGGTCTCCATGAATTTATAGCTAGCAGTGACTTTTTCTGGCGTTAATTCCAGCACCAGGTACCCATGATCTCTCATGTTTGCAAACTTGAGGTGCGGATTGATTTCAGAATTGACAATCTTCATCTCATGAAGCCGAACCAGACTATCCGGGAATCTTTCGTTGGAGTTGGCTGAGTTAATAGAGGTAGTTCCGAATTCAACAGCGAAAGCACCTTCTCCTGTATCCTGATCATAATCATCGAACGGGTTGTTGGTCGCTTCGAATGTCCATGCGGTATGTGTATCTCCAGTTATGAAAACGACATTATCAATAGAATCTTTTTTGATCGTGTTTGCGATGATTTGCTGTTCAATTGGATATCCATCCCATGAGTCCAGATTAATATTAAAGGTTGGATGTCCCCAATTTAAATAGGAATAGATCACTTGATTTCCAATTACTTTCCATTGTGCTTTAGAGGTAGTCAACTGCTCTGTAAACCAATCTCTTTGTTCCATTCCTAACATTGTTCTTGAGGAATCCATCAAGCTTGGGTCTTGTAAACTATCAGCTTGCATCGTCCTTCCTTCCAATCGTTCATCCAGCATGATTAAGTCAGCTAATTCTCCAAAATTGAACTTTCTGTAATGCTTTTCCCCTTCCCTAATTGGTATCCATTCATAATAAACCTGACGAGCTACACGTTTTCTTTCTTCGTAACTTCCTTCTCCTTCCTGATGATTTTGTGCTCCTTCTTTATAGGAATTGTTGGCTACTTCATGGTCATCCCAAATATTAATAAATGGATGATTGGCATGAGCTGCTATTAGGTCTTTATCCAATCGATACTGCGAATATCGCGTACGATAGTCCTGTAATGTGACGATCTCCTTATTTGGAATGGGGGCACGACCCAGGGTAGTATCACCGTAACCTCCTGGAGCATATTCATAGATATAATCGCCTAGGTGAATGATTGCATCAAGTTCTTCTTCCGCGAGTGCCCCGTAAGCATTAAAATATCCCCATTCGTAGTTACTACAACTAACTACGCCAAAGTTTATTCTTTGGGCAACCTTAGCAGCAGTTTTGGTTTTACCAATGATTGAAGTTTTACCCAAGGCATGAAATCTGTAGTAGTAGCTGGTTCCTTCATTCAATTGATTCACATCGACCTTTACCGTGTAGTCTTTGGAAGGATCTGTGTTAACCTCTCCATTTTTAAGAATACTTTTAAAATTTTTATCGTCAGAAATTTCCCAAACCACATTTATGGAGGGCATGGAGTCTGCGGGTGTTACCCGGGTCCAGATAATCACTCTGTCATACAATGGATCACCAGAGGCAACACCGTGATAAAAGGGTGCCATTGTACTATCTCTGAGATGAGCTGTCTCTTCTACTAGTGGCGGATATTCTGGTTGTTTTGTACAGGCAAAAACAAGGATCACAAGAAAGTTAGGTAAGTAAAGGTTATCAAGGTTGAATTTCATATTTCCAAAGGTATTGTACCAGCATTACCCTTGAATTAAGCAGATGTAAAGAATTAAATCTCCAAGAACAATCCAACTTCATAGGATGGATTAGCCAAGACCTGACGTCCAGAGAAGGCCGTGCCTACAGCAGCGGTCACACCAAAGTGCTCCTTGATTTTATACACCACTTCTGGCATAAAACTCAAGTATTCTATATTGTTTCCGAAGACCCCTTGATTTGCATTAGCTCCCGTATCTCCGTTCATGAGTGATTCTACACCAATCAATCTTCCAATCAAGATGAATTTCTTTAAAGTCAACCCTGCTTCTACTGAAAAGCGGAACTCATCAGAAAAGCCTTTTGTCCGATGATTGAAACCAACTGAAGCATTGGCGTAAAAGGGAGCTGGATAAAATGAATGACCAACATCTAATGTAAGTAATTGGTTAAATTCTCCATCACCTGTTTGTAGAGTTCAAGTCTCACCACCTGATGCATCTCCTAAAGGAAGGCCAAGCGTAATACTGGCACTGAAAACAGTGGGTCCTTTCTGAAAAACTCCATACTTGAAACCAATATTTGTATCTCCCAGAGAGGAGATCTCATCACCTTCCACAAATTCACCATTTCTCTTTTGAAGAGAATTTAAAATGGAACGCGAAAAGAATGGGAAATAGACCTCAGTAGTAATCCTGTCTGTCAATCCATATTCTCCATAAAGTGCGGTATTAAAAAAAGAAATTCTTGGATTGACACCAATCAAATTACCTTCGGGATTAAAGTATTGATCCGCAATAATGGCATACTGACTAAGCTTCAAATAGCCTTTACCTTTTTTCTTAGTCCAGCCTCCTCCTGCGAAAACACCAATGGAAATCGATAAAAGTAGAATTATTAGTACGTTCTTTTTCATCTTAACTAATCCTCAAATTCACCATACCCTAGTCGAACATTGAATGGCTTACACCATACCATCAAGACATTGTAGGTACTTAATTCAACTGATTCATCTAATTCAGAGATGTTAATCTCATAACTCCCTGCTTCATCCGCATCACCCAGTTCGAGACCGTTAGCGACATTGTTATTCTGGTTGGTAAAATAGAAATATGGCCCAGGTGCATCAGGTGTATAATTTGTTACGGTGAGAATTAAATCACCATTTTCATTTTCTGCTAACGAGAAATTACCAGAGATATCGTACCCAGTACCCATCAAAGAACCAGACCTTTCTGTAACCTCGCCTTGAACATTCACTTCAACAGATGAGCGAATGCCATCAAAGGACGCCTCAACTGTAACAGATCCACTAGCAATCCCAGTAGCTAACCCTTGATTCGTGATAGAAAGTATCGTTTCATTGCTTGAACTCCAGGATATCATTGCATCAGCATCCACTTGTCCCATTTCATCAAAATATTCCGCCTCAAACTGAAATTCTTCCCCAACATCAAGAAACATGGCGAACGAGGTAATTTTGATTTCCGGATCAACTAGAATTGGATCCGTCGTGACCTCCAAGGTGACAATATCTAAGACATTACCAAAAGCAACAGATATCTCTGTAGACCCTTCTGCTACAGCACTTACTGTTCCACTAGCATTTATTGTAGCAACCTGCGTATTACTGGAATTCCATATGGGGTTTACTTCTGATAGCGTGTTTCCATCAGGATCAATATAAGTGAAACTAAAGTTGCTAGTCGTCCCAATTTGAAGTACGGAAGCAAAAGAGGTGATTTGAATTTGCTCTCTTGAAGGGAGTGTTTCAATTGCCCGAGAATCTTCCAGTCCATTGGCACTTGCGGTAATGATTACTAATCCTTCATCATGTACATGCGCAATATTTTCCTGGAAAGAGATGTTGGATTCATCGGAGCTCTTCCATATAATAGGAACATCTGCTGGCTCTCCGGTATCATCTGTATAAACAGCATCTAATGGATATAAACCAGACACACGAAATTCGATCTGAGATATTCCGTTTTCAATTCGGAATGTAGGAGGAAATGGATCTTCAAAATCTGTTTGAATACATCCGATGAGAAACAGAAGATTAAAAAGCTTCGCGTACTTCATACCTTTTTACTTAGCTACCGCTATACTATCGTTACCTAGTAAAATAGGTTGGTTAAATCGTCCTTCTTCATCTCTATTTTCGAGGTTAAGAACGCCTCGCGGACAAACCGCAGAGCAAACACCACATCCCACACAAGACGAGCGGATGATATTCTGTCCTCTTTGTGCATAGGCTCTCACATCGATCCCCATCTCGCAATAGGTAGAGCAATTACCGCAGGAGATGCATTGACCTCCGTTAGTGGTGATTCTAAATTTTGATTTGAAGCGCTGCACTAATCCAAGGTAGGCGGCAAGGGGACATCCAAATCTGCACCAAACCCGATTTCCCATAAAAGGATAAAAGCCTGTACCGATCACTCCGGAGAACATAGAGCCGATCATAAAACCATACACCGTTCGAATGTTACCACTTGAAAAACTAAAGTTGTTTCCATCGACGGGCATGTATTTGGCAAATACAGATACTTCACTAAAAACGATTCCAATTGCAAGGAACCCAACAATACCAGCAACAACATTCCTCACTTTATTTCCTGTCATAGCAGGGTATTTGCGTCTATGTAGAAAGTACAACACTATACCTATGACTGCTACAAAACCAAGTACACTCCATTTGTTAATAGCAAAGTAGAAATCACCACCAAAGAAGTTATAAATGACAAGGATGGTCATGACTACCCCAAAAAAGAGAACTCCATGAATTAGGAACCGTTCAATTTGCCAGGCTTCGGTTGATTTATCAGAAAGCTGTCGGAATGGGTCACCAGCAGTTTCTGCGAGACCGCCACATCCGCATACCCAAGAGCAATACCATCTTTTTCCAAAAAAATAAACGAAAACAGGGACCCCTACCGCAAACAAAGTAATACCCCATACAAACATGAAAACACCTAAACCACCGGATTGGGTTAGCATATTGATATGCCACGCATCAAAGAAGTCATAGTCCAAAGGCCACATGTTCTTGAAATCGAAATAAGGCTGATTTAATCGAACAAGAATTTCAGGTATGACAAAAGCAAATGCCAGCTGAAAGAACATGACAGAGATCGTTCGAAATATCTGGTATTTACTGTGTCGATATTTCACCAACATTCGAATACCCATTACCACAACAGCAAATGTGTATAGGAAGCCATATAGAAACCATTGACTAGAACTAGCTGATGGATTCAGTAATTTTTGTAGTGGGTCAACAATGATGATCCAATTAGTAATGTATGCCGGAAAGAAATATAACAGAATGTAAAAAACGACGAGTAGCGTACCAGCTAGAATTCCAACCCATCCACGATTATTTAAGGCATTATGAAAAATGTGGTTGTGTTTGATACCCGGAGGACCTGCGAGTTTTACATTAGGCAGTATGAACATTAAGGCTCCTATGGTCCCAACAACATAGATGAGTATAAAAAGGAGTAGCTCATTTTCAGCGACAAATCCTTGAGCAGAGGCTCTTGTCAAAGCACTGGCATAATCATCGTAAATAATATCATTCCATCGCTGTTCTGCTCTGGCTCTTATGTTTATCTCATCAATACCTTGTTTTAAGTGATTAACAAATGCTATGCTCGAAGCATATGATTTATCAAAATCATATGCCTCTCTAAGCGTTTCCTGATGTTCAGTCTTCACAATGGAAGAAAAAACCTGATGGGTCAGGGTATAGCTTCCAAGGAAGAAGGTGGCAAAGAATAGACCTAGTGAAGTAAGAAATAATACAAGTCCTGTTAGTCTGATGGCTTTCATGCTTATGCAAATAGTTTTTCTAAAAATCCTTTTTTTCGAATTGAGATTGTTTTGTTGGGAAACTGCTGGTTGAATTGTGATTGAATATCGCCTTCATAACGTTTAAAGAATTCTGGGTCGAAGTTTGCGGTCTCTAAGTTTTCGATCACATAATCCAGTGTTTTACCTTCCTCCAGCCATCTATTCCAAACTTCATGTCGATTTCTAATGCCAAATAGATTAACCCCTGTCACTTTGAAGCTTTGCTTATCAAAAATGATCTTGATACACTTCTTATGGTCACCGCATTCCCAATAGAAGTGAGATTCATCATCTTTAAGATGATTTAATACCGTACCGTATGTTTGATATTCGATATCGAAGAATTTGGCTGAATTAAACCAAATACCCGGTTGATACTTGGTTTGTGTTCCGGTAATCGTCTGAGCAACCGTCTCACCCATCATTCTTCCTGCATACCATACGGCTTCAATAGGTCGTCTATGCGATGGAGGAGTCTTCAATTGTGCACAGTCTCCGATAGCATAAACATCTGTTACGTTGGTATGTAAATATTCGTCTACTAGAATTCCTCTGTCGGTTTCCACTGGCGATTCTTTCACTAAATCAATATTAGGGTGGACACCTACCGTCAGCCCAACAAACTGGCATTCAATAACTTCTCCATTTTTTGTTTTGATGGATTTAACCCGACCTTTTCCATCGTCAATGATTTCTTCCAGTTCAGTTCTTGCTCTTAGATCAATGTGATTTTCATGAAGGTGCCGATCGATTAATGTGGCTTCTTCCGGGGGCAGTACACCACTCCAAAAATGATCCTCTCTGATCAGGTAAGTGACAGGAATATTTCGAGAATGTAGCATTTCTGCCATTTCCACTCCGATCAAACCACCACCAAGAATAACAGCTCTATCAACATTCTCGGTATTTTCCTCCATTAACTCAAGGTCTTGATAGGAGTAGAGTCCTTGTACACCTTTTAGATCCTGGCCTGGCCAACCAAATTTATTGGATTGGCTTCCGGTCGCTAAAATCAATTGATCATAATCCAGCTCACCCCCGTCATTAAATGATAGTTTCTTGTTGGAGAAATCAATAGAAGAAACCCATGCCCGTATTAACTCAATCTTATTTTTTTCCCAAAACCAGTCTTCATAAGGTTTGGTATGACGATACTCCATATGTCCCATGTATATGTACATAAGAGCGGTTCTGGAAAAAAAATGATCGGTTTCACCAGAGATAACTGTGATACGGTGATCGGATAATTTTCGAATATTTCTTGCTGCTGTAATACCGGCAATACCATTACCAATAATGACTATGTGTTGCATGAATAAGAGTTAGGATGCCAAATTAGGTTGATTGTAATTCTATTGAATTGAAGATAATCATATTCGATTCCTTTTGTCAACACCTTGACAATAAAACTGCAAAACCTTATCGACCCTTATCATGTTATTTACGTATAATCAATTGGTGATTAGGTGAATTGGGTGGGTAATACGTGCAAAGGCACGTATTTTTTCGGTTAGGTTAGGTTACGATTATCCCATCCATAAAGGGGTCCTCCAAGGGCCCCTTATTTATTTTAAGATGTCTTTATCTACATGTAAAAATTTCTGTACTTGGCCCTGCTCAATCAGTTTCTTTGGATTGCCTGTAAGGAGATCTGCACCAAAATCCATACACCAAAAAGTCTTGCAGACTTTTGCTGCATGATCCACCTCATGTGTGGAAATAAGGATGCTTTTACCAGTTTTTGCAATACTGGAAAGGAGACTTAGTACTTCTATTTTATTCCTTAAATCAAGATGAGAAGTAGGTTCGTCTAGAATGATTAAGTCAGTATCCTGAGCCAACGCTCTGGCTATCATTGCTTTTTGCAACTGACCATCACTCAATTCAAAGAGTTTCTTAGTAGCGATATAATTTATCTCCATTTGCGTGATGGCTTCTTCTATTTTTTGCTTGTCTTCATTTGCAAGCGTACCTAACCATCCTGAGTACGGATACCTTCCCAATGCTATCAATTCAATGACTGAAAGATTCATGGTATCAGGTTTGGTGGTAAGCACAATACTTACCTTTTTAGCGATTGATTTTGGGGTGAAAGAGTCAATTGGCTCACCGAAAAATAAAATTTCTCCCGAAAGTTTAGGCTGAAGTCCACATATGGTACGAATAAGTGTTGATTTACCAACACCATTTTGTCCGATAAGTCCTACGAGCACTCCATTTTCTAAATGGACTGAAATATTTTTTGCGAGGACTTTCTTTCCGTAACCTATGCTTAAATCCTTTATTTCTAGCATACTCACCTGAATGAATAGTTTAAGTTGGCTTTTTTTATCACCAGCCAAATCACAAAAGGAGCACCAAAAAGAGAAGTGACAGCATTTATCGGTAATGTAGCTTCCATTCCAGGTAGCTGAGCGATAATATCTAAGATCAATAAAAAAATACCACCAAATAGCATCACCAGAGGAGTGAGTAATAGATGGTTTCCTGTATTAAAAATCATCCGGGTAATGTGCGGAATGGCAAGTCCAATAAAGGCCAATGGTCCACAGAAAGCAGTAACTGTTCCTGCCAATAAACTTGTATTAATCACGATTAGTGTTCTCGTCCGCTTAAGGTTGATTCCGGTAGATTCTGCATAATCTTCTCCTAGCAGCAATAAGTTAAGTGGTTTAGAGAGCACTATTGAAAAAATCAGAGCAAATAAAATAATTGGAGTCATGATGCTTAACTCAGCCCAGGACAGACTACCCAAACTTCCGAAAGACCAAATGACGTAGGCTTGAATGTTTTCAGCTTGACTGAAAAATTGTAAAATGCTTACAAGGGCACTTACCGCAGAGCCAAACATAAGGCCGATTATTAGCAATGAAATGCTTGATCTTATCCGAAATGAGGCACTCAATACAACTAGCAAGACCAAAAAGGATCCTAAAGCTGAGGCTACAACCAAAAGCCAGCTTCTTGCGAAACCGGATAGCTCTAGGAAACCACCTATCCAAATCCCAAGAAAGATGACCAATGCAACTCCTAAACCTGCACCCGAACTTATCCCAAGTATAAATGGCCCTGCCATTGGATTACGAAAAAGTGTTTGCATTTGAAGTCCACTTACGGCTAGGGCACTTCCGGCAAGGATGGCTGTCAAAGCCTTCGGTATTCTAAAGTTCTCGATGATATTTATCCAAACTTGATGGTCGGAATTTCCCAGAAAATAGTTTATTATAAAGCTTATGGGTATCTCTACTGATCCTAATGCCAAACTTGATAAAAAGCCCAATAATAGCAAGGCCAGCAATACAATGAAGATCTTTCTCCATTTTTTTGTTGAAGCTTCAATATGAGACGTTATCATGGCAATTTTTGAAAATAGACCATTTCATAAGCAGGCAGAAATTCAGGGTGTAGAATCTTAATAAGGTCAGAAAGAACTAAATCTGGTCTTGCATAACCTGACTCAAAGAAATCATAGCCACCATTAGGTCCAATGATTTTGTTATAATTGAAAACATTGTCCTCAACAAATGGCTCGAACGCGCTATATCTTTCGTCTTGTCCTAATAATTCCTCTTTGGTATTGATGGTTGATGTTCCAATCCAGAATTCGGCATTTACTCCCTTTTCATAAACAGATTCGAAACTTAATTCCAACCACCCTGAGGTAGTATCCGCTTTCCATAAATAGTCACCTCCAGCATCTTTATAAAACGTTGCAGCCCAATTATTACCGCCAGGTAAGAACCAGGTGTCTCCATAAACAACTCCGCTAAGTATTGTTGGTCTTTCTTGGATTGTTGAAAGTTTATCCCTTAAAAAGACATAGTCATTTTCGATTTTATTAAAAATAGAGTCTGCCATTTCTCGTTTATCAAGTAATGCTCCAAAAAATTTGATCCATTCTGCTCGTCCTAACGGGGTTTCTTCAAGAAAGTCCGAATTATAATAAACCGGAATACCAGCTTCGACAATCTTATCCAGCGCATTAGATTCGCCGCTCATATCAAATGCTATCACCGCATCCGGGTTGATTCCCATGAGTAATTCCATATTCATGTGATCATCAGGTCCCAGATCAGTAATGAATCCTTTTTCTGCTCGTTCAGTAAATACTTTTGAACTTATGTACCTGATATTGGGGAATCCGATGACTTGGTCTTCGGATTGTAGCAATTCAAAAAATGGAAGGTGAGAAGTTGAAGTACAAACAAACGTTTCAGGGAGAGTGGAAAGGTCATACTTTATTGGGGTTGTTGCATTTGGCCAGGGTTGATCAATAACTAAGTATTCTTTTTCGTTTACGGACTCAAAATGGAATGATTTCGCATATTTGATGGATCCAGCTCTCTCAGAAGACCTTTCTTCAGAGTCTGTTGTTGGAAAACACCCTGCTGTGACAACAAGAAAAATAAATACCAGTTTTTGCATTCCTCAAAACTAGAAGTTTTTACTTTTGAGTTCGGATAATGGTTTTGTTTTCTATTGACTGTAGAAAGCAAATTAAAAGGGAATCTCGTGATTTACGTGTTAATAGAAATTCGAGAGCTGTCCCCGCAACTGTAGTTCCAAAAAGAGCTTTTGGACCGTTTATTTCCACTGTCGAGATCAATACTTGATGGGAAGGAAGTCCAAAAGATGGAAAAGCCAGGAGACCTGCCTTATCTGATTAATTATTCCAGCTTCGGGCGAAAGCATAGGATAGGGGGTTACCCATTCTTTCATCGAGGCTCATAGTAACTGAAACTATGAGAACATTTACTTTATTCATAGCATTTATTTGCTTGGGATGGACTGTCAAGGCACAGGACACCCTCAAAACCGTCGAATTAGACGAGGTGGTCTTTCTTGGAAGTAAGACTGAGATTCCTGTTGAAAAATCCGGGAAGACAATTTTTAAGATCACTAGAAATGAAATTGAGCAAAGCAGCGGAAAAGAAGTTGCTGATTTGCTTAATGAAATTCCTGGGATCCAAATGGATGGGAACTTTGGCCCATTAGGAACGAACATTGGTTATTTTGTGCGTGGTGCATCGAGTAAACAGACATTGATCATGATCGATGGTGTACCTTTTAACGATGCCTCGGGGATAGATCAAACGTATGATCTTAGACTATTGGATTTGGATCAGGTGGAATCCATCGAGGTTTTAAAAGGAGGATTGGGTGCACTCTATGGGACGGGTGCAGCTGCTGGGGTGATTAACATCCAGCTAAAAGAGGCCGGTAGTGAAGCTATTTCGGGAAAAGTTGGAGCAGCATATGGAAGCTTCAATACGTTTAAATCCCATTTGAATGTAAACGGAAGAAATAATAATTTCTCCTACCTATTCAATGGAGGATATCAAAGATCCGATGGGTTTTCAGCGGCGCTTAACGAATCAGGGATCTCAAGTTTTGATGATGACGGATTTGAAGGAGTTAATTTCTTAGGAAAAGTAAGTTATCAATTTTCAGATGCATTTGATCTTGGCTTTTCTGCTTCTTTGGATGATTTTGAAAATGATTATGATCAGGGAGTTTTTGCTGACGGAGATAATTTTTCTGAGTATCGACAGCTTCGATTGGGATTGACGCCAAAGTTGAAAATAGGATCAGGGAGTTTGATAACGAATATATTCTATTCTCAGCTAGATAGGTTATTTAATTCTCCAGATTTCTTTGATCCTTCAGCGAGGTTTATTGATGAATATGAGGCTGAAAATATTCAAGTAGATGCGGTGATTGATCAAAATCTAACGGATAATATCAAGTTGATAGGGGGAGTCAATTACCAAAATTTTTCATACGCTCAACCATCAGTTGATGAAGAGAGCTTCTACTTGCTCGATCCCTATTTATCTTTCATTTATGACCGATCCAATTTTACTTTTCAATTTGGGGGACGTGTAAATACGCACAGTGAATATGGAGTCAATTTTGTATTTAATGTAAATCCATCCTACCTGGTCAATCTTGATGCAGGTGATATTAAGCTGTATGGGTCTTATTCCACATCATTTGTTGCTCCTTCACTCTTTCAACTTTTTGGACCTTTTGGAGCTAATCCTGACCTTACCCCGGAGGAAAGTGAATCAGCAGAAGGAGGTGTGTCATTTCTGTCAGATATAGCTACATTGAATTTTGTATACTTCTATAGAAAGGATAACAATCTGATTCAATTTCTAAACGAGGGCTATGGAAACTCAACGAACGAAATAGAAACCTCTGGAGTTGAGCTCAATGGTCGTGTTGAAATATCAGAGAATATCCAATTTAACGCTCATTACACCTATATAAATGCGCTTGGTGATGCAGTGATTTTTCGCATACCTACCCATAAATATGGTGCGTCATTAAATTTTAGCATTATTAAAGATTTGGATATTAGGACAACTTACCTTCGAACTGGAGATCGAGATCAACCATTCTTTAATAATGAAACATTTATGACAGAAGTGGTTAATACTTCAGCCTTCGGTTTAGTAGATATTTCAGCGAATTACAAAATCGGTAAATTCGTTTTAAATGGAGCTGTGAATAATCTCTTGGATGAAGATTATGTGGCTATTTATGGATTTAACGCAATAGGTATTAATTATAATCTAGGTATGAACTATTCCTTTTAAGAAAATAATCCATCTATTGCTTTTCTAACAGATAGTTTTTGGGAGGAAATAAGTTCCTCCCGTTTTTTTATTTCTTGTTTTATTTCCGCCCTTTCAAAAAAGCTTTGATGAAGCTTAGCATCAAGCCGCTCATGAAACCATTTGATGTATTGGTTTTTACGGTTGAGATCAAACCATCCATTTGAAGTATGTTTCACATATTCTTCAATTTTTGCCCAAATCTCCTTGATTCCATTATGCTCAGTGGAGGAACAAGTAGACACGGGAACAACCCAATCCGCCTCGTTTGGAGGAAATAAATGCACCGCATTTTGGTATTCTTTAGCTGCTCTTTTAGCCATTTTCACATTATCACCATCCGCCTTGTTTATGACGATATGATCTGCCATCTCCATAATTCCTCGCTTGATTCCTTGCAGTTCATCACCTCCACCCGCCAGCATGAGTAACAAGAAATAATCAACCATATCCTTCACTACAGTTTCACTTTGACCAACTCCTACCGTTTCGACAATAATTATGTCAAATCCTGCCGCTTCACATAATAAAATGGTTTCTCTTGTATTACTAGCCACTCCACCAAGATTTGTTCCGGAAGAAGACGGCCTGATGTATGCATTTGGATCTCTGGATAAGTTTTCCATTCGTGTCTTGTCTCCTAAGATGCTCCCTTTGGATCGATTACTACTTGGATCAATGGAAAGTACTGCTACTTTCTTCCCCAGCTTCGTAAGTAACGTTCCAAAGACTTCAATGAAACTACTTTTACCGACTCCTGGAACACCAGTAATTCCGATTCTAATGCTTTTACCTGTTTCATGGATTATGGCATCAATCAGATTAGAAGCCATCTCCTGATCGTCTCTTCTTTTGCTTTCGATAATTGTGATGGCTCTACTTAATGCCGAACGATTTCCAGCTAACAGGTCGTGTTTTATTGCTTGTAGAGAAATTGGAGGAGTTCGCCGAAAAGTTGTATCCATAGGACGATAATTGGGGTTTATATGTACAAATTTGAAGAAATAATTGAATTCTTCTAATACACGCATTATGATCGTTGGTTAGAAATGTTTTACTTGCATATTAAAGTAACTGACTAAACTCACCAACAACTTTACCATGTTTAGAAGATTTTGGGGAGACGTAATCCTCGGTACAATTTTTATTTTAGGGCTGATGGGGCTTTTTGCTTCAGCTTCAGCCTTCAAGGTCTTTGACATTTTTGATCCAATTGGAGATGCACTCGGTGACATGGAGTTTACCGATATCTACTTTTCGCAGTTATTGGACGATCCAGTAGCAGACGAAAATGTGGTGTTGGTTAATGTCGGTTTAGAGCCAAGAGGCGGAATAGCCATTTTACTTGATTCTATCAGCAAATATGATCCTGCTGTTATAGGTGTTGATTTGTTCTTTAGAAGACAAAAAGAAGACACCTTTGGCGATATCATGTTGATGGAGGCACTGGGGAGAGTGGAGAATTTGGTTTTGGTGACAAAACTTAATCAAACACTTTTCAATGAAAACCCAGATGAATTCGATACTGTAGAGTGGTCTCATCCGATGTTTACTTGGAATGCGAATCCAGCTTTTGCTAATCTAATAACTGATGCAGATGTGCAGGAAGATTTGAAAATGTGTAGAGAGTTTTTTCCACAATTAGAGACTGCTGACGGTGAAAACCAGATCGCTTTCGCTGTGAAAATGGCTAGTTACATGGATTCTTTGAAAGCATTGAAATTTTTGAATCGTGGAAATGAAGTGGAAGTGATTAATTATCGAGGCAATGTGCTGGATTATGGTGCCACCAAGTTTGGAAATAAATATTTCGCTCTGGATACCTATGATGTATACAATGGTTCATTTACTGGTGACATTATAAAAGACAAGGTTGTCATTTTTTGTTTTTTAGGTGAAGAGTTAGGAGATCGTGAAAACTTTGAAGATAAATTTTTCACACCTTTAAATGAAACCTACGTAGGAAGAGCATTTCCAGACATGTACGGTGGAGTTATCCACGCGAATATCGTATCGATGATTTTGAATGAAAACTTTGTTTTTTATTTAGAGAAATGGCAGAAGTACGCAATTGCTATTTTGGGTCTTTTTATTAATATCATGATGTTCTCATGGATTTACAAGAAGTTGCCAAAATGGTACGATGGGTTGACGAAATTGATACAGTTAGTCGAGTTTGTTGGATTGGTCTATATGATGGTTTACATGATGGACCTATACAGTCTTAAATTGGATCTTACACTGCTACTTTTCGCAGTAGCGATTTCAGGTGATGGCCTGGAAGTATTCTACGGGGTTGTGAAAAATTCACTCTCCAGAGAAGGAAGAAAAGAATTATTTAGAGTATCTAAACTATAAACTAAGAAAGTTATAAACACCAATAGTATTGGAATAATTATGAGAAAGTACGTTTCTATCGCAATTACTACATTATTTCTTTTTGCATTTGGATTTGCAAATGCTCAAGGATACACATTTCGAGTTTTAGCTAATAAAGGCCAAAATAAGGTTAAAAAAGCTGGAGCTAGCACAGCTGTTCCTTTGAAAACAGGAGCTACGTTGAATGCAGATGATCAATTGATCGCATCTGAAGGAGCCTACATTGGCTTAATGCATAAAACAGGAAAAACGTTGGAAGTTAGAACTCCTGGAACGACAAAGGTTTCTGATCTTGAGAAAAAAGTGAGTACAAAAACCACAAGTGTTACTAGCAGATATGCACAGTTTTTAGCTAATAAGATGAATGAAAAGGAAAAGCCTGATTATCGTCAAAGACTGAACGCAACCGGAGCAGCGGAAAGAGCTCTTGGTGGTGATGAGATCATTCAGGTATTGATTCCTGCTGACGCAGAAGAGTCCATTGCAATTGGTGAAAATGCCATTGTAAGCTGGGATACTCCTGAAGGAATGGAAGAAAATACGTTTGTTGTTACTGTTAAGAACATTTTTGATGAAGAAATTCTGAAAGAGGAAGTGACAGGTAATTCTATTAATCTGGATTTTACTTCTGAGAAAATGCAGAATGAAGAAAATCTTTACATCATAAAGGTCTCTGCTAAAGAAAATATGGACGTTACTTCTGGTGATGGAATTGCTATTCGCAGGTTAACTGGTGAGGAAGCCAGTCAGTATCAAGAAGGTTTAGAAAGCCTTAAAGCGGAAGTTCCAGAAGATAGCCCGCTTAGCAAAGTAATCTTTGCCTCTTACTACGAAGAAAATAAATTAATTGTAGATGCACTGACTGCCATTGAAGAGGCTATCCGAATGAACCCGGATGTAGATGATTTCAAAGTATTAAAGAAAGATATCATCGAAAGAAATGGAATTAAAGTTTATAAAGAAGAGACTGGAGACGAATAATCTAAAGTATTTATAGAAACTTATTTTCTAACCCTGATTCTTAAAGAGTCAGGGTTTTTTGTTTTTACAAAATCTTTTTTAAGGCTTTAATGCAATGCTGGTTTTCTTCTGGTCTACCGACAGAGATTCGAATACAATGACTAATTGGATCGTAAAGTGGTCGGACTAGTACTCCTTCTTTCATGAGTAAATCAAATATTTTCATTACTTCCTCTTTGTCCTTCCATATGGTCATAATAAAATTGGCATAGGAGGTCACGTATTTTATCCCCAGCTTGTCAAATTCCTGATAGAGATATTTAAGCTGGTCCGTATTATTATCAATAGATTTTCTTAGAAATTCTGTATCATCTATTGCCCCAATACCCGCTGCTTGTGCTAATGCAGTGGGCTCAAAAGTTAACTTAACCTTATTGAGCGCATCGATGATTTGTTCATGTCCAATGCCAAATCCTAATCTTACTCCAGCTATTCCGTAAGCTTTGCTGAATGTACGAAGTGTTAAAATATTCGGGTAATCAAGTGTTAGAGAGTTAGGAAAATCGGGATGAAGGGCTTCCGAATATTCAAAATACGCCTCATCTACAATGACCAGAATATGGTCAGGGACACTATTCATGAAGTGATCTAACTCTTGCTTTGAGATCATGGTCCCTGTTGGGTTATTCACATTTGCCAGGTAGATCACTTTGGTGTTTTTGTTGATCCCTTGTTTAATTGCCTCTAAGTCAAATGCATATTCTTCGGTCATCGGGACTGCAACGCATTTTACATTATTGATTTTCGCCCAATTATAAATGATGACGAATGCTCCCTGCGAGGTGAGAAATTCATCCTTACCAGCGCATACTGCGCGAATTGCATGCATTAATACTGATTCAGATCCATTTCCCAGGAATATTTCTTGCTCTCTTTTTCCGTATTTCTCTGCAAGAACTTTTTTAAGATCACGGCTGACAGGATCAGGGTAATAATTGATATTCTCGTAGGCCTCAATGACTGCTTTCTTGGATTTGGGAGAGTAGCCAAGTGTATTTTCATTATTCCATAAAATGGCTACTTTGTCCCATCCGTATTCGTTTTTCAGCTGCGAAATGGTCTTTCCGGGTTGATAACTTCTAATAGCCTTGATATGATCAGGTATGTGTATGTTCATTCCTTCTTTTAGTTTGGGATTAAGATATTAGTTGACTTCCCATTCCTCATCTTTGCGAAATACTAATCCTTTAAAAAGTCCAACGAGTTCATTTTTCCGAGTCACTCTTACAATATATTGCCCAAGCGTCTTTGAAATACTTTCTTTTTCAGCAGTAGCAATGAGCTCGTCGCCTTCAAAAATTGGTTTAATATGATTGATCGAAGTTTCAATAGAAACTGCTTTTTTTCCGTGCGAGTTTGCTGCAAATGCAAACGCACTGTCTGCAAGTGAAAAAGAAATTCCCCCATGCGTCAATTGATGTCCATTGAGCATTTCATTACGAGTAATCATCCTTATTTGGCAGTAACCCTTCCTTACTTTCATTACTTCGACCCCCAACCATTGACTGAAAGAATCGTGAGACATCATATGAGCAACTATTTTTTCAGGTCTGGTCATTTTAAATTAAGGATTAATAAAACGTTTTTCCTTCTTTATTCATTCTTCTCAGCAAGGGGCTACACCGATATCGATCCTCTCTGTACTCATCGTATAGGTTATCCATTTTTTCCA
This sequence comes from uncultured Roseivirgaceae bacterium, assembly GCA_964459925.1. Lineage (GTDB taxonomy): Bacteria > Bacteroidota > Bacteroidia > Cytophagales > Cyclobacteriaceae > Ekhidna. The sequence goes on from CAYWOQ010000015.1 coordinate 22,630, forward strand.
CACACCAATCGATTCCTCTTTCATCTGCCCACTTAAGCAATCCTTTTGGATAATTTACACCTTTGGTCATTGCGATATCAATATCGTCTCTACTTGCAATGTTTAGAAAAAGTGCATCGGCAGCTTCATTGATAAGCATGGCTAGCACTCGGTCAAGAATTTGATTACCAATATGATTGTCGGTGGTCGGTAATGGTTTCTCCACTCCTTCGGCATAATCAAAATATCCTCTTCCTGATTTTCTTCCTAAGAATCCAGCTTCAGCCATTCGTTTTTGTGTAAATGAAGGTTTATACCTGGGATCATAAAAGAATGACTGAAAGACCGTTTCAGTTACGGTATAATTGATATCGTTTCCGATGAAATCCATCAACTCAAACGGACCCATACGAAAATTACCCAATTCCTTCATCGCCCAATCGATAGTAGCAAAATCAGCTATCCCTTCTTCGTAAATTCTAAGTGATTCACCGTAATAGGGTCTGGCCACACGATTTACAATAAATCCCGGAGTATCTTTTGCAAGTACTGTCAGTTTCTTCCAGCCATCGATCCAATCTTTAGCCTGATTGGTTGTGTCATCTGATGTTTGAACCGCAGGAATAATCTCAACCAATGGCATGAGAGGTGCGGGGTTAAAAAAATGGATACCAACAAATCTTGAGGGTTTATCCAATGCAGCACCTATGGAGGCTAGTGAAAGTGAAGATGTGTTGGAGGCTATAATGGTGTCTTCTCTCACAATTTCCTCAACCGAAGAAAATACTTTCTGCTTAACAGCTAAATTTTCTACAATCGCTTCAATGACTAGATCAGAGTTTTCAAAGTAATTCTGATTGGTTGTGAAGTCAATCCTGCCTAATATCTTATCTGCTGTTTCTTGAGTGATCTTTTCTTTTTCAACCAGCCTATTCATCACTTTTACCAAGCTAGCTGAAGATTTTTCCAAGACCTCTTCATTGGTGTCACTGACTACCACATCCCAACCTGAGGTGGCAGCAACCTGGGCAATTCCAGTCCCCATGGTTCCAGCTCCAATCACACTTAATTTTGGCATTATTCTCCTTTAAATTCAGGTTTTCTTTTTTCAATAAAGGCCCTAATGCCTTCTTGGTGGTCATGTGTCTCAGTAGATTTAAACTGATATTCCTTTTCCAACTCCAACTGTTGATCAAGTGTGTTGACTAAAGACTGATTCAATAAATATTTCGTGTAAGCCAAACCTTTGGTCGGCATATTAGCGAGTTTCTGCGCTATCTTTTCTACTTCTTCCTGAAAAGACTCATCTGGAAAAACCTTGTAAATCATCCCCATTTTTTCAGCATCAATAGCAGAAATCTTATCTCCTAGCATCATTAAGGCCGAGGCTTTTTGAAATCCAATCATTCTTGGAAGTGTAAATGTTCCTCCACTATCAGGTATCAGTCCGATTTTGCTAAATGCCTGAATGAAGGAAGCAGATTCTGTAGCAATTGCCACATCGCAAGCGATGGCAATATTGGCACCCGCACCAGCTGCTACACCATTTACTGCAGCGATAATTGGCTTTTCAATAGATCGAATCAGTTTGACAAGAGGGTTGTAATGTTTATCTACTACCTGATCAATCTCAAAATCATCTGAAGTGGCTTCCTGAAGATCCTGGCCGGCACAAAATGCTTTTCCATTTCCAGTAATCATGATGGCTCGAATATTCGAATCATTGCCATAATTGGTCAGGGCCTCAAGAGTAGCAATTGACATTTCCTTATTGAAGCTATTGAAAACGTCCGGGCGGTTGAATTTGATAACGCCTAGCGTGTCTTTTTGGATTAGTTGTAAAGTTTCAGACATGGGTTGATGATTGATAAGCTAATTTAATTGATTCCATTGTTCAAGATAGGTTCTAATGGCACTTGAAATAATCAAATGGCTCCAAGCAATCATTGCATTTGAATAATGATTTGCATGCTGTGGAACCAAATTCGCTTAAAAGTTGCGTATTTATAGATCCACATTGAGGGCATGATATGTTTTCTGGATCTGTTGGATTAGGTGGAGCTATACCGTATTCCTGGAGCTTTTGTTTACCCTTTTCTGACATCCATTCGGTTGTCCAGGCAGGTGAAAGTACAGTGGTGATTTTGAAATTATCAATACCTTCTTTTTTCAATTCATTATGAATGTTCTTTTCTATCTCTAGCATCGCAGGGCAGCCTGAGTAAGTGGGTGTAATGATTACCTCAACAAAATCATCAGTGATTAGCACATCTCTTACTATTCCAAGATCTGTGATAGTGATAACTGGTATTTCAGGATCCGTTACAGCTTCAAGAATTTGATAAATATGATCTTTGGAAATCACCATTCCAATCCAGGATAAGCCCTTTGCAAGAACTGAAGGTCAGCCAATATATATCCTAGATGCTCGGAATGAACTCCGCTCTTTCCTCCTTCATGAGCATAGGTGTTTTGGGGAACTTCTAAAGTGGCCTCAACTAATACTTCTCGGATTTTTTCGTCACGCTTTTCTTTTAACAATGACAGGTCAATCCCATAGCCTTTTTTTAAGGCCTTCAAATCAGTTTCACTGGGCTTTGTCAATTCTCCAGCATATGACCAAAGTTGATCGATTGCTTCCTTGATACGATTATGACTTTCTTCTGTTCCATCACCCAGACGAATTACCCAATCCGCACTCCATTTTACGTGATAGCGTGCCTCTTTATGGGATTTAGCAGCAATGGCAGCTAGTTGTTCATCTTTACTTTCCATTAGCATTTCGTAATAGAACACACTAAAAGAATCATACAAAAACTGCCTGAAAATAGTCTGTGCAAAATCTCCATTTGGTTGTTCGACGAGCAGCACATTTTTGTAATCCCAAGCATCTCGGAAAGCAACGATTTCATCTTCAGTTTTTCCTTCCCCTTGAATTTGTGAGGCATATTGATACCACATTCTACATTGCCCAATTAAATCCAGACTAATGTTAGTCATGGCAATATCTTGTTCAAGAATGGGTCCGTGACCACACCATTCGGCCAACCGTTGGCCAAGTATGAGACAGTTATCTGCTTGTTGTAGAATGTAGTTGTATAAGTTTTGATTCATAGGATTATTTTCAAAACCCAATGTTTACATGTGTTTCACTTCATCAGGCAGATTATAAAAGGTAGGATGCCGATATACTTTGTCTTTGGCAGGCTCATAAAGTGGATCGGAATCATCCGGGTCTGAGGCCGTGATATACTCCGATTTGACTACCCATATGCTGACACCTTCGTTTCTTCTAGTATAAACATCTCTTGCATTTTGGATCGCCATTTCTTCATCAGCGGCATGGAGGCTACCAACGTGTTTATGGTTGAGTCCTGCTTTACTTCGAATGAAAATTTCCCATAGGGGCCAGTTTTTCATAGGGGTTGTTGTTTATATTTTGAAACTTTTAGGCTGCCGCTTTTCGCTTAGCTTTCTTGGCAGCATACGCTGCTGCAGCATCTCTTACCCAAGCACCTTTTTCATGTGCGGTACGTCTTGCATCAATTCTTTGCTTGTTGCAAGGGCCGTTTCCTTTGATCACGTTAAAGAATTCTTCCCAATTAATCTCACCAAAATCATAATGACCTCTTTCCTCATTCCATTTTAAATCCGGGTCTGGGATAGAAATACCTAGAAGGTCTGTTTGAGGTTTAGTCACATCAACAAATTTTTGTCTAAGCTCATCGTTGGTGAATCGTTTTATTCCCCATCGCATGGATTGTTCTGTGTGCGTTGAAGTTTCATCAGTTGGTCCAAACATCATTAGTGCAGGCCACCACCATCTGTTTAACGCATCTTGAGCCATCTTTTTCTGGGCCTCCGAACCTTTACATAAAGTGAGCATGATCTCATAACCTTGTCGTTGGTGGAAAGACTCCTCTTTGCATACCCTGATCATTGCTCTAGCATATGGACCATAAGAAGCTCTACATAATGGGACTTGATTCATAATGGCTGCACCATCTACCAACCAACCAATTGCTCCCATATCCGCCCAAGTCAAAGTTGGATAATTAAAAATGGAAGAATATTTGGCTTTGCCAGAATGAAGATCGTCAAGGAGATCACTTCTTTCTACTCCTAATGTTTCACAAGCACTATACAGATATAGACCATGTCCGGCTTCATCTTGTACCTTGGCCAGGGCTGCCGCCTTTCTACGCAATGAGGGGGCTCTGGTAATCCAATTCGCTTCAGGAAGCATTCCGACAATCTCAGAGTGAGCATGCTGTGAAATTTGACGGATCAATGTTTTTCTATAGTTCTCCGGCATCCAATCTTTTGGTTCGATTCGAACGTCCTTATCTATCTTCTCATTAAACCGATCTTCTAAACTCTTAATATCCATCTTTCTTCTTTTGTTCAAAGTTACTTAACACGTTTTAAATGGTCTTTGTTGGCTGAATTAAACATCAAAATTCAATGTGACCTTCTCTGTTTTAGGAAAGGACTGGCAACTTAATACCAAACCTCGCTCAAGCTCATCTGGTTCAAGGGCATAATTTACATCCATTTCTACTTTGCCTTCTTCAATCTTGCAAACACATGTACTGCAAACGCCACCTTTACATGCGTAAGGGAGATCTGCTCCATTATCAAATGCGACATCCAAGATTGATTTGTCGGAATCATAGGGAAAAGCAATCCTATTTCCATCTAGAATAATGGTGATTTCTGCCTTTGCCGTTTGGTGCCTTTCTTCCCTTTTTGCACTGCCCAATTTACCAACTGGGGAAGTGAACAATTCTAGATGGATTTGATCCTCTTGAACACCCAGATCTATTAGTGAATCCTTGACTGTCAACATCATTTCTTCAGGTCCACAGGTAAAGTAATGGTCTATCGATTGAGCATCGAAAAACAAACGAGCAAATTTCTTGATTTTGTCTCCTTCAATTCGTCCATTAAAAAGGTCAGATTCTTGACGCTCTTTACTGAGTATATGATACAAACTAAACCTGCCCATGAAACGGTTTTTCAGTGCTTCTAACTGCTCGTGAAAAATAATGGAGCCACTTTTTCTATTGCCGTAAAATAAGGTGAACTCACTCTCTGGCTCAGATCTCAATGTGGTTTCAATAATTGAAATGATCGGGGTAATGCCACTACCGCTGGCAAATGCTACATAAGAACGAGCATGCTCCGGGTTTAATGGAATAAAAAAATTTCCATGAGGGGCCATTACTTCTAATTCATCTCCAACCTTCAATGCGTCATTGGCATAGGTTGAAAATTTTCCACCATCAAGTTTTTTGATAGCAACTGTCAGTTTTTCATCAATTGGGCAGGAACAGATGGAATAAGATCTCCTTGTATCTTCTCCATTGATGTTTTTCTTAAGCGTTAGGTGTTGGCCTTGTGTATATTCGAACTCTTTTTTAAGGTCTTCCGGTATTTCGAAAGTTATAGCCACTGATTCATCAGTCGGGTGTGTTATGGAAGCTATCTGGAGGGTATGGAATTTTGCCATGACAGTATTTTGGATGAACAAAACTAATGTTGATGATCAATTATCAGGTAGCCAATCCTAGCTTCTGTTTGACCGAATTAAGTTTCTGTTCGGATCTATCCTTTTCCGGATGACTAAATAAATAGAATTTTTCTCCCTTATCAGTTATAACGTAAGAGATGAATTCATGGTCAGTAATTACTTGACCCATATCCGGAAGCCTGTAAATTGTTTTTTTTGTTTTTTTCTTTTCAATATTAAATGAAATTGATTTGAAGGAGATCCACTTACCGTTCCTAATTCCCATTGACCAAAATCCCTTAAAAAGCCGCTTTGCTTCAAGGTCTATGATAAATATTTTTGTTGAGAACCAAAATGCAGGCGCAAGACTGGCTACCAGCATTGCGGTCGGAATGGAAAATTCCGGTGCCAGGTAGTTAAAAATCAAAAAGATTAAAAAGCATATTAATCCGATGAAGATAAAGCGAACGGCAAAGGGAAGTGACTTGCCATGTTTTATACGAACGATTCTCATTTTTTCTACAAACAATAAAACTATTGTAAATTGTATGAGTTTGAATACATCGATCACCAAATATTTACATTCAACAAGTCAGAGGTAGGTGATTAGCATTTGTGATGATGAAAAGAATTCCACTTTTTCCGTTGAATTTAGTTGCTTTCCCTGGGGAGGATTTAAACTTACATGTATTCGAACCCAGGTATAAGCAGTTGGTTAATGATTGCATAGATGAAGGCTCAACTTTCGGTATACCTTCATACATAGATAATAAAATTGAGTTAGGGACAGAAGTTGAAATTGTTGAAATATCCAAAACATATGAAGATGGTAGAATGGATATTCGTACAAAAGCTACAAATTCATTTAAGGTAAATGACTTCTGGAATCCCTGGGGTGAAAAGCTTTATGCTGGTGGGGAGATCATTTACATTGAACGTTCAAGCGAGAAGACTGATTTAGTCCTTTTATTGAAGATGAAAGAGCTCGTCAGTCAGTTATTTGCATGGCTTCAAGAACCCAAAGTTCCGAATGTAGCGAAAGCTAAGTCTGTGTTTGATATTGGCCATAAGATCGGTTTTAAGTTAGAAGAAGAATACGAACTTCTAAAGATGCCCTCAGAAAATGCTCGATTAGAATATACCATAAATCATTTGGAGCGTTTACTTCCGGCGTTAGAGCGTGCTCACGTAGCTCAAGAGCGCATTAAACAAAATGGTCACTTCAAACATCTTGATCCTCTCACGTTCTAGTTTTTAAACTTTCATCGAATCCCATTAATTTCCCACTATGATTGAAGTAAGCGGATACGGTGTTGTCTTACTATTTATAATTGGGGGAATTGGTTTTTTAACCGTCACTCTACTCATAGGAAAAATCTTAAGGCCAAATAAGCCCACTAAAGAAAAACTGACCACCTATGAATCAGGTGAAGAGCCTGCTGGAACCGCATGGGGACAATTTAATGTCAGGTTTTACATCATTGCGTTGATATTCTTGCTGTTTGAAGCAGAATTAGTGTTTCTTTTTCCCTGGGCCGTAGTTTTCGGAAAGCAGGAGCTTGTTGATGGAACTGAAGGAATGTGGGCTAGGTTTTCTATGATAGAGACATTTATTTTTATTGGAATTTTAGCAGTAGGATTAGCATATGTCTGGGCTAAAGGTATGCTTGATTGGGTTCGTCCAAAGCCAAAGCACTCAGACTTTCAATCCACTATCCCGTCTAGGGCATACGATCGGTACATAAAAAAATGATGGAAAAACAACAATCATTCGAACAATTAAAAACAGGGGAGGGCGGGATTATCGTTTCAAAACTCGATGATCTTTTAAACTGGGCAAGATTAAGCAGTCTTTGGCCGATGGGCTTTGGACTAGCATGTTGTGCAATTGAATTTATGTCAACTGCCTCTTCTGCGTATGATTTGGATCGATTTGGAATTATTCCAAGAAACTCACCCAGGCAATCAGATGTGATGATTGTATCCGGTACTGTTACTTTTAAAATGGCTGAAAGAGTCAAAAGATTATATGAGCAGATGGCAGAACCAAGATATGTGATCTCGATGGGTTCATGTGCAAATTGTGGAGGCCCATATTGGGAACATGGATACCATGTATTGAAAGGAGTCGATCGGGTGATTCCAGTAGATGTTTATGTACCAGGTTGTCCTCCAAGACCAGAGGCGTTGATTGGTGGATTTTTGAAGCTTCAAGAAAAAATTAGAGGAGAGTCCGTTTTAAGACCTAAGGCTCTGGAGAAATTAATGGGGAGAAAAGATGCAGTTTGAAGAGATCAAATCGAATATTAGTGAAAAACTACCTGAATCTATTTTAGGTGAAGATTTGAATGCAACACCCAAGGCATTAAAAATTGACTCAACATATATCTACCAAGTATGTGAATTACTTCAAGGCAGCGATAAGACCTATTTTGATTCTCTTTCCTGTTTGACGGGAATTGATCGCGGTAAAGATGAAGGCTTGATGGAAGTGATTTATCACCTGTATAGTATTCCATTTGACATCCATATAGCGTTGGTGGTGGAGATCAACAGGGAAAACCCTCATGTACCTTCTGTTTCTGGTATATGGAGAGGGGCTAATTGGCATGAGCGAGAGGCATTTGATCTGCTGGGTATTGAATTTGATAATCATCCAGACCTCAGGCGAATACTATTACCTGAAGACTGGGAAGGTTTTCCCTTAAGAAAAGACTACCAGGAGCAAGAAAAATATCATGACATTAAAGTCAAGTACTAATGGAATCTCTTCTTACTAAATCAGAGCCCTTAAAATACAAAGAGTCTGATCTCAGGACAGAGGAGATGCTGATCAATATTGGGCCTCAGCATCCAGCTACGCATGGTGTGTTGAGACTTGAGGTTGTGACAGACGGTGAAATTGTTGTAGAGGTAGTACCACATCTGGGGTATCTACATAGATGTTTTGAGAAGCATGCTGAATCGTTAGCCTATAATCAAGTCATTCCTTATACGGATCGTATGGATTACGTTGCAGCGATGAATAATGAGTGGGCATTTGTGATGGGAGTGGAGCGTATGCTTGGAATAGATAAAGAGATCCCCAAGCGTGTTGAGTACATACGAGTATTAGTAGCTGAACTAAATCGAATCGCATCTCACTTTGTAGCTATTGGAACATATGGTTTGGATATTGGTGCATTTACTCCATTTCTATGGATGATGCGCGATAGAGAGCATATCCTCAGAATGCTTGAATGGGCCAGTGGAGCCAGAATGCTATACAATTACATTTGGGTCGGGGGTGTTTTCTATGACTTACCTATTGGTTTCGAAGATCGTGCGAAGGAGTTTGTGGATTACCTCAAACCTAAACTGAAAGACACGGAAGATCTGTTAATATCTAATAAAATATTCATTGAGCGAACAGCAAACGTTGGTGTCCTGGATAGAGACCTTGCCATTAATTACGGAATTACGGGTCCAATGCTCAGGGCATCCGGTTTGGCATTCGATTTAAGAAAAGTAGATCGATACAGTGTCTATTCAGATTTGGATTTTGATGTTCCGGTAGGGGAGGGAGCAATGGGAAGTTTGGGAGATTGTTGGGATAGAAACTGGATCAGGTATCAAGAATGCTGGGAATCAATAAAAATTATTGAGCAATGTGTACATAAACTCAAAGGAGAGTACACAAGAAATAAATCATTTGATCCGAGAGCTTTAGTCCCTAAAAAGATCAGGCCCAAAGCTCAGGATCTTTACGTAAGAGCGGAAAATCCGAAAGGAGAACTGGGATTCTTTTTTAGAGCAGATGGTCGTTCTGACCAGCCGTTTCGTTGCAAAGCCAGAGGGCCAAGTTTTTGTAATCTTTCTGTTTTACCAGAAATAACCAGAGGTTGTATGCTAGCTGATCTTTTTGCAATTGTTGGCTCGCTTGATTTTGTCATGGGTGAAGTAGACAGATGATCAAAATACTTACATCAGAGCAAGTTAGGCAAGCAGATGAATTCACCATCAAAAATGAACCTATTCAATCCATTGACTTGATGGAAAGGGCTTCTGAAGCCTTTGTGAATAAATTTTTACAACTGTTTCATGAAAAGACCTTAATTAGAATTTTCTGTGGAACAGGAAACAACGGTGGAGATGGCTTGGCCATTGGAAGAATTTTGAAAGGTAAAGGTTGGGAGGTATTAATATACGTAATTGGCGATCCGAAGAAAGGCACGGAAGACTTTCAGAAAAACCTGGATCGGTCTGATTTATACGCTGTGATTAATGGAGTAAAAGACCTTCCTTTAATCGAATCAAACGAAATCATCATCGATGGGCTATTTGGTTCAGGTCTTTCCAGACCTTTGGAAGGAGTATACGAGGAAATAGTCAGCTACCTTAATAAATCCCAAGCTGTTAAAGTTGCTATTGATATCCCCTCTGGTCTATTCGCAGATAAGCCTCTTGAAAAGGGAAAAATTGCTTTCAAAGCTGATTATTCGATTTCATTTCAGTCACCAAAACTTGCGTTATTCTTACCTGCAAACCATTCATACATTAAAAAGTGGTATACAGTCGATATTGGTCTGGATAAGCACTTTATTCACAATCAATCCTCCTCACACCACCTTACGGAGAGAAAAGACTTACTGCAATTAATTCCTGAGAGAGGAAAATTCACCCATAAGAACCAAGCAGGCAATCTTCTGGTGGCGGCAGGAAGTAAAGGGAAGATGGGTGCAGCAGTATTATGTACTCAAGCAGCATTTGCAGTGGGCGCAAGATTGATTAATGTGTGCACACCGGCTTGTGGTACAGATATCATTCAACTTTCTATTCCTGAGGCCATGGTAATAGAGGATTCGGAAGAAAATCATCTTTCCGAGATTCCACTAACAGACCACACAATTGCCATTGGACCAGGTATTGGAACAGATCCCCAGACCATAAATGCATTTGAAGGCCTTATAAATAAGACGAGTCAACCATTAGTAATTGATGCGGATGGATTGAATATTTTGGCTATAAGAAAGCATCTTTTAAAAAATATCCCCGAGCATTCTATTCTAACTCCTCATCCTGGCGAGTTTAAACGACTCGTTGGTGAGTGGAGCAATGATTACGAAAAATTGGATAAACTAAGGAATTTTTCAATTCAGCATAGAGTTAATGTTGTATTGAAAGGGGCACATTCTGCGGTATGCAATACGAATGGAGAGATCTTTTTCAACTCAACAGGCAATCCAGGCATGGCAACTGCCGGAAGCGGTGATGTTCTTACGGGGGTTATAGCTTCTTTGTTGTCTCAGCAAATGGATCCATTTCTAGCACTGAAACTCGGCGTATACATACATGGTTTAGCAGGCGACCTTGCTGTGTCTGCATACCATAAGCCCTACCTTTTAGCGAGTGAAATCATTAATTATTTACCACAGGCCTTGAATGAAATGGCATAAATAGTAGGCTTTAGATTAATTCATCATTTTAGTCGATAAATCATATTCAATGCTTAAAACGTTTTAAATCACTCATTTTAGAAGTATACAGCTTTTGCAAAAGGCGTTTAACGTTAATTAACCTTTAATATTTTTTATTGCTACCCAACTATCTGATTTTTTTTGCGTAATTTGTCTCATTAATATGAGCAATAAACTAATCATACTGTCGTTTGCCTCCATCCTTGCTTTCCAGGGAGTGGGTCAAGGATTTGGTAATGAGCAGAAAGATAAAATTAGCGTATATCCTAACCCTGCTGTTGAGTTCTTAATGGTTCAAATTGATGGTGATGTCAAAAATGCCACTTTTGAACTTAATTCAATGATCGGTAACCGTCTTCAAATCAAACCAGAAGAATTGGGTAATGGGAAATACAAAATCCCTGTTAAAGAACTAGCTACGGGTTACTATTTCTTAATTGTCAAGGATGAAGAAAAGCGCTTTAAAAAGGCTTTTAAGTTTCTAAAACACTAATCTTAGTTTTTTCAGGTCTCCTTTACAATCTAGATTCTATCTGCGTGTAGTACTTATTAAATAGCTCTTCGTATTTCGAAGCGTTTTCCTGATCTCCATTGGCTCTGTATGCTCTGGCAATTTCATTCAACACGATGATTTTTCGCTGTAACTCGTATGGATCGTTGAAATTATTAGACAGATATACTTCAATCCATCCGCTTGCCCATTGGCTTACATTTTCTGCCACATAATCGGCTAGTTCTTTTTCTTCTACTGGCGTGATATTAGATGAAGTCCCGATTTTATAAGAAGCAATTTCAAGTAAGAGGTCCACTTGTTGTGCACTGAATTCATCAAAAGGAACTGATTCATGTGGCATTACTTCTAAGCACTTCTTCAGTACCTCTGACGCACGGTCATAGTCTTGCTCATTGATAAGATCCTGAGCCAAGGTATTAAATGTTGACCGTGAGTTAAGTACAAAACCAAGATAGTCCTGTGTATAATAAACCGATGGGTCATCCAGATTAGTCCATGAAAATTTATTCATGACATTCTCATACATGACTTCAGTGTTTACCGGATACCCCCGACCACCAGGATTTCTGGCTGGTACGACTCTATAAGCGAGTCCTTCCTGCACTACATAGTTTCTCATATCCAGCTTTAACTGAGAAATAGAGGTATTATTGAGATAAATCGGACGCTCCCAGTTCGTATTAACCAATAAATCAAGGAATGCAAGGTCTTTCTTTTCTAAAGCCCTTCCTTTGATGTTAAGTACCATCTGACTCTCTATTTTGTCATGCATGTCTTCCGGAACCACCTCTTTTGCTTTGGTGGTGTCAATGTTCAAGAATAAGGTTTTGGAAGGGACAATATTATATTTAGTCCAATCATTCGGTGCTATCTGTAAGCCTGGATTTTCTTGTTTCACAAAGTTTAGGAAAGCCTTGGCATTAATGGCATTTCCTTTCAATTCGTCTCTTTCAAAAACAGGCAGATAATCATTTAGCCCACCTTGCTGATAATGCCTCATTTCCAATCCATATGGAAATGACTCAGATTCATATGCTCTTCTGGAGGTCTGTTGGATGTACCAGTCTGTATTATAATAACTAAGTACAACCACACGTATGTCTCGCCTAAATCCTTCGACCTCCTGAGCATACCATAATGGGAAGGTGTCGTTATCACCGCCTGTAAAGATGATGGCATTTGGTGCACAAGATGAAAGATAGTTTTTGGCGGCATCTACTGAAAAGTATCGATCCGAGCGATCATGATCATCCCATGTTTCAGCAGCCATCAATACCGGAATGCCTAAACAAAGCACAGATGCCACGATTGCTGCCACTTTCTTTTCTTTGATCACTTTTTGGAGGATATCGAATATGGCCAGAACGCCAAACCCAATCCAAATGGTAAAGATGTAAAAGGAGCCGGCATAGATATAGTCTCTTTCTCTAGGTTCAATGGGAGGTGTGTTTAAGTAAAGTACAATCGCAATACCGGTCATAAAAAAGAGCAGCGCCGTTGCAGCGAATAGCTTCACGTCTTTTTTGTATTGTATGAACATCCCAATTAACCCTAACAGTAATGGAAGACCATAATAGATATTTCTCCCTTCGTTGCTAGCCAGAACATCCGGAACCTTTTCAAATGCATCAAACAGACCGACAAACCCAGCCCCTTGAATATCACTTTCACGTCCAGCAAAATTCCACATGAAATACCTGAAATATTGATGACCCAATTGATGAGTTATCAGGTAATAAAAATTATCCCCCCAGCTTGGTTTTTCACCTTCCCTAAGTCCGGTGACCTCCCGGTATTTTTTGATATGGTTAGGATCAGAGCTATACATTCTTGGGAGAACTGTTGTATGTGCAGGATCAAATACCTGCTCTACTTTGTAATCTTTAATCACGTATTCATCTTCTCCCCGCATGTATACCGGTGCACCCTTTTCATTCTGGATCAGATCTGCCGTATAGTAAGGCCCTTTAAATAACGGACGACTACCATACTGTTCTCTTTTCAGGTAAGAAACGAAAGACATGATTTCTTCCGGATTATTCTCATCAATGGGAGGGTTATAAGCGCTCCTTATGGGGATCATCATGTAAGAAGAATACCCGATGATGATAAAGATTAAGCTGAGTAATGAGGTGTTTAAAACGTACTTATTATGCCTGATTGAGTAAATAAGTCCATACGCGAGTGCGCCTAAAAAAAGCAACGCAAAAATGATCACACCGGTACCGAACGGCAATCCGATTCCGTTCACAAAGAAAACCTCAAACTTGCCGGCAATAGTCGGTAAGCCCGGAATGATTCCTTCAAGAATGATGATTAAAGCAACACCGGAAAGTAAGAAAGTGTATATGATTCCTTTGGTCGTTACTTTTTCGAATTTTTTAAAATAGATAATAAGCCCTAAAACAGGAATAGCCACCAGGTTTAGTAAGTGTACACCGATGGATAATCCCATCATGTAAGCGATAAGAATCAGCCACCTTGCCTGACTGTCCTCTTCTTTTAAGTTTTCCCACTTGAGAATGGCCCAAAAAACAAATCCTGTAAAAAAAGCAGACATGGCATATACTTCGGCCTCAACAGCTGAAAACCAAAACGAATCCGAGAACGTACAGGCCAGGGCTCCTGCAAAGCCAGCACCAATTACCAAAATGGTCTGATCTAGCGTCATATCTTTTTCCTCCACTTTGAGAATTCTCCTCGCTAGATGAGTGATAATCCAGAAGATGAACATGACAAAAAAGGCACTGCTTACCACACTCAGCATGTTTACCCAATAAGCAATCTGAATCAGATCATCTCCACCAAGTAATGAAAACATCCTTCCAGCTAACAGGAAGAACGGAGCACCCGGAGGGTGAGGTACCTGCAATTTCGAAGAGCAAGCAATAAATTCTCCAGCATCCCAAAAACTGGCGGTTGGTTCGACGGTCAGTATATAGGTAATCAGGGCAACTAAGAAAGCGATCCAGCCAGAAATGATGTTTATTTTTTGGTATCCCATAGTATTCTCGGATTAATCATCAGGCACATAACTCAATCATGTTTTAGAAAAAGCGTACCATCAAATAGAGGGCGAAATTAGTCATTAACCCTCAAAACCAAGAAGAGATAACGTCTCATTGAAAAGAGGGTCAAACATTTTAACATTTTTTTAAATCAATAGACCAAAACGTAGAAACCTAACCATACAAAAAAGAACAAAACGTAAGTGGACAATACGATATATGCTGCGGTTTTTAGTTTTTTTCCACTTAAAAAATAGATACCAAAAATCAGGACAGGCCAATATAAAACTTCGAAAAGATTTAGAGATTTTAGTGGGTACATCCATTTTGGATCGATTTCTGTATAATACATCAGGTTGATAATGGAAAAGGGATAAAATGCCATGTAATCGAAATAGGTTGGGTCTGTGTAGAAAAGTGAAAACCAGAGGACTTTGGCAATTTCTGGAAGGAAAAATACAAGTTCTGCCAGCATCACCATTTTCCATAGTTGATTGAAATGCAGTCGGTAACCAAACATAAAGCTGCCAATCCAAAGCGTGAGTGTGGTCCAGGACCATTTCCATGCAAGAAATATGGGCACACTTAAATATTGAATGCTATAAATGAGGTCAAATACCCAAATATCTCCTCGTTCATTTAGAACTTCGAATGCCGCTATGGTGTCTATGATAAAAATTCGCTTGACTAAAAGCAATGCGATGTATACCAGACAAATAATAATGAACATCCCGGCTGTACTAAAAGAAAACCAGTTTTCCAGAAATTCTTTTCTGTATGTAGAAAATTTTTCAGTCATTTAGATGTAAAAATGATGATTAGTCGGATCAAAATTATAGCGTTAACGGTCTCCTTCCTATTCCATGGCT
The DNA here is from genome assembly GCA_964459925.1 of uncultured Roseivirgaceae bacterium. Lineage (GTDB taxonomy): Bacteria > Bacteroidota > Bacteroidia > Cytophagales > Cyclobacteriaceae > Ekhidna. Next base: position 37,968 of record CAYWOQ010000015.1, read on the forward strand.
CTTTGAATGCGCAATGGTCGGATGAAGAGTTGGCAGATGATACCCTTGAATACAGCTTGCTCAAGAACCCGTTTATTCAAATAGAAGCTACAGAAGCTATCAACTCGATGTACAATTTTGAGTTCAAGAAAGCTCAGAGTCATTTTAATTACCTGCAAAAGAAGTATCCGTGGCATCCACTTCCTTACCTGTTGAAGGGGCTAAATTATTGGTGGCAAATAGTTCCGAATTACGAGAATAACTTCTACGATGAAAGTTTTTTAGCCTACATGGATACCACCAAAATTACTGCAGAGAATATCCGAGATAACTACAATGAAATAGAGGGTGCCTTTTTTCTGGCTGCAGCCTATGCATTTGAAGGTAGGTTACATTCAGAACGAAGGGACTACCGGAAGGCGGCTTTAGCCGGTAGCAAGTCTTTAAAATACCTGAGTGATTGTAAGGGACACGAGGATTACAGTCCCGAACTACTCTTTGGTGACGCTTTATTTAACTACTATGCAGAATGGATACGAGAGGAATACCCCTTATTAAGACCAATCATGGTCTTTTTCCCGAAAGGAGATAAGAAGAAAGGGATAGATCAACTGAAAGAAGTAACACGAAATGCATTCTACTCACGTACAGAAGCTCAATTTTATCTGATTCGAATATTGTCTTCAGGCGAAGATCGCGATATGAGGGAGGCACTTCGTGTTGGCAACATACTACATCGTGATTATCCGGATAACCCCTATTTTCATCGCTACTACACGCGTCTTCTTTATCAATCCGGGAGATATTCAGACGCAGAAAAATTGTCGTTAGAAATATTGGCTAAACTGGATAGTGGGCAGGCCGGGTATGAAGCGAATAGTGGAAGGTATGCTTGTTTTTTCCTTGGCCATATCTATGAGATCAAAAGAAATTATGCGGATGCGAAAAAATATTATAAGCGCGGATTGGTCTTTGCGGAGGAAGCCAATGCAACAGATATGGGCTACTACTTCTTTTCACTTTTACATCTTGGAATCATTGCGAAGAAAGAAGGCGATAAGGAGCTGGCCAGAAGTTATTTTAAGCGAGTGAAAAAAGCAGCGAAAAGAAGCCATAGTACCCATGAGCGCGCAAGGGAAGAATTGAAGAAAATCTAATAGCTTTCATTTCTGTAAATTAGTATTCATGGAGGTTTTGAATGCCGATAGAGTCCGGGTGAAAAAGGAGATCCTTTCTTACTTAAAAGAGAGGTTATTGGCAGTCGATCCAGGAGTGAAATTGTACCTCTTCGGCTCACGAACGGATCTTACGAAGAAAGGAGGAGATATAGATTTACTCGTATTATCTGAAGAAAAATTACCCTATGAAGCCTTACAAAAAATTCGCTTTGATTTCTGGGATGAATTTGGAGAGCAGAAACTTGATTTGGTCAATTTTACCTTTGAAGAAGATAAACCTTTTAAGCGTATAGCACTTTCAACAGCTATTGAAATATGAATGAGAAGGATCATATTGCCCTGCTAATTGATTTTGTACATGACATCAACAAAATGCTTGCCCACTATAAAAACTCCCTTGAAAGAGTAAGAAAGATACCGATAGGTGATGACTACACGGAAGAGCAATATGAGGTCCAAGAGGCCTTTACTGCCCGCTTTAGCAGGCTTGCAGATTTTGTTACCTCTAAGTTTCTAAGAACAATACTAATACTGCTCCGGGAAGATACGAATGTCTACATCGATAGGGCAAATATCCTGGAGAAGCTAGAGATTATTCCCTCGGCGGAGGAGATCATCGCAATTAAGGACATGCGAAATTCGATAGTTCATGACTATTGGATTGACGAGATCAAAGATAATTTTGTTAAGGTCAGGAAACTTGGAGAGCCACTGCTCCATGCCACACTTCAATCGATTGCTTTCTGTAAAAAAAGAGGCTGGCTTACTTAGATCTGATAAATGCTTCCAGCCATTTATCTTTATTGGCTTCTACGCTAAAATCTTTTTTTACCGTTTCCCGACCGGCTTTCCCAATTTTCTTTCTCAGGTCTGCATCTTCAATAAGCAGGGATATTTTCTCCACCCACTCCTCATGGGATGCAGCCAAAAAACCATTAACCCCATCCTTAATAATGTCTTTATTGACCCCCACGGGGGACATGATTGTCGCAATGCCCAGGGCCATGTACTGGAGGCCTTTCATGCCGCACTTTCCCTTGGTCCATTCATTGTCCGGCAGGGGCATGATGCCAATGTCCAGCTCTGAGAGGTCCTCCGCTTCGGTGGACGGGTTCCAGGGCACTCCGTGAATGCCCAGTCCTTCGTGGAGATAATGCGGGTCCCCGATGAGTTTGAAGTAAATGTTGTCTCCGTATTTTTCTTTTATCAAAGCCAGCGACGGGAGGATGGTTTCAAAATGTTTGATGGTGGAAAAGCTACCTGTCCAGCCAATGCAAACCTTTCCTTTATCCTGCCTGGTATCTTGCAGGTATTCAGAAAAATCAATGGTGCTCGGGATTATTTTGACATTGCGATTGTACTTTCCGGCATACCCGGCCAGGTATTCGTTTCCTACAATAACCAAATCGGCAAGTGTGCAGATCTTGGCGGTTTTCCTTGGGTTTTTCAGTTGATTAAAGATTCCCTGATTTTCATTTTTGTCCATCAGCCAGATGGCATCATCAAAGTCGTAAATGATTTTTACCCCTTTTTTTCTTAGCCATTTTTCAAAAAATGTCCCGAAGAAGAACGCATCCCTGTAGAGGTACACCACGTCGTACCCGCCTGCGGCCAATACGCTGAAAAACCTCCGGGAGAGGGCGCGGAGCCCAACCCCTATTTTTGGGGGCAGTTGGTTTCCATAGAAAATGGTGTCCGCTTTTGGGGTCGGTAGCAAAGGGCTGAAATGACATTCGATCCCGTGCGCCTCCAGGCAGGAGATGTACTGCTCATGCCGGTACCGCTGCCCGGGGGACCGGTCTTTTCTATGCAAGGTCAGAAAGAGGGCTTTCATTTTGGCACGTGAAAGTAACCAAATCCCCGCTACGTTTCGTAACTTTAATCCATGGGAACAGCCATAGACCTGAAGGAAAAGTATACTTATGCCGACTATCTGACCTGGCCTGACGGGGAGCGGTGGGAGCTCATCGACGGCTATGCCTACAACATGAGCCCTGCCCCGCGAAGGAAACACCAGGATATCCTAGGTGAAATGTTTAGGAAATTTGCCGATTATTTCGAAAACAGGCCCTGTAAAGTGTATGTGGCACCCTTCGATGTACGGCTGGCCGAAGACTATTCAGATGATCACCTGATCGAAAATGTGGTGCAGCCGGACATTTCAGTCTTTTGCGATAAAAAGCGGCTGGATGAAAAAGGCGCTATTGGTGCCCCGGATCTGGTAGTAGAAATTTTATCGCCTTCCACCTCCACCAAAGACATCAAGACCAAGTTGCTGCTGTACCAGAAGTATGCGGTGAAAGAATACTGGATTGTGGACCCTGAGCAAGACACGGTAGAAGTCATTGTACTCGACGCGGAGGGAAAATATAATCCAGGGACGGTGTATGGAAAGGAGGAGGCGGCCGCTTCTGTTTTATTTGAGGGCCTGGTCATCGACCTGGGGCTGCTTTTTGGAAAGGTAAACGAGTAATGAAGCCTTCTTCATCGGCAGTACACTAAAAAACGGGTCACTGCTGGCGCGCGTTTGCAACGTGTGCCTAATACATCAGATCAATCAGATTATCTTTGACCCATGCCGCTGCCCGGGGGACCGGTCTTTTCTATGCAAGGTCAGAAAAAGGGCTTTCATTTTGGCACGTGAAAGTAACCAAATCCCCGCTACGTTTCGTAACTTTAATCCATGGGAACAGCCATAGACCTGAAGGAAAAGTATACTTATGCCGACTATCTGACCTGGCCTGACGGGGAGCGGTGGGAGCTCATCGACGGCTATGCCTACAACATGAGCCCAGCCCGGCGAAGGAAACACCAGGACTTATTACTGGAAATTGCCAGGAAATTTGCTGACTATTTCGATGACCGCCCTTGCAAAGTCTATGTGGCCCCGTTTGATGTGCGGCTAGTCGAAGACTATTCAGATGATCACCTGATCGAAAATGTGGTGCAGCCGGACATTTCTGTGTTTTGTGATAAAAAGCGGCTGGATGAAAAAGGCGCTATTGGCGCCCCGGATCTGGTCTTGGAGATTTTGTCTCCTTCCACCGCTGGCAAAGACATTAAGACCAAGTTGCTGCTGTACCAGAAGTATGCGGTGAAAGAATACTGGATTGTGGACCCTGAGCAAGACACGGTAGAAGTCATTGTACTCGACGCGGAGGGAAAATATAATCCAGGGACGGTGTATGGAAAGGAGGAGGCGGCCGCTTCTGTTTTATTTGAGGGCCTGGTCATCGACCTGGGGCTGCTTTTTGGAAAGGTAAACGAGTAATGAAGCCTTCTTCATCGGCAGTACACTAAAAAACGGGTCACTGCTGGCGCGCGTTTGCACTGCGTGCCTCAGCTATGAAATGCTGAACGGCCCACCCGCCAGCGCCGGTGTGGCCGTAAGGGTGGTGCGGTTGGGCGTCAAAAAAAAACGCTGTTAAAATGCGGATTACGAGGCCAGGTAGTTGATGTGCCACTTTTGGAATACGTAGATGGCCCAAACGGTGGCGTGCACGTCGCCAGGGTTTGGAGAGAGCAATCTTTCCCTGAGCGCCAGGACGTTGGAAGGGTTGAAAATGCCCTGTTCCTGCAGCCTGTCTTCGTTGAAGACTACCTGCTCCATCTCTGCAAACAGTTCATTCCTGAGCCAGTGGAGCATAGGCACTTCAAACCCTTTTTTGGGCCGATGGTGCAATTCTTTGGGGAGAATATGCTCGAAAGCATCCTGAAGCACACTTTTCCTTTTCCTGCCTCGAATTTTATATGCTGTTGGAAGACTTCTTGCATGAGCCACCAAATCTTTATCGAGAAAAGGTACCCTTACTTCCAGGCTATTGGCCATCGACATCAGGTCCACCTTCGTCAACATATCTCCGGGTAGCACCAGTTGTAGGTCTGCATCCAAAAATTCATTGAGGTGTTGGATCTTCTTGGGTGTGAGTGAGTGGTAAAGTTGTTTCCTTAATGAATCGTCAATGGTCGAATGAAGCAAGTTATCGGCCTCCATATTAAATGAAGCCAATCGCCAATATTGCCCATTTGTATCCAACTTCAATAGTTGAGTGTATTTAATTAACCTTCTGCTGACATTACCAAATGTGGAAGACCTGGATGAAGGTAAGGATGAGATTAGCCCACTCATCGACTTCAGAAGCAGATTAGGAAGAGATGATTTACTTGCCTGATTAAACGCAAGGTGTTTGTAATAACCTCCAAATAGCTCATCGGCACCATCACCGGATAGCGCCACCTTCATGGATTGGCTCACCTTTTTAGATAAAATGTAGGTTGGGATGGCCGAGGAATCAGCAAACGGCTCATCGATATAGTCAACCACATGCTGGACTTCATTGAGCAGGTCCTCATTGGTAAGCGAGAAGGTGGTATGATTGGTTTTGAATTGACTGGCTACCAACTCTGCAAAGTTGGTTTCGTCAAAAAAAGCATGATCCCTGTACCCGATAGAGAAAGTATGTAGATCTGGCTTGAATCTCGAGGCCAGAGAAACCACTGCAGATGAATCTGTACCACCGCTTAAGAAAGCCCCTAACGGCACATCGGCTACCATTCTTCTGGCAACGGACTGTTCCAATAAATCAACCGTTTTCTTTTGAGCGGAAGAATAGTCCATTTCTGACTTTTTGCTTTCGGTTAAAGAGAAGTAGGAATCTGTTGTGATGGTTTGACTCTTGATTTCCAGATAGTGGCCAGGCAGCAGTTTTTTTACTCCCTGGAGCATACTGAGCTGATTTGGTAGGTAGGTGAGTCTTAAATACCAATAAAGCGAAAGGTGATCCACCTTTCTCTCCATTGGATAGGAGAGAAGGGCCTTCATTTCTGATGCGAAGGCAAAATATTCCTGATTTTGGAAATAATGCAGGGGCTTAATCCCCATTCTGTCCCTGGCCAGTAAGAGGTAGTCTTCTTCCTGATCATAGAAAGCAAAAGCAAAAAAACCGTTCAAGTCCTGAAGGCATTCCCTTCTTTTTTTGATCAATAAGTAAAGCAAGACTTCTGTATCCGAGGTGGATTTCCAATGGACTCCTTGAATGGTCTCTCTTAATTCTTGATAATTGTAAATTTCTCCGTTAAATACCAGCGTATACCTACCTGTAACATCCTGCATGGGCTGATGAGCATGGGCCGAGGTATCAATGATGGAAAGGCGTGTATGTCCAAGTCCAACAATGGGTGCGATAAAAGTGGCTTGGTAATCCGGCCCTCGCCGGTTCAGGGTGTCAACAGACTTTTCGAGGCACTCGTTTAATACCGATGCGTTTGAATCAAAACTTTTATATCCGGTTATCCCACACATGGAGAAGATCTGTCGATTTTGAGATTGCTATGTTAACATGTATTTAGTTACCGTACAGGTTGGGATTTCTTTTTTTCTAGTGATCCACCGTTTAACATCTTTTAAGAGAATTGTTCCGTTTTTTAGAAAATTTTAGATAACCAGGCTCAAATATTGCTACTGTTAAGTCTAAATACGTTTCCAAGGGCCTTGATGACTGTATTAAATTAATTTTTTTTCAACATTTTAATAGTTATCAAACATGAAATACAAAATAATAAAAAAAGGAGAACCAGGGGTTATTGGCGGAGGTAACCAGCAGTTTTATGCATCCCCTTATTACAGCGGAGAAGTTGACCTGTACGGGTTGGGTCAAAAATTAGCTACCCGATCTACGGTAGCACGCATAGATGCCGAAGCGGTTTTAAGTGGGTTTGTCAATTTGATTTCCGAAGAACTAAAGGAAGGTAAAATTGTCCGGCTTGGAAACCTTGGGACCTTTCGAATTTCGCTTAATAGTCGTGGAGAAGAAAATGCCAGTGAAGTAAATGGCAATAGCATTCAAAAGACACGGGTATTGTCCAGGCCTGCAAAGGTATTCAATAAACACCTTTCAGGACTCGATTATGAAATGGTCAAAGATGTGGTAGCAAATCCATTTACAAATGAAACAGATACTACGGCATAGCTGGGATTGTTATATGGTTCATGATTAGCCCTTTCTGATTACAGGAAGGGTTTTTTAATTTCCTAACATCCCATTTCAAAACGCCTAACGTCCCGTTCACCCTTCCCACGCGTCCCGTGGATCAACGGGTAACTACGCAATTCATTCCCCACAATCTGTCAAATTTCCACCGCTAATGTTAGTATCTATTTGTTTATTTGCTGTGCGAGTTTAGATAAATGTCAAGTTTAGAAGGAAAAAGCATAGCGATTTTAGGGGGATCTGGAACTGTTGGCAAGGCCATTCTTCGGTACCTTCAAAAGGAGACCATTGAAGTAAAGCAAATACTTGTCATTTCCCGAGATGAAATCAAGCAGCTGGAGATGATGGAGGAGTTTCCTGAAGAGGGGACGATTAAAATCGAATACAAGCTAGGGGATGTACGCGACCTGGAGCGGTTGAATGAAGTCCTGGAGGGGGTAGATTTTGTCATTCATGCTGCCGCCATCAAGCACGTGGTGATGGCGGAGCGCAACCCACAGGAGTGCTACAAGACAAATGTGCTGGGGACCGAAAACGTGATTGCGACGTGTATCAAAAACCAGGTAAGCCAATGCCTCTTAATCTCTACCGACAAGGCTTTTAATCCACTTGGGGTATATGGAAAGTCGAAGCTGGGGGCCGAACAACTCTTTACAGAACAGAGGGTACGTTCTACCAAATTCAAAATCATTCGGCTGGGAAACATCATTGGGGCCAGAGGCTCTGTGTTTGAAGCGTTTGAACGACAGAAAAAGGAAGGGGTCATTAAAGTGACCCATCCGGAGGCTACCCGGTTTTGCATCTCGCAGGAAAACGCTGCTAAATTCATCCTGGAGATGTTTAAGGAGGGGGCACCTGCCGTTTTCACCCCTGAGATGGAATCGTTTTCCATCTTGGCACTCGCCAAGAAGATTGCCCCGGGGTGCGCGATCGAAATCATAGGCCTCCGGCCAGGGGACAAGCTGCACGAGGAGCTGGAGGGGGTGAGTTCAGCTGAGATTCAACCATTAAAAACTTGATTTATAATTGATTAATTGACCCTTTTAGTTTGAGGCTACAATATCAATTAGTGATTGTCGGTCATCAATCGTTTGTCATTTAGCAGCGGAATATTTGTAATTAATAATAATAAGCGATGACACAAAAAACGGAAGGATAGGGATGCGATAACGAGCCAACGTTCCAAAATTAAACGTAGTAATACCCACAACAAAAGCAAAAAGCAGACAAAAAATAAGGGCATATTGCAAGAAGCTATCATTGGCTATTATTCGTAATGCTCCTATGATTTTGGTTTTAAGCATAATTACAGAAAAGCTGATAATTAAGAGGAAGCTCTCTAATGCTGTAAGTAACATGAAAACATTATTGGCCTCCCATAGGTATGGTCTGAATAACGACACCCAGACAGCGGCAGGAGCCAATTTAGTTAAATTTTGTATTGTGCCATCTACGATTCCAATGCTATAGGCAGACCCTCCTTCCTCCAGACTTACACGGTACAGGTAATTAGAAGAAATTTGAGCTTCTTTGGCAAACTCACTTAACTGATTTGTGAAGAGTTCTAAAAACCCAAGAATCAAAACGGATACTATGCATAAGCCACATAAGGTAGCTAAGGTTCGTAGAGCTAAGTTTTTAATACGAACAGTATATCGTAACAATATGACCATTCCGAGAGGCAGAATTAATAATAAGAACATAAAGCTACGGATGTTGATCATCAACCATGAGAAAATAAGGATTAAGAAGATTCCCAGTATATTTTTTCCCTTAACAATCTGATTTACACTAAAAACGATAAATCCCAGGCAGCCTAATACAATAGTATCTTTCATTAATCCTGAACCCCATAATATTACAGAGGGGATAAAGAAAATTGCCATGGCAAGCGGACTTGAAATGGCAGGGTACCACTGAACTAATGTTCTATACATAAACCAGGAACCTAAAAAGCTGAAAGTGGCAAACCATATCATAGTGGTATAATAGGAGCCAAAGCTTACCAATGAACATAAAGCAATCATCCTCACAAGAAATAATTCTGAGCTAACAGTATATCGACTCATTCTTGATTTATACTCATACAAATTGGGAGAATTAATGTCATCAAAAATTAAGCGAAACCATGTGGATAAAGAATCATTCAAGCCTTCATTCAGGACGTTAGCTACTCGAAAATAAGCGGTAGTATCGCCATGCCCATAATAGTACATGTAGATTAAGCCCAGTGAAAAACCACCAATAACCTTTAGCAAATAGGCTGGTATAAAATAACGTCTTATTGCTTTTGGCTGTCTTGTACTGAAGACATACATAGTAAATGTGAAAATGAGTAGCGTGATGGGAAAAGCAAAAAGATCGATTACTTTCAAAATAATCTCTTAGTTATTGTTCGTAACAATTTGCTGGTATAATTCAGCATATTTTTGGATACCGTTTTCAAGTCCAAAATAATTGAGGGCTCCGTTTCTAATGTTATCTAAATCATAATTGGGCTCCTCTGTCGTAAAAACTTCTGATAATAATTGACCGGCATTATACTTGGAAAGAACCATTTTTGTGTCACCAATATCGTTACCAATGGTAGGAATTCCCATGGCCATCATCTCACCTAATTTAGTGGGTGAGCATGCTTTACGAGAAAACCCCTCTTTGTATAAGAAAACCCCTTGATCTGCTAGTGACAGATATTCTGGCACTTCTTCCCTTTTGGCTGAAGTGATTATAAGGTCTTTCTTAAGAAAGTCTTTATCACTAGACGAGAGTGCTGTGGATACATAATTTGGATCAGACATAGTAATGATTAAGAACTTTGCATTTCTTTTTTGCCGGATTTTCTCAAAAAATTGCAACATGCCATCAATATCATACCAGGTACCCAACGACCCTAAGTAAACGATAACATACTCATTATTCAGTCCTAAACGTGATTTAAGCTGATCGGTCCTCTTCGGATTTATATTATCTGGATTAAAAAGTTTTGTGTCAACGCAGCAAGGGATAACGACTGTTTTGGAATTTATGTCAGTGTTTAAATCCCATGATAACACCTCGTCAAGAGCCGAATGGGTAAGACTAACAATTCCCTTGGCTTCTTTGAGAAAAATTTTTTCCTTTTTTTTAAAAAAATGGTAAATACCTTTATAAATAGGGTTGTCAATTGGCCATAATCCACCCTCTAGACGCTCATCAGCCCAAAAGCCACGCATATCAAATAAGAACGGGACTTCTTTTTTTCTTTTGAGAGAAAGGCCGACTAATGAAGATAGGTAGCTACGACAATGAATTAAATCAAAAGCTTTGATCCCATGGAGTTTAAAAGCCCTCTTCTTCATTCTATAGATATCATAAATAGTCGATAGTACCGGAGGGTTTTTAGTGTAAGAAAATGGCACCCACTCAATTCCATGCTCCAGAAGCCTTGCCTTCATTTCACTTCTTTTTTTTGAGTGAGTGGATTTTTCAAAGGAGATAATCGTAAAGCGGTATCCTTTCTTAGTTAACCCCTCGATGTAAGGAAGTATCTGTGACTGACCTAATGGATCAGTGAGGCCATCATAGGTTAAATACAATATCTCGAGACTTTTCATACCGGGTTATTGGGGTTGCAAAAGTGCACTAATATTGCAATAGAATTAAATTTTTGGCAAGTGGGTAAAATATTTGGACTTGGATATCATAAAACAGGCAGTACTACTTTAGAAACCGCGCTTATCACGCTGGGCTATGATTGCAAAGGGAAGCATGACCATTTGTTTGAGGCGATATCCAATGACAACTGGGCAGTGGTGGATGAAGCTATTTCGAAGCATGATGCGTTTCGAGATATGCCATGGCCGCTTTTTTATCAGGAACTGGATCAAAGATACCCTGGGAGTAAGTTTATTCTGACAGTAAGGGATTCAGAAAAATGGATTGCTAGCTGTGGAAATCATTACAAAAATATCGGGGACCCTCTCTTTGCCAGAATATATGGAGATGGGTTTCATTTTCCGGTAGGAAATGAAAAGCGTTGGATTCATACATATGAAGCACATAACGAGGAAGTAAGGAGTAATTTTAAAAAGAGACCAGAAGACTTCTTAGAAGTAAACTGGGAGGCTGGTGATGGCTGGAACAAGCTTTGCCAATTTTTAGATAAACCTGTTCCTGGGCGTCCTTTCCCTCACGCCAATAAAGGAGAGTATTCATTTGTTGGTAAAGTGGTAAGAAAACTCTGGTGGTTGGTAGACCGCCAAGGATTCAAGAAAAGAAACCGGGATTTATGACCGGCCAATGCATGAGATAACTCCCCTGGCGCGACTATTCGCTTTTGCCTAATCTTCGCTTGTGCTTAACTAAACGGCATTCATTCTTTTATTGAAAGTATTTAGCTAAATTCATTGAATACACTGAAGGTATTTAGCTAAATTCCTTCAATAGCCTCTATTAGTTAGATGCAAATTGCCAGGGCCTGTATAGAGGAAATTCAACAACATTCGAAACCTAATAAAGTGCTGATCATCTACGGCGCCAGACGTGTAGGCAAAACAGAACTACTCAAAACCTATCTGAAAAGACAAGTTGTGCCCGGATTATGGCTCCATGGAGATGACACCCAGGCATGACACACAACCCCTACCAAATAGGGATGCACGCATCCACCACGGGAGGCGGCAATGAGGTGTACCTGGTTTTGGGCATTACACGAAACCATCTGCACGGTGGAACTCCCAAACGATCAAAACCCCATGATTAGTTAAAGGCGAAACACCTTACTTTTATGGGATGATTACAGGCACCGAATGAAAATTCTTTACGTCATACCATCGCTGAGCACGGGTGGTGCGGAGTTGCAAACCATCAATCAGGTAAACTACCTGAATGAAACGGAGGGCAATGTTGAATTATTGATCCTATCCAATAAAACAGAAAACGCACATAAACTCACCCTACCCAAAGAAAAAATCCACCGATATAATGTAAAAGGTAATGTAACCCTGGGCACTTCTTTTATCATGAAAGCACTGCCTATGGCTTTTAAATTGGCCACGTTACTAAAAAAAAGAAAAATAACCGATGTGATTGCCGTGCTTCCCGCCTCTCATTTTGTGATGCGGTTAGCCAAAACATTACATCAAAACATACGTCTTCACCAGTATTATAGAGATGTATATTTTGCCCTTTATCCAATGAATAAAGGATTTAAAAAGTTTTTCAATTCAATAAACCGATGGCTGGCGGAAAAAAGCGATAACTCTTCTTTATTCATTTCACAAGCAGTAAAAAGAGATATTTCTTCTCATTTTTTTACTGCCAATCCTCTTGTATTGTCTAATAGTTTGCCACCCAAGACCATTGATGCACAGAAAGGAAAAGCATTATTGAAATCATTCCATATCGAAGCGGAGTACAAAATATTAATACCGGGAAGGCTTCATTTTAAAAAAGGGCATTCACTTTTTTTTGATGCTTTTGAAAAATTCAACTCAGATAAAGGCCCTAAAAATGTACAGGTGGTGTTGGCGGGGGATGGTCCCGAAAGGGCCAGCCTTGTGGATATGATCAAAACAAATAACCTTAATCAGTTCGTAACATTTTTAGGAAATGTAGAGAATAGCACATTGCTATCACTTTATAAATGTGCGAATCTGGTAGTAATCCCTTCTTTACACGAAGGATTTGGAAATGTAGCTATAGAGGGGTTAATGCAAGGATCACTGCTGCTCGTCTCTAATGCTGATGGTTTAGGAGAAATCATCCGGGATGGTGAAAATGGCTTTGTATTCGAGAAAGGCAACCAGATCGCCTTACTGGATAAATTGCATTTTTTGTATGCCCATCGCCATGAGCAGCTCATAAACCCAAAGGCCCTGCAAATAGAATTTAAGGAAAAATATACGCTGGAGCGGCAGATGGATACGCTCCTTACCCATTTGCAGAAGTTTGAGCAGCAGTGAACCTTTTAGTGCGTCCCAATAGGAATACTATGGAGGATAAATAAGTTTACATTTAGATTATTACTTTTTAATTAAATAATGGATTCTTTCCAGCTATCAGTCGTTATCCCAGTTTACAACAATGCATCAAAATTGGATAAATGCTTATCTGCATTGAAGCAACAAAAACAAAATTTAATTTCAGAAATCATCGTGGTGGACAATGGGTCAATGGATGACTCGATTATCGTAGCAGAAAATCATAAAGCAAAAATTTTACATCAAAAAAAACTCAAAAGTCCATATCCGTCTAGAAATATGGGCATTAAAGCTGCTCGAAGTGACTACATCTTACTGGTCGATTCTAATTGTTTTGCGACAGAAAATGCCGTATACAGAGGGTTGGAATTCCTTATACAAAAGGATTTGGATTTTGTTTCTCCCAAAATTGATTTTATCTTTTCTGAAAAACCATCCATTTATGAGTACTTAGATAGTTTGTACTTTGTTGATATTGAAAAGGATATAAAAAAAGGCGCTACTACTGCTGGGGTGATTTTCAGTAAAAAGAGTATATACGAAAAGTACGGTTATTTTCCTGAAGATATGCGTTCAAATGGCGATACTCTGTGGTCGCGAAAAATGACCTTAAATGGGGTGAAACTAGGTTTTGCTGCTCAATCTACGTTTCTTTATGATGCCAAGTCAAAAAACATATTGTTGAAAAAGTGCAGAAGAGTTGGAAATGGAAATAGAATTCTTTGGAGAAAAATGGGACAACCCGCATGGGAAACTCCATTAAAAGCACTTTGGAATATGCGACCAGATTCCTTTCAGTCTATAAAACAGCGAATCAAGAGAAGAGGACAACCCTGGATGCTAAATAAAATCATGAAGTTCTGGTCGAGGCGCTGGCTAATGAAAATTCACCTGGGATTAGGTCGATTGGGAATTAAATAATCGATTATCAATGAACAGTATATCAACTAAATCAATAAGTATTTTACACTTTCTGAAAACCTACCCTGAGACATCAATCACATTCATTAAAGGTTTTATCAGATCATCAGCAAAGTCATTTGATGTTCGGATCAGTGGTTTTAATGTTCAGGATGATGGAATTCGCACGTTTAAATTACCAAAGCGGTATTATAACAGACTGAATCCTGTAGAACTGGTTAAATATTTATACGACAAAATCAGTCGAAAGAAGATTTGGGAGCGTTCCTTGGATAGTTATTTATCTGACCCTCCTGATTTAATCCATATTCACTTTGGAGATATGGGTGTTTTGTTTATTGACTACATGTTGAAATTTAATAGGTATTTCGCTACGGTTACTACTTTTTATGGCTTTGATGCCTCTTCACTCCCAAAATCAAATTCTCATTATCAGAAAAGACTAAAAACGCTATTTCAATACGGAACCGCGTTTATGGTAGAAGGCCCTGCTATGGGTGAAAAGCTAGTATCACTTGGTTGTTCAAAACAGAAGATACTCCTCAATCCACTGATTGTCAAAACAGCTGATATCCCACAAAGACGGCCTTATATTACGTTGAAAACCCCAAAGTTTTTGATGGTGGGCCGTTTTGTTGAAAAGAAAGGTTTTCATCTCGCCCTTGAAGCCCTTGGTCAAATTAAGGACGAACTGCCTGAATTTACCATTACCATTATTGGATTTGGTGAAATGGAACAAAACTATAAGCAAGTGATCAAAAAATATTGTCTCGAAAAACGAGTGTTTTTCAAAGGCAAACAAACACATGACCAGGTTTTGTCTGCCCTGGCAACACATGATTTCTTTCTACACCCTTCTGTCACAGCATCTAATGGCGATTCAGAGGGAGGTGCCCCTACCATTATAATCGAAGCGCAAGCCGCTAAAATTCCGGTCATAAGCACGGATCATGCCGACATTCCTTTTATTATGGGATACCATAATTTTCTGGCTAAGGAAGGAGATTTAGAATCACTAAAGGATGCAATTAAAAAAGCAATTCGGGATGAAAAACGGGAAGAATTATTGGACAAGGGTTATCAACATGTGCTTCGACAGCACGATTTCGATACTTCCAAAGTATATGAAGATAATCTACGTAAAGTGTTAAGTATGAGCAAAGACCTGCAATAAGAAAAGGGTAAATGTCCTCTGCCTGATTACAAGTGCAGATGGAAAATGATATTTCTTGCAATTTAGCTTACATTGATATCGAGGTTTTATTAATTCCCGTTAATTTCACGCCATAAATTATCTTTATTTTGAAGATTCCATTCAATTGCCCACTCGTTACAGGTAAGGAGAAGGATTACATACGGGAATTACTAAGCTATGTACAGAAGTTTTCAGGGGATGGATCATTCACCGCGAGGTGTCATCATATCCTGGAGGAATTAACAGGGGCAAGAAAGGTTCTGCTAACAACCTCATGCACCCATGCACTTGAAATGGCCGCTATCCTGTTGGATATCCAGCCGGGGGATGAAATTATCATGTCCTCGTTTACTTTTGTCTCCACTGCCAATCCATTTGTGCTTCGAGGTGCTCAAATTGTATTTGTGGACATCGAACCGGCCACCATGAACATCGATGAAGCGCTTATTGAACTGGCTATTACCCCAAAAACCAAAGCGATTGTCCCCGTACATTACGGTGGGGTCGCCTGCAATATGGATGTGATTATGGACCTTGCCGGAAAATACGATCTTTTTGTGGTTGAGGATGCAGCTCAATGCATTGATTCCTATTATAAAGGAAAACATTTGGGCACTATTGGTCACTTGGGAGCCATCAGCTTTCACGACACCAAAAACATACACTGTGGCGAGGGTGGGTGCCTCTTGATCAACGATCCGGGACTTTTCGAAAAGGCAGAAATTGTGAGGGAAAAAGGCACCAACCGTGCAAAATTCCTAAGGGGAGAAGTAGATAAATATACCTGGGTAGATCGGGGGTCGAGTTATCTGCCCAGTGAGTTGAATGCGGCATTTTTATTGGCCCAGCTTGAAGCTGTAAAGGAAGTGACCAAAAATAGAAAAGCCATATGGGATGCGTACCGACAGGCGTTAAAGCCACTTGCAGACCAGCAAATGATTGAATGGCAATGGGTACCTTCTGAGGCAGAACACAATGGACATATCTTTTATATAAAATTGAAAGACATAGATGCAAGGCAGGATATGATTTTCTATCTCAAAAAACAGGGGATCAGTGCTGTTTTTCATTATGTGCCATTGCATTCCGCAACAGCTGGTCGTAAATTCGGAAGGTTTAATGGACAGGATACCTTCACAACCAAAGAAAGCGATCGACTTTTAAGGTTGCCAATGTGGAAAGGTTTAGCTGAAGTAAATCATATTGTTGAGCTTGTTAAGGAATTTTTAACATGAAGCAAAAAGCAATCTTATACTGTGGGCATTTTTCACCTTACGCACATGAGAATCTTAAAGCATTGATGTGTTGTAATGCCATTAACGTTCAGGAGATTGTCCTTGCAGATGCAAAAAGATGGGAAATATTCAAAACTGCAATAGCTGGGAAAAAGACTTTGGTCTCAGGAAAAGTCTTTAAGGAGAAAACAAAAAGAGTTAATAAACTTGTAAATGGTGCAGCAGACATTAGAGTGATACATAATGCAAATTGTCTATTTGAGTATAATCTTGCTAAAGAGTTCGATATAGTTATTTCTGTTGCTTATCCGCAAATTTTTAGCCTGGAACTGATTCAAGCACCTAAGAATGGGGCTATTAACTTTCACCCAAGTTATCTTCCAAGATGTCGCGGAGCACACCCAGTCTATTGGACTGTTGCTAATCAAGAAGACTATGGAGGTATTACATGCCATTTCATGACAGAGAAACTCGATCAAGGTCCGATTATAGCAAGAAGAAAAATCGAATTTGACAAGCAATCAATTACATATAAAGATTTGTATAAAGCCATTAAAAAAGATAGTTCAGAACTTGTTAAACAGGTTGATGAATTTTTTGAGGACGAAAAAACTGCTATAGATCAAGAGAATAACTTTTCTTATTTTAGAAATGACCGTGAGGTTCATAGAAAAGTTTATTTTGCTCTAGAGAATTCTAGTCAAATAAGTGCTAAAATACGAGCGGGTGGCGCATTTGCATTTGATCCTCGTGGTTTTAGAATAAATTTCTATCCGGAAGTGAAGATCATGGGTAAGAGTGAGTATGTAACTAACAATTATTTGTTCAGAATAGAGTCAGGAACAATATTGTGGAGGAACCAGGATAGCATGGAAATAAAATTGAATGGAGTAGTGATGAGATGTAATTATTCTATTGAGGTGACTTTTGTTTTAAGGCTACTATTTAGATTATTAAGAAAGAAATACTTACCCGTAATAGGTGGGAGAGCTAGCTAATGGCTAGGCTGACCAAAAATTGGCTAGTAAATGATATTATAGTGTATCATATAGAAGAGTATGGTAAAAAGTACTTATCTGGTAGAATGCTCGATATAGGCTGTGGTATTAAACCTTATAAGGACCTCCTAAAAGACCATGTTAAGGAGCACGTAGGGTTGGATCATAAGGATTCTTTTCACGATCAATCCAATGTAGATTTATTTGGTACAGCATATGACATCCCACAGGAAAATGGAACATTTGATTCTGCCCTCTGTTCATTTGTGCTAGAACATTTAGAGGAGCCAGGGATAGCTATAAGAGAATGTGCAAGAGTGTTAAAACCAGGTGGTCATGCCCTTTATGCTTTACCGTTCTTTTGGCACCTGCACGAAGAACCCAGAGATTTTTATCGTTATACCAAGCACGGATTAAAATATTTATTCGAAAAGAATGGATTCGAAGTTGTTGAGTTAATTCCTATGTCAGGTTTTATTGTCACATTTAGTCAATTGCTCACATATTATTTGTATGCTATCCTATCTAAAAATAGAGTTTTAAGATGGATTAGATACATATTGGGCAATGTAATTCAACGAATAGCGAAGTTTTTAAATAAATACGACCATTCTCATTCTTGGTCTTGGGCATACATGATTGTTGCAAAAAAGATATAACATGAATATTGGTATTATCGGAGTGGGCGGTGCAGGTCGAGCACATGCTCGTAGATTTCGTAGAGAGTCTGATATCAATTTTATCTATGGATTCGATATTAAGTCCATTGACTCCAAGGAAGTCGAAATGATTTATTCTTTTGAAGAGTTCTTAATTAATGTAGATGTTATAAGCATTTGCTCACCTGATAGCACTCATTATGATTATATAAAAAAGGGGATTGAAGCTGGGAAGCATGTACTTGTAGAAAAGCCTATGGTTACCTCTGTGGCAGAAGCTAAGTCCTTAGAGGCTACTATAAATCTTGCAGCTTTAAAAGAACTGGTGTTTGCTGTTCACCATCAAATGAGATTTGTGCCGTGCTTTGAGTATGCTAAAGATTTAATTGATGAAGGAAAGTTTGGTGATGTATTTTACATCGAAGCAAATTATTGGCATGATATGAGAAAAAGAAACACAAAATTCGATAATTGGCGCGTCAGAGAGGGACAGAGTGTGATTTTTGGAGCAGCTTGCCACCCTTTGGATCTAATCATTTATTTATTAGGAGAAGAACCGATTGAGAATAAGTGTATCACAAACAAAGTAGCTTATCCTGAATACCCTTTGGATTATACTGCTTCCACTTCTATTCATCATTTTAAAAGTGGAGTAGTTGCAAAGTGTCATACTAATAACTGTGCGGTTTTCCCCCAATTTAATAACCTGATTGTCCTGGGGGAGAAAGCGTCTTTTGTCGATGGAGTAATTTATGATAAGAATGGTTTTGAAATAAGGGATTTTGATGTCACTGGGGTATCGGCTGATTTAAAGTCCAGAGTTCTGAAAAATCTTTTTGATAGCCTACTGAATTTCTTTGCTAGGAGAAAAAAAATCAGGACTAGTCCGATTACTGTTTATGATCATGATAAAGCCTGCCAAAAAGTGATCAGGAATTTTGTTAATTCAATAAAAGGTCTTGAGGAGCCTCTAGTTGGATATAAAGATGCGAATGCTGTAATAGAATTATGTGAAAATCTTGAAAATGTCAAATGAAGTTTTTTAGAAAACACCGTCCAGAGGAGGTTCAGGCATGTTTTATAGTTTCAACTGGTAGAACCGGGACAAAATTTCTAGCTCATGCCCTCAATGAACATGTAAAAGAAGTCTTAGCATTCCATGAACCATTTAAAGAAACCATAGACTTAAGTTATCGTTTTTTTCATACAAAAGAAGTAAATGAAATTTCTTCCTTTTCTACCGATTTTCTAAGGTTACGAAGAAAAGTTTTGGACAAGGCCAACAGAAGGGAAAAAATATATGTAGAATCTGACGGGTATAATCGTTTATTAATACCAGTTATTAAGGATTGCTTACCAAACGCTAAAATTTTGCATATTATTAGAAATCCTGTTGATATTGTAAGATCAATAGCTAGCCGAGGTGATGTAACTTCAAGTGGATTTCTAGCAAAAATAATGATTGATAAGAACTTAGAAATTTCTCCATTGGAAGTGCCAAATGATCCCTTTAGGAAGGCTTGGACTTCATTCGATGTTGTGGGTAGAGCCGCATGGCTTTGGTATTTTTACAACAATGAAATTTTAAAAGAAATTGAAGATTATAAATATTCGCTTACAATCAAATTTGAAGATATTTTCAAAGAAGGAGTAGTAGATTTGAACGAGATTACAAATTTCATTTGTCATTATGGAGTTGCTTCTTCAAACTTCGAAAGGGTTCAGAAAAATGACACTAAACAGTTTCAGATAGGTGACTACATAACTTGGACTGAAAAACAGAAGGCAGATTTCCATATGATAATTGATCGTTTATCGGATAAATTTTCCTACAGCCCAAAATTGTAGGTTTTGAGAATAGGGGGATATGGGTGGAGCATTCTACAGCAGTTTTCTGTTCAATTCATGAATCTGCTGGTCACAGCGATTCTTGCCAGGCTTTTAAGTCCAGAAGAATTCGGAAAAATTGCAATGATTGCCATTTTTTCTGGATTTGGTTTAACACTGATCCAAATGGGCCTGGGTAATTCTCTCATTCGGAAGGAGTCTATTACCAAATTGGAAATATCATCACTGCTTGCTTTTAGTGTTTTTTTTTCTCTCTTGATCACTTTATCGATTATCCTTTCAGCTCCTGTTATTCAGGAGTTTTATGAGGTGAAGGGATTAGATATTATGATCTATTCAGTGTCACCAATATTTCTGCTCTCGGCTATCTCTGGAATCTATGAATCTCTGATTGTCAGAGAACTTAGATTCAAAGCTCTTTTTTTTATAAAAATAGTTGTTGTGATGATCTCTGGTGTTGTAGCAATCGCAATGGCGATTAATGGATTTTCTTATTTCAGTTTGATAGTCCAGATTATTCTCCAATATTTTATCGGTGCCGTTCTGCTACTGATCTTTAGTAATGCGTCTCCTTCGCTCAAGTTCTCTTGGGGTGCAGCTAAAGGGCATCTGAATTTTGGAATTCAGGTGATTGGAAATTCTGTGCTGAATTATTCGGCTCGAAATTTTGACAATTTATTGATTGGTAAGTATCTGGGTGAGTCCTCTTTAGGTATTTATTCTAAAGCTTATTCGTTAATGATGATGCCAATAACTAATGTCTCCGGGGCCATACGCCGGGTTCTATTCCCCACATTGTCAAAACTTAAGAAGGATCGGGCACAATTATCTCATTATTACATAAAAAGTACGACGGGGATAGCAATTTTCTCTTTTCCCCTAATGACTGGAGCTTTCTTCACCTCCGAGTATCTCGTTCTGCTTTTCTTAGGGCAACAATGGTTGGCTGCCGTTCCAGTATTTAATATACTGTGCTTTACAGGGATGATGCAAAGTATTCTGACTACTACAGGTAGTTTGTTCTTGGCTGCTGATAGACCAGATTTGCCACTTAAGCTGAGTATCTTTACGAAACCTCTATTGTTTCTATTGATCTTCTATGCTGCCAAAATCGGAATTAAGGAAGTAGCAATTGTATTTACGCTTTGGTCTGTATTAACAGGGATAATTCAAATGAAGCTAGCTGTTGGTCTTATAACCGTAACGATGAAAGTGTTCCTCAGGCCTTTGATCGTCATTCTCATGTGTTCTGTCGTTATGGGTGTTCTTGTTTTTTTCATTGATCGATTGCTTACTACTTTTAATCTGTTTTATGTTTTTCATTTGCTTATTTTGGTTGTCAGCGGCGGTATCTTCTATTTAGTATTAGTATTCAAAGTAAAAGATGCATTTATTGAAGAAATAAAGGCGACGGTATTATCACAGTATAAAAAGTGAAAGTGAAGTTTGCATTATCAAGTTTTTTTTTCTTGTTCTTCTATGGCTTGACTGCCCAACAACTTACTTCACAGTTCTCCATAGTTAAAGAAAGTATTTGCCAAGATGAGCAATTGGAGCTCATAAATGAAAGTATAAATGCAGCTACTCA
>CAYWOQ010000016.1:0-58950 GCA_964459925.1 uncultured Roseivirgaceae bacterium
AAAGACCCATCAATAATTTGAAAGTAGCTTTGACTTAACTAGCACAACGGGTTACATTAAATAAAAATATAATCAATTTTGGAGATGTGAATTTTAGAGAGGAAATCTCACCACTAAACTTTTCAGTTGAAGCGACTAATCTTAAAGAGGATGTTCTTTTATCAGTTGATGGTGAATTTCTTATTTCAAGAAATCACGATTCAAATTTCACAGACTCTTTAAGGATTATGGCTTATAACGAATTTATTCCAAACACTCAGATATTTATAGATATGAAAACAAATTCAAGTGGGGAAAAAATTGGATTGCTAACGGTATCTACATCTGGGATTGAGTCCACTATCAATTTACTTGGTAATGTATTGGCACCAGAACCAAATATTGACGTTGATAGAGATATCATATCATTTGAATTGATAAATATTGGAGAAATTTCTCCTCCTCAGTCCTTTGCTATTAACGCTGAATTTTTAACTGAAGTGGTCCAAATTTCTTCAACTGAAGAATTTGAAATTTGACTTGATACTAAATCCGAATATGCTAACTCATTACAAATTTCCCCAAATAATGGTGAGGTTGCTTTGACCACGGTTTACGTTCGTTTTGTGCCTTTTATCGCAGGTGAAAAATCAGGTAGCATCATATTATCATCCTCTGGCATTAATAAATCAATTTCTTTGAATGCAGCGGCAGTTGAACCCGAAGTACCACTAGCTTTAGATAATTTTTCAATCGAAATTTTTCCCAATCCAATAATTGATAACCTAACCATTTCAGGACTTAAAGGAAAAAATACTGAGTTGATTTTGATAGATCTTATGGGTAAGGTAGTTTTTAAAGATGTGGTAAATTCTAAAAAAGTAGAATTCAAATTAGGTGCTCTAAAAAGTGGGCTTTATTTTCTAAAAATAAAACAACAAGATAACACCCGAATTTTCAGGCTTATTGCTGAATAGCTTAATCCTTCCTTCTTCCTGGTCTAACCATACTATTAAACAACAAAATCGCTATTCCAAAGGCCATGAACAGATAAATGTATTGTGTATTCCCATCATTATAGGTTTTTATGGTGTACCATATACTTAAAAAAAGGGTGAGCACAATTCCTGAGAAAGCCAGAAAACGCATCATCTTAAAGTTCATTTAGTAAATATAAATCCAGCAATTTTTCTAACCTCAAGATACATTTGCGTCTATGGGTGATTTTATTGAGTTTCTATATTCCCGGTTTCTACTTAGCGATGGAGTTTCTATTGACACCAGAACAATACAAAAAGGCAACCTATTCTTTGCCATTAATGGTCCTAACTTCAACGCAAATCAATTTGCAGTTCAGGCACTAGAAAAAGGAGCATCCTTTGCAGTGGTTGATGATGAATTGTTTGTCACCGATGAGCGTATCATTTTAGTTGATAATGGACTAAAAGCATTACAGGACCTGGCGTCTTTTCATCGATCCAGATTTAAAAGGCCAGTGATAGGCATCACCGGGTCTAATGGAAAAACAACTACAAAAGAGCTTATCACGAACGTACTATCCAAAAAATATACAGTTCATGCTACTAAAGGCAATTACAACAATCATATTGGTGTTCCATTAACATTATTGCACATTCATCCCCAAGTTGAAATGGCTATTATAGAAATGGGAGCCAACCATGTAGGGGAAATTGCTAGCTACTGCAAGATTGCAAAACCCACTCATGGTTTAATCACAAATATCGGAAGAGCACACACTGAAACCTTTGGAGGCATTGAAGGTGTAATTCGTGGAAAGAGTGAATTATTTGACTTTCTAAGAAAAACAGACGGAGTGGTTTTTATAAATGATAAAGATTCAGTCCTTTCTAATATGGCCAAGCGTTTCAAGGAACCAATACTTTACCCCGATTCTTCATTTACCTTATCAAGTGCATCGCCTTATCTGCAAGTGAAGCTAAATGAAAATGAATCAACCACTGCAACAGTAGGTAAATACAATTTCATCAATATGGCTGCAGCTGTTAGTCTGGGCCGATATTTTGAGGTCGATCATGATGACATCTTAGATGCAATAAGTACCTATCAACCCAATAATGCCAGATCAGAAATCATCCAAAAAGGATCAGTTAAGATTATTTTGGATGCATATAATGCAAATCCAGACTCAATGAGAGTCGCTTTGGAAAACCTCTCCGATCAAAAGGGAAGAACAATTGCCATTTTAGGAGACATGAATGAACTAGAAAATCCTGAAAAGGACCATAAAGAAATAATCGACTATGCTAAAAAGCTAAAAATTGATTTAGTCCTAACTGTTGGTCGTAAAATTGGAGTAGTAGCAGACCCATCGAACCATTTTGACTCTAAGGAGGATTTGGTAAGAGAACTTGAAAATCAAAATTTTAATGATACAACTGTCCTTTTGAAAGCGTCTCGTTCGATCGAATTAGAAACGATTCTTAAAAACATCAAATAATATGGATTTACAATTTGCATTAAACTTTCTACAAGACCTATCCAACAACAACCACAAGGAATGGATGGATGATAACAAAAAAAGATACCTTCAGGCAAAGGAAAATGTTATTCAATTTGTAGCTGATATCTTGTCGAAAACTAGTCAGTTTGATTCATCGGTTTCGTCCATTGAACCAAAGAAGACCTTATTTCGGATCAATAGAGATATTCGTTTCAGCAAAAATAAAGATCCCTATAAAACGAACTTTGGTGCCTTCCTTGTCGAGGGAGGTAAGAAATCTGGGAATGCAGGGTATTATTTTCACCTGCAGCCTGCCAATAGCTTCTTTGGTGGAGGAATTTATCAGCCCTCCAGTGATATACTATCAAAAGTAAGACAGGAGATAGACTATAATGGTAATGAATTAAAAGCGATCATAAACACAAAAGAATTTACTCAGACCTATAGTGAACCATTCAGTGAAGATAGGCTTAAGACTGCACCGAAAGGATATCCAAAAGATCATGAACATTTGGAATTACTTCAATTAAAACATTACGTCTTTATGAGATCGGCAACTGATCAAGAAGTTGTAGCACCAAATTTTGGAGAAAGGGTAGCTGATGATTTCAAGGTGCTATACCCATTTAATCAATTTTTTAATAGGGCACTCCACTAAAAATATTTCAGAAGAAGCTTGCAGATGTTTTAAAGCAAGCTAAATTTGCAATCCTTTTAGAAAGGGGCGCTTAGCTCAGTTGGTTCAGAGCACCTCGTTTACACCGAGGGGGTCGGGGGTTCGAATCCCTCAGCGCCCACAAAAAAACCCTGAATATCACCAATCAGGGTTTTTTGTTAAGTAACTTGAAATTTATCTTATTGAAAATTGAACTTGAGTTTGGTCCCAAGCCATGTTTACATCTCCGCTTTCTTCAATTTCAATTGTAAATAGCTCTACAACATCTTCCACTTCAGATGAAGGTACAGTAACTCTTAGGACATCATCCTCTTTATTGTAATTGTAGGCGCCCCATCCATCCCACTTCTCGTTAAAAATTATTGTCCATTCACTTTCTCCTGGTATCGTGAACAGTCCATATTTTCCGGCAGCTAGCTTCTTTCCCTCTACCTCTACATCCTTGGAAACCTGAATCCAGGTTGACTCATTAGCCCCTGTTCTCCACACTTCTCCAAATTTCTCTAAACCTCCAAAAATTTCTCTCCCTCGCTTCGATGGTCGACTATAGTCAATAGTAATGACAGCATCACCAATTGTTTTAGAAACTTGGGCCGGAGGACTTGGACGTTTGCTTTTATCCTTTTGAGCAGAGACTGAAAAGCATACTAACATACCGAAGGTGACCAAGATCAAATTTTTTAATGTTTTCATTTTTTAATTGCTGTTTTTTTATTTATTAATATATCACGATTTCAAGTCTTTTTTGTTCGAGTTTGTTGGTTAATAGAGATTGAATCAATTCCTTCGGAAAACAGGAAATGATTAACTTTCAACTGTCTAACCGATCTATTATGAAAAACATAACCTATCTCGTTCTTGCGCTTATCATGGCCGCCTGTGGTTCTGAAGTAAAAAAAGAAAATCGACCACTCGTCAAAGCCATTGATCATAAAGTGAAAAATATTGACCACAATCATCGAGTGCAGATTATAGAGGATGATTTTGTTAGCGCAGATTCCATCTATAAAGTTCGAGGTTACTTCAATGAAGGAAGATTGATGAAACTTGTTGGGATCATCAAGACACCACATTTTGAAAGAGATGACTACTTCTATTTCGAGAATGATAAACCGATTTTTTCTGGTCACATGATGAATTTCATGGATGATCGGTTAGCAGAAGAATTCAAATATTACTATAGTCCAAAAGGCGACAGCATTGCAGAATGCCTCTTTTGGATGGACCATTACAAACCAGGTAAGCGATTTCCTCATGAAACCTTCAAAGAGTTTGAACCGAATATGGACAGCCTGATGAACGAAGAAAGTAGTCGTATGAAATTTTATCTCTCGCACCTGGACGAGGAAGGCTTTGAAATAAAACGCATCAACGAAAATCTGGAAGCGAACAGTAGCCGATGACTATAGAAGAAGCTCAAAGGGTTGTAGATGAGTGGATTAACACAACCGGAGTAAGGTATTTCAATGAGCTGACAAACATGGCTATCTTGACTGAAGAGGTTGGAGAGCTGGCCCGAATCATGGCTCGAACTTATGGAGAACAATCATTTAAAGAGTCCGATAAAAACAGAGAACTAGGAGATGAGATGGCTGATGTTCTTTGGGTATTGATTTGTCTGGCCAATCAAACAGGTGTAGATCTAACATCAGCATTGAAGAAAAACCTCGAAAAGAAAAACTTCAGAGATGCAACGAGGCATCATGAGAATGAGAAACTTAAGTAGGGTCGATAACTAATCTTCATCTCCATTATAAATCCTCTCAATCTTTTCTTTGTCCTCATCTGGAATAGAAGGGTCAGCCATTATTTGCCAAGCTCTTTGACGGTTATTGATGTTGTACTTGAGAAGTACATTATTCTCTTTTTCTTAGTTGTCTTCCGACAACAAAGATGGTAATCTGAGCTAGTACTGCTACTGCTATAAGAACGAAAATCCAGATCATGTTAACTCACCACCAATTCTTCCCCGACTAGTTGAGGTACTACTTGGTATTCATTCTCCGCCATACAAAACTTCAGATCATCCTCAATACCAAATCCTTTAAGACGTTCTGCATGACTGGATTGTAAAGCAAGGCCTAAAATATTTTCATGATTTGCAATGAAAAGTTGATGTGCAACCAGAGCAGAATCACCAATTGGTTTTAGCTCTTCTGCACACTCATCAATCAAAGCCCCTGCAAAAAGAGTGTCCTCCAGGTTTGGGGTTCCTTTCCAGCCTGCACAGTGAACCACAACGCTTAATGTTGATTCCAAAATATACTCTGTGACTGCTTCTAAATTTAGAAATGCTCCGATCAAAATAGCCTCAGCTTCTTTAGACTTAAGAATGGCTTGGGAGCCATTGGTTGTTGAGATAGCTACTTTTTGACCTACGACCCTCTCTTTCAGATATTCAAATGGAGAGTTCCCCATGTCAAATCCCTTTACTTTTTGACCACCCCGCTCACCAGCCATTAAGTAACCCCCCTTTCCTAGTGCCATCGTTTCCTCAATCTCTCCTACTGGACGGATAGATTTAACACCATTAGCCAAACCAGTAACAATGCAGGATGTTGCTCGGAAGATATCCACCACAACTACTACTTTTCCTCTCAGCTCATGCTGGTGGATGAGTTCAGGTGTTAGGCAAACCTCGATTGTTTTCATTTCAAGAAAGGTGGTTTAACCACTTTAGCCTTTAACTTCTTATTTCTGATTGAAACGAAGACTTCACTTTCTGGGAAAGAATGCTCCTTGATTACATAACCCATTCCAATACCTAAATTCAACGATGGCGCCATCGTCCCAGAAGTAACTTCTCCAATCTTATTTCCATCAACATCGAATAACTCATAGCCTTGCCTAGGTATGCCTCTATCGATCATCTCAAAACCGATCAATTTCTTTTTGACTCCAGCTTCCTTTTGAGTTTTCAACTGATCAGAATTAACAAAATTCTTCGTGAACTTAGTTACCCACCCAAGTCCTGCCTCTAACGGTGACGTATGGTCTGTAATATCATTTCCGTATAGACAAAATCCTTTTTCTAAACGAAGAGTATCTCTGGCACCAAGGCCTATTGGTTTAATTCCAAACTCCTTCCCAGCTTCAAAAATGTCCTTCCACACTTGCTCTGCATCGTCCTTTTGGATGTACAACTCAAAACCTCCAGATCCGGTATATCCAGTAGCTGAAATGATCATTTCTTTTCCAGCAAGGGTATCCTTGACAAAAGTGTAAAACTTAATTGCTGACAGATTAACCTTCGTTAATTTTTGCAACGTATCCATTGCTTTTGGCCCTTGAACGGCAAGTAGTACAGTATCATCAGAAACATCTTCTAATTCAGCATCGCATTGATTTTGAGATTGAATCCAGTTCCAATCTTTTTCAATATTCGAAGCATTCACTACAAGCATGTACTCTTCCTCGCTCAATTTATACACCAGTAAATCATCTACGATTCCGCCGGTTGCATTAGGCAAAAATGAATATTGTGCCTGACCATCAACCAACTTGGAAGCATCATTACTTGATATCCATTGTATTAATTCTAATGCTTTAGGTCCTCGAACCATAAATTCTCCCATATGGGACACATCAAACACACCTACACCTTCTCTAACAGTAAGGTGCTCCTCTTTATCTGATGAATAGCGGACAGGCATATTGAAACCGGCAAAAGGAATCATCTTGGCGCCAAGACCTTTATGGAGGTCATTAAGGGGTACTTTTTTCACTTGCATGGGGTTAGTTGTTTATTTTCAATCCTACAGGACAGTGATCTGATCCTAGGTATTCATTATAAATAATTGCGTCCTCAATTTGATCTTTTAGTTTTTCACTGGCAAGGAAGTAATCAATTCTCCAACCTACATTACGCTCTCTGGCCCTGTATTTATAATTCCACCAGGAATATTTCACCTCCTCTGGATATTTTAACCTAAAGGTATCTACGTATCCTTCATTCATCAAAGCCTCCAGACCATCGATCTCCTGTTGTGTAAATCCTGAAGCTTTGTTGAAATTTTCTTTAGCTCGTGCGATATCAATTTCCGTATGAGCAACGTTAAGATCTCCGCAAATAATTACAGGTTTCTTCTCCTCCAAACGTATTACGTAATCCTTAAACGCCTGATCCCATGTTTCTCTGTAATCAAGTCTTTTCATTCCTTCACCTGAATTCGGAGTGTATACTGTTACAACAAAATAATGATCAAATTCTGCCGCAATGACTCTGCCTTCCTGATCATGCTCTTCTATACCCATATCATAGAAAACGTCTTTGGGTTTTTCTTTAGATAGAATTGCTGTACCAGAATAACCCTTTCTAGCCTTAGACGAATTGACAGCAACATCATAATTTGGCAATAATTGAAGTGCAGTTTTCACATCTTCAGGTTGTCCTTTCGTCTCCTGCAGACAAAGAATATCTGGGTCCATTTCTTTGACATCCTTAATAAAATCTTTCTTCACAATGGCTCGTATTCCATTCACATTCCAGGACACAAGATGAGTTTGGGGCATAATTTATCGACTGTTAATTTTTATGAGGTGGCAAAGAAAAGGGAAATTGATAATTAACCAATTTTCGACCCATTCATCATTTCTCGCTGTGGTTTGAGTAGTACGACTTGTTTTTTTTCATTGTAAGCTCCCATCACTAAACATTCACTCATAAATGGACCAATCTTCTTAGGTGGGAAGTTAACAACCGCTATGACTTGCTCATTTTTGAGTCTTTTCTTATTGTATAATTCAGTGATTTGTGCTGAGCTCTTTTTCACACCAATCTCAGGACCAAAATCGATTGTTAAAATAAATGCTGGCTTCTTCGCCTCAGGAAATTCTTCCGCTTTGATTATGGTACCAACACGCATATCTACCTTTTCGAAATCACTCCATTCGATCATGTTTTGCTTGTCTATTCTAGATGATTTTAAAACTGGACAAAAAAAATCCCGGAGACCCGGGATTAAAATTTATTTATCGTTTGCACAAAATTCTTTGAGTCTTCTGTTTTTACTAGGCTCCCTCAATTTTTGTAGTGCTTTCTCTCTTATTTGTCTCACTCTTTCTCTTGTCAAACCCATCGCATCACCAATTTCCTCTAGCGTATATGGGTTGTCAAAGCCAATTCCAAAGCTCATCATAATGACTTCTCGTTCTCTAGCTGTTAAAGTAGATAGCGCACGCATTGTTTCTACTTTTAATGAATCGTTGAATACCAGATTTCCATCAGTAGGTCCGGTAGTCACATTTTCAAGAACGTCTAATAATGAACCACTCTCATCTTCACCAAATGGAGCATCCATAGACATTTGTTTGACTTCTGCTCCTAGTGTATTTCTAACTTCACTTGGCTTCATTTCTAAAATGTCTGCAAGCTCCTCTTCCGTTGGTTCTCTCTCGTATTGCTGCTCTAGCTCAGCATAGGCTCTTCTTATTTGATTAATTGCACCTGATTTATTCATCGGCAATCGTACAATTCTTGATTGCTCAGCTAACGCTTGCATAATGGATTGACGAATCCACCAAACGGCATAGGAGATGAACTTAAATCCTTTTGTTTCGTCAAATTTCTTGGCGGCTTTGATCAATCCAAGGTTTCCTTCATTGATCAAATCATTGAGTGGTAAACTCCTATTCTGGTACTGCTTTGCTACAGACACCACGAACCTTAGGTTGGCTTTGACCAGCTTTTCTAAAGCCAGATCATCACCCTCCTTAATTCTCTTGGCCAATGTTACCTCCTCATCAGGCGTAATCATCGGCACATTACTTACCTCAGTAAAATACTTTTCCAGGGTATGGCTTTCTCTCCTGTTGGTTATTGACTGGGTAATCTTAAGCTGTCGCATATATCTTTTTTCTGTCTAATTAATATTCAGGTCTTATTTTGCAATCTGCAAAGATAGTTCGATATCGAACTCATTGCAATAAATACGAATATTTATCTGCTTTATTTCAACCAAAATTTTGAACCCAAGGTTCTGAAATTGTAAAATAAATTAGAGAAGGCTGTACGGCTTAGAATGTCATTTTTTTATTCGTATCGTATGGACTGAACAGGATCTGATTTTGCAATTTTTAATATTCGAGCGAGAACAGTCGTGAATGAGATCACTAACACGATAAGAAAAGCAATCAGTGCCAGATCAAAACTCAAATTAATCCGGTAAGCAAAATCAGAAAGCCAGTCCCCAAAAAGCCACCAGGAAACTGGTACGGCAACAATCAGGGCCACCAACAGCAGGATAAAGTAGTCTCTCAATACTAGCTTTGTGATATTGGAGAAGGACGCCCCTAACACTTTTCTGATTCCGATCTCTTTGGTTTTTCTCTCCACTGTAAAGTTGATCAAGCCAAATAGTCCGAAGGCTGAAATTAGAATCGAAAGGGTTGAGGCGATCAATATGATAGTTGCACGACTTTCTTCAGCTTTATAAAAACGCTCCCATTGCTCGTCCAAAAAGTTGATTTCCGGAGGTGTTTCAGGATCAAAAGTCGCATTGACTTTTTCTATGTGTTCTAGTGTTTCCTTAGGATTACTAGCATATCTGATAGTGAAGTAATCTATTGATCGAATGTGGTTGTTCCAATACGTAAGTACAACCGGGCCAATTGGCTGGTAAAGGGACTCGAAATGAAAGTTTTCAACAACACCAATTACTTTTAATCGTGCCGTATCATTGTCATAAACCCACAAGCTAGTTCCAACTGGATTTTCCAAATTCAACAACTCAACTGCTTTTTCATTAATAAGAATGTACAAGCTATCGGTTTTGTCAACTCCTATATAATTTTCTCCATCTACAATTTCTATTTGGTAGGTATCCAACCATTGATCATCAATTGCATAGTGGCTTGCCTCTATCGGATCGTTCGAAAGATTGTTTGAAAGATTGGCAACCGGGATATCTTTCCACTCCCCAGGTACACGGGACGATGTTGATGCATTTATAACATTCGGGTTTTGCTTTATTCCTTGGAGGATATTTCTAAATTCTCGCCTGGCTGCCCCTGAGTTAATATCAAGAACAATTATTTTTTCATTATCAAAACCCAAATCCTTGGACTGCACATAATTGAGCTGTCGGTAAATTACCAGTGAGCCGATAATTAGGAAAATTGAAAGGGCATATTGCAACCCAACTAATCCTTTTCGGAGTAAATCGCCTTTCCCTGAAAAAGCATTCTTAAGAACCAGAAGTGATCTTTTAAGCTTAGAATAGTAAAGAGCTGGTACCAACGCTGATACCAACCAAATAATCAAAATCGTACTGATTTGGAAAGCGAGAAAATCAAGGGTGAACAATAAACCGACTGTAAAATCTTTGTTGGCAATCTGCTGGAAAAATGGAAATAAAATAATGATTAGAACTATTCCTATCACATAGGAGATGAGAACGGTCATCAGCGTCTCAAAAAACAATTGCACTAAGAGATGTCGATTATTCGCTCCATTAATCTTTCGCATGCTCGCCTCAAGTGTTCGCTTTAATGCTTGAACTGAGGAAAGGTTGATATAATTGAGTGCAGCAATAAAAATCACCAAAAAACCCATTACTAAAATCATTCTTACAAATTCGTAATCTGAGTAAGAAATAGCCAATGGAGGTTCCATTCCTTGTCTTTCCAAATGAGATGACCCAAGGTGTACTTCAGAAAGTGGCTGAAGGTACAAGTCGCGAATATCTTCCGCAAAATATTTTTCTATAAAAGCCTCTTTTTGAGCGTATACATCTGCTGGTGAAGTACCTTTTTTTAGTAAAACCCAATTGGTGGAGAAATGAGTGTCCCATGAATTAAAGAAATTTTGAAAGCCTTCACTTAGTTGGCTGAAATTGAGGATATAAACCTGGTTAAACTGGTAGGTCGAAGTTCTGGGTAATTTTTTCATTACCGCGAGCACTTCCACATTTCCAAACCGATCCGTCTCAATTGTTTTTCCCACTGGATCTTTATCACCAAACAATTTAGTTGCTGTTTCTTGCTCTATAACCACTCCTGCATCCCCAGAAATAGCTTTGAAAGGATTTCCAGCAATGATTTCAATATCCCATATATTAAAAATTTCGGGATCTGCAATTACCCAGCTTCTTTCAGCTATACGGGTTTGACCAAAACCAACAGCTATAGATCCGAAATTGAACATTCGGCCAGCTTCCTCCACGGTCGGAATTTCTTGTTTCAAGGCCTCCGCCATAGGATTTGCAGTGGCAGCATAGTGAAAAACGCCATCATCTTCCTGGCTTTTCTCCACTACCCGATAAATACGATCAAAGTTTTCATGAAAATGATCAATGTTTTGCTCATCATAGACATACATGAGAATGAAAAAGAGCACGCAAAATCCAAGCGCAAGCCCTAGAATATTAACTGTGTAGTGAGGTATTTCCCTTCTAAATCTCCTGAAGTATATTTTTGAATAGTTTTTAAATAAGTTCATAGTCCAATTATTTGTGAGTTGAGTTTTTTTGAAATTGATCAAGCGAAAAGATCGGAAGACATTCCAGATGAAGAAAAGCTTTGCAGAGCTAGCGGATTTCACTTTCGCCCGCACCGAAAACATCTCGAATAAATCCCCTTCGATTTCATCCAGATAGTCTTCCCTGCAAAACCATCTAAGGAATTTTAATGCCCATTTTGGTGGATACAATTCCTCCATTTTTTAAATACTTGAAAAAGAGATTTGAGGTATTCGTCGATAGATGCCAGTTCTCAGATCATGCGAAGCATCTAGTACTTTTTTGCCGAGTGCGGTCACAATATAGAATTTCTTTCTTCTACCTCCTCGTTCTTCAGTGATTCCACCAATTCGTGAATCGACAAAGCCCTTCTTCTCCAGTCGCTTTAGCGCTACATGTATCGCACTAATATTGATTTTCTTTTTCGTTTCTTGGGTTAGAAATTGATGTATCGAAACACCATATGCTTGATCGTGCTGCGCCGCAACTGTCAGCAGCACTAGTTCTTCAAATTCGCCTAATTGATAATCCATAGATTAAAATATTTACTTAACAAACGTAAATGTAATATATAAATTTCACATTTGTTAAGTAAATACTGAAAGTAATTAACTCTTTCTGATTTTCTCCAATGAGACTCTAGCAATAAAAATGCTTACAACTGCTAGAACAGTCCCCAGGATGAAGGGAGCCCCCGGAAAATATATTTCATTTTCAGGATTTGTATAGAATCTGAATATTCCAGTCATGATCAAAGGGCCGAAAATATTAGAAATAGTCATCAAGCTAGTCAGTCCTCCCTGCAGCTCACCCTGAGCATTTTTAGGCACCTGAGAAGTCATCAACGATTGAAGTGAAGGGCCTGCCAACCCTCCAAAAGCATAAGGTACAATAACTGCATAAAGCATCCATGACTGTGGAACAATACCTAGCAGTGATAGGCCAATGATATTGAAAATAAATCCAACATAAACAGCATTGATCTCCCCTATCCTTTTGACT
The DNA here is from genome assembly GCA_964459925.1 of uncultured Roseivirgaceae bacterium. GTDB lineage: Bacteria > Bacteroidota > Bacteroidia > Cytophagales > Cyclobacteriaceae > Ekhidna. The sequence goes on from CAYWOQ010000016.1 coordinate 12,596, forward strand.
ACCGGACCTACAACTCCTCCCTGAACAATAGAAATCATAACTCCTACAAAAGTCAGAGAAAGCCCAATTTCTTTGGCTCCCCATCCAAATTTTTCTGTCGTAAAGTATGGCCAGTTGGCATGAGTTGCATTTGCAGCAATATAGATGAAGAATAAGCTAATGATTAATCCAACGATCAGTTTGTAATTAAAGACCTGCTTTAAGGTACCAAAGGGATTGGCCCGTCTCCATGAGAAGGCTCTTCTATCTTCAGGTTTAAGCGATTCCGGTATGACAAAATATCCATAAAGTAAATTCAAGAAGGATAAGCAAGCTGCAGCGATAAAAGGCACTTTTGTTCCAATTTCTCCTAGTAACCCACCCATACTGGGACCAACAACAAAGCCTAAACCAAAGGCTGCTCCGATCATTCCAAAATTTTTGGCTCGATCAGTATCCTTACTTATATCAGCAATGTATGCATTGGCTACTGTAACACTACTTCCGCAAATACCTGCAATTACCCGTGCTAAAAAGAACCAAGAAATATTTGGTGCAAAAACAATGATCATATAATCAACACCAAAACCAAACAATGCCGCCAATAATAATGGCCGTCTTCCAAATTGATCACTTAGCCCTCCAATAATCGGAGCAAATAAAAACTGCATGACCCCATAGGTAGCAGTCAATGCTCCACCAAAAATGGCAGCCTCACTCGCATCCAGACCACCTACTTCTTCAAAAAGCTGCGGCAGGACTGGGATAATCAGCCCGATTCCTAAGATATCAATCAGGACTGTAATGAAGATGAAAATAATGGCTGCTTGCTTCTTTTTCATTCTTTATTGGGAGCGCGATCAAAAATAGGCCAATTGATTAGTCAAATACTATTTTTTTTGAAAGACGATTAAATCGCCAGATATGGAGCACAGATGCAATGGTCAACCCTAATAAAATGGCATACCATACGCCACCTATGCCCAACTTGAGAACAAAACCAAAGAGATATGCGACAGGAATAGCTATAATCCAGTAGGAAATAAATGTTACAACTGTAGGAATTTTGACATCTCTCAGTCCCCTTAATACTCCTAGTCCTACAGCCTGTAGTCCATCTGATATCTGAAAGGCTGCTCCAATAATGAGTAAGTAGGAAGCAATCTTAATTACCTCCTGATTATCAATATAGAGCAGAGGAAGCTGATTCTTCAACAGAATGAACACAAGTCCACAAAATGCCATAAAGACACCGACAAGCCCAAACGAAGAGAAAGCAGCTACGCGTAAGTTTCTCTGATCTTTCAGCCCAAGCTGGTTACCAACTCTAATGCTTGCAGCAGTTGCTATTCCACTTGCAGCCATATAGGTTACCGCGACCATGTTTATCGCAATCTGATGTGCAGCTAGTTCTTCGGCACCGATCCAACCTATCATGATAGAAGCGGTAGCAAAAGCACCAATCTCAAATACATATTGGAACCCCAATGGTATCCCCAAGTTGAATTGTTGCTTCACCATCGCTTTAGAGAACTTCATCACAATTCCTATCCACTTTTTCCTGGTTAGATATATGATAAGCCCTAACATGAAAATTCGTGAAATGAAACTTGCCAACCCTGCTCCATTAAGTCCCATAGGTGAAAACCCTAACTTCCCGTAAATCAGAACATAATTCAATCCAACATTAATGAAATTCCCTACAATAGAAACGACCATGGGAATAAATGTATCAGATAAGCCCTCGGAGTACTGTCTAAATGACTGGAATACCATTACAGGTATGATTGAACCACAAATAATCCATAAATAGGGTCGTGCTGCCTCAACTACATCCACCTCTTGCCCGAAATAGTCGAGGTAAAATGAAGAGATTAATGCAAGTAGGAATATGCCAATCCCCAAAATGAAGTTTAATAAAATATTGTTCTGAAGCAGTGCAAAAAGTCTCGTTTTGTTTTTTGGATCAGTTGAAGAAACCAATGGTGTTAATGCATTACTCACACCGATTCCAAAAAGAAAAAGAACATAAAAAATGGAGTTGGCGAATGTAGCACCTGCTAATGGGATAACACCAAGCCTACCAACCATTACGCTATCTGCAACACCTACCATGATATGGCCCAGCTGACCGATAACTACTGGTGTTGCTAGAACAATATTTTTACGAAGATGCTCTTTTAGTGTCATTTCCAGCCAAATGAGGCCGCAAGGTAGTATTTTCGATTATTCTAGCCATCAAAAAAATTAAGAGATAACTTTAAGTAATAGAATGTTAATTTCGATCCTATAGACTGATCATTCTTGCCAACCTGTAAATTGCTGCAACGCTTAAGCTGTCTGTAATCTCTCCTTTCTCTGTCATCTCAATAACTTTCTTAAAAGGCAGCTTCTTAATCTCCAATTTTTCTGTTTCCTCAAATGCTGTCTCGCCTTCAGTAAGTCCTTCTGCCAGATATGCATATCCGACCTCATCTGATACTGAATTAGAAAGGTGAATCTTGCAAAGCTCAGTCCATTTGGTTGCAGAAAGTCCTGTTTCTTCTTTTAACTCCCTTTTTGCAGATTCGATTCGAGGAACCTTCAAATCTCCTCCTCCCATAGGAATCTCCCAGGAATATTCATTTAAAGGGTATCGATACTGACCGATTAGCCAGGTATTTAAATCCTCATCAAGAGGTATTATCCCAAGAGCAAATGCCTTATAATGTACCATGCCATAGATTCCCTTACCTCCACCAGGATTAGTAATATCATGTTCTGTCAAACGAATCCAGGGGTTAGAATAAATTTCTTTGGTCGAGTGGGTGATCCAGGGGTTTTCATTTTCCATGCCTCGAAAATAGAAAGACTATTCTGTTCTAAGTCCTAGCTGCTTTCTAATGGCTCGATCTTCATTCCCATTCTTACCCCAATAAGCAGATTTTATGGTATTGATTCGCTTTGCTTTTGTTGTCAACTTCTCAGGGTTTCCAAATCCGCTAATATAGGTTTCCTCCCATCCAAGTATTTTATTCGGAAACGTTGACTCAAAATAAATACTTAGCAATCGATCGTTGTACTCTATGGAATATTTTGAATGTGATACATTGCTCCATTCCGAGTTGTTTATGTTACTCAATGAGACATTGGCTTTCTGAGCTACTTCATTTTTATGTCTAAGCCTTAGATAAAAGGTAGAAGGTAACAGATTCACTTCTCCTCTAGGTAAAGATTCAGGATTTAATCGTATTCGATTCCAAAGTTCATCCTCAAGTATTACATCCTTAACATCTAAATCTACATCGCCTTCAGATTCAAAATATGAATATCCTTTGAGCTGATAGTTATTTTCATCCAGGTTTATCTGCATCCAGGTATGTCCGCACCACTCTTGTGAAGATGTGGTTACTTTAAACGTTTTTGGATGTTGATCGTAGGTGACAGGAGTAAAAGCGCTCATCATCATGGAGTAGGGATAAATGCCTGTTAAAAATTTTTTGGTCATATTGAGCTTCATTACACTGACATTATCGCTGCTCCGATCTCTCCAATTATCCAGCTTTACCTGCTTGCTTTGAGAAAATGGCTCAGTAACAAATACCAATACAGCAGTACCATTATGAATATCTCCATAACGTGCTTGTTCTAATTTGAAGCTAGTGATCTCCGCTTCACCAGCGTACCAGTAATTCTTGAAATCAAGAGTATCTGGCTGAGCTAATTCTTGGGAGTTTGATGTTGTGCAGGAAACAAGACTTAGCACAATTAATGTTGAAAAAACGAATTTCATATATTTCTCTTTGTTTTATAAACTCCATAATATGAAAATGTTCCTCGGTTTATACAACTAATTTTGACTATATGAATTATTTGTCGGTAGAAGGACTCACAAAAAGTTATGATGAAAAACAACTTTTTGAAGACATCAACTTTGGTCTCGACCAAGGCCAAAAAGCGGCATTGGTTGGAGTTAATGGTGTTGGTAAATCCACACTCCTAAAAGTCATAGCTGGCCATGAATCTCCTGACCAGGGGATTGTGTCCTTTAGAAAAGGTTTAATTGTATCCATGCTACCTCAGCACCCCAATTTCAACCCAGAAGAGAAGATCATTGAAGCAGTTTTTTCAGATGACAAGGAGGAGCTGAATGTTATCAGGGATTATGAGATCGCCATGTACAAGTCCGAGCAAGATCCTCAGAATGCTCCAGATATTAGTCCCATTTTGGAGAAAATGGATACTTTAAATGCCTGGGAATATGAACATCAGATCAAAGCAATTCTGGGGCAACTTGGGATTCATAACCTGGACCAACAGATGAAAGATCTTTCAGGTGGACAGAAGAAACGAGTGGCACTGGCTCAAGCATTAGTGGTTAATCCCGACTTCTTGATTCTAGACGAGCCTACAAACCACCTGGATCTTGAAATTATCGAGTGGCTGGAAAATTACCTGGCAACCGCGAACCTCACCTTATTGATGGTAACTCACGATCGTTATTTTATGGATCGGGTAACCAATGAAATTATTGAGATCGACAGAGGTGGAATACATCGCTACAAAGGAAATTACGGAGACTACCTCACCAAGAAAGCTGAAAAAGTAGAAATGGAAGCTGCCTCCATTGACAAAGCGAAAAACCTATTTAAGACTGAGCTAGAATGGATGAGAAGACAACCAAAGGCTAGAGGAACGAAAGCAAAATATCGAGTGGATGCTTTCCATGATGTGAAAGCGAAAGCTCATAGTGGTATTCAAACACAAAAAATGGAAGTGAATCTTACTGGTGAACGTCAAGGGAAGAAAATATTGGAGCTGGATCATATCTTTAAATCTTACGATTCGCTTAAATTGATCGAGAATTTCAGCTATGTCTTTAGAAGGAAAGAAAAAGTTGGAATTATCGGTCCTAATGGAGTAGGTAAGTCTACCTTCTTGAATATTCTAGCACAAAATATCCAACCAGATTCAGGAACTATTGAAATTGGTCAAACGACTAAGTTTGGCTACTATACCCAGGATGAAACCATTTTTGATCCAACAAAAAAAGTTTTGGAAATTGTTCAAGAAGTTGCGGAATACATTCAATTGGAAGACGGCTCACAGGTAAGTGCCTCACAGCTACTCAATCAATTTTTATTTCCACCCAAAATGCAACACAATTTTGTCGGGAAATTGAGTGGCGGAGAAAAGCGAAGGCTTCAATTGCTTCGAGTATTGATGGCCAATCCAAATTTTTTGATTTTGGATGAGCCTACCAATGATCTAGATATTACAACACTAAACGTGCTTGAAGAATACCTTCAAAATTTTGCCGGTTGTCTTATGATCGTTTCTCATGATCGATACTTTATGGATCGTTTAGTAGATCATTTGTTTGTTTTTGAGGGTAATGGTAAGATTCAAGACTTCCCTGGAAATTATACAGACTATAGACAGAAAGAGGGGATTCCTAACGCTGAACTAAAGCATGAAGAAAAGAAGGAAGCAAAAACGAATATTTCAGAAACATCAGAAAAGCCAAAAACCAGAAAGCTCACCTACAATGAGCAGCGAGAACTGGAACAACTAGACAAAGTAATACCAGAATTGGAAAAAGAAAAGTCAAGCTTGGAACAAGCAATGACTCAGGAAACACGGTATGAAAAACTTGAAGAAATTAGTTCTCAAATCCGAGTGATAGAGATCGAATTAGAAGAAAAAGAAATGCGTTGGTTGGAGCTTAGTGAAATTTAAAAAGTCAGCCTTTTGACTGACTTTTTTACCTGATTAGTTCTTTTTCAAACGGTCTTTAAATTTCTTCGCGACCTTTTCAATCTTAGGCCTGGACACATTTTGTATATAAGAATTATTTGGATGCTTCTTTTCGTAATCCTGATGATATTCTTCCGCCATATAAAATGCATCTAGCTTACTGACCTCCGTTACGATTCGGGTATCATAGTTCGGCTGCAGCTCTATGATCTTAGCTTCGGCAATTGTTTGCTGTTCTTTATTATGATAGAATATTTCTGAACGATACTGAGTACCGACATCAGGTCCTTGTCTATTTAGTTGTGTTGGATCATGTGCAATGAAGAATATGTCTAAAATCGTTTCGTAATCAATCACTGTTGGGTCGTAATAAACTTGGACTGCCTCTGCATGTTTTGTCGCACCAGAACTTACCATGCGGTAATCAGCTGTGCTCTTCTTACCACCCGAGTATCCAGAAACTACCTCTGCAACTCCTCTGATTTGCTCAAATGATGCTTCAATACACCAAAAACAACCACCAGCTAATGTCGCTGTATCTAGTTTCTGAAAATCTAATTCTACACTTGCTGTTACTTTTTCAATCGGTTCGGATTTATTGCCCTGTGTTTGGCAACTGAAAAGAAAAATACCTAAAGCAAAACCTACTATTTTCATATGTTCTTTTGTTCGTTTTGACATATCTACGAAGTTTTTTAGCATTTAGCTGCTAAAGAAAATGGAAACGTAACCCAGATTACATTCTGATGTTTGATTTAGTTAAACGAAAATTGTTTACACACGGGTAATCCCTTATAGTGGTTGAGTAAATTTGAGCATGCTTTCGCCTTACTTTCAAAAAGAAAAAGTTGAAGCTGGCTGCGACGAAGCTGGCAGAGGGTGTCTGGCAGGACCCGTAGTTGCCGCTGCTGTAATTCTACCAAATGATTATACTCATGAAGTGTTAAACGACTCTAAACAGCTGACAGAAAAGCAACGACTGGAATTAAAAAATGAGATCATCAAAGATGGGATTGCATGGGGGGTAGGAGTAGCTTCTCCAGGAGAGATTGATGAAATTAATATTCTAAACGCAAGCTATCTAGCGATGCACAGGGCTATCGAACAGCTAAAATTGCGACCTGAGCTTTTATTGATCGATGGGAATCGGTTTAAACCTTTTAATGATATTCCACATGAATGTATCATAAAAGGTGATGGTAAGTTTTACTCCATTGCTGCAGCTTCCGTCTTAGCTAAAACGTACAGGGATGACTTAATGAGGCAACTTGCTATTTCTTTTCCGGGATATGGGTGGGAAACTAATTTGGGTTATCCTACTAAAGCTCATAGAGAAGGTATCAAGGAAAGGGGTTCTACTCCACATCACAGAATGAGTTTTCAATTACTACCGAATCAACTGGAATTATTTCCAGATTAATCAGATAGGTCTAAACTCATTTCAATTTTAGTTTTGTCAAGCGGTTTCTCTAACATAGAAGCAACAAGAGGATTTTCTTCCGCTTTTTTTCTATCACTAGGATCAATTGAAGAAGTCAAAATGAATATTTTGTTATCTATTTTTTGCTGACTTCCCATCTCGTCCAAGAACTCCCAACCGTTCATTACCGGCATATTTAAATCTAAAAAGATAGCATCTACTTCTTCTTTTGAAAGAAACGCTATAGCCTCTTCCCCATTCATTGCTTTATAGATTTCTATGTCTGCTCGTTCCTTCTTAATCGCAAGCTCTGCCAGGGTTAAGAAAATCGGATCATCATCCACTAACAAAATTCTTTGATCTTTAGGCATCCAGATAAACCTTAAACTTTGTTCCTTTATTTACTGCACTTTCTACTTCAACTCTGCCGCCGATCGCCTCTATTTGTTGCTTAGTTATATAGAGTCCCATTCCATGTCCACTATCCATACCTGCATGAAATCTGGATCCAAGCCTAAACAATTTTTCACCATATCGCTTTAAATCGATCCCTACTCCTTCATCAGCGACAGTTAAAAGTACTAATTCTTCATCTTTTTCTGCTTTTATGAAAATATTTCTTCTCTCAGGGGTTACGCCATACTTCATCGCATTAGTGATCAAGTTATGAAGAATGCTCTGTAAATAAGCTGGTAAGACCCTGATTGTAAGATCTTTTGGGACTTCCATCTGAAAAGAAATATTTTTTTCGTGAGATGTTTTTTTATTCAAAATCAGGATATCTGAAATGATCTGAGATATGTTACAATCTTCTTTTTCAAGGGCTGAAATATCTTTTTCGAAATTCAAAAGGTCATTGATACTATCAATTGCTAGGTTGAGTTTCAAAGCTGTCTCCTTCATCATTGTAAAAAACTCATCGTTACTTCGATCCTCCTCAAGAATCGTGATGAGTCCCATAAGATTAGCTACTGAGGACCTAAAATTATGAGAAGTGATGTATGAAAAGTCTTTGAGCCTTTGATTTTGCTCAACTGTTTTCGTGAACAATTTTCTCAATTCATTTTCATGATAGGATCTTTCCTTAATGTTCATAAACATTTCAGAAAAAAGCTGAAGTAACAAGATCTCGATTTCAGTGACGGTATGGTGTTTTCTTACCCAGTCAAACCCGACACATCCAATACATTTACCTTCATTAAGAATAGGTACATTAAGTAATGTCTTAATTTTTTGGCCTTGATATAGCTCCTTCAAAGGGCCATCTTCCATATTTTCTAAGTCCTGAATTAGAAGATATTTACCTTTCTTAAGGCCTTGGAAGTATTTTTTTATCTGCTTATGAAGTTCGTCGCTATTCTGTCCTGTTTTTATCGGATCGATATCCTTGTGAACCCATGAGTAAATTTCTATGGCTGAGAAATTTTCTCCAAACTCAAAAATATAGGTACGATCTGCATCAACAAATTCGCCTAAACCTTTCAAACTTTTTTCAGTCGCTTCCTCAAGTTCATCCACTGGAAGGTTGATCAAACTCGAGGAAATATAGATAAGTAATTCTTGCATTTCTGCTTGCTTCTTATCTAACTCATCAGCAGCCTTCTCTTTTGTAATATCCCTTATCGCACCATCGAAGTATATTTCGCCATCTCTTCCAATGACTTTGATGGAATTTAGGTATCCCCAAAAAGTGCTGCCATCTTTCCGCTTAAATTCGACCTCCTGATTTGAAATAGCATCGCTTTTGACAATTTTATCACCTATCATCACACGATCGCTGGGGTTCTTGTAAAGATCCTCAACATTGAGTGTCATCAATTCATCCTCATTATCGTAACCAAACATCCTTATGAATTCCTCATTTACATAAATAAGCCCCCCCTTATTGATACTTCGATAAATGGCCTCATTGATATTCTTATTAATGCTGTTAAGAAGCTGTTCCCGATCCAACAGCTTGCTGATCATCTTTCGTTGTTCGGTAATATCTCTGATACTTCCATCCCAAAAAACATTACCGCCTTCATCTTGAAAAAGAACCGTGCTGACTAGTCCGATAAATTCAGTTCCGTCTCGCTTAACAAACGTAATTTCCTGATTCATATATCGACCTTCCTTGATCAATGCGCGAATGAGCTCCGCTCTGTCCTCAGGATTCTTATAAACTAGAATATTTGGTGTATTTATTGCCTCCTCTTCATTAGCAAAACCAAACATCTGCGCATAGGCTCGGTTTGCATAAATCAATCCATCCTCACTGCTTCGAAAAAGCGCTTCGCTTATATTCTGATTGACAGACTTCAAATGATTGAAATCCATATAATTATTGCCTAAATATTAATATTCTAAGTGCTGGCAATCTAATATTTTAATATCGTGTAACTGCCAGAAATCTTAATTTCTTTAAATCTTGTCTTGAAAATCTGATTTCCATCATAATCAAGAACCCCTTTTTTGTTATGGTTAGAAATAATGACTTGACCATCGATATCTTCAAGCGTATCAAAAGAAGGTCTTAGTAGAAATTTACCTGATGACGATATAAGCCCTACCCTTTTTAGCTCATCAATAACCAGATAATTTCCTGTTGTTAATCTTTTTATTTTGTTCCATTTTGCTTTTACTACCTCATCACCAAGTTCGTTAATTAACCCATATTGCCCATTGACTAAAACAATACTTAATCCAGCTTTAAAATCGGAAACCTCATCATAATATGGTTGAATAACAATTCTTTCATTTTTATCTATAAAACCCCAACTATTTCTCAGCTTTATTGCAGCTAATCCCTCATTAAATGGTCTGGCGTTTGAATAACGATTACTAATTCTCAATCTACCTCTATGATCAAGAAACCCCCATTTATCATTTTTTTTGATTAGCAAATAGTCTTCACCAACCCCACCAACTTTTTGTATTGCTCCTTCTGGACTAACCAAAAGACTTCCTCGATTATCTAAAATTGAAACTTCGTTGTTAGTAACTAATTCATAGAATCCATTCCAATAATTAATGCTTTTGTATTTTGGATATACTTTGATTGATGCAGAGTGGTCCATCAGCCCGAATAATCCATCCTCACCTTCAATTAGTAGCAATTCGCCAATTTCGTGTCTAGGACTAAATGTAAATTTTGATATGGTGTTCCCTCTCCCGAGGTAAGTATATCCAACTCCTTTTCTACCAATAAGTAAATTAGGCCTAACGAATACCTCTGAGAACTCTGGCCTAAGTAGCCACTCTCCATTGGAATCCATAATCCCCCATTTGCCTAGGTATTTTACCTTATAGTGTCCCAAATCAACAATAATCTCTTCATACTTGAACCTTGTAATTTCAACACCAAGCGGATCCAATAATCCAAAATATCCATTCAAGCGGGTTATAAACTGACCATCTACTCCATTAATTAGGTGGTCATAAGAAAAACGATTTTTCTTTTTTCCATATCGATTATGAATCGTCCATACATCTTTGAGTCTACCCCATAAAGCAAATTCTGAAGCATAAATTGAATCATACTGATCAAGTATCCATAATCCCTGTTTATTTAAGACGAACCATCCATCGTCCCTAATATCTCGAAAGATGAAATGGTTAGTTGTAGCTTGCTTTAAGACAGCATTCTCAATAGCAATCGTTGAATCTAAAAGAGCAAGTGTCTCTACGCCATTTAGATATACTTGTGAAAAATCTATCCCAGCGTATTGAAGTGAATCTGCATCCACTTCAAAAATGAGATCTTGATTGTTAAATACTTTCCAAGTTGGAAACGAAACGGGATACAAAATATCATTATCCAAATGAATGTCCTTACACTTAAAATCATATACAATTTGCCCATCTAAACCTATAAAACCTCTGTAACCGTTTTTACTAACTATCCATCCCCTTGAGGTTTTATCCATCCAATTGATCCCTGAGCTAATAATGCTTCCAGTTGAATGATATATATCTATGGTTTTATTAGGAGATGTAGCAAAAAACAACCCTCCATCTGCATAAATTTTCAAATACTCTGGAGGGAGAATCTGCCTACTGGAAAAACTTATAACTCCATAAAGTATCTGATTCCGATCATATTGGGATACTAAAAGATTATTCCCAATTTCTTCAATCGAAAAATAATTAAAGCTGATGAATGTTTTCCCCAGGGAATTTAGAATGCCATAGAAAAGCTGATTGCTAAACTTCCCTTTAATGGATGCTTTGATTAAATCATTTTTGAAATAAGCAATGGAGTGGTAAGTAGGTGCTACAATTACCTTATTCTTAGCTGTGATTAACCCCCACAAATCACCGTCTCGATACCCAATTACTCCAGACTTAATTTTAGACGTTCCTTCGGTCCAACCCAAATACTCATATACTGCAGGTACAGACACTTGACCATTTTCATCCATGATTCCATAATAGCCCTCTTTTTCAAAGACGGTATATTCTGCGCTAGCAACAGAAATGAAAAAACTAATGAATATGGATAAAACCAGTCGCATAAATCAACTGGTAAATATATGAGGCAATTACTTTCTAATGATTTCTTGTTTCTCCAAATCGAAGAGATCATTTAAAACGCCGACCAACGTGTCGGCTTCACCTCTTTTGCAGGCTGCTTTAAGCTGAATAACAGGTATTTTAATCAGCTTTTGAATCATATTTTTTGTAGCTACTTCTAAAAGCTTCCTTTCTGAATCATTGACTTTGGAGTAACGAGCTAGTTCTTCTTTTCTAATTTGATTCAGTGACTCTTTCAATTTTTGAATAGTTGGAGAAACTTCTGTCTCAGATTGCCATTCTTCGAATCCTACCATAGAGTCCAGTATAATCGCTTCTACGTCCGGAATTGACTTTTCCCGAATGGCTTTTGCTTTTTTGCTTTTTTCCGACAAATCATCCACGTTGAAAAGCAAAATACCTGGGAGGCTATCTAATTGCGGATCAATACTTCTAGGGACAGACAAATCAATGAACATTTTGTGTCTTAGATTACCCGCAAGTAATTCCTTTGTGATAATCTGCGATTTTGCCGACACTGCGGAAATAATCACGTCATGTTCATTAACTACTTGGTCTAACTCACTTAGATCTCTTACGTCTGCTTGATATTTTTCTGCAAGTTTGATTGCACTGGATCGAGTTCGATTTACTAGAGTTATATGAAGGTTATTCTTGTTTAAATTTTCAAACGTATTTCGACCAATTTCACCAAGTCCGATCAATGCTATTTTCGGAGCCTCTATGTTATTAATAAAGTGTTTTATTAGATCTACCGCTACTGATGCAACAGATGCTGATCCACTATGCAACCTAGTTTCCTGGACAACACGCTTATTAGCATAAAAGATTGTGTGCATCATACGGTGAAGATATGGTCCTGCCATGTCGAGATCAGCACTCGACTGATAGGCTTTTTTTACCTGATTTAATATTTGAATATCTCCAAGCACTTTGGAATCAAGTCCTAATGCTACCCTGAATAGGTGATTTGCAGCTTCTCTGGAGTTAAGTTTTCTAAAAAAAGTGGAAATGCTTGCTGTTGAAATTCCTTTAAAAGAAGCAATAAAAGCTATGACCTTATCAGCAATCTCAACATTTGAAGAATAGTATATTTCTGTACGATTACAGGTTGATAGAAGAAAAGCTTCTTCGATCTCAAATACTTCTTTTAGCTTAATTAAGAAATTAGGAACATCCTCTCCTTCTATTGCAACATTTTCCCTGATTTCAATTGGGGCATTTTCGTATGATAGACTAACTGCTTTCAAATCTTATCCTTGCATTTCAATTCCTGATAATGCAAAAATAACAGTGGCTTATTTATATTGGTTGTGATAAAAATCACCTGCATATTATTTAGAATGATTATAAATAATGATAAAATTCTTAATTAGCATCATCAGCAACGCTATTGGGTTTTCTAAGTCAGAATCGAGAGGAACACTGATGCTGATTTTTGTCATTATCATTGGATTCTCCGTAAAAGAAATAGCGCTCTTCTACTCAAGACCAACGATTAAAGAAGAGATTGAAGACAGCAAGGAGTTAGAAGCATGGATAAATGAGGTAGAATCGTCCATTGAATTAAGAAAAGACGAGAACTCTTTTGACAAGAGTGCATACTTACCTATCAAAAAAAATTATCTTGAAAAAGACAAAGCAAAAACCCAAAAATCCGATGCAATTAATAAACCTTCGATAGACAGTTTTAAAACTCCAATTATTGTTTCAGACTTGAACACTGCAGATGCGGATGAATTACAGAAAGTTAAAGGTATTGGCCCAGCATTCTCTGAAAGAATCATAAAGTTCAGGTCTAGATTAGGTGGTTTCGCTTCCATAGATCAATTAAATGAAGTCTATGGACTAAAGCCGGAAACGATAGAAGAAACAAAAAAACACTTCACAGTAAAGTCACCCCCAAAAAGAATAAACATCAATAATGATTCAGCGAAGGTTTTGGCAAGGCATCCGTATATTTCCTACGATCTAGCCTGGGTTATCCTTAACTATCGAAAACAAAATGGAAATATTGAATCATTGGATGATTTGAAAGAAATCAAGGCTATTGATTCGATTACTCTTTTAAAACTTCGACCTTACATGGAATAAACCATGCAAAAAATCCTAAAATCATATCTACTACGATTAAGCAACCTGTCTGGGAATAATAGGTCTTTGATGCTCCTCCGCTTATTAAAAGATCAGCTTATAGATGTTCATGAATTTGACTATGTAGAAAATGAACCAAGTTTTGGTATCGTCAAACAATTAATTGAACAGAAGGATCGCATTTTATTATGTCATGAGACAGATAGTAGAAGTCAGCAGAGTAACGTAATCAGCAAACAGTTAAAAAATATTCAACGAATTGAAAAATTCATTTTTGATGAAAGAGGTGCAAAAGATTTATATGTTGGATGGCCTTTTCTGAAAGGTAAGTTTATGGATGAAACACCGGTCAGATGTCCTTTGATATTTTTCCCGGTTGAATTAGTAAGAGAAGACAATAAATGGTTCCTTGAAAGAAGGAAAGATGTCAATATCACATTTAATAAGACATTCCTCTTGGCGTATGCCTATTACAATAATACCCTTTTAGAGGAGGAGTTAATAGAAAAAGTGATTGATGAATACGATAAAGACAGCACGATTTTCCGAACCCAGCTATATGAGTTACTGAAAGAAAGTGGTGTCGAAATACATTTCAATCAAGATAATTTTACCGATAGACTCATTCCATTTTCGCAATACTCAAAGTCTTCTCTTGAAGCAGAAGAAAAAATTGGCAGAATTAAACTATATCCTCAAGCGGTCCTTGGCATCTTTCCTCAATCCGGATCTTACTTAGTTCCAGATTATGTTAAACTTATAGAACAAGGTGATAAAAAAGACCTGGAAGATTTTTTTCTAAGTAAAACAAGTGAAGAAAATCAGAATCAACTTGCATTATTTGATCGAGTAAATGAAGAAAATACCTTCACTCCATTCCCCATTGATATATATCAAGAGAGGGCCTTAAAAGAAATTAAGAAAGGAAACTCACTAGTGGTGCAAGGTCCTCCCGGTACTGGTAAATCACAACTCATAAGCAACCTTATTTGTGATTTTATTGCCAGAGGAAAAAATGTATTGATGGTTTGCCAAAAGCGAGCAGCCCTAGATGTAGTGTATGAGCGATTAAAGGACAAAGAGATGCACGAATTTGTCGCTCTTGTACATGATTTTAAAAGTGACCGAAAGCCAATATATGAACAGATTGATCATCAAATTGAATCAGTTGATATATACCAAAAGAAGAATAATAGTCTGGACGCTATTCAATTAGAGCGGAATTTCCTTCAAGCTAGCAGGAGGATTGATCAAATACTTGAAGAATTAGAGGAATTTAAAGAAGCATTGTTTGATGAGAATGAATGTGGAAAATCAGCAAAAGAACTTTATTTAATTAGTCATACTGAGGCAACTAGCTTTAGTATAAATCTGGAATATCGCGCATTCAAATTTGTTGACCTTCCTGACAAATTAAGGAAATTCAAGGCTTACTTACATTTTTTTGAGAAGTTTGAAAAAAGAACGCATTTCTGGGCTAAGGGCCCCTCATTTGCTCGCTTCGAAACGAAAGATCTTCTTACGCTTGATTCGATTTTACAAATAATTCCTGCATTTGGATCCAAGATTTTATCAGATTCGGCTGCCTTTTCATCGCAACCGATTGATTTTGATACTGCACATTATCTATCTGGCAAAATCGCTGAACTAAAAATCATAAAAGAAGGTCTGAAAGATAATGTTGTGTACAAGGTCTTCAAGCAACTTCACAAAGACAAACCTACTGAGGACCTTAATTGGTTAACACAAATAGAGCGTTCTATTATGGCATGTTTTAGAGGTGCCGGAATTGAAACCTCATTACCATCAAAAGATCTTGGAAAATTTCAGGAAGTTTTAAGATCAGCCATGAGGGCAAGAAGCAACCCTTTCAGTTGGATGAAGTGGCGGATTTTCTCAAAAGAGAAGATTTTTTTAAAGAGGGTATTAGTTGCAAATGAGCTCAAAAGTAATCGTAGAGGATTCAAACTGTTAGTGGACAGAATAGATAATCGATTGAATTTTGAGCACTCACTTTCTCAGATAACAGACAATCAATGGTTACATAACTTTCCAAAAAGTTTCAGAAAAATCGATTTACAGGATTGGTTCTACTGGCAAAAGATGGGACTCAACATGCATAGTGTTGCCAACACCATAAGGTCATTGAATGACTATATCAATCCTATAAGACTGGAACACACAGATTTTAAAGAATGCCTTTCAGGAGTAATCGAGATTGCTCAGAGAATTCCTAAGCAACTTGAAGAATGGGAAAAATACATTAGTCTACATCAGGTTAGAGCCATCATTCTTGAGAAAGAAGATATAAAAAGGCTGGAGAAGCTTTTAAAGAAAGATTTTGACATGATTTGTGAATACCACAAGTTAAAAGAATCGCTAATCCATGAAGAAAAAGTAATTCTCGATAAAACAACATCCATCACCTCTGATCCTGAAGAAGGAATTACAGTCATTAAAAACAGCATAGCCCTAGCATGGATTAACCACATAGAATCTAAATATCCTCAACTAAGAGATGTTTCTTCAGGTAAGCTCAATGAGCTAACAGAAGAACTGAGAGATCAAATAGAAAATAAGAGAAGGTCCAGTAAAGAAATTCTCTTACTCAAAGCACGTGAAAAGACCTATGAAAAGATTGAGTATAATCGACTAAACAACCGTGTTACCTACCGTGACCTGCAACACCAAGTCACAAAAAAGCGAATGATTTGGCCCATCAGAAGAGTTATTTCAGAATATGCTGATGAGCTCTATTCATTATTGCCATGTTGGATGTGTTCACCGGAAAGTGCTTCAGCAATTTTCCCAATGAGAGAAGAATTTGACTTGGTTATTTTTGATGAAGCTTCACAATGTTTTTCTGAAAGGGGAATTCCTGCAATGTACCGGGGAAAACAAATAGTAATTGCAGGAGATTCGATGCAACTCCAACCAAGTGACCTATATAGAGTTCGCTGGAATGATGAAGAAGACGCCCCAGAGTACACCATTGATTCTCTCTTAGACCTGGCTAAAAGGTATTTACCGGAGGTTAGTTTAGCTGGACATTACAGAAGCAAATCGTTGGAATTAATTGACTTCTCTAACCGTCATTTTTATAAAGGAAAACTCAGACTACTTCCGGATTACTTTAATGTAAATAAAGATGACCCTGCAATTGATTTCGTAAAAACAGATGGCATCTGGAAAGACGGAATCAATGAGGTCGAAGCTAAAAAGGTTGCGTCAATAGCTATTGATTTAGTCAAAAATTATCCAGAAAAAAACATTGGCATTGTCACGTTCAACTACAGACAACAAGTCTACACTCTCGATTTACTAGAAGAAGCGTCCACTAAATTCAATGTGAATTTGCCTGAGAATCTTTTTGTGAAAAATATAGAAAATGTCCAGGGTGATGAACGTGATTTCATCCTATTTAGTGTGACATACGCACCGGACGAGAATGGAAAAGTTCGTGTGCAATTTGGCAGCTTAAATACAGAAGGAGGTGAGAATAGGTTAAATGTAGCAATTACTAGAGCCAAAGAGAAAGTGATTGTAATTAGTAGTTTAATGCCTCAAGAGCTGCACGTTGAAGATACAAAAAATGAAGGCCCCAAATTATTAAGAAAATATCTTGAATATGCTTGGGAAGTAAAAAACAGCAATTGGAAACCACATATTCCTCAATATGACGATCATCATGTTGATTGGTTTTTAAGAAATAGATTACAAGAAGAATCTTTTCACCAATCAAAGGACTTTATCCTTGCCAAAGAGCTACCATTTTCAGATCTGTCAGTGAGAAAAGGAAAGCAATATACAGGCCTCATATTAACTGACGATGAACGATATTATGAAGCAATTTCTCCAAAACAGATTTATGGATTTCAACATTTTCACTTAGTGATGAAGAACTGGCCACATATAAGGTTCCACAGTAGAGAATACTGGTTAGATAAAGAAGAGGCAAAAGAAAAAATGAGAAGATTCCTATTTTCGAACTAACGATGACTCTTATTCCACAAATTCTACTTTAGCTCCCACAGAAACGATAAAAGGAAGCGTATCCATCCGCATGAATTGTTGAAATTCTAAACTATACGCACCTGTAAAATCAAATCGGTATTTTTCCTCTAAAAGGAAGCTATGATCAAACAAATCTCCTAAACCACTACCTAAAGGTTGTCCGGTTTTGGGGTCAAAGAAGTTGTATTCTGTAAGCTGCTCTCTAAGGATATTCTCCGATGAATCTTTTAACGTGTATTGAAAATAGATGTTGTAGAAAGGGTAACTAGAGGAGTTTCTAAAGGTTGCATACAAATTATATGCTTTTAAACTATCGTCAATTTGAAAAGTAAATCTTTGAATACTATCCATTGGCCAGAAAGCATTGTCCAAATCATTAAAGTCATTATATACTTTGGATGAATCACAGGATAAAATGGCGAAACCCAGGATGAGGAT
This sequence comes from uncultured Roseivirgaceae bacterium, assembly GCA_964459925.1. GTDB lineage: Bacteria > Bacteroidota > Bacteroidia > Cytophagales > Cyclobacteriaceae > Ekhidna. Next base: position 30,792 of record CAYWOQ010000016.1, read on the forward strand.
AGAGAAATATTTCATTGATTACTTCTTACTGATTGTTTCTTGTTGGAATATTTATTCTTCTTACGCTTTTTCTTTTTCTTCTTTCGATTTCCGGAAAACTTTTTATCCATCGCCTCAAGATCGCTATTTATGGCAGAAGATTGATTTTTTTCAGTTGACGATTCATTCTCTAGCAAGCTGAATGGCTTATTACCCTTTTTGTTCATTTCAAGAATTTCCTGAACCCTCGCTACTTCTACAGCCTGCCAATTATTGTCATCATCATATCCAAACCACATGATCTTTTTGAAAATATCTGTTTTTTGCAACCTGGCTTTGCCTCGACTTGTTAACAAGAACTCATCTACTTCAGGAATGTCTTTGAGTGCCTCTGTGTAGGTATCCAATTCATAGTTCAGGCAACATTTCAGTCGACCACATTGACCGGATAATTTACTTGGATTAAGGGATAGGTTTTGATACCTGGCTGCAGAAGTTGATACATTTTTGAAATCTGACAACCAGGTACTACAACACAATTCTCTTCCACAAACACCTAACCCTCCAATTCTTCCAGCCTCCTGTCGAACACTTATCTGTCGCATTTCAACCCGAATCTTGAATTCACCTGCTAATAGCTTGATAAGTTCCCGAAAGTCTACCCGACCCTCTGCAGAATAAAAAAAAGTGGCTTTACCACCATCTGCCTGAAACTCCACATCGGTTAATTTCATTTCAAGCTTAGTTTCCTGAATGATTTCCTTGGTACGATATAGGACAAAATCTTCTCGATTTCGTGCCTCTTCCCACCTTTCCAAATCTCGACTGGTTGCTTTCCGGTATATTCCTCTTACAGAATCATCATCCTTTATCCCTTTTTTAGACATCTGGAGTCTAACCAATTCTCCCTGTAAAGAGACATATCCAATATGATGTCCATTAGGAACATCTACCACCACAGGATCTCCTGTAACTATATCTAGCTTATTCGAATTTCTAAAAAAATCTTTACGCCCATTTTTAAATCGAACCTCAACTACATCGAATCGGTGCAGTGCTGGTGCATCCATATTGGATAACCAATCAAAGACATTTAATTTATTACATCCTCCCGATGCACAGTGGCCGTTGTTTTTACAACCTGCCGATCCATTCGTTCCACAACTTTCACATCCCATAATTTCTCTAAGCTAATTCATTCCACATGAAAAAAACTTTACTGACCCAACGCTTTTAAATCAAAGCCAATGTCTTGCCTAAATTTTTTCCCTTCCCAATTTATTTCCTTTCCGCCTGCATACGACTTACTTAAGGCTTCACCTAAATTTTTCCCTAACCCTGTCAATGCCATAACTCTTCCTCCATTGGTAACAAGTTTTCCTTCATTAATGGAAGTGCCTGCATGGAAAGGGAGAACTGTTTTAACGTCTCCAATAGTAATCTCATGACCCTTCTCGTAGAATTCAGGATATCCTCTGCTTACATAAACAACAGTAGAAGCGGTATACCTTTCGTATTCAATTTCTGTATCTATAAGGTTGCCATCGGCAGTAGCTATTAGTAGTTCAAGAAAATCGCTTTTAACCCGGGGCAGCACAACCTCGGTTTCAGGATCTCCCATCCGTACGTTATACTCTATGACAAAAGGATCTCCATTGACATTGATAAGACCGAAGAAAATAAATCCACAATATTCGATTCCATCCTTCTTCAATCCATCTATAGTTGGTCTAATAATTTGCTTATTTACTTTCTCTTTAAAAGATCTGTCAGCAAATACAACAGGCGAAACAGCACCCATGCCTCCGGTATTCAAACCAGTATCTTTTTCCCCTATCCGTTTGTAATCTTTTGCCTCTGGTAGTATTCGATAATCCTTCCCATCAGTGAGTACAAAAAATGAGACTTCAATTCCTTTTAAAAATTGTTCCAATAATACTTTTTCACTAGCCTCTCCAAACTTTCTATCTTCTATTAATCGACTAAGTTCTTTTCTGGCTTCTTCTAGTTCTTCAGTAATGATTACGCCTTTTCCACCGGCTAATCCATCTGCTTTTAAAACATAGGGTGGATCAAGCCTCTCCATGTATTTAGAAACTTCTTGGAGGTTTTCTTTCGTTACGGTCCTCGCTTCAGCAGTAGGAATCCCATTTCGCTTCATGAACTCCTTAGCATATTCCTTACTTCCCTCCAATTGCGCTGCAGAGGCATTAGGTCCGACAATTTTCAGTTTTTTAAGACCCTGATCCTCTTTGAGATAATCAACAATACCATTTACCAAGGGATCTTCCGGACCAACAACAAGCAAATCAATGGCGTGATCTTTTATCGCTTCAGATATACCATCAAAGTTCTTAATGTTGATGGATAGGTTACTGGCAATTTTACCTGTACCTCCATTTCCAGGTGCAACGTATAGGTTTTTGCATTGAGGGCTTTGCTTTATTTTCCATGCCATTGCATGTTCCCTTCCACCTGAACCTAGGATTAATATATTCATCAATAATTTTTTAAAATTCCGAGCTAAAGATCAGTGGTATTCTTCTTTTTTCAAAGAATTGGATCAATGGGCATACTCTGACATAAACTTTATTCTCATAAGTCGGACTTCATCCTCTGAGTAGTACTCCGCCAATTCTTCCATGGCCTCTTCCAGACTGTCTGATTCTGCGTTTAAGAAATAATCATAGATATCGTCTTGTCTATCCTCATCTAATAGCTGGTCAATGTAGTAGTCAATATTAAGCTTAGTCCCAGAATAACAAATATTCTCTACTTCAGCAATCACTTGCTCATAACTCATATTTCTTGCATCAGCTATTTCCTCAAAGTCCATTTTTTGATCGATATGCTGTATGATGTATATCTTATTCTTTGATTTTGTACCAGAGGTTTTTACAAGTACATCTGAGGCTGTAATAATGTCATTTTCTTCAATATAGTCCTCAATTAAATCTAAGAATGGCTGCCCGAATTTTTTTGCCTTGCTCTCTCCTACACCAACAATCTGCTTAAGATCATCCATTGAAGTTGGATACAATGTTGCCATTTCTTCCATGGAAGGATCACTAAATATCACATAGGGTGGAATATCCTCTCGATGAGCTATATCTTTTCTCAGAGCTTTAAGCATCCCGAAAAGCACCTTATCGTATGCTGCTGAGTTAACAGGAACTCTATCACTTTCTTCCTCTTCTCCTTTAGACTCATATTCATGGTCTTTGGATAACTTATGGGAAAATGGATCCTTTAGAAACTTTTCTCCATTTTCAGAAACCATATAAATCGCCGGATTATCAATATCCTTTTTTAAGAATTCATGTAGAAGGGTTTGACGAATGATTGATTTCCAGAATTCTTCTGTCTTGTCAATTGCAGCTCCTTTACCAAATACTTCTAAATTATCATGTCCATAGCTTTTGACATGCTGGGTAGACTTACCAATAATTACGGAAGCAAGGTGATTGATATCAAACCTTTGATTGGTTTGTTTTACCGCTTGAATGACTATCTCAATCATTTCTTTCCCTTCAAACTGTTCTTTCGGGTGCACACAGTTATCACACTGCCCACAATTGTCTTCAGTATATTCTTCTCCAAAATAGTGAAGCAACTGCTTCCTTCTACAAATAGCAGATTCAGCATAAAAGGCCATCTCATCCAAGAGATGACGGGCATTTTCTCTCTCGGTTACTGCCTTGTCTTTATTGAACTTCTCTAGTTTCAGGATGTCATTGTATGAGTAAAACATTAGACAATTACTATCTATGCCATCCCTGCCTGCACGCCCTGTTTCCTGATAATACCCTTCAATTGATTTAGGAGCATCGTAGTGTATGACGAATCTCACGTCCGGTTTGTCAATCCCCATTCCAAAAGCAATTGTGGCGACAATGACATCCGTATCCTCATTGAGGAAGGCATCTTGGTTTGTCATACGCTCCTTCGCTTCCATGCCCGCATGATACGGTGCTACCTTTACATCATTGACTTTAAGAAATTCTGCAATCTCTTCCACTTTCTTCCTGCTGAGACAGTAAATAATCCCGGATTCCCCTTTACGATTTTTGATGAATTTTATGAGCTGTTTTTTAGCATCCTTTTTGGGACGGACTTCATAATACAAGTTGGTTCTGTTAAATGAAGACTTAAACAACTTGGCATCATCCATGGATAGGTTTTTCTGGATATCCAACTGGACCTTTGGTGTGGCGGTTGCTGTTAATGCGATCATTGGTATATCACCAAGCTGAGCTATAATATCCTTTATTCTGCGGTATTCAGGCCTGAAATCATGACCCCATTCAGAAATACAATGCGCCTCATCAATAGCTACGAATGATATTTTTGCCTGCTTCAAAAAAGCAATGTTTTCTTCTTTTGTGAGAGATTCTGGAGCTACATATAAAAGCTTTACCAAGCCGCTTATCGTATCTTTTTTAACTCTTGTATTCTCTGCTTTAGTTAATGTTGAGTTAAGGAACCTTGCATTGACCCCTACAGCATTCATTTGATCAACCTGATTTTTCATCAAGGCAATCAAAGGTGAAATAACGATCGCAGTTCCATCTTTAACTATTGCGGGTAGCTGGTAGCAAAGTGACTTACCAGCTCCTGTGGGCATGATTACAAATGTATTATTCTCTTCAAGTAGATGCGATATGATCGCTTCTTGCTTTCCTCTAAATTTGTCATATCCAAATACTCTTTTAAGACTGTCTTTAAGACTAACTTCTAGGGTTGCCTCCATTTCCGTTTTCGATGTGAAATAAAAGTTAACTAAATCCTACTTGCCAAACAAATCATTTAGCAAACTAGGTGATATATCGTGTGCACCCGTAGGATGAGATTATATTTGTGCAACACTTATCTAACGCAAATTTCTATCAAAATTTCATGAGTACAAACATATATGTTGTGATTATGGCCGGTGGTAGCGGAACTCGTTTCTGGCCTTACAGTAGAGATGCCAAGCCGAAGCAATTTCTGGATGTGGTAGGAACAGGGAGAACATTACTGCAAATGACTTTTGATCGGTTTCTTGAAATCACAACCGCTGATAAAATCTGGATTGTTTCTAATGAAAAATATGGAGACATAATCAAAGAACAGCTTCCTGACATTCGAGATAATCAAGTACTGCTTGAGCCCGAAAAAAGAAATACCGCTCCTTGTATTGCTTATGCTTCCTATAAGATCTTGAAAGAAGATCCAAATGCAACACTGGTAGTAAGTCCATCTGATCATGTCATTCTCAAAGAGAAAGCTTTTGAAAAAGTAATTCAAACTGCCATTGATGCGGCAAATCATGAAGAAAAACTATTGACGATTGGAATCAGACCCAATAGACCAGAGACCGGATATGGCTATATTCAATATCATAGTAATCCCGAGTCAGAGGTAAAGAAAGTCAAAACATTTACAGAGAAACCTGAAGCAGAATTAGCAGCTAAATTTCTAGAAAGTGGAGACTTTTTATGGAATGCTGGAATTTTTATCTGGTCTGTTGAAGCAATAATCAAAGCATTTGAAGAACATGAGGAAGAACTAGCCAATATTTTTGCTGGGGGTTTGTCTACCTATTTTACCACCGAAGAACCTAAGTTCATTAAAAAGGCATACAGCCAATGCAAGAGTAACTCCATCGACTATGCCATCATGGAGAAAGCAAATAACGTATTCGTAGTACCAGGTGATTTTGGCTGGTCTGATCTTGGTTCGTGGAATGCACTTCATGAGATAAAAAAACAAGACGAAAATGAAAATGTGATTGAGGCTAACGCCTTAATCTATGATTCAAAGGATAACTACATCAAAGCCAAAAAAGATAAAGTTGTAGTAGTACAGGGAGCAGAAGGTTTCCTCATTGCCGATTTTGATGACGTTCTCTTGGTTTGTAAAAAAGAGGATTCTTCAAAATTCAGAGAATTCATTACAGATGTAAGAACAGAAAAAGGAGAGAAGTATATTTAGCTTCGTTGACGTTGAATCTCGTAAAGCGCCATCCCTGCAGCCACTGAGACATTCAATGATTCAATTTGACCAGCCATTTTGATTTTAACTTTCGCATTAGCTATCTCCAGCAAGTTTTCGGAAATTCCTCGTTCCTCAGATCCTAAAATTAGACAGGTAGGCCCACCATAATCACCTTCATCCAGTAGATCTTCTGTTTTTTCCGTGCAAGCTATCACGCTGAAGCCAGACTCTCTCAAATACGTGACTGACTTCTGCAAGTTGGCTTCACGGCATATGGGTAAATAGTTAAAAGCCCCCGCAGAAGTCTTAACGGCATCTTCGTTAACCTGAGCACCACCTTTCACAGGAATAACTAACCCATTCACTCCCATACATTCAGAAGTACGGGCGATTGCTCCAAAATTACGTACATCCGTAATTTCATCTAGAACGACAATCAATGGGTTTATCCCTTCCTCAAATAATTGAGGAACCAGTTGTTCTAATGTATAGTACTGTATTGGAGAGATAAGGGCGACAACTCCCTGATGGTTTTTTTTTGTAAGCTTATTAATTCTCTCTGGTGGCACCTTAGAAATGGGTGTAGGACTTTTGTGTAGTTCAAGCATCAACTCCTTGTACAATTCTCCTTTAAGGTTTTTTTGCACAAAGACCCTTTCAAGGTGCTGGCCTGACCGAAGAGCTTCGATTACAGTTCTAATGCCATAAATGATATCTGACTTTTTATTCATTAATTCCTCTTCGGATGGAAGCTATTTGCCTAAACCAAATTTCTTCTAATTCCTTTTTTCTTCTTAAAGCATATGTTCTCGGAGAAAAGTAGGACGAGATCACTGTATACTCAAATGAAACTCCTGAGTCATAGTACCATTCCTCTAAACTATTGGTACGATATACCTCATCCGGTTTTCCGAAAATTGTATAAATCATGCCCCTATCCGTTTTCCACCCTGCTTTAAAATCGGTAAATAGCACATTAGCTCTTTTTATTGTGGTATAGTACTTCCTAATGGCCCTTCTCGCCCGAGATTTGGTATTAAAATTATTTATCCAAAAAGAATCAAAGTTCTTCTTTAGATCCTTAGAATTTAATAGTGATTTTTTCTCAGGTACACTTGTAAGATAGAGCATCGATTCAACCAGTTCAGGTAATTTTCTGTACTCCGGAAAATAGGCTGGAGTTTTTAATATGGTAACTCCTGTTGAGGCTAATGAATCGCCTCTTACCGTGTAGAAAAATCCGTCCTGAAATGAAACAGAATCTTTAAAAACAAAAGTTGTATCTAAGTTCTCCTTTGGAGCCAAAGGTTTCATATCAGCCATTGGTGGATCTGCCGGATCTGCCGATTCATAAAATTTCATGGCATAATAGGTATCGCTATTAACCCATTGGTATCCTGACCGATTGATGTATCCTTCAAAAATTGGCACCCCTTCTTTATCTGTCGGATAGATCGAGGGAAAAGGCAAATTCCCAATCCTTAAGCCAATATCGTAATAATAAAATTCTTCTGACCTAAAGATTTTCAAGACGAATAAGTCAGGAACACCTCGATCAATTGCTACCCTAACAATCAATTCATTTTTCCCTTGACTTAATGTATCTAAGTCTAGTGGAGTAATTTTTTCATGACTTTCCGCTTCATATCCATCTTGGACAAGAAATTCATACTTCCAGCGATCTAAAGAATCTATTCTTAATCGCAGAAAAACACTGATACCTTTCTCTTGAGTAACCACCCGGTGCGCGAGTTGTAATGGCGAATTAGGGTCATATTGCCATGCTACATTGACCCTGGAGAAATTAATGGCGTTTCCAGCTAATGAAAAAAAGACGAGAATAAAGAAAAGAATACCATGACTCTTCATGAAGCCCAAATTATTGATTTCTTTGCTATTAGATAGTCAAAGTTCAAAAAATTACGAATGAGTGTATATACAACAGAAATCACCTCAGATAAAATCCCTTCAGATAATCCGATACATCAACGTTTATTAAGTGCGTATTATCACGCGAAACCTTATATAAATGGAGATCTACTTGAATTGGGCTGCGGCGAAGGCAGAGGAGTGGAACTGCTAGCACCTTTGGCCAAATCATATGTTGGGATTGATAAAATAAAATCGATTATAGATCGACTCAAGGGACAGTTTCCAGACTATCAATTTTTAGATGGGGTTTTTCCTCCCTTCCCTTTTCAGGATAATCAATTTGATACCATCATCACCTTTCAAGTGATTGAGCATATAAAAAAAGACGATGAGTTTATTAAAGAGATTCATCGCGTATTAAAGCCGGGGGGTGTAGCATTGATGACTACACCGAATATAAAAATGACCCTATCAAGAAACCCCTGGCACATCCGCGAATACACCGCAGAGCAACTAGAAACACTTTGCTTGAAGTATTTCTCTCAAGTAGAAATGAAAGGAATTGCAGGTAATGAAAAAGTACTGGAGTATCATGAACGTAACCGGAAGTCTGTCAATAAGATAATGAAGTATGACATCTTCGATCTGCAATATAAAATTCCTGCCTCATTACTTAGAAAACCCTATGAATTACTTAATAGAATGAACCGTAATAAACTCAAATCCGGTAATGATGAACTTGTTCAGTCTATAGTCTGGAATGATTTTAAATTAAGTGAGAAAGACGAACATAACCTCGATTTATTCTGTTTAGTAACTAAATAATTTAATCATACAGAATAAAATTTTAAGAATATGGATAATAACTTAATTATAGAACTTAATCAATTGCTATCAGATTTTCATGTGTATTATCAAAATACTCGAGGTGCTCATTGGAATATAAAAGGCCCACGCTTTTTTGAATTACACGCAAAGTTTGAGGAGTTGTATACAGAGTCGCTAACTAATATCGATGATATTGCAGAACGAATCCTGACGATTGGTGGACGTCCTGATCATGCGCTGGAGACGTATTTGGAGAAATCAAACATTAAATCTGTGAAGGACGAGTCGCAAGATGAAATATTGGTGAAAATGATCATTAGTAATTTAAACACATTGGTTGGACAAGAGAATCGTGTCAAGGAATTGGCAGTTTCTTCTGGAGACAATGAGACAGAGGACATGATGATTGAACTCGTTAATTCCCATGAAAAAACCCTTTGGATGTTTAATTCGTGGTTAGGTAAGTGAAATTATACAATACCAAATACAGCCGATACCTGCTATCATTTATTTTGATAGCAGGTATTTTTATTTATAGCCCTGCCCAAAGCAAGAAGAAAAAAAAGAGGCAACAACAGATTGAGCGAGTTATTTCAACTGGTCGATCCTATCTCGGCACACCCTATAAATGGGGTGGGACCACTAAGTCTGGTATCGACTGTTCAGGACTTATCCAAAACTCCTACAAGTCCATAGGTATTGATCTTCCCAGGGTATCAAAGGAACAGTCTAAAGAAGGCAAAAAGAAAGGATGGGAAAGTCTGAGAGCAGGTGACTTAGTTTACTTCAAATTCAAAGAGAAGGGACAAAAAAAATGGTACCACAGCGGCATGATCACCTATGTCAGCAAAGACAAAATTCTTTTTATCCATGCCACGTCTTCAAAAGGCGTGGTAGAATCTAATCTGATGAATGATTACTATCGAGAGAATGTAAAACGTTTCAGAAGGGTAATAAAATAAGAGTGGAGCTAATGGGATTCGAACCCATGACCTCTACACTGCCAGTGTAGCGCTCTAGCCAACTGAGCTATAGCCCCTAAAAGATGGCAAATATATCAGATTGTTACTTAAATAAATGCTGGATTTCTTCCGGAACTCTTTTAAGTTTTTGGGTTGAACGCTCGATTAAACACCAGTTGGACTTTACCTCTACCAGCAAGTCTTCTCCTTTGTAAATTTTCACTACACGTTCTGAGAAGGGTCCTCTATAACCTTCCACAAACGTCTTAATGAGTAGCTCATCATTCAGGAAAGCTTGTTTTTTATATTCCACATGATGCGTACGTACCATCCAGAAAAAGCGTTGATCTATGTCTTCTGAGATTTTAGCAAGCCAGTGTTTTCGCGAAATATCTCATGCCCACTGCAGGTAAATCAGATTATTCACATGGTTATTGAAATCCAGGTGGTCTTCATTAACAACCATACGCTCACTGAAGACTTCCACTATTTACATATAAGGAAATCCGGCATTTCCTCAGGAGTCACAATGGATTGCTGATTGATAGGTATATCGCTTATCAATGCGATGGTACCTCCTCCTATCTTCGGGTTGCTATGATCATGTGTATGGTCATGAAATGGATTGCACTCCTCAATGAAATCCTGTGGGTTTTCATGCACTATTATCACCTTATTTAACAATTCTCTTTCGTCACCCGAGTTGATTCTCCATAAATCGGTTCGAATGATCAACTCTCCGGTTCCATCCCGTTGAATCGGCACATTCCCTACATCACCTATGAACGGTTTCGCCCAAACCTGTCCAAGACTTCTTTTATCGCATGAAGCATACAGAGAACCTTGGTTCCAGTGCCTTCCTGGCGTCTCCACGGTTCCATTATGGATATGTACGGCCTTAAACGTATTTGGCGTCATCCCCTGCAGTGAAATTTTCAGCTCCACCACATCTCCATCTTGAGAGAAGGTGGCCACTCCTACGGAACTATTCACCCTTGCGTACTCATTATCTCCAACCTGATCCAATGAAAAGATTTCTGCTTCGGCACGAATTTCTGGCTCAAAAGGGATTTCGCTTTTTGAGCTACATCCTACAATTATTATTCCCAACAATAAGTAAATCTTTTTCATTGTCTAACAAAGATAATTTCTTCAATAATATATTAAAAACAAATTTCCCTAAGGATTGATTTCAACTTTCTAAGGAAATATATCACTCATCAAATTTGGCCTCAATTTTCACTCGTAGAGAAAAAATTAGTCTTCATAGAGTTACCCTTCTATTTGTACCATGATATCCAGTCTTTCATCGAACACAATCTTATCATTTGATAAAATCAAACCTCGGGTTTCTACATTTGAGGCTCATTAACCACATTCAAATGAGAAACTTAATTGCAAAAGTTCTTTTACTTGTCTTCATCTTTATTCTGGCAGCATGTCAGGATCAAGCAATGGAAGAAATCATACAAAATGACATTGATCAGGATATGATTAATGCCAGAAATAACGTCGAGGAATACTTATCTACTCTCAAAGGTAGAACTACAATCAATTCTACTGAGGTTACAGTTCTCCGAAACCAAAACGGTTTGATTTATAGGACAGAATCATCAAGTAGTACTTACCTAACCCTATATGAACAAACGATAACTGCTGTAACTACCCCAGGCACTTACATATTCTGGCAAGCTGGGATCGGTTTAGGTGAGTTGGTCGGTATTGATTTTGATGAGGAATCCGAGGAATATCTGGGCAATAATCTGCCATTCGAAGTAACCCCTGGAGAAACATGGGGAGTATTTATTCCTGATAATTACGATGAAGAAGACGACGAAATCATGTTAAAGTATGATATTCTCTATCAGACTGTTTCAGGTCAAATTATCCGCTTTGATCCCAAAATTCAGATAAAAGGTGTTAACTAAATAAATGTAAGATATTATTCACTAGCTAGTCACTCAGATTAATAATTAAACCCCTAACCCCTATGAAAAACCTACTTTCAAGCATTGCGATCCTGATGATGATCTTCATCATACTTAGCTGCCAGGATGAAGAACTCAATGAATTAGAACAAGTTGATCAGGACATGATTGAGGCTATTCAAAATGCAGACAACTACCTGGCAGAGGAGCAGGGAAGAACAAGCAGTGTAACGGATGTAGATGTAACTGTACTAAAATACAGTGACAGTCTTATCTACAAAACCAATACCATAACTGGCGAATATGAAGCAATCATGGAGGAAACCATTACCGCTCATAGCAAGCCGGGTGGTTATATTTTCTGGTTTCCCGGTGGAGGTGTTCAGGAATTGATTGAAATTGATTTAGAAGAGGCGTCTGAAAAACACCTGGGGCATGATGCATTTGAAGTTCTTCCGGGTGAATTATGGGCCTTGTATATTCCCCTAGATTATGATACTTCAATGGAAACATTGAAATATGACATAGTTTACCGATCAACGACAAATGAAATCATTAGACTAGATCCAAAAATTCAAATCAAGTCCTATAGATAGTTGAAAATAATAATTAGCCATGAAGAAAAAAAACCTACTTCTTTGGTCCGTGCTGATGATACTATCTTTTGTCTCATTTGGACAAACACATCTATTAGATGATAGCGCAAGAAGACTAATCACCAAAAAAGACCTAACAGTTGCTGAACAATTAGAATCCTATAACTGGTTGTCATCCTATTCTTCCTCTCCTATTGAGCGAATCGAATATGGTGAGAAACTACTTTCACTTGCGTCACGCTATAAAAATCAGGAATACCTCTATCATGCAAATTTTAATTTAGGAGTCGCCTATCGTTTAATTGGCAAGTTGCCAACGGCACTGGAATATCTTTTTGAAAGTGCAAATATCTGTAGCGCAGATGCTGATTTGAGACCTTTACTTCCAGATGTATATGCCGAAATCTCAACCTGCTATACACAAAATGGTGATTCTCAAAATGCACTATTTTATGGAGGTAAGTCCATAAAGATCTTAAGAGAGGATAAAAATGATCATGTGCTTGCGCTTTCGCTTTTGAATTATGCATATGACCATTATTTAATCGGTCAGTATGATTCAGCAATGTTCTATTACAACGAGTCTGAGCCGATGTTAAAAGATATTGGGATTGAAATCGGGTTAGCCTATTTGACTGGTAATAAAGCTTTGGTTTACTGGAAGTATGGAAACATCAAAAAGGCAAAAGAAGGACTCATGCAAGCAATTGCTCAATTGGAATCCTTCGAAGACTGGTACGGATTATCAGATTATTATAATCAACTTGGTCAGATCTATTTCGAAGAAGAAGATTATGATGAAGCCATAAATTACGCTCAAAAAGGTTTTGAATTATCGAGTCAAGAAGATTTTAAGGAACAGGCTCGTGATGCTGCAAAGTTGTTGTCTACTCTCCATGAGAAGCGGAAGGAATTTGAAAAAGCATATACCTATCAAACTACGTACTTCAGATACAGAGACAGTATTCAAAACTTAGCAACTACTCAACGATTAGCCAATCTCCGTATTGAATTTGAAGTGGGCAGAAAGCAAGCAGAAGTAGATCTACTTCTAGAGCAAAAGAAAAGCAGCCGAACCATCATAATAGTAGGTGGGATTTCACTAGTGGCAGTTTTATTACTTGTAATTATCATTTACACTTCTTTAAAGTCTAAGAATAAACTAAGCAAAGAACTCGTTCAGCAAAAGAATTCATTAGTTCAGGTGAACGATACAAAGGACCGGTTTTTCTCAATTATTTCCCATGACCTGAGAGGACCGGTAAATGCACTAAGCGGCTTAGTAGGTGTCATAAAATTCTATGTCAATGAAGGAAAGACCGATCAACTATTAGAGCTAACCCAACGAATGGAAGAGGCAACGGATAAGCTTATTAAGCTTTTGGATAGCCTTCTATCATGGTCGATGCAACAGCAAGGACATTTTCGTTACCTACCTGAAAAGCTAAGCGCTAATCAACTAATGAATGAGGCGGTAGACATGTTCCATAACATGGCCGTTTCAAAACGAATTTCACTTAAAGCAGACATCAAGGACGACATTAATTTATTTGCTGATAAAAATACTACTTCAACCATCCTCAGAAACCTGGTGAATAATGCGATAAAATTTACATGGGAAGGCGGATCTGTAGAATTGTCAGCCAAGATTGACACTGCGAAAAGATTAGCTGCGATTAAAGTAAAGGATAATGGATTAGGTATTTCTGAGGATAAGGTAAAAACATTGTTCCAGCTTGATGAAAATATTTCAACCCGTGGAACCGCCGGAGAGGCTGGGCTCGGATTAGGCCTTCAGTTAGTGCATAAATCAAAAAACTTTAATCATGTTGATTTGTTTCTCTGAATAAAGGGAAAATTGAAGTAGAGAGTGAATTGAAAAAAGGAACGACTTTCACTGTGTTTCTACCGCTTTCTGAAGGATAAAACTTAATCTTACGTTCCTTGGTTAGATATCCTAAATGCTTTAGAATGTCTACATCACCAATTAAACAAGTCACACCGTTAGGGTTCCCATGGCAAACACAGGACCCATTTCTCTTTTGTGTTTATCACAGAGACCTGTTCCCAAAAGGCAATAAGGATTTGGGACCGGATCCAAACCTACTGAAGGGTCGGATGGTTGGTCAGGATTTCACCATCAAGGATGGTTGGCGGATGTATCATGGGCAAAAGGTGCCTGGCTTTCCACAACATCCACACCGAGGGTTCGAAACCATTACAGTGGTACCTGAAGGGTTGGTGGATCATTCAGATAGTCTGGGTGCTACCGGTCGTTTTGGCAATGGTGATGTGCAGTGGATGACAGCAGGAAAAGGAGTACTCCACTCGGAGATGTTTCCTCTTTTGAATGACGAAAAAGGCAATCTATTATTACTATTCCAAATCTGGCTCAACTTACCAAGAAAAAGTAAGTTTGTTGAGCCCCATTATAAAATGCTTTGGAGTGAAGATATTCCAATCCACAAAACTGAGGATGCTGAAATAACGATTGTTTCAGGAGATTTCTTCGAGACCAAATCATTAAGTACCACACCTGACTCTTGGGCATCAAAGAGAGAAAATGGTGTAGCTATCTGGTTAATTAAAATGAAACCTAATAGTACATTACCATTACCTGTAACAGATGCTGAAATCAATCGAACATTGTATTTCTACAAAGGGGATCGGGTAACAATTGATCAAACATCGGTAGCACCTGAACATGGTGTCGAATTATTTGCAGGTCATGAAACAGTTATAACAAACGGTGATGAAGAGGCGCATCTTCTTTTGCTGCAGGGAAAACCAATTGGAGAACCAGTTGTGCAACAAGGCCCATTCGTCATGAATAGCCAACAGGAGATATACGATACCATAATGGAGTATCAAAGAACACAATTTGGAGGATGGCCCTGGCCTGAAAATGAGTACGTCCATCCGAAAGATAAAGGACGTTTTGCTTTACATGCAGATGGAAATGAAGAAGTGAGATAAAGGCTCACTTCTATTTTATTCTTACAAACTATTGTGACTTCCATCACAAAATGGTGCTCCATTCGTTTGTTTACATTGGCATAAATAGACTGTCTTAGCTACTTCTGCTTTATGCATTAATGGGGCAAAATCACTTCCTTTGTGCTTTCCATCACAGAAGGGTTGATTTTCAGATTTTCCGCAAGTACACCAGAAGTAAGTTTTCCCTTCTTCTAGTTCTACTGCTTTTGGTTCCTTAGCTGCTATTTCTCCTTTCATATTATTTTCTTCTTAAATGATGCTTATTAAAATAGATAATGAGTAAAATGTTTGTAAATACATATAATTCAGAGCGATTCTAAATATGGTAGCAGCAAATAAAAAAGCCCTAACCAGTAGGTCAGGGCCTATTTAAATTTTGTTTCTTTATCAAGGGATATTCACATCTCCAACATCATTCCAATCTATATCATCCCAGTTAAATCCTGCTGACCCACCACCTTCGATCAGACCATCAATATCAATATTTAACGTGAAAACATCACCTATCCCCATTTCTAAGTCAGGATTTATGTCTGTTTCAAAACTGATATTGAATCCTGATTCATAATCATAAAAATAGAGTCTAATACTTTTTAGACCTCGAGGCAGGAAATAATAGGAAGGCTGGTTCCAGTAATTATCTTTCCAAAGATAGATGTAGTCATAATCGTATTCCGTAGAAACGAAACTCTCCGTTTCAAATGAATAATTTTTTCCATTATTTGACTCCAGTTGGACTTCTACACTCCATGTATCAGCATTCTCAGAGATCACGTTTAAGTCTACTCTTGAAGAGATGTTTGTCATATCTAATACGACTACCTGATCTGTATCTGATGTCACTTCAGTTGAGGCTTTCCCTACAAATATTGGCCCATCTGAAACCTGATACGAATCAATAAATGGATAGTCTGTATTAGAAGTCTCATCGTAATAATAATAGCTGGCATAAGCGGTAGAAGCTAACACAGTGTATATGCCATCATCCAATGGAGGTATATACAAGGTATCAGGTAGAGTGTTTTCAAACATATAGTCATCACCACCATAGCTTGCGCTATCGTAATAGTAATGATTATACGCATTTTGATTGTAATGATACTGTTCGTGAACTACCTCGTCTTCACTGTTTAAAATAAGGATCTGAATCATGTTCACATCTTCAGGAACACTCTCTGCTGTTCGTCCATTATTATCAGTATACGTATACGAAATGGACTCATTGATTCCTGTAATCAGGATACTATTCTCCGTATTAGGAATATCTTGAGTTATCTCCGCTTCCGGACCACATGCCGAGAGCATGATGACTAAGGGAGCCATAAGGATTAGTAGCTTTTTCATAGTAGTGATGTATTTAGAATTATTAAAATTAAGACAATTTATAGGTCCAAGACACCTATTTATCCTAATAAACGATAAGTTAATCGATTTCAGCATTTTATATTATCATTAATTTTAAGTGAAATGAAGCGTCGAAAATTTCTTGCCAATACTGCACTTGCAACTGCAGGATCTACTGTTTTAGGTTCTTGCTTGCAATCAAACGAACCCACACAAGGGCCATACATTAACTTCAACAAAACCTATCGATGGAAAATGACCACCACCTGGCCACCAAACTTTCCTGTTGTTGGCGAAGGATGCAAACTACTGGCAGACTGGGTATATCAAATGTCTGGCGGAAGAATGGAAATTACCGTGTATGGCGGGGGTGAACTAATTCCAGCCTTAGAAGGATTTGATGCAGTTAGCAATGGTGCTGTAGAAATGAATCATGGTGCTGCTTACTACTGGGCAGGTAAGGTTCCCGCTGCTCAATTTTTTGCCGCTGTACCCTTTGGTATGAATGCCTTACAAATGGGTTCCTGGATTATTTCCGGCGGTGGAGCTGAGCTATGGGAAGAACTTTATAACCCATTCAATATTCAGCCCATATTATGTGGCAATACAGGGGTTCAAATGGCAGGATGGTTCAAAAAAGAAATTAGAACGGTTGAAGATTTTAAAGGGTTAAAGATGCGAATCCCGGGTCTTGGCGCAAAAGTACTTGAGAAAGCCGGGGGAACACCTGTTTTAGTTTCGGGTGGAGAGATTTACACAAACCTGGAACGTGGCGTCATTGATGCAACCGAATGGATTGGGCCCTTTCATGACTACCTCATGGGATTTCATGAAGTAGCTAAATACTACTATTATCCTGGATGGCATGAACCGGGACCAGCATTAGAAATGCTAATTAACAAACCCAAATTCAACGCCTTACCAACCGATTTACAGGAGATTATCAGAACAGCTTGCTACCGAACGAGCAGGTGGATGGGTGCTGAATTTGATGCAAGAAATGGCAAATACTTGCAGAAGATCATCAACGAAACAGATGTTAAGGTCGGACAATTTCCAATTAAAGTATTAAAGGCTTTAAAAGGGTATACTGAAGAAACCATTACAGAACTATGCACCCAGGACAGTCAAAGTAAAAAAGTCTATGAGGCATTTGATGCCTTCCGTAAAGAAATAGGAGTATGGATGAATGTAAGTGAGCGAGTTTTTTATGATCAGATTATGTAGATCAACATTTATCATTGAAATTCGCCGCTTTACTAATGAATTGAGGAGATGAAAAGCAAAAAATTCGAAACGCTTGCCGTAAGAAGTCAAACGCCACGATCAGAGAACCGGGAACATTCGGTACCGATCTATCCTACTTCAAGTTATGTATTTGAAAGTTCGGAGCATGCAAGGGCGCTGTTTCAAGAAGAACAACAAGGAACCATCTATTCCCGGTATTCAAATCCCAATAATGACGAATTCATCGACAAGCTTTGTCAAATGGAGGGACTTCCGAAAGGCACGGCTACAGCCAGTGGCATGGGGGCCGTTTTTACCAGCCTAGCTGCTTACCTCTCTCACGGAGACCATTTAGTTGCATCTAGATCTATTTTCGGATCTACCCATCAAGTAATCACCCAGATCTTACCTCGATGGGGAATCACTCACACCTATGTGGATGGGGTAGATATTTCGGAATGGGAAGAGGCGATCCAACCAAACACAAAAATGCTTTTCTTCGAAACGCCTTCCAATCCTGCATTGGATCTTTTTGATATTGAAGCAATTGCTTCATTGGGAAAATCAAAAGGATTAATTATCAATATGGATAATTGCTTTGCTACTCCATACCTCCAGACACCTGCTACGTTTGGAGTCGACCTAATTACACACTCTGCAACCAAATTCATAGACGGACAAGGAAGAGTCCTCGGAGGAGCAGTGGTGACTTCAGAGGAATTATTCCCCCAATTAAAATACATGTGTCGCCACACTGGACCGGCCATGTCCCCTTTCCATGGCTGGATTCTTTCCAAGAGTCTCGAAACATTAGCTGCACGAATGGATCGTCACTGTGCCAATGCCATGAAATTGGCGGAGGTAATGGAATCCACGAATGGAATCAATTTTGTCAAGTATCCTTTTTTGAAGTCTCATCCACAGCATGAGTTAGCGAAAAAGCAAATGAAGCAAGGAGGTGGAATGGTGACCATAGAACTGGAGGGTAGTTTAGAAAGAGGTAAAAAATTCCTTGATAGCTTAGAAATGATCACCCTTTCCGCTAATCTTGGGGATACGAGAACCATCGCTACACACCCAGCTTCTACCACTCACAGCAAATTAACGGAGGAAGAGCGGCACGCTGTTGGAATAACGAATGGGATGGTGAGAATCTCAGTCGGTTTGGAGCATGTAGACGATATCATCGGTGATATTCTACAAGCTATTGAAAAGAGTAAGTAACTCAGGATAGGCAATTAATACGGCAAGAAATACCAGCTGTATAATTACAAATGGAATGATCCCCTGGTATAAATGTTTTGTTTTTACTTCAGGCGGTGCGACGCCTTTTAGGTAAAACAGTGCAAAACCAAAGGGTGGCGTTAGAAAAGACGTTTGAAGGTTAACAGCCAGAAGAATACCAATCCAAATCAAATCGGCCCCAAGACTCACAAAGATCGGTGCCACCACTGGGACAATAATGAATACGATCTCGATGAAGTCAATAAAGAATCCGGCGATGAACACGATTATCATCACCAGAATTAAAAAACCAGTCAAATCAAGATTTGCACCTTGAATCAGGTTTAATAAAAATTTATCCCCTTCCAGTCCTCTAAAGACCAAAGAAAAAGCGGTTGCTCCCACCAAAATCATGAAAACCATGGAAGTAAGCATGGTGGTCTCCTGCATTACTTCTTTTAACATTTTCAGGTTTAGTCTTTTGCTTACAGAGGCTAATATGATAGATCCAAAGGCACCCACTCCTGCTGCTTCTGTGGGAGATGCTATACCCGCGAAAATCGTACCGAGTACTAATAGAATTAGAATAAATGGAAAGAGAAATGACTTGATCACTTCAGAAGAAAGCCCCTCTTCTCGAAATGCTCTCAGTTGTTCTTGCGAAATCCTGGGAACTCTACTTGGATACACTTTCCCATAAAGAAATATGTAAGCGAGATAAATGCCTACCAAAATAACACCAGGAACTATTGCGGCAAGGAATAACTCTCCAACCGAAACATTTAATACACTCCCTAAAAGAACAAGTACAACAGAGGGAGGAATGATTTGCCCAAGTGTACCTGAAGAAGCAATAACACCGGTGCTTATTCTTGGCCCATAACCATTTTTAAGCATCATCGGTAAACTGATCAGACCCATCGTAACAACAGTTGCCCCAACGATCCCCGTAGATGCAGCTAGCATGGCACCAACTACTACTACAGAAACTGCAAGGCCACCTCTCAATCGACCAAAAAGCATACTCATGGTATGGAGTAATCGCTCTGCAATACCTGATCTTTCAAGCATCATACCCATGAAAACAAAAAGAGGAACAGCAAGCAAAACAAAATTTTGCATGGTACCATATACCCTTAGTGATAAGAGATAAAAGAAGTCAGCATCAAATACAATCAATCCTACTAATACGGAAATGCCCCCAAGTGTAAATGCGACGGGATACCCAAATAAAATGAGGAGAAAAATGACTCCAAATAGTAGGATTGGAATGTATTCAATCATTCTTCTTTGTTATAAAAAAACTGGATATCAGACAGGATCAGGCCATGATATTCAGTCCGCATTAAGCGGTCCTGATATAGTTTTTCCATGGAAGTCGTATCGAAAGCTACTTTGAGTGAATGTTTCCCTCTCCTTAGTGCTTTGATATCAAGGAAGCTGGAAAAACCGAAAAACCGATCATCTGGATGCTGTGACAAGTGCCATTCCGGGAAGTAATCGATCGTATCAATGGTGAAGGTAAGCCATTGGTTCAGGTATTCGGAGCTCTCTTGTGAATTCAATTCTTCCCACTTTTTTCCATCCAGTGCCTCCCACTTGTGCATAGTTTCAAAAATATCCACGTCTTTGATGAACACACTTAGGACACTCTCGGAAATCAAGTCGCTCTTAATGGTTGTAATGAAATATTCTCCCTTGGCTCTGCTGTTTTCATAATTGGCGGAAACGACCATCCCTGCTTGATTATTTTCCAAGTATTTCTTTAGGTCTGCTATTGAAAGCTCTTTCTTGATAATAATGAAAGAAGCGGAAACAATGAATAACACAATTGGGATCAGGTAAGAACGCCACCCTTTCACATTGGATACCAGCACAAGCAGGGCCCTCCTATACAAGAAGGAAAGCGTTAATATTCGAAATATCAGTGACACAGGGTAGTAGATTTTTGCCGTCCATTCGATTCTTCGAAAGAGCCCATTCGTGACGAAATCGATAAATAGGATGAGAAAAATGGCCATGTAAAGGAAAAAGCCCAGTATCACTAGAATGGTGTAAGAACTTTTTGCTTCAAGCAATTTTGGTAGTAATTCGGACAGTGCAATAAATGGAAAAAAAAGTGTCCCAAAACCAAGTATTAGTCCAAATAGCAAGAACGAAATCCCGTAGATTAGCGAAGAAAGTCGCTCCAGTCGTAGCACACTCTTAACAAGCGAGCCCTGGCTTTCCACTTCTTTTCCGAACTTCCCTTTAAAGCCTAAACGCTTGGAATCAATTCCATTTGGAAATACATAGCTTAAACCTACGTTGGCTACCCAGACCCCTCGAACCAGAATATGCGTAATATAGCCCAGGCTCAGGAGCTCTACTGCTCGTTTAATGACGTTAAAAAAGCCGTGAAAAAGAGAACTGCGTTCGAAATTCTGAAGTGCAAAACCCTTTATAAAATCCGGCACTTGAAAAAGTGCGTACAAAACCAATGCTGATACCAGCAATTCAGCCTCCCAACTATTCAACTGAATGGTTCTTAGCCAATCTGGAGTATTATTTTCCTCTTGAGATGTTTGATCAATCATTTTTTATAATCCTTAAAGATCGAACGATTAACGAAAGCCCTTGGAGTCCTAGCAGGAAAAAACCAACCGGGATCGAGGATTTTATAAGATATCTCCCAGGTAATCCTCCCGGTTGCGGACTGGTCTCTCTCAGCAAGTAAGAGTTCCGAACAAAGGACAAGGACTCCCAAAAACCAACAAGACAAAATGGTAGTAGCAGTATCAGGGTTCCAATTAAATTGACCCATGCCTTCTTTTTTTCAGAATAATTATGATAGAAAACGTCCACACGGACATGCTTATCTTCCTGCAACGTCCAGGCCGCCCCTAGGAGAAAAATGACTGCAAACAAATGCCACTCCAGCTCAGTAGAAGCGGCACTCGTTATGCTAAAGAGGTAGCGAAGTACAACATCTATAACAATGACCAGCACCAGAGCTAAGGTAAGCCAAGAAGTCACTTTACCAATAATCGCATTTATTCTGTCGATCCACTGCACCTAACGAAAATAGTAAAAGAACAGAACTCATTGGTCTACCTTTGCAATATGAGGGATATCAGGAAGGAATCGTTAGACAGTTTAATCCACTGGTTTGAGGCCCAGGGGGAGAAAAAATTCAGAGCAAAACAGGTTTGGGAGTGGCTTTGGGTGAAGTCGGCTAAACGTTTTGATGATATGTCAAATCTCTCCAAAGCGCTAAGAGAAAAACTCAAAAAAGAGTTTGTTATCAATCACATTGTCATTGACAACTCTCAGCTGTCCAATGATGGTACCATCAAATCTGCTTTTCGTTTGCACGATAATCACCTGATTGAGGGTGTCCTTATCCCCGCTGATGATCGAATGACCGCATGCGTATCTTCTCAAGTAGGGTGTTCCTTGAGTTGTAAGTTTTGTGCGACCGGGTATATGAAACGCGAGCGTAACCTGGATGCTGGGGAAGTATACGACCAGGTCGTAGCGATCCGCGATCAGGCGGAGCAAGAATATGGAAAACCACTGTCCAACATCGTATTCATGGGCATGGGCGAACCGTTGCTCAACTACAAAGGAATGATGGAAGGCGTAGACCGGATCACTGCCGAGGATGGACTAAACATGTCACCTAAACGTATCACTGTTTCTACGGCCGGTATCGCCAAGATGATCATGAAGCTCGCCGATGATGAGGTGAAGTTTAATCTGGCACTTTCGCTCCATGCTGCTGATGACAAAAAGCGGGACAGCATCATGCCGATCAATGAAACAAACACGCTGGAGGCACTTTTAAAGGCACTCAACTACTTTTATGAAAAGACGGGAAATCGAATTACATTTGAATACATCCTTTTTTATGACTTCAACGACTTGATTGAAGATGCAGAAAAACTTCTGAAGTACGCCAGAAAAGTGCCTGGTGTAAGGGTAAATATCATTGAATACAACCCGATATCTGAAGCCTCCTTTACCAAAGCTGACCCAAAAACCATAGATCGTTTTGCTAATCATCTAATAAAAGGTGGCATTCACACCAGCGTAAGAAGAAGTCGAGGTAAGGACATAGATGCAGCGTGTGGACAGCTGGCCAATAAAAGTAAGGTAGCTTAACTACTTCTTACTTGCGTTAAAGAGTTTCTGTTTTTCTTCCTTGGACAGACTCTCATACCCTCTTTCAGAGATTTTATCCAAAATAGCATCTATTTCAGACTGTGGAGTGGATGATGCAGATGAGGGTTTTTTATTTTCTTTTTTACTTGGCCTTCTATTTCCTCCACGATGGGTGACTTTGATTTTGGGCTGAGGCTTAAACAAGCTTTTGAAAAAAGAAACGACCGAAAGTATCCAGCCTCCTATATCATTACCCTGCTTTAATTGACTCATGTATAGCCAACCCATGAGTGCGCCACCCAGGTGGGCAAACTCTCCACCAACATTTACACCTCCGCGAGTGCCAATCAGACTTAAAAAGACGGTAACCAATGCAATGTACTTGATCTTAACAGGCCCTATAAACATGAGCATCATCGTGTAATTGGGAAAGTAAACGGCAGCTCCAACAACAGCAGCGGTTACTCCGGCGCTCGCTCCGACAATCGTAGCAACTTGTGCGGCATTTTCAAACTGAGGGATCAAATTATAAGCTCCGATAAATGCAATGATTCCTCCGATCACCCCCATCGTAAAAACAGCAATGACTTTGTCGCTACCCAGAAATTCTTGTACGATTCTACCAAACCAATAAAACCATAGCATATTAAACAGAATGTGCAAGAAATCTGCGTGGACAAAAGCATGAGTTACCAATGTCCATGGCCGGGTGATCAATGTACCCAGGTTAGATGGCATTCCGAGCCAAGGCCTTACCTGATCACCAAGACTGATGATCAACATGATCCCTGTAAATACAAATACCACCACATTGATCAAAATGATCTGTGCAACCGCATTATTCGGTTTATTCCAGGCATTTTTAAAGTCGTCTAAAATTCCTCCGTTCATTGTATTCTAATAGAACTTCTTTGTGTCGTTTTTCCAGAACTTCAACAAAATAAAAGCAATCAGCATTCCACTCAAGTGCGCTAAATGGGCCACATTGTCTCCAGCAGTCCGTGAAAACTCGGCATAAATCTCATACATCCCATAGAAAAAAACCAGATATTTCGCTTTAATCGGAATCGGTGGAAACAAAAGAAAAAGCTCAGTATTTGGGAAGAGGAAAGCAAAGGCAAACAATATTCCGAAAACCGCTCCAGAAGCACCAATCATATTTCCTCGGGTGATATAGGAATTGTATATCGATTCAACCGCATTCACTGTTTGTATCTCGTAGGCAGAATTTTCGTAATAGACATCAATTAATTCCGCAAGACTAGCTGTATTTAGTCCAATGGACTTATAGTTAATGACAAATTGCTCAAAGGATTCCGGACTAGGATTGGCTACATAGGCCTCTGCATCTGCTTTGAAGTCATATTTTTCTATCGCGTCTGCCACTCCATATAACAATCCCGCCCCGATTCCGCATACTAAATAGAAAATAAGAAACCGTTTGGATCCCCAGATCATTTCCAGCATAGGTCCAAATACTAGAACAGCGATCATATTTCCAATCAAGTGCCAAGTACCTCCATGAAGCCACATGTACGTGAGAAACTGGTAAGGTGCAAACTCTGAAGAAAAAACCACCCGAAGACCAAAAATCTGCGTGAGAGGCAAACTCAAGAGCGAGCTTAAAAAGAAAATCGCTGCGTTGATGATAAGTATTTTTTTTGCTACCGGGGTAAGTCTTCTAAACACGTTCTTTTTATCTACTTTCTAAACCATTCATTTATTTGCTCTAAGCTAACCAAAACATAGGTCGGATTGCCATCCGGTGTATAATTTGGTTGCTCACAGGCGAAAAGTCTATCCATCAAATGATCCATCTCCTCCACTTTGAGTTTATTGCATCTGTTAGTTGCTGTACGTTTTGCTAGCGCCCTGGCAAGGCTCTCATTCCTTGGAAGATTCAACTTTTCAGCATTGAACTTATACTGCTCTATTAACCCTTCAAATACTTCTTTTTCATTACATGGGGCAAGTTCTGAGGGAATCCCTTGAATAACAATCATTCGTTCACCCATCTCTTCAAACTCAAAACCCAGCTGATTGATTTCTTTTTTTAATTCTTTTACTAAGGCCAGGTCTGAGAAATTCAATGAAACCTGCTGCGGAAACATGCACGATTGCGAAGTACCAGAGCCCGCATGGAAAGATTTTTTATATTGCTCAAATAAAATTCTTTCAAGGGCAGATACCTTATTCAATACTACCATTCCGCTTTTCACTTGACGCAATAAGTAACGATCATGTAGGTGATAAGTTGGTTTTTTTTCTTCCTGCTCAATTGGAATCTCAGACTCATTGATTGCACTTGAATATACAGTCTCCACCACACGTTCTTTTTCGGCTTGTTCGATGGTAGCCATCTCTTCTTGAGAAGCAGATGCATAGAGCTCATTCAGCTTTGCAAGTCGTTCCTGATTGCTTTCTAAAGACTGGAAGTTGGAGTACACACGATCTTTTTTGGAAGTGAAAGCTTCTCGTTCCCTTTGTACATTTAGATGTTCGAAACTTACATCAGCCGAAAAATCCAGCGATGGGGTGACGTTAAAGGATGCTAATCCTTGACGAACAGCAGCATTAATTACGCCATATAGCATTCGATCATCATCGAATTTAACCTCTGTCTTGGTAGGATGAACATTAATATCCACATGGATAGGATCGATTTCAATGAAGAGCACATAGAATGGAAAATAATCTTCTTTGAGCAATCCTTCATACGCTCGAACGACCGCATGATTGAGGTAGCCATTTTTGATGAATCGGCTATTAATGAAGAAAAACTGTTCTCCTCGTGTCTTCTTTGAATGTTCGGGTTTACCAATATATCCTGTTATCTTGACCAGGTCCGTTTCTTCCGTGCAGGGTATTAGTTGCTGCTGATAGTTTTTGCCAAAAAGTTGGACAATACGTCTACTGAGCTTACCTGCATCCAGTTTATATGTTTCCAGATCATTTTGAATGAATGAAAAACTAATAGCTGGATTAGCCAGTGCTACTCGTTGAAATTCATCGCTGATGTGACGTAATTCTACCGGATTTGACTTTAGGAAATTTCTTCGCGCGGGTACATTGTAGAAAAGATTTTTTACGCTGATAGACGAACCTTTTGTAATGGCCACCGGCTCCTGGCTCTTAATTTCTGAAGACTCAATAACCAATTTGGTACCCAACTCATCCTCAGCACGTTTTGATTTTAGTTCCACTTGAGCAACTGCAGCAATAGAGGCCAGTGCTTCACCTCTAAAACCCAGTGTTCTAATCTTGAAAAGATCTTCGGATGCGCTGATTTTTGAGGTTGCGTGTCGCTCAAAGCTCATTCTCGCATCGGTAATGCTCATGCCTTTCCCGTCATCTACAACCTGAATGAGTGTTTTACCTGCCTCCTTTACAATCAGTTTAATGGAAGATGAACCTGCATCTACACTGTTCTCCAGCAATTCCTTTACAACAGAAGCCGGTCGTTGGACTACCTCACCTGCAGCAATTTGGTTAGCGAGACTG
The DNA here is from genome assembly GCA_964459925.1 of uncultured Roseivirgaceae bacterium. Taxonomy (GTDB): domain Bacteria; phylum Bacteroidota; class Bacteroidia; order Cytophagales; family Cyclobacteriaceae; genus Ekhidna. The sequence continues at coordinate 57,369 of CAYWOQ010000016.1, forward strand.
TCCGGCAGCAATCGAATGATATCACTCATTTGTTCCTTTCCCCCAGTGACCTTACGCGATAGAGCAAATAAGCAGGAACTATTATCCAAAGCAGATAATAAAAAAACTGACTGCCAAACTGAAGCCAACCGACCACTAATATTCCGAGAAATGCGGCTATACCCAGTTGAAGCAATGAGGAACTGGGAGCGGATTTTGCCTTCCTTTTAAAATTGATCTTTGTTGGTTGATAGGTTCCTGCTTCCTTTCCATTCATTTCTTCTTGGATACGTCTTGTCCGTTCATTGATTTCTTCCTTCACGGGATCATAGTAGCGAGGCTGAATATGGAACTGCTGATGTCTGGGCAATCGAAATAAAGAAGGAAATCGCATTTAGGTATAATTATTGAATGATCATCGTGTAATGGACAAGTATTCGTCTAAAACAACACGACTTCAAAGAAAATTTGTTCAAATTTAAAAATGCACTACCAAAAGTCTTAATTTTTGGATTTATTTAAGGAAGAAGTTTAACTGACGTTCCGTATTAGAGGTAGAATGAGATTTTTTACATTCAAATTAGTTATCATCTTAAAAACGATTACCGCTCTTGGAGGAGAGGTGGATATTGTAGATAATATCTGGATTGAAGGTACTTCATTTTATCAGTCCATTGAAAAAGGCAAAACGGTTTACTTCAGTGAATGGGAGGAATCCATTACAGACATACTGCATGATAATGATTATGCTGTAGCTCTTCAATTGGATCAGTTTTTTGATCCTCTACCACAAGATCAATTAAGATTACCTACACTTACGTCACTTGCTGCCATCCATTCCGATAGCTTACTATCCGAATATTTCTTATTTCTAGAACATTTTGGAAGGACGAAAGGGGTAGACTACATGATTCTTCCTGAGGTTAGGTCGCTAAATTCATTGGAACAGCGGGTAGTAGAATTGGCATCTGAGAAATCACCATTTTACTTTCTAAAAAAGTCCATAATCAATAAATATCCACCAGAATCAAAGAAAGAATATCTAGCCAGTCTTGATGATGAACCTAAAATCTGGTTAGTATCAAAAAGTGAAGAGACCAAAAAAATATACAGGTGGGATTCCAAGTATTTAGGTGAAAAAGTCAAGCGTTTTTATACCCAAGTAAATAAGGCAAAAGAACAAGGATTCACTCCTACCCACTACCTCCCTAAAGAGTTGAAAGAATCCATTTTTGTTTCTGCAACATTTGCTGTAGATAACAACTATCATTTGCCAATCAATGCCGACTCAATATGTTATATTGGGAATGACGAAAAGCTTATTAATTGGCTCAATAAGTATACTCAGGTTTTTGAACACAGAGTGGATGGAATTCCCGCAATAGTTGATAATCGGTTGGTGAAAAATCCATTGGAAGAAGGTGATATTGTTATTACAGATCATCTGCTTGAAAGCGGGCATGAAGTCGCCCAAATCGTTTTACCTATAGACATTGAAAATGGTGAAATCATATTGGCAAAAATGCTTTTTGGTGCCTCTGCTATTTCTGGCAATCATGAAGCAGCAAGAATTATCAGTAACCAGCATTATTTAGGCCATTCA
>CAYWOQ010000017.1:0-4835 GCA_964459925.1 uncultured Roseivirgaceae bacterium
GACCCATCAATAATTTGAAAGTAGCTTTGACTTAACTAGCACAACGGGTTACTTTTTAATGATTTTATAAACGAGTGGTTCGCTATTTCCACCACCTGTAAATCTTAGAAAGTACTGACCAGATCTAAGTAAACCAGTATCGTAAATGATTTTTCTATTCGATCTATCCAATTCTTTAGAATAATGAACGTTCCCCTTCAAATCCACTAATTCCATCAATACACCTTCTATTTTTATTTGAGCATATTCAACAGTGATTAAAGAGGAGGTAGGGTTTGGATATAGTTTGAAATCCACAAAGTAATCTGTGGTGATGCCAAGAATAAATTCTATTTCGATTCCTTCCGGAGAAGCAAAAACCGCAAGGACAAATTCGGTATCACTAACTCCAGCTTCACCAACTTCAAACTCTACCTCAGCATCCGGATCTAACGGAATGCCCGGATATTCGACAAAGAAGCGATAGGTGCCTTGCGGTAGGAAACCGAACTCGAATTCACCATTATCATTGGTTTCACCATAAGCAAATAATTCAAAGTTGTCATCCTGACCAGTTCGTCCACCGGTTCTTCTTCGTCTCAGTCCACACTTTCTTCTTTTTGCCCGTCTTCTGGCATCTACTCTTGCTTCATCATCACCAAAATCTTCTTCGATTGTTCCGCTGAGTAGACCCTCACCAGGTGGATCTTCCTCTGGAAATTCTATCATATTAATCAACAAAGAAGTATCACTTCCTAAAGAGAGAATATCTGCTTCTTCCGATTGAAAGACATTTCCGTAAAAGGTTGGAACATAGGTTGCATTCGGGTTTGCATTATTGTTTCCATCCGTTAGTGGTACGACCGATTCAACAGCCAAATAGTAGTTTCCAAATACGACCTCTGGAAATGCGAAGGTGCTGGATTCATCTTTCAGGCCTTTTGTATCACCAAATACGATTGTATCACCCACGTTTTCATCAAGAGGGAATAGGTAGGCATTGATGTTTTCACCTATCGGTGAATTGGTGTCGTTATCAAGTGCATTGACCGAAATAACCGCACTTCCATCAACATCTATGGTTGGTGCTCCTAATGTAAGACCCGTCACAATAGAGTTGCTGACCTTCACACCATACGTCCCTACTTTACCAGGGTCCATATCGGTGATGGCGTAGGAAGCCTCTATTGCGCCAGGTATATCTTCACCATCAAATGTCCATTGGTAAAGATTCAAGGTACCGTTGATGGTTGTGGTAAGTGCCTGACTGGTGCCTGATCTGATGATCAAATCTCCTTGATCAATAGCTTGATCCAGGTCTTGTTGATTAGCATAGTTCAATCCTGGGACTTCAGCTACTGGTTCTAAGTCTCCAAAGTCCAGCTTATTTCCACTGAGGTCAATACTGGTTACACTTGTTAATCCAGAGAAATCTGTTTCCAGGTTATTGATATTATTACCGGAAAGATCAAGCGTTTCTAAGGAATCCATTTGGACTATTTCTGGAGGGATGGTTCCAGTGAGATTATTTTCGGGTAAATTAATTGCAATAACTCTATTACTCTCCGCATCAAGGGTTACACCAAACCAATCGATCACGTTTCCTGTCGTCCAATTGGTATCATCCGTCCAATCAGATCCACCGGTGCTATTATATAAGGAGACTAGTGCAAAGGAATCTACTTCAATGATGTTTTCCACTACGGTCAACATGATCGGCTCACTTTCGAGCGTAACCGATGGGAAGAGGGAATTGGTAATCAATAATTGATACTCACCGCTATCGTTGATCGCTGCATTTGCAATAGTTAATTGAAGTGCTGTAGCTCCATCAATAGGATTTCCATCTTTTTGCCATTGATAGTTATCATTGTCTCCAATGCCAGTAGCTGCTTCCAGGGTTACATCTTCATCAATGGAAATTATTATGTTCTGTGGTGTTCCAAAGGGTTTTTGGGTAGGGTCATCACTAATTATACTAAGGTTTGGTTCTAAATCTTCGAAGGTGAACCTATTTTGGCCAACTTCAATAGAAGTGATGGATGTATTGGTGAAGTCAGGTAAATCACTGAATTCGTTGAAAGCTACATTGAGTGAGTTAAGGTTAGTAGCTTCAGAGAAACCAGGGACTGATCCGCTGAAATTATTTCCATTGATCTGCACAAAGAATAGGGAAGAGATATTATTGAGTTCTTGTGGCAAGGGACCATCCATGGAAGTTGAGGTAATGTCGAGCCAGGTAAGATTAAGATTTCCAATTGTCGGAGGAATGCTACCGGTAAGATTAGGTGAATTAAGTCCTATTTCTGTGAGCGTTGAGATTTCATATAAAGAAGAAGGTACTTCACCTGAGATCAACCCACCAAGCCGAACAACCTGAAGGGTAGGAATATTGATAAGTGTAGCAGGAAAATCTCCACCTAAATCATCATTAAAGAACAAGGAGATATTTTCAAGAGCCGTTAGTTCTTCGATGTTTGCTGGGAGGGAACCTGTCAGATTGTTTCCAAAAAATTGTCCCGAACCATCATCCTCCAGATTGATTTCAGTCACTCTGCCTTCAGTTACAGTGATTCCATACCAGGTCTCCACGAACTGCCCCTGTTGCAACCAGTTTTCATTATTCGTCCACGAATCCCCATTGGTAGAATTATAAAACGCTACAAGCGTGAGAGAGTCAATAGGATCTACTCCAAGACTTGTTGATTCAATGATTTCTAATTCATCCACTGACGCATCAGTTCCTACATTTCCTGCAGGATCAGTGGCGTCAGCTAAAACATCATAGGTTCCAATTGCCAAGTCCGCAATTGTACCTTGAGGAATTATCCAGGTACTATCTACATTAATGGTTGGAATGTAGACATTTCCGACGATTTCAATTTCAATAGTAGCTAAGAGATCATTAATCGTCCCTGTTAGTTCAGGACTCACTTCTGTAGTAGTGAGTGAGTTTATAGTTATGACTGGAGCTGTGGTATCATAGGTAATTCTTAATGTATCAGAAGCTTGACTGGGAATACTGTCACCAACTGATAGGGCCACGGAGGCAGGGATCAATGTGGATACTGCACCTTCCGAAGGATCAACAATTACACTGTAGTTGCCATTGCCATTGTCAGTTAAACTTCCATCTCTTACCAAAAAAGTGCCTGTATTACCATTTAAAAGCGTAACAATATCTGCGACTTCAAATCCTGTGACTGCTACTCCAAAGTCAATGGAGATATTCCAGGGCGCTTGATTAGTTATTGCATCACCTGTGTAGGATAAGACAGGTAATGGATTAGCAATGACAGTTAATTCATTGGAAGATCCATCGTTACTCGCATTGCCGGCAGGATCTGTAACGGTAGCAATGATATCATAAGTGCCAGGTGCCAGATTGACAATGGTGCCTTCAGTTACAATCCAGGTGCTATCTGCGTTCACTGATGCTGAATAAAAATTTCCATCAAGTTCGATTTGAACGGAGGCAGATGGATCATTGATTGTTCCACTTAGTTCCGGACTGGTGTTGGTGGTAGTGAGTGAATCTACCGTAACAATTGGTGCTGTAATATCATAAGTAATTCTTAGTGTATCCGAGGCTTGACTTGTGTTTCCATCGCTTACCGCTGTAGCAGCATCAGCTGGAATGAGAATGCTGAGTTCCCCTTCAATAGGTTCAATAACAATACTAAAGTTACCATTGGTATTGTCTACGAGACTGCCATCCTGAACAAAAGTTCCCTCGACCTCATTAAAGAGGGTGATCACATCAGATTGATCAAACCCTGTGACTTCAGCACCAAAATCAATCGCAAGATTCCATGGACTTTGATTAGTAATGCTACCCCCTGAAAAAGAAATAATTGGAACAGGGGAGGTGCTTAAAATTTCCAATTCATCAGAGGTACCGTCTGTCGATACATTTCCTGCAAGGTCAGTGGCAGTAACAAGAACCTCATACGTTCCAACAGCCAAACTAGCGATGATACCTGGGTTTATACTCCAGGTACTGTCAGGATTAATGGATGCATTGTAGCTGACACCATCAATTTCTACCGAAACCGATGCAGTTAAATCATTGATGGTTCCATTGATTCCAGGGCTAGCAGTGGTAGTAGAAAGTGCATTTACTGTCACCATAGGAGGCGTGATGTCATATACGATTGTGAGTGTATCTGAAGCCAATGAAACTGCACCGTCACTGGTTGCCTGCGCCGCGCCAGCATCAATAAGGACGGAAATCTCTCCTTCTGTAACTGCGTCAATGATAAAGCTGAAATCTCCATTGGCATTATCTACAAAACTTCCGTCCCGGATAAGGGTAGGATCTTCTGTTTGGTCCAGCCTTGTAATGATGTCAGTCACATCAAATCCTGTCATTTCCTGTCCAAATGACACATCAATGGGTATTTCCGATACATTGGTGGGACTTGAGATGGAGGTTGCAAAAACAGGTGTTCGATTGTTCGTAACCTCAAACGTGGCAATTTCCACAAAGCTCCAGGTTCCACTTTCATTTTTCGCACGTATCGAAAACGTGTGAATGCCAGGGGTAATCCCTGGATCAATCGCAAGCATCAAGTCTGTCAATTCCAATAAATCAACCGGGACATTAACCGGAATGGCAATTCCATTGCCAGGACCTGGATCATCATCAATGAAGTATTCCAATGCTGAAATGGGTGTAGCAGTCTGTGGAAAATTCAAGTCATCCTGTGGATCCTGAATAAGAAATAACCTTCTTTCATGCATGCTCCATCGTCCTTCTGCATTTTGTGTGCGGACACCGAGGATATGATAGCCGGGACTTAGCGCACCTGTGGGTACTGTAATATTTTCTGTAATGGTCGCTCCACCTGCTGTGG
>CAYWOQ010000017.1:4935-10762 GCA_964459925.1 uncultured Roseivirgaceae bacterium
AATAACCTTCTTTCATGCATGCTCCATCGTCCTTCTGCATTTTGTGTGCGGACACCGAGGATATGATAGCCGGGACTTAGCGCACCTGTGGGTACTGTAATATTTTCTGTAATCGTCGCTCCACCTGCTGTGGGAATCGCAGTTCCATTTCCAACGCCCGGATCGGTATCAATGAAATATTCTGCAGCAGTAATGTTGGACACGGCCCTTGGGAAACTCAGGTTATCTGCTGGATCCTGGATCAGGAATAACCTTCTTTCATGCATACTCCATCGACCTTCAGCATTTTGTGTGCGGACACCGAGGATATGATAGCCGGGACTTAGCGCACCTGTGGGTACTGTAATATTTTCTGTAATGGTCGCTCCACCTGCTGTGGTTATGGTAGTACCATTTCCTGGACCGGGATCTGTATCGATGAAATATTCTGCAGCCTGAATGGGGGATGCTGCTTGAGGAAAGTTAAGGTTATCCGCAGGATCTTGAATAAGGAATAACCTTCGTTCGTACATGCTCCATCGGTTCTCTGCATTCAGTGTTCTGATACCTAAAACATGGTACCCCGGACTTAATGCACCAGTAGGAACGGTGAAAGATTCGTTAATCGATTGCCCAGATGTGATGGGGGTTACTGGAGTAGCGTTACCAGGCCCGGGATCCGTATCTACAAAATATTCTAATGCAATGATGTCTTCCTGGGCATGAAGACTGGAAACCAGCAATACAAGTCCCAGAAAACCGCTCAGGCGCATTTTCATGAAAGAAAGCCAATTCATTACTTCTCCTAGTTGGATTTTGCGCTAACGTCTACCTGAAGATCTTGCCCGGGATTGATGATGGTACTGATGTTCAGTGATTGGATGGTAGGGATCGAGCTGGTTGATAATTGAAGGTTTACACCAACAAATGGATAGGGTCCTCCAAAGATCCCAATATCTGATGCATCTGTACCTCCATTAGTTACTTCTGCCGCTGCAGTCGTGTAGTTATCGGTACTTTGCCAGATGGTAGATAATGTGGCAGTTGTGAACTGAGGATCAATACCCACATCACCACCATTACCAGTGTTTCCAAAACCACCTCCAGTGGGTGGTAAAGTGTCATCTCCTGTACTAAAGGTCAAATTATTATTAAAGGTATTATTTTGAAAATTGGTAGATAATGTTCCGCCAAAAGAGATACTCGGAGTAGTCCCATAAAAAATGTTATTGATGACGTTAGCATCAAACATAATTGAATTAAATGCTGTAGATGACGTTCCATTACCAATGAAATTATTATTCTGTATAGTTAGAAAATCAGTCGTAGAGTTTTTGTAAATGTTCCCATTGATAATGTTATTTGATATAATCGTCGTTACGGTAGGGCAACTAAAAAACTGAATCGATCCGTCGAAAACATTATTTCTGATAATAGAATTGTCTACGGACTCATTAAAACTTAGGTTATTGATGTAGTTAAAAGCAATCAATAAGTCATCGACTGGAACAGGGATGCCATAGGTTATTGTTGAAACAGAATTATTGAAAACTCTAACACCAACTAAAGTATAGCTTGGATCACCACCAGCAGCTTTACCTAATCGAAGGTTGGTGATGGTTAGTCCTGAAACTGAGCTATTGGAAGGATTTGTGGAGCCATCAGGAGCCCCGTATAGATTGATGCTTGTTACATTTGAAGTATAAGGGATATCCTTGTCCAGATTAAATCCAATTCCCCTGAAATGGAGCTCTACATTGCTGGTGCCACCTGCATAAGTAGTTGGACTGGGCTGAATATAAATGGTATCCCCAGCCACAGCAGCATCAATGGCCTCCTGAATGGTACCAAAGATATTGGTTCCGGTTGGTGCGCTGGGATTATTATCTGCAATCCAAATGGATTGTGCAGAGGTGATGAACAGACTTAACGTAAATAGTGTAAACAGTATCTTTTTCATTGTGGTAGATTTTTACAAACTTGAAATTACAAAAAAGATTGAATGATCATAAAATCTTGCATGAATATTAATATGGATCCATGCAAATGATCATGGAGTCTTTTCTATGCTCATTTAACCATCAGCAACGCTTTTGAGTTACTTTTTAATGATTCGATAAACCAGGTGCTCTTTTCCGGTACCGCCTCTGAATCGAACCATGTACATGCCAGGTTTTAATAAAGCCGTATCATATTGGAAGTTAGTGTCTGACTTATCGAGTTCCTTTTTGTACAGGACCTGTCCATCCAGTGAGATGATTTCCATGATTACCTGATCTACTATGATTTTTGAGTACTCAATATTTAATAGATCAGCGGTCGGGTTTGGATAGATACTGAAATCCGTGAAATAATCTCGTGTCAAACCTAATACAAATTCAATTTCAATTCCATCAGGTGACGCAAAAACGGCCAGTGTGAAGGTATCATCTGATACTCCAGCTTCACCGACCTCAAATTGAACTTCTGCATCTGGGTCCAACGGAATGCCTGGATACTCCACAAAGAAGCGATAGGTGCCTTGCGGTAGGAAGCCAAATTCAAACTCCCCATTATCATTGGTTTCACCGTAAGCGAATAATTCAAAATCATCTTGATCTGTTCGTCCTCCGGTTCTTCTACGTCTCAGCCCACATTTTCTTCGTTTGGCTCTTCTTCTTGCATCCACTCTTGCTTCGTCATCCCCAAAATCGTCTTCTATGGTTCCAGCAAGTGAACCTTCTCCTGGTTCTACGTCCTCTGGAAATTCCACCATATTGATCAGGAGAGAGGTATCGCTTTCTAAAGAAAGAACTTCCGCTTCTTCAGATAAGAAGACGTTTCCATAGAAAGTAGGAACATAGGTCGCATCCGCGTTTGCGTTATTGTTTCCATCCGTTAGTGGTACGACTGACTCAATGGCTAAATAATAGTTGCCAAATAAAACCTCAGGGAAGGAGAAAGTACTTGATACATTTCTAAGTCCTTTTTCTTCCCCTAACTCGTTTGAAGGTATAGTATCACCTACGTTCTCATCAAGAGGGAATAGGTAGGCATTGACGTTTTCACCTATCGGTGAATTGGTGTCCTCATCGAGTGCATTAACCGAAATGACGGCACTGCCTTGTACATTGATCGTTGGAGCACCTAGCGTAAGGCCGGTCACAATCAAGTTGCTGACCTTCACACCATACGTCCCTACTTTACTAGGGACCATATCGGTAATGGCGTAAGAAGCCTCAATCGCACCTGGTATATCTTCACCATCAAATGTCCATTGGTAAAGATTCAAGTTACCGTTGACGGTTGTGGTAAGTGCCTGACTAGTACCTGACCTGATGATCAGGTCCTCCTGATCAATGGCCTGATCCAGGTCTTGTTGGTTCGCATAGATCAGCCCCGATACTTCAGCTACTGGTTCTAAGTCTCCAAAGTCCAGTTTATTTCCACTGAGATCAATACTGGTTACACTTGTTAATCCAGAGAAATCTGTTTCCAGGTTATCGATTGAATTGCCGGACAAGTTTAGTATTTCCAGTGCATTCAATTGATCGATTTCAGCCGGGATGGATCCATCAAGCCCATTCGAAGGAAGATTGATAGCAGTTACCTTGTTTCCATCTGTATTTAAGCCAACACCAAACCAATCGATTACGTTTCCAGTCGTCCAGTTGGTATTGTCTGTCCAGTCTGGACCCCCGGTTGCATTATAAAAAGCGACCAGCGCTGCTGAGTCTGCTTCAATGGTGAGCGGAAATGCTCCCGTACCCGAAACATCGAACGTATATGGGTTTTCATCTGCATCATTGTTTGTGATCTGGATCGTTCCAATGTTTGGAATCTCATCACCTGGAGTGAAAATCACTTCGAATGTCAGTGAACCTCCACCAGGAATGAAGGTTGGTATGGTAACATCCCCTAACGAAAGACCACCCGTATTGGTCCCTTCAATACTTATGTTAGCTATGTCTAAATCAACTTCTCCTATATTTTGAATGGTGAACGAGGAGGTAGCTGAACTTCCTACTTCGACTGTTCCAAAATCCGTTCCATCAGTGATATCTGTGGTATTATCTCCGTCCGCAATATCTATTTCATTCCCCTGGATGTTTATTTCCTGAGGCGTTTGTCCAGTGGCAACCAGGCTGAAGGTATAAAGTCCTTCGTCAGCATCATCACTTACAATGTCAATTGCAGCGTTACTAACTCCTGAGTTTTCAGGGGTAAAGGTCACATCAAACGAGACATCCGTACCACCGGCAACAACTAGTGGCGTGGTTACACCATCAACAACAAATTCAGCAGCCTCTGTACCGGAGGTTAAAATGGAGCTGATGTTCAGGTCAACGTCTCCTGTATTTTGTATGGTAAAGGTTGAAACGGTGTTTTCACCAATGGTTACATTGCCAAAATCCGTTCCATCAGCTGCATCAGGCGTGTCATCCCCACTCGCGATATCCTGGCTGTTACCCAGTACATTGATTTCCTGTGCGGATTGAGCGGCACCTGCAATGCTAAATGTGTAGGTTGCTTCATCAGCATCATCATTCGCTATTTCCACCGAAGCAGTACTTGCACCAGCAATTGTGGGTGTATAGGTAACAACAAAAGAAGCAGTTGATCCTCCTGATACCGTAACAGGGGTGGTAATATTTGATATGGCGAAATCAGCAGCATTGGCACCCGTGATTGTGATTGAACTAACGTTCAAGTCAATGTCACCTGTGTTTTGAATGGAAAAGGCAGAGGTTACTGATTGACCTATGGTAACCAATCCAAAGTCTGTGCCATCGTCGGTAACTGGCGTGTCATCTCCACTGGCAATGTCCAGGCTATTGCCTTGCAGGTTGATCTCCTGTTCATTTTGAGCTGTTCCGGTAAGACTGAAGGAATACGTGCCTTCATCTGCGTCGTTACTGGTTATTTGAACGGTGACATCTTTCGCTCCTGCTGAGGTAGGTGTAAAGGTTACGGTAAAATCTGTGCTTTCCGATCCGAGTATTAAAGCTGATGTAATATCCAGGGAGAACTCAGCAGCATCGGTTCCAATAATGGTTATTTCGGTTACATCCAGGTCCACATCTCCAAGATTTTGTATCGAAAATGTTGAAGTACCGGATGTTCCTACGATCTGATTCCCAAAATCTGTCCCATCAGTAAGCGATGGTTCAATGTCTTCTGTCAGGATGTTTTCACCATTCCCCAATACATTGATTTCCTGTGCGTTTTGTGCAGCTCCAGTTATGTCAAAGGTGTAAGTCGCTTCATCTGCATCATCATTTGAGATTTCAATGGCGGCTACACTGGTACCAACTGCTGCAGGATCGTATGTGACATCAAAGGTCGCATTTGAACCCCCAGCTATAACGTTTCCGGGAGTGAAATTACTTACCGTGAAATCAGCGGCGTTTGTGCCGCTCACATTGATGTCCGATACATTGAGGTCGGCGCCACCCGTATTCTGGATGGTGAATGTGGTGGTAACAGGCGTCCCAAGTACGATGGTACCGAAATCGGTTCCATCGGTCACATCAGGTGTGGTATCTCCGCTTAAAATGTCTAAGCCACTCCCCTGAACATTTATCTCTTGTGGTGCTGACTGCCCCGTACCCCTCACTCCGAAGGTGTAGTTTCCTTCGTCACTATCGTCATTCGTTAGTTGAATGCCTGCATCTCGTATACCCTCGGCACTTGGAGTAAAAGTCACAACAAATGTCGCATCCAAGCCTCCTCCAATGGTGGCTGTAAGGGTGATTCCAGATATGCTGAAGTCAGCAGCCTGTGGACCTACAGGTAGGATATCAGAAACTGATAAATCAGCGCTTCCCGTATTTTGGATGGTAAACGTTGCTGTTGCATCAGCACCAAG
>CAYWOQ010000017.1:10809-17809 GCA_964459925.1 uncultured Roseivirgaceae bacterium
CTTTATCAGTTCCTGGGCCATCATCTCCATTAACGATATCTATTCCATTTCCCTGAATATTGATTTCAGGAGCAGGTGTCTCTCCAATTCCTCCAACCACAAATAGGTAAGTACCTTCATCTGCATCATCATTTGCAATCTGTATTTCAGCAGTTCTTGAACCCGCAGCGATTGGATCAAAAGCTACATTGAATGTAGTGCTAGCACCAATCCCCACCACAGTAGGTGTAGAGATCCCTGTTATGGAAAAATCTTCAGGATTCTCACCGCCAACTAGTATTTCGTTGATATTTAAATCTGCATCACCTAAGTTTTGGATGGTGAAAGTGGCTGTTCCTGAAGAACCAATCAGCACCGTTCCAAAATCTGTTCCATCTCCTGCATCTGGAATATCATCTCCACTGGCGATATCCGTCCCATTTCCCTGAATGTTTATTTCAGGTTGAACAGAAATAGCATTATTAAAAAACAGTTTCAGGCCTGAGTAATAGCCACCGAAAAGGATGTCATTGTCTCCATCGTTGTCAATATCAGCAGGTAAAACCGAAGTATATTCGTCCGCAATTGCATCGACTTGTGCATCTTCTGTAAATACCCCTCCTTCATTTAGGAAAATGGTTGGATTGCTTACGTATCCTCCGAAAATGATATCGTTATCTCCATCGCTATCTACGTCCCCAACAAAACTTCTATAAGAGGGGTTGGAGAACGGTATTTCATTTGCACCACCAAATGATCCATCCCCGGCACCTTTAAACCAATTATGTACGGTATTACTGTTGGTTACCAAGTCATTGATGAGATCGCCGTCCACATCTTCAATATTTACATCAGTGGTCCCAAATGAGGCAGAAGCAACGAATCCCGGTGTTGCTGCGAAAGTTCCAAGTCCATCATTTGTAAAGAGTGCAACATTATTCCCGACAGTGTAATTAATGGCTGTTGCAATATCCACATCACCGTCATCATCCAAATCACCCACATCGATACCACGGGTGTAATAATCGAGGAATAGCACATTACTGGTATTCTCTGTGAATACAAGGCTTCCGTCATTTCTAAAGGACCTAATATAGTTATAAGGCCCTTCAACATACTCCTGAGTTAATGCAATAATGTCCAGATCTGTGTCCGAATCAGGATCAATGTTTTCAATGAAAACACGTTTAACCTTGAAAGGTCGTGCACCTCCATCTCCTATAGTCTGATTAAAAGATAAGGTTCCTCCTTCGTTGGTCCATATCTCAAAACCTGGAGTCACTTGATATCCGTCTATATCAATCGCTCGTACCAAATCCGGATCGCCATCGCCATCCAAATCGCCAAATGCATGGTTCACACTGGTAGGGCCAAGCTCCTGGCCTATTGTGAAGTTCCCGGCACCATCATTGAGCCATACCCTGGATTGTAATTCACCGGCAGTGACAATATCCAGATCTGAATCACCATCGATATCTACCGTATCAAGATCATAAGTCGCTGAAATGGTCAGCAGATCACCAAATGGAGAAAAGGAAACTCCATCGAGATTTTCGACAATACTTAAATCTCCATCTACAGTGAATAAATCCTGATCATTATCTCCATCTAAGTCTTCTGGAGTCGATTTTCCAAAAAATTTAGCAATTTGATTTATTGATACGCCATCATTTCGAAAAACAAGAGTAGTATCTTGTTGTGTATTGATGATGAATTCTTTTAAATCATCACCGTCTACATCAACAGCAAACAGATCATCTATTCCTTCGTTACTCGGAATAGTAGCGACAGTACTTCCTTCAGAAAAATTAGAATTGGTTGTCCAGTCATTTAAATAGGGACGTATCTCTTCGTCAGAAAAATAATTGATAGAAATAAAGAAGTCAGTGGTTCCGTCCCCATCTATATCTAAGGTATCTAAGGTATTTACATACTTACCACCAAAAACGTCCGAATTGGATCCTGAATCTGCAAAGACACCATTTCCATCGTTAAGAAAAACTTGTATGGGGTTCCCATAACCGCTTTTATACGCCTGATACAGGATATCGAGGTTGTTATCGCCGTCCGCATCTAAAAGACCTAAAAGTCTTGAGGATGGATTAAATACATAAGTACCTGATAGTGCAGTCGTATCACTGAAATCGAATGAATTATTAGGGAATAGTGTAACATAACTATAGTAGGGCGAAGTGTTTTGCTGTGTTTCTGCCACAAGGTCCCAGTCACCATCTCCATCTAAATCACCAGCCCATTTAAAATTACCCTGCAAATCTACTGTGGGGAAAGTAGCAGGTTGTGGACTAAAATTTGCAGAACCGTCGTTTAGCCAAACACTGTAGGAGTAGACGCTGTATCCTGTTTTCATCAAGATGTCCAAATTGCCATCTCCGTCAAAATCCCCCAGTAGGGCATCACTTATTATGGGCTCTGGTACAACCAGCGTATTTTGATCAAAGGATAATCCTCCATTGTTGATAAAAATTATCGGATCATCGACATAACTAAATTTGATCGCATCAATATCTCCATCCCCGTCCAGGTCACCGGTAAGTAATTCATTCACATACGAATTCCCAAGAATAGTTGCCGGAGAAAGGTCTACCTCTTGTGCCTGGACCGGATTAGTAGTAGCTACTACTGCACCTAAAGCAAGGGCCACTGCCCAGTGTTTGTAATTAAGTGGTGTCTTGATGCCGGATTCCTCACTGAGGCCGACGATTCTTTTCTCTAAGCTTTTCAGTCGCTCAATGGCATTTTTTCTATGCCTGTAGCGCTGCTTTTGGAATTCTCCTTCTTTCACATTTTTGTGAAATCGCGTGGAGAGCTTTGTATGTTTGTTTTTTAGGCGATTGAGAAGGGATTGGTAGAGTGTGTTCTTCATTATTTCTTTGGCGTAGTACTTGAACCAACTGCCAAGTTAATCACTTTGCCAAGAAATTTCTTTTGAACGTTCCCTGCTTAATCTAAAAAATATTGGTTTTCATCATTTTTTAATCATCCGGTAAACTAAGTGCTCCTTGCCGGTATCTCCTCTGAATCGCACCAGATACATCCCCGGTTTCAATAATGCGGTATCGTATTGGAAGCTACCCTTGGACTTATCGAGTGCTTTTTTGTAAAGCACCTGTCCCTCCAGGGATACAATTTCCATTACCAGGTTATCGTCCTTAATCTCTGTGTATTCAATGTTCAGTACATCAGCTGTCGGATTTGGATACATGCTGAAATCTGTGAAGTAATCACTTGGTAAACCGAGCACGAACTCTATTTCGATTCCTTCCGGAGAAGCAAATACTGCCAGTGTGAAATCATCATCTGAAACCCCAGCTTCACCGACTGTGAACTCTACCTCTGCATCCGGATCTAATGGAATGCCCGGATATTCTACGAAGAAGCGGTAATCACCTTCCGGTAAGAAACCAAATTCAAATTCTCCATTGTCATTGGTTTCCCCATAGGCAAATAATTCAAAGTTGTCATTGTCATCCTGGCCTGTTCGTCCACCAGTTCTTCTTCGTCTCAGTCCACACTTTCTTCGTTTCGCTCTTCTTCTGGCATCTATTCTTGCTTCGTCATCGCCAAAGTCTTCTTCTATCGTTCCAGCCAGAGCACCCTCTCCAGGTGGTTCCTCGTCTGGAAGTTCAAGCATGGTGATAAATAGAATCGTGTCTTTCTCCAGTATCAGGTCTTCTGCTTCCTCGGAGAGTCCATCACCATAGAAAGTAGGCACATAGGTAGCATCAGGATTTTGCTCTCCATTTTCATCAGTAACCGGAATAGTTGATTCTACCCCGACCTGGTAATCTTCCAGAGGAACTTCCGGAAACGAAAGGGTACTTGGAGAATTTAAAATTCCAGGTTCAAGCTCTCCATCAAATGTTATTGTGTCTCCAAGTGCTTCACCTAATGGGAACAGATAGGCGTTTACTCTTTCAGGGATTGGGGCTTGCGTATCTACATCTATTGCCCGAATGGAAATAACTGCATTGGCTGCTAGATCAAATTCATCTGACGTAAAGGTTAAATCCGGGAGTAGGTCATTGGTCACCGTAAGTCCATAGGTCCCGATATCTGCTCTTCCCATGGAAGGAATGGTGTAAGTAATTTCTGCTTGTTCAGTAACTAAAGTGCCATTAAGACTCCAGTCGTATTGATTATTAGCGGCTTCTCCTGTGATACCGGTAATGGTTACTTCACTTTCGGCTCTAATGGTTGTGTTTTCTGCTGGAATCGGAGTATCCCCATTGATCGAGATCTCCAGCGGAACACTAAGATTGTTTTGAGGAGCATAGACAAAGCCGGTCACATTGGCATTCGGCTCCAAATTGTCAAATTCAAGATTATTTCCACTGACATTCAGCGTAGTTAGTTGACTAAGCCCGGATACATCTGGAAAATCCGAAAAAGAATTGTTCTGCACTTCAATCAAAAACAGGTTGCTGAGTTCGGCTAGCTCCGCAGGAATCGTTCCCTCCATCTGGTTGTCACTGATGTCCAGTCGTTCCAGATTGGTCAGGTTCACAATATCAGGTGATACAGTTCCTGTGAAATTTCCTTGATCTACCCAGAATTCAATCAGGTTGGTAAGATTGGTGAATTGAGAAATATCACCACCCAAATCAGAGGTTCCAAGGAAAACTCGCTCCAGTGAATTCAATGTCCAGAATTCCGCTGGGATGGTACCTCCGGTAAATGGGTTGTCCCAGAGTGCGAGAAAGGTAAGGTTCGTAAGGTTGGCAATGTTTGAGGATATCGAGCCTTCCAGCTGGTTTTGAGAAATCGATAACCTTCTCAACTCGGTCAGATTGTATATTTCTTCCGGTAACGGACCGCTTAACTGGTTGACGCTCAAGATCAGTGTATCCAAACTGGTTTGCCCAATCTCACCCGGTATCGGCCCTGTAAGGGAGTTGTTGTTCATGAATAGATCAGTAAGTGCAGTTAGATCCCCGATTTCTGCTGGTAGGGTTCCTGATAGATTGTTACTGCTCAGTAAGATTTTTTGGACCCTGTCTTCATTGATCTCCACTCCGAACCAGTTTTCTACCCTTTGTCCTGTCTGTAGCCAATTGGTATTATTGGTCCAGCCATCACCGCCTGTCGCATTATAAATGGCGACCAGTGCAAGAGAGTCGGATTCGAGGATGCCAGGCGCTTTGCCAGCACCGGAAATATCGAACGTATAGGTGCCCTCATCTGTGTCATCACTTGTGATTTCAACTACTGCATTAGAAGTTGCAATTACAGAAGCAGTATACGTTATATCAAAAGTGGTGGTAGACCCTCCTGCTAAAGTCGTTGGAAGTGTTATGCCGCTAATAGCGAAATCTTCAGGATTCGATCCAGCCAATTGGATAGCTGTCACTTCGAGGGGAGCCTCACCGGTGTTTTGGATTGTAAACTGCGAAGTTGCTTGTCCACCAACGGTAATACTTCCAAAGTTGGTACCATCAGCATTATCAGGGGTACTATCTCCACTGACAATATCCACTGAATTTCCTTGTACGTTTATTTCTTGTGCAGTTTGGCTAATGGCAGCAATATCAAACGAATACGGAGACTCATCTGAGTCATTGTTCTCGATTGACACACTTCCTGTGATGGTACCATTAACTGTTGGTGTATAAGTAATGGTGAATGTAGAGTCTGCAAGTCCAGCAACTGCACCAGGTAGTGAGAAATCACTTATTACCTGAAAATCAGCCGAAACGTCATTAGCACCATCCGTGGCAGACACTGTTATGGAATTTATATCCAGGTTAGCATCACCAAGGTTTTGAATGGAAAAAACGGATGATGCGGATTCGCCGATCGTTACCGTGCCAAAATTCGTTCCATCAGTAACGGACGGTGTGGTATCACCCGTTGCAATATTTTCTCCATTTCCCTGAATGTTTATTTCTTGTGGGTTTTGAGCTGTACCGGCAATATCGAAGGTGTAGGATGCTTCATCTACATCATTATTCACAATTTCAACGGATGCAACACTGGAACCAAGTGCAGCAGGATCGTATGTTAAATCAAAGGTCACATTACCACCAATGGCAACAGTATCAGGTAATGTGATGTTACTTACTGCAAAATCTGCTGCATTTGCACCACTTACGTTGATCTCAGTAACCCTAAGCGCTGCATCACCAGTATTTTGAATGGTGAAGGTTTGAATCTCAGGTGTTCCTAGTGAAATAGTCCCAAAATCCGTTCCATCAACAATGTCAGGAGTAGTATCTCCAATTAAAATATCAGTACCATTACCTTGTACATTGATATCAGGAGCAACTCCTGTACCTTCAATATCAAAACTATAGGTGCTTTCATTGGAGTCATCGTTTGTGATTTGTATGGTAGCACCTCTAATTCCGAGCGCACTCGGCGAGAACGTCACAACAAAGTCTGCTGTCCCGGTACCTGGTATTAAAGCAGATGTAATATCTACTGAAAAATCAGTAGCACTTGGCCCTGAGATGACTATGTCATTAACTGTCAAATCAAGGTCGCCCAGGTTCTGAATGGTAAAGGTGCTGGTTCCGGACTCACTTAAAATAACAGCCCCAAAATCTGAACCATCAGTAGTTGAAGGTGACGTGTCTCCGTTTAAGATGTCATTATTACCTGTCCCGGTAATGTTGATTTCCTGAGGGGTTGGCGCAAAAAGTAGCTTAAGTCCGGTATAATAACCACCAACTACCACATCCAGATCACCATCATTGTCTAAGTCTGCCGCCCTTATTTTGGTATATTCGTCGGCATAAACATCAATTTCAGAATCGAAAGTAAACACCCCGGAACCATTGTTTAAATAGATTTGAGGCTTAATGCCATTACCCTCGCCTCCAAAAATCAAGTCCTCATCTCCATCCTGATCGATATCCGCATGGAAACTTTGGTAGACTCCTTGTGATAAATTGATTTGTGAATCATATGTGAAAGTACCGGTTCCATTATTGTCAAAAATCTGGACATAGGTTCCAGCGGTAACTACTACATCTATGTCATTGTCTCCGTCTACATCAAAGGC
>CAYWOQ010000017.1:17819-58663 GCA_964459925.1 uncultured Roseivirgaceae bacterium
CGTTATAATCAACTGGTGAATAACTGTAAAAATTACTTCCATAACTTAGTAAACCAGCGCCATCATTTACTAAGGTTGTAACACTTCTATTGTCCCTGTTGGCAATTAGTATATCCACATCAGAATCTCCGTCGATGTTTGCTGTATCGATTCTGGAAAGATATCCATAATCAATATTAAAGGAGGATACTTCACTAAACGTTAAAGCAGTACCACCGATAAACGATTTGACATATTTACTGCAACAACCTTCTCTTGTGTAGGCTATTATATCTAAATCTGCATCTGCGTCAAGTCTTGCAAGTTCAATATCATCAGCCTCAAAAACACCAAAGCCTATCGTATCTACAGGGGTAAGCGTTCCGCCATCGTTTCTCCAAATTTCAATCCCAGGATTATTAATGCCAGAAGTACTTTCCGCTGCTCTAATCATATCCGGATCACCGTCTTGATCAAAGTCACCGAAGGCTTGCTCGTAGGATGGGCCTGCCAAAATCTGTCCTACAGTGAAATTTCCAGTTCCATCGTTTATCCAGACTCGTGAAGCTTGACTTTCGCTTGCAGTTACAAGGTCAACGTTACCGTCACCGTCAATATCCACTGCATCAACATCATAAATCGCTGAAATAGTAAGTATATCAGTGTTCGGACTGAACGTAAAACCACCTTCATTTTGGTAAATGGAGATTGTCCCATTCGTATTAAATAACAAGTCAGCGTCTCCGTCACTGTCTAAATCTCCAGGTTTTGATTCACCTTTAAATTTTGCGATCTGTGTGAAAACAAGACCATTTGATGAATTTTCAAAAATAAAGGTGGAATCTGCGTCTGTATTGATGACAAATTCATCCAATCCATCATTATTGACATCAGCAGGAAAAATTTCACCAATTCGTTGATTATTGTTTAAGGCAATTGGTGTTCTGGCTTGGAATGAGTTACCGTCTCCACCGTTCGTCAGAATCCTAAAATAGGGATTTGGGTATGAGGCGAATGGAATGATTATTTCAGTATCACCATCATCATCGATGTCAAGGGTATCACCAACATAAGAGGCATTGAAAACGGGAGTATATGGACTTCCAAAGGTGAAATTTCCTGATCCATTATTTAAAAAAACCTGAAGAGGAGTACCCAAGCCGGCAATACTTGCATCTACCAAAAGGTCTAAATTCGTATCCCCATTGGCATCTATTAGACCTATCAGGTCGGTTGATCGTTGAGCAGGGTCAGTTCCTTTGACAGCAGTGGTATCTGTAAAATCAAAGGAATTGTTTCTTAGAATGGTAGCAAACCGATTGAAAGGGGTGACGTTTTGCCTTGTCTCAACAACAAAGTCCAGGTCGTTATCATTATCTATATCTCCAATAAGTTCTAAGTCTTGTTGGAAATTTAATGTTGGAATTGTGGCAGGGGTAGAGGTGAAATTTCCAGTCCCATCATTGACAAAGACCTGGGCAGTTGTTGGTCCTGAACCATTTTGCATAAAAATATCCAGATCGCCATCACCATCCATATCGGCAATCAGTGATCTGTTAACATTTCCTGCCGTATTGTCGATTAAGCTAGAAGAAAAATTGAAACCTCCATCATTTCGCAAGAGGATTGGGTCATCGAAATAGCTGATAAAAATAACGTCCAGATTCCCATCACCATCTATATCTCCGGTAAGTACATTGGATGCGTATCCATAACCAAGAACCACAGGTGGTGAAAGATTGATATTCTGAGCTTGTGCTTGTTGTGAGGTGGCAACTACTGCTCCTAATGCTAATGCAACAGCCCAATGCTTGTAGCTGAGTTTGGTTTTAATCCCGGATTCCTGACTGATCCCGGCAATTCTTTTTTCCAGATTCTTGAGTCGCTCAATGGCATTCTTTCTGTGTCGGTAGCGCTGTTTCTGAAATTCGCCTTCCTTCACATTCTTGTGAAACCGTGAGGAGAGTTTGGTGTGCTTATTCTTTAGGCGGTTGAGAAGGGATTGGTACAGTGTATGCTTCATTTTTCTTCATTCTGGGATTACAACCATTTATGAAGATAATCACTTTCTAGATTAAATTCATAATCCCAAATATCTCAACACATTGAAAAAGTACTAATTCATCATTTTTTAATCATACGGTAAACTAAGTCTTTCTTGTTCGAACCTCCTCGGAATCTGATCAGGTATTGGCCAGGTTTCAGAGTCGACGTATAAATTAATAACTTATTCTTCCTTTTATCTATCACCTTGTTCATCAATACTTTACCATCCATTGCTACTACTTCCATCATTACTTTCGAAGTTTTAATTCCAGCATATTCGATGGTTAATAGGTTGACCGTAGGGTTAGGATAGATGTTGAAATCTACAAAGTAATCTGACGCGATTCCGAGAATAAATTCGATTTCAATGCCCTCAGGTGTAGCAAAAACTTCCAATGTGAATGTGTCGTCTGAAAGTCCTTCCTCACCAACAACAAACTCCACCTCTGCTTCTGGATCAAGGGGGATGCCAGGATATTCAACAAAGAAACGATAGGTGCCTTCCGGTAGAAAGCCAAACTCAAATTCTCCTTGATCATTGGTTTCACCGTATGCAAATAGTTCAAAGTCTTCATTTTGACCAGTTCTGCCTCCTGTTCGTCTTCTCCTCAAGCCACACTTTCTTCGTTTCGCTCTTCTTCTGGCATCCACCCGAGCTTCCTCATCTCCAAAGTCTTCCTCTATGGTACCGCTGAGTGCCCCTTCTCCCGGATCTTCGTCCTCCGGAAACTCTACCATACTGATGATTAGCGTCGTGTCTTTGTTGAGCACCAAAACGTCAGCTTCCTCTGAAAGAAATACGTCTCCGTAAAAGGTAGGCACATAGGTAGCGTCCGGATTTTGATTACCATTTCCATCAGTAATGGGTATGACTGATTCTACGGCCAATAAATAGTCATCGAGCAGGACTTCAGGAAACGAAAAGGTACTTGTTGAATTTAAAATACCAGGGTTTAGTTCTCCACTAAATGTTATGGTGTCCCCAAGCGCTTCACCTAACGGGAACAAATAGGCATTTACTCTTTCAGAAATTGGGACTTCAGTATCCACATCTTGTGCTTCAACTGAAATAACAGCATTTGCCAATAACTCTACGGGCTCTGCAGTTAAAGTGAGACCTGTTGCTACAGTATTTGTTACCGCTAAAGAGTAGTCTCCCACATCAGATCTACTCATGGATGGAATTGTTAATGAAGATTCTATTTGAGTAGCAAGTGTTCCTCCATTTAAACTCCAGACGTAATTGTTATTAGGCGCTATCCCTGAGCTAACTGAAATTATTACCTCCGATTCTGCTCTAGCAACAGTATCAATTGCATTGAATACCAGACCTCCATTGAAAATCATATCCAGAGGTACTATTGTGTTCTGCGGGGAATAGACAAATCCGGGTATGCCTACATTGGGTTCAATGTCATCAAATGATAGATTGTTTTCTTGCACTCTTAAATCTATCAGTGAAGGAAGACCTGAAAGGTTAGGAATCGAATCAATGGCATTATTTAGGATTGATATATTGGTCAAATTTGAAAGACCTGCGATTTCTCCCGGAATCGCACCCGTTAAATTGTTATCGTTTAGGTAAAGAATTTCAAGGTTAAGTAGGTTTCCAAGACTTGCTGGAATGGTTCCTTCAAGATTAAGAAATCCAAAATCAATTTCTTGCAGGGATGTAAGATTTCCTATCTCTGGCGGTATGTTGCCAGTAATATCTTCCATGGACCATATTCTCAACAAGAATAGGTTTTCCAAATTACCAATCTCTGGCGGTATCGTACCTTCAAAAAGATTGTCTCCCAAATTCAGCGCAAGAAGCGATAGATTGTTCCCTATGGTTGCCGGGATAATCCCTGAAAATTGATTTTGATCAAGGATCAGAAACTCAAGGTTTGGTAAAACAGAAAAATTTGGAAGTGTTCCTGAAAATTGATTTCCAGAGAGCAGAAGATTCCTTAGGGGTGAGATATTTAGCAAATCGTTTAAGATGGTGCTACTAGATAGACTATTGAACCTTAAATCGATTGACTCTAAGGCAGTAAGATCACCAATTTGAGTTGGTACCTCACCATTTAATTCGTTAGTGTTCAAGTCAATGGCTGTAACTCTGTCTTCTACGACTGTTATCCCAAACCATGTCTCGACTTTTTGACCTGATTGCTTCCAGTTGGTATTGTTGGTCCAGCTATCCCCATTGGTGGCATCATATAATGCTACCAGTGCAAGTGAATCTTGTTCATTGATAGCAAAATCAACGTCTTGGCCAAGGTTTAGTGTGATTACACTAGCATTTAAGGCGATATCTTCATCTGGTATTCGATTAAATGATACATCAAATGATGTAAGTGGTAAACCGGTCAAATCAGGAAGACCATCTATTAGATTGCTTCGGATATTTAGAAAGTTAAGGTTTATAAGGTTTACAAATTCTGGAGGAATAGGTCCTGAAAGTTGGTTTTCGTCAATGTCTAACGAATTTAAATTTATCAAATTACCTATTTCAGAAGGTATCGCTTCAGAAAATTGATTTTGACCTAAATCAAGGACTGTTAGATTCAGTAGATCACCAATTTCAACAGGAATTGAGCCTGTAAACTCATTACCACGAAGATTAACAAACGTCAGGTTATCCAACCTTCCAAGCTCAGAGGGTAAAGGTCCGGAAAGGTTATTGAATTCAAGGTTAAGTGCACTGAGACTGCTTAAGTCATCAATTCTATTTGGAATAGTACCAGTTAAATTATTCGAGTTAAGCGCTACTTCAGTGATTGCCCCATCTACAGTGGTTATTCCAAACCATGTGCTTATAGGTCCTTCAAGCCAATTCGCATTGTTTATCCAGTTCGCACCATCCGTTTCATTATAAAGTGCAACCAGCGCAAGAGAGTCAGGCGGAGGTAGAGTACCCTCGGCAGTGGCCGTGATTCCAAATGGATAGGAGGATTCATCCGAGTCATTATTTAATACTAAAACACTACCTGATATGACAGCTGCAACTTCTGGGGTATATGTCAGGCTAAAAGATCTAAACGATTCGCCACCTATGATTGTAGGAAGTGATATGCCGCTGATTTGAAAATCAGGTGATACATCATTAATTCCATCTGTGGCCGTTACCGTGATATCATTTACCTCTAAGTCTGCGAGTCCCTGGTTTTGAATGATAAAAGTAGATGTCTTTGAATTCCCAACCTGTACGGTTCCAAAATCAGTACCGTCCTCTATGGATGGGGTAGTATCACCAGCAAGAATTGTTACTCCATTTCCTTGGATATTTATTTCCTGATTCTCAGGAACGGCGCCAACATTCAACAAGATCTTAGTGCTACTGTAGTAACCAGTAATTATGACATCCACATCACTATCCCCATCCAGGTCACCAAAAAGTGCATTGCTGTATTCATCAGAAATTACTGGTAGCTGGCTATCAAGTGTGAAGTTCCCCAAACCATCATTGATGAATAGTTTGGGGTTACCCAGGTAAGCTCCAGAAATAATATCAAAATCTCCGTCAGAATCAATATCACCAAGAGCGCTTCGGTAGCTGTAATCCGTATAAACACCCGCTCCGTTTTCCGTAAATACTCCGGTACCATCATTAAGAAAGACCGGACTATAGGATCCTGGACTGGTAGAGTTAGTAACAAAAACATCCAGGTCACCATCACCATCCAGGTCTGCCAAGTCAACATCACTAAATTGAACATCAGGAGTAAGCGGGATGATGTCAGTTCCCCTAGTTATATTCCCTGTTCCATCATTAACATATACGAATACGCCATATTGAGAGCCTTGATTGTAATTCTCTACCGGTGCTACAATATCCTGGTCACCATCCCCATCAACATCGCCAACTGTAAGCATATCAAAATCATTACCTACCGGAATTGATGAATCAAATGTTCTAACGAGGTTACCAGAACCATTATTGATAAAGACAGATAAATACCTGATTGATGATAGGTATTGAGCAACCACCACATCACTATCTCCATCACCATCCATATCTGCAACTTGCAAAGCCTCGATAGTATAACCACTCGCAAATTGGGTAGGATTGCTAAAAGCAGCTGAACCGGTATTTGGGAATAGGTAAAAACCTGAGTAAGACCTTCCAGAAATTATGATATCAATATCACCATCTCCATCGATATCCCCAACTTCTAGTATTTCATCACTCCCTCCGTTAGTTACTTCACCCGTGAAAATGAGATCAAGATTAGCATTACCATCATTTCTATAGATTCTAAAATCGTAATCGTCAGATTGAGCAAGATCTAGATCTCCATCATTATCAAAGTCTGCCAACTGGGAGGCGTAGGACGAGTTAATTGTCAGTAATGGTTGGCCTGAAGAAAATGATCCACCGCCTAAATTTTGAGCAATTGAAAGTTCTTTGGTTTGTAATCTGAATAAGTCTGCATCTCCGTCTGTGTCTAAATTGGCTGGCTTAGACTGCCCTTTGAGAGAAGCTAGCCTGGAAAAAGTATCAGCACCATTACTTCGCATGACGAAAGTGGAGTCTCTGTCCGTATTAACCACAAAATCATCATTGCCATCTCCATCTATATCTGTAGCTGTTATTTCATCAATACTTTCATTATTAGTAAAATACAACAATCCAGCTTCTGAAAAACCCCCACCGTCATTGATAAAGGGTCTAACAGCTGGAGGAAAATTACTTGCTGTAGCTACAATATCCATGTCGCCATCTCCATCAAAATCTAGCGCTGCACCTTCATCTTCTAAGAATGTGGTCAGTGTAGTGTAACTACCTGAATCGGTGAATTGTCCAGTTCCATCATTAATGAAAAATTGTAGTGGATTACCAATACTTTGTCGATAACCTGTGTAAGCGATATCTAAATCAGTATCACCATCTATATCTAAAACCGCTATGGGAATTACGGTTGGGAAGGTTCCAGAAGTTCCTTTTAGTTGGGCAGTTTGTACAAAATTGAAATTACTTTGATCAAAGACAGCCAGGTAGGCCTGGTAGGTTTGATTTTCAATCTGCAACGCGATGTATTCTAAATCTGCATCAGCATCAAGGTTAGCGGGAAAGGCAAAATCGTATCCTGATAAAATCAAATTACCACTTGCATACGATCCGAAATCTACGGTAGCAGGTTGCGAAGAGAAGTTACCAATGCCGTCATTCGTAAAGATGAAGTAATTAGAAGGCTGATTATAACTACCAGACCTTATAAATACGTCTAAATCTCCATCACCATCAAAATCAGCAAGATTTGCATTGAATACTATGTCAAGATTATTCGATGTAAGCTCTCTTGTGATGAAATTCAAGGCACCTTGATTCTCCAGTATGATCGGAACATCTGTGTAGCTCACGTAAAGTGCATCTATATCTCCATCTCCATCAATATCACCAGTTGGAAGACCAGCAAGGTATGATTCGCCTAGTTTGATTGGATCGCTAAAAAAAACTGTCTGAGCTAAAGACTGGCTGCTTTTTATATGACTTACACTATTTCTAAGTTTCTCACTAAAGGTTTTTTTCTTGTCTTGTTGTGCACTAGCTGAGAATATCACTCCCATTGCAAGTGCCAGTGCCCAGTGCTTATAGTTCAGAGATACTTCTATTCCTGACTCCTTAGCAATCGTCTTGATTCGTTTCTCAAGATTTTTGATTCTACTGACAGAATCCTTCTTCTTGGCATATTTTAATTTTTGGAAAGATCCACCTTCTATACTTTTTCGAAAGCGAGAGGTAAGCTTTGCATGTTTATTTTTTAATCTATTGAGAAGGGATTGATGGAGGGAATTTTTCATTCGTGGGTTGTTCAGGTTCCTTTTCAGGATTGTTCCAAAATACCTCCTTTTCTGTCACGACCGTACTTTGATGCAATCCTTTTTCTAAATTTAATACGTTCGGACGCAAATTCCCATTCAGAACCAAGAGGTCATAAAGTTCTTCTACACTGGTTTGATAGGTAATATGTCCACAAGGTTGACCTGTTGGAATGTATACCACGGTGATTCCGCATGTTACTGATCTTTTGGCAACTGATGCTTCTTTGAAAAGTGAGCTGTTAGGGCGCAGTTTTGAAGTTGCAATAAAAAGGTAATCACCAATTCTGTCCATTCCTCTGGCAAAACCATTCAATTGAGTGACGATATCGTATTTACCTGAGTCGACATTGACTTTGACTAATTCGCCAGTAGCTGAAAGCAACATCCAAATTCCATCTTGATAAATTCTAGGAGTATGAGGTACTGGAAGTTCTGATAACACAATTTCATTTGTTTCCATATCAATGAGCACCCCGCCATTAAGCATTCCCTCTTTCCAAGAGCGGGCTGTATTACCATTTCCCATCGCTGAAATGTATTTGGGAGTTCCTGACTTTGGATCGACTGCAAGCCCATTCAGGTGACACCTGTCTTCCGGTTTTAATTCGGTAATCCAAGTTGGTTTCCAAATAGGTTCAAAGCTAAAGGCATCATTGATCTTGCAAACAGTTGAAAACAATGTATTGACCCCTAATAATCCATTAGCTGTGTATTGTATGTCATGCATATCCAATGGACCGGTGTAATAACTTGCACGTGGAATATATAAGCTATCATAAACGTTTGGATTAGGAAGGTAATTGGCTGCAAGTCCAGGTGCATTTCCAGTAATCATTACAGAGTCATTGGTTGCTATCGCCCACTGATGCCCTTTCTTGGCCATTCCCATCGGTTTGGGAAAAGTTCTTGGGAGTTGTACCAGCTGATTTTCATCTTTTGCAGAAAAAATCACCACTTTACCGGTTTGATAGGTACTAATCGCTATTGAACATTTAAGCCCTAATAGAAGCTCCGGAATATTCGGAGAGTATGAATAGCTGAACGGAGGAGGTGGATTCATAAGGATTTCTAAAATTCAACTTCCAATATAAAAAAAGGAAGGTAATGTCTGATCCCAAAAAGAAAATTCCATAAAAAAACCCTGACCTCTTTCAAAGTCAGGGCTCTAATGATGTTTCTAAATTTTAATATTCATCTTCATTAAAGAAGAAATCTTCCTTGGTAGGATAGTCTGGCCAAATCTCTTCTATATTTTCGAATGGTTGACCATCATCTTCAAGCTCCTGCAGGTTCTCCACTACTTCTAGCGGAGCACCGGACCTGATGGAGTAGTCAATCAATTCGTCTTTGGTGGCCGGCCAAGGAGCGTCTTCTAAATAAGATGCTAATTCAAGTGTCCAATACATATTCTCGCCTCGTTTTAAGTATCCTTGCAAATAATGCGCGCAAATATAATTTTATTATACAGAAATAAAAGTTTTGTATTTACGGCTGTAGTAGAAAGGTAATCGCCACGTATTAAAACACAAGCAAAAGTTGATTTTTTTTTAAAATTCTCCTTTTTCTATCCAATCTAATAGAATCATTTTGACATCTATCTTTCTTTTTTGACCCTTGATCTTACTTTCTACCAACTTGTTCATTGAGCCATCTGAGGAGGAGAAGTTTGCCGAATTTTCTTCATAGATCTTAAGATCTTCTTTGTCTCGCTGAATTAAGTCTTTAACAATGCCGAGCTTAATTCCTTTTTTCTTTTCTTTCTCTATTCTTGGAAAATCTGGGAAACGCTTATGAGCCAGTTTGGTTACAAATTCCTTTTCCTGAAGTATCTGGATAAGCTGCAAGCTTTTATTCTTATCATCTGACCTGGAGCGGTCTTTAAAAATCGACTTCTTTAGCGTATCCAGTTCCTTTTTGTCAAAAGGAATCTTTTCAAGTTTGATTTGTTCAAGTTTTTCAAGAATATCCTTATAGTTTATCGTTTGCCTGGGTTTTAGTTTTCTTCCTTTTAGTGCTTTTTGGAAAGACGTGTATAACGGTTGATAAAATTCTGATGGAATACCACTGGTCTCTTTCCATCGTTCTTTCAATTCTTTGACTTTATCAAATCGTTCTTTTCCGTGAAGGTTAGCTAGCTTCTCTGCTTCTAATACAAGTTCTTCATACTGTCTTCGTCGATGTTCTATGAGTTTCTGCTTGTCTTCATAAAACTGTTTCTTACGATCGAAAAAATGACTGATTTTATCCCAAAATTCTTTTTCTAAGGCTTCATTTTTATCTTCTTCGGCACTTCCGGTTTTGATCCATCTGGCTTTAATATCATGAGCTTTCTCAGTAGATTCTTTCCAATTGTTGATATCCTCAAGCTCCTTGGCCTCTTCAATGAGAGCCGTTTTTATTTCTGTGTTTCTTTCCCTGTTTTTTTGGATGATGTCTTTTACTAAGGATTCATACTTATCGATCGTGTTCAAAAGTTCTTGGTAATCTCCAAGACCATCATGCTCAGGAAGCTGTGCTTTTAAATGAACCAGCTTCATTAAAAAGGAACCTTTATTCGTGGTATTGTCAATCTTTTCTGTAACCTCCTGAATTTTGGACGAAAGATCACTAAACCTTTCCTGAAAGAAAATGACAGATTTTTCTACATCATTGTCACGTACTTCTCCAATTTCCCGATCAGGATGATCAGCCCATGCGCTTCGATAGATTTTGCCGTTTTTTTCAAAACCAAAAGGAATTTCAGCCATTTTGCGAGTTGGAGTTTTTTCTAACGTGTGGTATAGTGGTATATTCGATTCTTAATCAAACTTAAACATGTCAGACGAAAAGATCATCTTCTCCATGTCCGGGGTGAATAAGATTTACCCACCCCAAAAGCAGGTATTAAAAAATATTTATTTGTCCTTTTTCTATGGTGCGAAAATAGGCGTATTAGGCTTAAATGGAGCTGGTAAATCATCTTTACTTAGAATAATAGCAGGAAAGGATACCGAATATCAAGGGGATGTTGTTTTTTCTCCTGGTTTTTCTGTAGGTATGCTGGAGCAAGAACCTGAACTAGACCCAGATAAAACAGTCATTGAAGTTGTACGTGAAGGAGTGAAGGAAATTAATGATCTCCTGAAAGAATACGATGAAGTAAATGCCAAGTTCACTGATCAGGAAGTATTAGATGACCCTGATAAAATGAATAAACTCATTGAACGCCAAGGCGAAATACAAGAGCGGCTAGATGCTACAGGCGCTTGGGAAATAGACCACAAACTGGAGAGAGCAATGGATGCGCTGCGAACTCCCCCTGAAGATGCAGTTATCAAAAATCTATCTGGAGGTGAAAAAAGAAGAGTTGCATTATGTAGATTGCTTTTAGAACAACCAGATATCCTTCTCTTAGATGAACCTACTAACCATCTGGATGCAGAATCCGTCCTTTGGCTGGAGCAACATTTACAACAATATGAGGGTACCATCATCGCTGTTACACATGATAGATACTTTCTGGATAATGTGGCAGGTTGGATTTTAGAACTCGATCGGGGAGAAGGTATACCCTGGAAAGGAAACTATTCGAGTTGGCTGGAACAAAAAGAAAAACGATTGTCTCAGGAAGAAAAACAGGAATCCAAACGACAAAAAACACTAAAGCGCGAGTTAGAGTGGGTTAGAATGGGACAAAAAGCACGTCAGGCTAAGGGTAAAGCAAGGTTAAATGCCTATGATAAGCTACTTAGTGAAGAGGGTAAAGAAAGTGAGAAGAACCTTGAACTCTACATTCCACCAGGTCCTAGATTAGGTACCAAAGTAATTGAGGTGAATGGGGTGTCAAAATCCTTTGGAGACAAGTTATTATTCGAAGATTTATCGTTTAGCTTACCGCAAGGTGGAATTGTTGGTGTTATTGGACCCAATGGTGCAGGTAAGTCTACCTTGTTCAAACTTATTACCGGAAAGGAAAAGCCTGATTCAGGAAGTTTCGAAGTGGGAGAGACGGTAGAAATGAGTTATGTTGATCAGGAACATGATCAGTTGGAATCTGACAAAACTGTTTATCAGCTCATCTCAGAGGGGAATGAACTGATTAATCTTGGAGGGAAGGAAATGAACGCCAGGGCATACGTAAGCAAGTTCAATTTTACCGGGCCGGACCAAGAGAAGAAAGTGAGTAAACTTTCAGGGGGTGAAAGAAACAGAGTTCATCTGGCTTTAACACTGAAAAAGAGTTCTAATCTTATTCTCCTAGATGAGCCAACAAATGATTTGGATGTTAATACACTTCGCGCATTAGAGGAAGCCTTGGAGAATTTTGGAGGATGTGTTGTTGTTATTTCTCACGATCGCTGGTTCCTTGATAGAATAGCTACTCACATATTGGCTTTTGAAGGCAACTCCCAGGTTTATTGGTTTGAAGGTAATTTTTCCGATTATGAGGAAAATAGGAAGAAACGTCTCGGAGATGAAGGTCCTAAGAGGATCAAATACAAAAAATTGATGGCTTAAATAATAGGCATCAATTAAACCATTAGGAAGTATAGGTGTCCAAGAGACAAAAATCCTATCATGAAAAGAATATATATAATCGTTTTTCTCGCCTTCCTAATGGGCACACCTTCAATCCAACCCGAAGTTTTTGGACAAAAACCAAGGAAAGAAAGAGTAACTAAAAGGAGAGTTAAAAAGAGAACCGTACGAAGAAAAACCCGAAGGAGGGTAAGAAGAAGCGCTAACAGAAGGGCTCATTTAAGGTATGCAGCTTTACCCAAATATGGAGTAAGGCACAGAGCTGTTCCGGCTGGGGCTGTTGTAATACGAAGGAATAGTTTCGTTTATCATTATCACAATGGGATTTATTACCAACCTGCAGGGAGTGAATATATCGTAGTAAAACCAGTTGTCGGTGTTCGTGTTGCAACCTTACCAGCCGCAAGAATAGTTACTGTAACACCAGCTGGTACTTATTACTATTATTACGGTGCCTTTTACGTAAAAAATGCAGATGAATTCGAGATAGTCGAGGCACCGGAAGGTGCCTTAGTTGACGGGATTCCTGAAGGATATGAAATAGAAGAGATTGAAGGAATTGAGTACTATGTTTGGAATGATGTCTACTATCGAGAAGTAGATACAGATGAGTTCAAGGATGAAACAGGTTATGAAGTGGTCAAACTATCATAAGAAGAATTTTGGTAAATGAAAAAAGCCCGATCTATCGGGCCTTTTGTTTTTTATCATCACATTCTTTTCACCTTACCACTACCTGAAGAATTACTTATCACTCGATCAGGGTTGCCATCATAATAGACACTTCCACTTCCGGAAATGGATGCTTCAATTTCATCAGTTGCGGTAATATAACAATTACCAGATCCACTTATTCTTGCTTCAAAGGAAGAAACTGTCATATCCTCCGCTTTAACCTTGCCGGACCCACTAATTATGGCAGTTGCTGCCTTGGCTGAACCACTAAGACTTATACTTCCCGACCCTGAGATCCTGGCTTCCAATTCACTGCCACTCAGGTCTAGTTCGATATCTCCTGACCCACTTACAGCTAAATCAATGTTCTCAACATCCAAGCTTCCCTTTCCTTGTATGTTACCACTTCCGCTTACTGTTAGCTCTTCTATTTCTCTCATAATTACATAAATAGTTACGTCAGAATTGTTCCATCCGTCTTTCCAGCTCCATTTACCTTCTTTAGTGATGGAAAGTCTATCGCCATTCATTTTGAATTCTATATCCTCGAAATCATCATCATCGCATTCAATTTCTACTGAGGTGGTGTTGCCTTGTTTTAAGTACAGATTACCCGGAATTCCTAAGGATAACTCAGAGAAGTCTCCAACATTGACCGTTCGTTTTTGAGCTTCTGCTGAAATAATAAGGGCAAATGCCAGGCAAAATGTGAGTAGTGTTTTCATAATTATTATTGTTATCGAGTTTTAACACAAATAGACAGAATGAGAAGTGGAAGGTTGCATTCAATAAGGTTTTTCTCCTACCCAATTACCTGGAGGGTCATAATTACAAACCCATAGATCATACCCATCACATTCAATCTTAGCACATCCAACTTTGGTCGTGTTCTTCCATACAATTTGCGTATAGTGACCGCAAACTTTACCTGATTGGCATTTATTTTTACTGTAATTGTAATCTTTCTTTTCACTTGCCCAGGCATCTATAACATCTTTTGGACCATAATACCCAGTTGTTCCTTTGAAGAGGTTCTCACCAAACTTATTATTAGGTCGGTGTTCAAACCCACAATTATTTCTTTTTAATTTTCTTGCCCAGTCCGCCGCAAGTTTGGCCATATCTTCTGACCATTCTAATTCTTCATTGACACCAACTTCCGCTCTCCAAGAATTATGTCTTTCAAGAATAATAGCTATTTCATCCTGAGATAGTTTTGATTGCTCATCATGTGTATTGCTACCTGTTAGTAGGAAAATGCTAAGTATTAATAATATTCTGATCACGTGGTTGTTTCAATTTCATCCTTACGGATAAGGTAAATGTATTGGGCTAAATAAAACGCTCCAATACCACTAAAGATATGCCATAAAAAATGAGACCCCATCGGAATCAATTCCGCTACAGTATAGTCAATCCTACGAAAAACTAGACTTAAGGAAAGTGCAATTACAGATATTAATATTGGTTTTAGGTATTTGAAGTTGTGTTTTATGAGATAGAATAAAACAGGAAAGAATATCAAAAATCCAGCGATAAAATACCCAACATTAATTGCGGTTTGCCCTTCAAAGAAATAAAACACATTGGTATACCTCAGAAAGGTTAATGGAAAAACCACAAAGGCGACTTGCCATCGTTGAGGTAAAATTTTATCCCAAAAAAATACACTGACTGATAATGTTACGATCGCTGTAGGTAGTACATCCATCCATAATAATAAAGGGGAAGCCCTAAATGCATGAAATAGCAAGCTTCCTGTTCCTCCCAGAAATAAAAGGGGCATTAAAAAAAAGAGAAACGGAAAATCCTTAATGTTCCATTTCAACCGAAAAGCCCAATAGACAGAAGGCAGTGCAATCGCTAACGAGGAAATGGCATTCCAGGGCTCTGAAAAAAAAGCAGATAAATCTGTTTCGGCATAAATTGGACCACCATCCGAAGGAATTAATTCTTGCATAAATGACACATCACTTTACAACGATATATACGAACAACTAATTGGCACGGGTTTTGACTATTATCAAATATCTAAAACGATTAGGTTATAGGTTATTGGTTAGTTGAGTATAATCCTGTTCACCCATTGGTGAATGGGATTATTTTTCTAAAAAAGTTGTAACATATCTGTATTCTCAAATCTAAGATTTATATCTTGGAAAAAATCCTAAAAAAATTGGATCATACGGTTACAACACACACTGAAATCACGAAATTTTACAAAAAAGTCAGAGAACAGACAGAAATCCTCTGCGACCCGTTAGAGGTTGAAGATTTTGTAGTTCAACCTGTGGTGGATGTAAGCCCTCTTAAATGGCATTTAGGTCATACCACTTGGTTTTTTGAAACCTTTGTTTTAGTCGATCATTGCAAAGACTATAAGTTATTTGATGAAAAATTCCCTTTCCTTTTTAATAGTTATTATATCTCCGCTGGAGATCGTTGGAAAAGGGCAAACAGAGGTCAGTTGACACGACCTACGGTAAGTGAAATATTTCAGTATAGGAAGTATGTGGATGAAAAGATGGAGCAATTTCTATCTACGATCGATCCATCAAATACTCTCAAAAAACTAATTGAACTGGGATGTCATCATGAGCAACAACATCAAGAGCTTTTTCTTTACGATATAAAAAGAATTCTGGGTGACAATCCGCTGTATCCGGAATACATTGAAAATAAGAATCGGACTACTGCCCACTCCCAACCATCCAAATGGCTTTCAATCGATGAGGGATTATATAGCATAGGTCATGAGGGAGATGGTTTTCATTTTGATAATGAAGTAGGAAGGCACCAGGTTTTTTCCCATGCTTACAGTATATCTTCCCAGCTGATCACTAATGGGGAGTATATGGAATTTATCCAGGATGGTGGTTATCAAAATTATATGCTTTGGTTGTCAGAAGCCTGGGACTGGGTAAATGAGAATAAAATCAATTCACCAAGGTATTGGCATTGTGAAGATGGAGGTGAATGGTGGAATTATTCACTGGATGGATATTCAAAAGTTGATTTGCATGATCCTGTTGCTCATGTTTCCTTTTATGAAGCGGATGCATTTGCTCGTTGGAAAGGTTGTAGACTACCTACTGAATTTGAATGGGAAATTGCATGCGGTAAGTATTCAAAAGGAGTACCACAAACGGCTAATTTCCTTGAAGCAGGGCTTTTCAAACCTACAAAAACTGATTCTTATGATTTTTTTGGAAATCTTTGGGAATGGACATCTAGCCCTTATACCCCTTATCCTTATTTTAACATTGCCGAGGGTGCTCTTGGCGAATACAATGGGAAGTTTATGGTCAATCAAATGGTTTTAAGAGGGGGCTCTTTTGGAACCTCGAAAAGCCATATACGAAAGACCTATCGCAATTTTTTTCATCCTCATCTAAGATGGATGTTCTCAGGTATCAGATTAGCCAAGTTTACCTAAAATATGAAAGAGATAACAGACGTTGAATGTAGTTTCCTTACTGATGTATTGGAAGGGTTAAGATCAAAAAACAAGAATTTATCTTCCAAATATTTTTATGATGAAAAAGGAGATAAGCTTTTTCAACAAATAATGCATCTTGATGAATATTATTTGACAAATAAGGAACTGGAGATATTTGAAACACATAAATCCGATATTCTAGAAGCAATTGATACCGGAGAGTCTTTTCGAATCATTGAGTTAGGCGCGGGGGACGGACTGAAGACCAAAATACTCCTAAAGTACTTTCTGGAAAATGACATTGATTTTACTTATACACCGGTTGATATATCAGGCCATGTGCTGGAATTATTAGAGCGAAATCTTCAAAAAGAAATTCCAGGCCTTAAGATAGAACCATATCAAGGAGATTATTTTGATGCATTAAGTGAAATTGGAGAGGTTGGTGAAAAAGACATTGTATTTTTCCTCGGATCCAATATTGGGAACTTTCCTGGCAATGAAGCTGAAGGGTTTATCGCCAAGTTACAGGCATTTTTGAATCCTGGAGACCTACTATTTATGGGGGTTGATTTAAAGAAAGATCCTTCCATTATCTTATCTGCATATAATGATAGTCAAGGAGTGACCACTGAATTCAATCTCAATTTGCTCGATAGAATTAATTCAGAACTAAATGGAAATTTTGATCGCAATCAATTTCTACATTATCCTTATTATAATCCCCAAACCGGGGAATGCAGGAGTTATCTGATTAGTCAAAAAGATCAAATCGTTACGATTGATGATCATGAAATCCATTTTCGTGCTTGGGAAGCTATTTTTATGGAAGTGTCCAAAAAGTACGACGAGGTTCAGTTAAATGAGCTGTCTTCTACAACGGGATTCAAAGAAATCGACATTTTTAAAGATCAGCAAGATTGGTTTGCTGATGTACTCTGGCAGGTTGAAGAGTAAAGTGCGCACGAGAGGAGTCGAACCTCCACGGCCTAAAGCGGCCACCAGGCCCTCAACCTGGCGCGTCTACCAATTCCGCCACGTGCGCATAAAGGAGAGCAAAAATAACTTTTCAGTTGAAACTAAACCTTTATTAAACAAAAAAAGCCGATTATGTCAATCGGCTTATTGTTTTGTTGTTGAATCTAATGACTTCCTTCTTCCTCATCTATAGGAGAGTGAGCCTCACCATGCGAGCCATGGTAGCTGTGGGTTATTTTCTCCGTTTGCGATAGCAATAATGCTGAAACGATGAATACCATATGAATTACGATCTCAATAATTACACCTTCTGTACTTGTCTTCTCAACTTCATTTCGATAATTCATAAACGTCTTAAGGAGATACACCCCTGAGATTGATGCTAGTGAAGTAGCCAATTTAATTTTTAGTTGACCTGCGTCTAACCCTTCGAGCCAGAGTGGCTTATCATCATGCATATCTACATCAATTCGGCTGGTGAATATTGAATACCCACCAATTGTAACCATTACAACCAAATTCATCACCATTGAAATATCAACAAGTCCAAGTACTTTAATCATTACTGCCGTTTCATCCCATTTTCCGATGTTGGCAGCCATATAAAGTAGCTCTTGGAAGAATTTATAGAGATAAAGAAAAGCAGCTAAAATTAATCCGGTATACAAGGGGGCCTGAACCCATCTACTCCAGAAAATGAATCCTTCGAAGAAACCTTCAAACTGTTTGATTGGTGAATTATCGTTACTCATGAGATAGCCAAATGAATTTTAACTGAAATATAAAAGATTATTTAATCGTAATGTTTAATTCGCACGAAATTAAACTAATCTCCGTCGAATATCACGGTTGTACCGGCGATGTAGTCATGTAATCCTTGCCTTCTTGAATGAAAAGTGATCATGGCAAAACCTCCAAAGAAAAGTAGGAGTGAAAAAATTTTGGAGAAATTTCTGATAGGAATTGCTAATTCGTCTGGAAGTTTTTTGCTGGAATTAATGACCTTGAGTTTTGACCATTTTTTACCAGGACTTCCTTTCCAATTGCTTAATTCAAAAATAGTGTGATACCCAAGATAGATGCCTAACCAAATCAGGTAATCAAATCCTGTTGATGGTAAAAGCGTACTTAAATAAAAGAGCATCAATATTGGAATAAGGTCAATGTTATGTGCGAGAAGTCTTTGTGAAAATGATGCAAACCTCTTACTTGTATTCATAATAGTGGTATTAAAAGACTACTTATGCAACAAATAAACAGAATACAGAAATTATTGCAATGTTATGAGTGATTGGATACTTTTGCCCTCCTTTTAGAAAAGCAGTCCATTCGACGCTTTTCAAATGCCAAAGTGGCGGAATTGGTAGACGCGCACGACTCAAACTCGTGTTCCTTCGGGAGTGAGGGTTCGACTCCCTCCTTTGGTACTTATCATACAAAGTCTGCAAGAGCAATCTTGCAGACTTTTGTTTTTTGAAGTTTCTATTCGGATAGATACCTCGCTCCTTTAAAGTAATAAACGTATATGGGATTACCCCTTGTTGAGAATCCAATCAATACCATTCCAGATGAGAGTTTTGTGAGGTTCGCCTTTTTCAACCGTGGATTCTCGACTTCAGTTATTACTCCTAAAGGTTTTTTCTCTCCAATTAATGCATAATTGAACTCTTCCAGTCTTTCGAAAGTCTTTATCGTCATATTAATAAATAATCCGGGAATTCGATAGTCGGGCAATAGCAGTCCTCTAAAAAAATAAAAATCGTTTTTAAGGGGTGTGTAGTATGTTTTCTTAGCTGTAGTGATCCCTACAATTTCATTATCCTCATTTCTTGCAACTAATACAACTTGTTTAGCTCTGATAAATGGATCTACCTGATTTGGAAGAGCGCCTACTTTTTTCCATGTATCTACAATCTCTTGAATTAACTCTTCGGATTTGTTTGACCATACATCTACAATTTTAATTTGATCCATTGGGTTTAATTAATCATTACATCAAGTGACCTAAAGCTGTGGATAGTAAACTTATTTTCATACGTTGGAGGAGATTTCAATTCCATTTTAGGAATTATCGGTATTAACCTTTCAATGAATCCCTCAGCTTCTAATTCGGTAAGTGTGCTACCTAAACAGTGGTGCATTCCAAAGCCAAAAGACAAGTGTTCATATTTCTTTCTATTCCAATGTATGCTTTCAGGATCATTGAAGTGCTCAGGATCCAGATTTGCGGCCCCTAAGCAAAGTGTTAACGAAGCATTTTTTGGAATATGAACGCCCCCCAGTTCCATTTCCTTTCTTGTTTTCCTTCCAGTTATTCTTACGGGAGCATGGATACGCATCATTTCTTTAGCAAAAGGTTGAATACCAAAATCCTGGATTTGCTCCAGGTAGGTTTTATTTAGAATTAACTCTCTAAGACATGTAGCTAGTAAGGTTGAAGTAGTTTCAAAACCAGCCATAAAAAGAAACATGAGTACAGATACCGGGTTGATTCCCGAAAGATCATTGGTTGATTTAATAACCGCATCAACTAAAGGCGTTGATACATAGTGCTCATGGTTGATTGAAGCCTCAATAAAGTTATGAAGATCATTCGCTATTTGGTTGATTTCTCTAAGTTCGTTTAAGGAAATATACGGGTCTAGCACAAGGATTAATTTCAAACTATCATTTACCTTTAGCAAAGCTTCTCTTGGGTCTAATCCCAAAAGTGAGCAAATAATACTGACTGGAAGTTTTTTACAAAGTACCTCCATGGCTTCAAAAGAGTCAGGTAAATCTTCTACGATTTGATCCAAACTCTGAGATATTATCAATTTAAGCGTTTCTCTTCCAGGCCAGGCTTTTGATAGAGCAGACCTTAATGCTATATGTTCAGGACCATTCATCTGAATAAGCATTCCGGAAGTTGTTTTTGCCAAAGTACTTAAATCTTCCCCTTTTTTATTGGCATAATTGGATACGTTTTGAGTTTTCTCGTATTGGCTACCAACAATGCATTCAGGGTTTTGTAGCACCTCTTTACAGGCATTATATCCTACTACTACATAGTCTTCAGATTTAGATCTAAATACTGAGCCAAATTTTCTTATTTCCTTATAGTAAGGAACTGGATTCTCAATAAAATCAGCTGAATTCGGTTTCCAATAATCAGCGGCTGTCATGAAGCGAAGTATGTAAATATTTTGAAAAAGATTCGATGGTCGGGTTATCATATACGCTCATCGGATCTATATCTATGGCGAGTTGAACTTCCATCTCGGCTAGAAGAAATATACTGTTTACAGAATCAAGACCTAACTCGTGAAAAGAACTTTTGTGCTTGATTTCTTTTGGAGATATGTTCAGTTCTTCAGAAATGATGGTTTTAATGATTGATTGAATTTCTTCAAGCGTTTTCATGGACAAATATTAATTATAAAACCGGAATACATCTAATTCATTTTTAGTGATCGTTTAATTGAGGTATTTTTGATCGATCCAATAGGTTGAAGAAATTTGGCTAACAGAAAATACACATATCTCATCATTGAAGATGATCCTGCTTTCATAGAAATATTGAAAGTGATTGCAGCTAAAGTACCAAATGCTGAGCTTATTGGAACTTGTGATAATACC
This sequence comes from uncultured Roseivirgaceae bacterium, assembly GCA_964459925.1. Classification (GTDB taxonomy): domain Bacteria; phylum Bacteroidota; class Bacteroidia; order Cytophagales; family Cyclobacteriaceae; genus Ekhidna. The sequence continues at coordinate 38,884 of CAYWOQ010000017.1, forward strand.
ACAGCTGCTGCCAGATCAATTGATGTAGACAAACCCGATATACTTCTGCTGGATATCAATATCTCAGGACTAGAGGGTCCTGAAATACTAGAAGTGACGGATCACAAACCACAGACTATTGTTGTCTCTAGTCATCCGAAAGAAGTAATGGAGAACTATGACGTAGATTATGTGGAGTTTATTCAGAAACCCCTAAAGGATTCTGAACAATTGATCAATGCAATGATGAATTGTATGGATAAGATCTCATCTAAGAATTAAATAATTAATTCTTTCTCTGCCTAAGGGGTTTAATGGTTTAAGTAATCGTTAGGTTATAGGATTACGTCGAATAAATTTCGAGTTAATCCAACCAAAATCTTTATTTGCAGTATTTATCTTGAAGTTTTATTTTATAAATATCTTTATTTCAAGGGGTTACCTTATTATATTTAGAGCTATTAAGTAACGTGGCAATACTCAATAAAATATTAAAAACCGGTACTAGCAAAATCAATAATCCTCTGGATAAGAGAAGAATAGTCTTTTTTAATTACTTAATTGTCTTTTGCGTTATAGCCACTGTTTTTTTGGGACTATTAACAATTGGTTTTGGCTATTTTTCTCAAGCAATTACATGTAGTGTAGCTGCCGTTTTATGTTCTGCTTTATTGATTCTAAACAAAAATGGATTTACCGACCTCTCGAGGTACCTCTTTTTGGTTATTTCAACATCTCTCGTATCCGTTGGAACCTACATTAATATTAGAAACAATCAATTCGTAGATTCTGAAAACATGTTGATAGCTGTAATGGCTATTACGATGTTCATTTTGGATGGAAAACGAAAGCATCTCGCTTTTTGGTTAGTCTTCTCTTTATTCATCTATTTCAAAGTTGAAATCCACCTTCATACGGACTATTCTATCAATTCTTTACATTTTTTATTGAGCCTAACCAATAATCTCATCCTGGGGATTATTCTTTATGCATTCTTGGTTGCTTTCAGGTCCATTCTTGTTAAGGCCCTGGATAGAAGCGCTCAGCATGAGAAAACACTTTTTTCAATGATTGATAATGTCCCTGTTTTTCTGGCACTAGTCAATAAAGAAGGAGAATACTTGATTGCGAATAAAAAGTATGCATCCAATTTCCATATAGATAAAAAGGCTATTGTAGGTAAGAACCGAACCGAAGTTTTGCCTGAAAAACTTATCAAAGATCAGCATAGCTACTTTCAACGGGCTCAACAAGGGGAGGCGGTCTCATTTCTACAGGAAACTCATCTACCCAACGATACCATCATCTCAGCAAATGGTAAATATGAGCCAATATTTGGATATGATGGTAAAGTCGAAGCTATTACAATTTGTGTAGATGATGTAACTCCTCTGATAAAAGCGCAGGAAGCATTGAAAGTAGCGAATGAAACAAAAGACAAACTATTTTCAATAATTGCTCATGATATCAAGAGCCCGCTAAACATGTTTGAAACGTTCCTAAACATGAGCGACCAATCTGATATGTCCGCCAAAGAGTTTTTTGTTTATCAAAATATGTTGAAGGAGCGTCTCAGTTCTTTGACCAGTACTGTAAATGAGCTTTTGGAATGGTCAAGAATGCAACTGGGAGGAATCAACGCTTATCCTGCCATGGTGAACGTAAGTGAGGTGGTAAATGAAAATGTGGATCTCTTTGATTCGCTAATAAAGAAGAAAAATATTGACCTCAAAGTAGATGCTTCAGCAGATATTACTGCTTGGATTGATGAAAATCATTTTAAAGTAGTTATTAGGAACCTGATTCATAATGCTATTAAGTTCACTAATGGTGGAGGAACAGTAAAAGTCGATTCAAACCAAAATGACAGTGAGACGATCGTGAGGGTTGCCGATACTGGAGTTGGTATGGACAGTGCAACGGTTGATCGGATTATCAAAAAAGAAATTCAGGATTCTCAGGCAGGAACAGAAAGGGAAATGGGAACAGGACTTGGGCTTAGCTTAAGTATTGGTCTTTTGGAGAAAAATAATTGTGAGATTTCTGTAGAAAGTGAACCAAATAAAGGAACAACTTTTGAGATACGCATACCTCATCATGCGTAAGAAGTCGATTTCTCTAAATCTATGACATGAGGAAAAATCAAGACAGCCCCCTTGGGGCTGTCTCTTTGTCTACCTTAGATAGACTTCCTTAGTTTACCTTAATATTTTTCTATTCAATAGCACTTAATACGTTTTCAAATAGCGTCCACGAATAAAGCTCAAATGTTTTATTGTCAGACATAGCAACGAAAAGTCCATTTGGAAAATCTGAGTTGAGTGCTTTATTTGTTACCTCTGACCCGTCACTTTCATTGGCTTGAACCTTTATGGATTTTATTAGTGGATGCCTATGTTCATTACCTTTTTCACCTTCTCTTGGAAAAATTTGGAAGGCATTCGCTTGCTGGTCAGATATAAGAATAAATCCTGTCGAGTCGGTGCTTTTAAAGATAGAGATGCCTTCACGATCGCTAGTGAAACCTTCTAGTCCGAAAATTGCCAATTCGTCATTTCCCATGGCAGGATCTGCATAGTACTTTCTGATTCCAAAACCTTCATCTGAATAGTAGATATATCCTAGTTCATTATCTACAGCTATTGCTTCGATTTCTGTACTTCCTTCAAAAGCACCAAATTTTCTGACCAGTTTTCCTGTAATAACCCCACCTTCTTCAACTAATAAATATTGGTATAAGTAATCATCGTTTTGGTCTGGGTTTTCCTTTCTGCTGACGATTGCATAAAACTTACTCGTTACTGGATTCTTATAAATAGCCACTCCCATAACCGCATTGAATTCATCATCTTCAAAAACCTTTATGCCGCCACCATCGATAAATTCCATTGTAGGGATACTAATTACACGAATACGATTTTTCATGCGCTCCGTGAAAATGGCAATATCAATCGTATCACCATTAAGAGGAAACTGATAGGCTAAGTCGATGTTATTCGGTCGGTCGATCCCATTAATTACCGTATCTATCTTTCCTGCAAGGTCAAAAACAAAGATGGCTCCTTGTTCATTTTCCATTTTATCCGTCCCCAGAATTAAACTTTTGCTTGGATCTGATGGGTTTACCCAAATTGCCGGGTCATCACTATCAAAGTTTACTTCTTCAGTCACGTACGAAGGTTTTATAACCTCCTCAGCTAAAGTAATTTCCTGCTGAGCTTCGAGTGTTCCTTTATTGTTAGTTGAACAGCCTACTGAAACGATGACTAATGTTAGAATTATTTGTTTGTTCATAATCTACAGATTGATTCTAGCTCCTGCTCTAAACCACCACGAATAAAATTCCTGTTGTTTAACAATATTGTCCTGGCCTACATAAAAACGAAGCGGAGTATTTGTAATATTGATAAAATCACCGAACATGGTTATGCTTTCATTTAGTTTATAATTCATCGTATAGTCAAGTCTAAATGCATCGTCATAGTATTCGTCAAAATCACGATCAACACCAACGGACACCAAAAAATCATCTTGATAATTGGCCGATAACCTTGCAAAGAACCTCTTGTCGTCGTAGAAAAGAGCAAGATTAGCTGTGTGTGTTGACTGTCCTGGTAAAGTAAACTCTTCAACTTCCAGATTATTAGTGTACTCTGTAATAGCCTCAGAGGTGAATGGAAGAGTTGGTGCGTCTACAAGATTTGCACTAGCAACAGAGGCAATGAATGCTTTAGAGTTGGTGTATGTATAGTTGGTATATAATCCGAAATTGGATAAAATTCCCGGGAGAAAATCAAACTTAAACTGAGCCTGGAATTCAGCTCCAAAGACTTCAGCTTCTCTACCGTTGGTAGGGTGTGTCACTTCTACCGCACTAGGATTCAGGTTTCCATTGTCTATTTCGGTCTGGTCTTTAAGACGTCCTCTAAATTGGTAGACGAAATCATCAATTTGTTTATAAAAGATCCCAGCAGAGAAAATGCTGCTGTTCTTATAGCGCTCTATCATTAAATCGAAATTAGTGGCGGTCGCAAAGTCTAGGTTAGGGTTTCCGATTGTAAATTGTCCCCGATTATTTCGCTCATAAGAGACCGCATTAATGATATCACGGTAGTTTGGTCTAGAATATGTTCGTGTTACAGCAGCCCGTATGTTGGTAAACTGAGTGATGGAATACTTTAATTGTAACTGAGGTAACCAAAAATCAAGTGTTCTGCTGTTAGTAAGCGTATCTACAAACACATTTCTATTCCCGTCACTATCTCTTTCAGTTACAACTCTGAAACCCTCATTTTTGGTAATATCTGTTCGTTCAAAACGCAAACCACCAAGAATCATGAGATTTCTTATGTTGTGCTCAATCATTCCATAAGCGGCATAAATGTCTTCTTGATACTCATAATCCTGTTGGTAAGTATCTTCTCTGGAAGTATTCCTGCTTGGTACGTAATAGGCAGAGTTAAATTCTAAATGGTCGAGAACTAAGTCTAAATCCGGAATTACTTCAATTAAATAATCCTGATTCAGGAAATTGTCATCTCTCCACCCGTCAGACAACTCAGTTAAAATCAACGGCTGTCCTTCACCAGCAATGTTTCCATTATTGACAGGTCTGTAGTTACCATACGTTCGACTTACAATATCACGTGACTTTTCTCTGCTTCTGATCTTTCCACCGAATTTGAAAAAGCCATCTTGGCCTCCTAAAAAAACATACGGCACTTCAACATTGAATCTAGGTGTAATTAATACATCTTTTACTTCGGATGATTCCTGTATAAGGCCATCAAAATCAAAGTTTTCATAGTCTGTAGATTGGATGGTAGCAAGTGAATCAAAAGTAGCACGTGGATAGTCCGGGTCAGAAAAATCAAACCCAATATCGATGGCCTGACCTGGATTTTCAAATGTAATTTCCAGGTAGTCAGGCACTGTTTCACTAGCTATAGAAGCGAAAACCTGGTAATCAATTTTGATTTTGCCAATCAGGTGTTCGCCTCCGAGAGATATAGTAGAAAGTTGTTGGTTTTGCGTGCGAAAACGAAGGTCATGTTCAATTCCACCAAAAATGTACCTTTCAAAATTGAAGGGATCATCGGTGGTAAAGGTTTTTCTTCGACGTGTTTCCTCATCTGTAAAGCTATTAAACATTGCTTTAAGGAAGATTTTTGAATCATCACTGAACTTGTAGTCTATTGTTGGACTTACAGCGATTCTAGTTCTTTGAATATCGTAGTGTCTAAACTGAACATCGCTGAAGTGCAGGAAGTAGTTATTTACTCCTAACCCCTGGTCTTCGCTGTTAAAAAAAGGTCCTTTATCAAAATCATATTCGATATTGTCCGATCCTTGATTGTTTTGGAAGTAACTCGCATTCACCTGAAAACCCAGTTTTTTATAACGTTGACCATATGCAAATTGTAAATTATAGTTGGGCGTCTGTCTGAGGTTATTATAACCGGAAGATACAACTGCACGAATTTGAGGAGGTCCTTCCTTGGCTCCTTTTGTGATTACATTGACAGATCCGCCTACTGCATCCCCGTCCATGTCAGGGGTTAAAACTTTGGATACTTCGATAAAATCAATCTGATCAGATGGAATGATATCCATCCCAACATACCGGAAGTCACCTTCTGGAGAAGGGATTTGTTCACCATTCACATTGAAATTGGTGAGTTCAGGTGGTGTTCCTCGTAGTTGGACATACCTACCGTCGCCTTGATCTCTTTGAAGCGTGATACCTGGAATACGCTGCATCACTTCAGCTGCATTTAAGTCTGGGAAAGTAACGATCTGTTCTGCTGAAACAACATTCTTAATATTTGCCGCTTTTTTCATAGTAACCATGGCAGCAATTTGCCCCTCTAATACTCCTTCTACAACTACTTCATTTAAGGTTGAGGTACTCTGATTGAGTAGAATTGATACTGAGCTTACTTTGGTTGAAAAGGAAACGGGTTGCTCTTGAGTTTCATATCCCACATAGGAGATTTCCAAAATAATCGATGCCTCATCAATTCCTACTATTGTAAAACGTCCTTGTAGATTGGTGATTTTTCCTTTTATCGTTCCCTTTATCTTGACTGTCGCACCTATTAATGCTTCCCCAGTCTCTGCATCTTTCACAATACCATTGACAGTATATTGAGCAGAAGCTTGAAGTGCAGACAATATGATTAGAATAAAGAAACCTCTTTTAAGATAGGGCATGCTACCTGGTTGGTTTATTAAGAAGTCAAGCTCAGCATACGCTGAGCTTGACTGAAAAGTGTATTATTTAATGATAAACCTTCGTTGGAAAGTTTGTCCGGATTGTTTTACAGATATCAAGTAAGTTCCTTGTCGGAGGTAAGCCAAATTGATTTTAACTTCTTTTAAACCATTATTGCTAAACTCACGAATAAGTCGACCATCGATATTTGTTAATGAAATTGAAGCTTCCTGAGATGATGGTAAAATCAGGTTCAAAAGATTAGAAGCCGGATTAGGATATATCTCTGCTGTGATACCTGTATTTTCGTCTACTGACAAGGCTGCGAAGCTATTAATTCCTAGGTCAACCTGAATAGGATCTCCATTGTATCCACCAAAATAAATCACAAGTCTTGGTGCTCTTTCCGGATAATTTTGTCCGTCACCACCATCTCCCGGATCTGCAATGTTTTCAAAAGATTGCCATTCACGAGCATTTTCAACTTCGCTTGGCCCCTGGTCTTCACCGGTAACTATTAACGCAATAGAGTTACCAGATTCCCAACCATCAAGACCAACAATTTCCTGAATGATAGGACTAATGTCTACACTTCTTTCAGTAGTCCATAATCCCCATTCTTCATCCACGGTCCATTCTACTTGAGCTTCCGTGCTCACTCTATCTGTAATTAAATCGATATCGTTGAAAGTGGCTGCATCTGGAGTTGCTTCTCCGTAAATAGTAAGGTTAGCCACGTCAGCCGAAGATTTAGCTTCATGGGATACAACAACTAAAAATGCAGAATCTATTTTAGCATTTTCCGGAAGTTGTACGTCCTGAAATCTAAGGCCGGCAGTCAAGATATTTGCATCTCCTTCTTCGCCTTCCCATCCAGCATCGATATCATCATCAAAAAGTGCATCAATCTCATCATTTTCTTGTTCTGCATCGTCTGTTGAAGCATCAAAAGTGATGGATGGATCATCTTCATCTGTTGCGGTACCGGTCTTAACTATGTAAAGGTCTAATGCTCCACGAGCGAATGAATTAATTCCTCTGTCTATTTCAATCGGTTCACCGTCGTATCCATCAAAATAGACAATAAGTCTTGGTGCTCTTTCTGGGTAGTTTTGTCCGTTTCCTCCATCTCCTGGGTCAGCTATATTTTCAAAAGACTGCCATTCTCTTGCATTTTCAACTTCACTAGGGCCTTGATCTTCTCCTGTTACGATAAACGCAATAGCGTTCCCCGATACCCATCCATCACGATCTACAATCTCTTGAACTACAGAGCTTATATCCACGCTTCGTTCTGTGGTCCATAGACCCCACTCTTCATCAACCGTCCATGCCACTTTAGCGTTAGTGCCAACTCTGTCGGTAATTAGGTCTGTTTCATTAAATGTTGCTGCATTATCTGTTGCTTCCGCGTAGATAGTGAGTCTAGCAACATCATCCGCAGTTTTTGCTTCATGAGATACAACAACAAAAAAAGCTGAGTCTATTTTGGCTCCTTTTGGAATAGCGACATTCTGAAACCTTAGACCAGCAGTTAAGATATTCGCGTCACCGTCTTCACCTTCCCATCCAGCATCGATATCATCATCATTGAGTGCGTCTATTGCATCGTTTTCTTGTTCAGCATCGTCTGTTGAAACGTCTAGGTCTTCTACTTCGCCCGTTTTAATTATCGAAAGATCGAGGGCGCCTTGTGCACTGCATACAAAGCCTATTAAGAAGGTAACAACAAATAGTAGTAAGATTTTTTTCATGGACATGATTGTTGAGATTTAGGAATCAAATTTTTGAATACAAAAAAGCAGATAACCGTGTTACCTCACCATTAAATCATGTCAACAAAAAGGAAAGAATTGGGGTGGGAGTGTAAACAAAAAAGCAACAAATATTTATAAATAATTGTATATCAGTTACTTAACCTATATTCATCATAAAGCTATAAAGGTTGGCTCCTTTATCCATTTTTAGCTTCTTTCTGAGACGGTACCTGGCTATTCGTAAACTATCCTGAGAGATTCCCATAATGGTGGCCATATCTTTAGCCTCTAGGTTTAATCTCAACATGGCACAGAGCCTTGTTTCTGTGGCCGTTAGATTTGGAAATTCCTTTCTTAAATGCTCAAAAAAACCTTCATGGACTTGTTGAAAAATAGACTCAAATTCTTGCCAATCATCATCAATGCTAAAGGTGTAGTTTATTGACCTAATTATTTTTTTTATTCCTTTGTTAAGTCCATCATCTTTTGAGGACTTCATTGCTTTAAGCTCTTTTTTCAATTGACTTAAAAATTTATTCTTACGAATGATATTCAATGCATTAGCAGTGAGTTCTTTACTCATATTTTCCATTTCCTGATACATTTTCTCCTCTCGTAGTTTTTTTAAATCCAAATCTGTTTCCAATTGCTCTTGACGTGCTGCTGCTAGCTTCTTTTCAGCTTCAAAAAGTAATTGATTTTTTTTCATGCGTGTTTTAAGTTGAAAAAAGACAAGAACACCTATGATTAGTAGTAAAATAGCCAACGAAATAAGTAACGTTCTGATTATGAGATTAATGCGTTTCTCTTTTTCCAATAATTCAATCTGACGCTGTTTCCGCTCAACCTCAAAAACTGACTTTGTTTCCTCAATCCCTCTTGCTATTTCCTGTCTTGCCAGTTCATCGGATATTGCATAGCAAGAATCCAAGTATAGGTAAGCAGTTTCATAATCTTTTAAAGGAAAATAGGTTCTTGATAGGTCTCGATAGGCACTTTTTAACTGATAAGATTGGTTAAGTGATTTTGCTTTTATGGCTACCTCTTTGTAGAGGTCAATTGCTTTTTGAAATTGCCTTGTTTTTCTATAAGTATCAGCAATATTATTTCTATTGATTAATGCCTCTAGTTCATTATTGAGTGTTGAATTTATAAGGTAAGCCTGTTGGAAATTATCTCTTGCATTGTCATAATCTCCTTGATCTTCATAAACACTGCCTTTATTATCATAGATAATTGCGATCCCTATGCTGTCTGAAATTTCTCTGTAAAGTCTTATTGCCTGACTGTTGTAGTAAATGGCACTGTCATAAACTCCAATTTTTTCATTTAAGTGTCCCAAATTCCCGTAGGTCTCGGCAATTCCTTTACTGTCATTTGAAAGTTCATACACCTTTAAGGCCTTGGAATAATTTGATCTGGCTAAATCAAAGCGGCCGTTAGATTGAAAAATAAGTCCGATGAAATTATAGGCTTTCCCTAAAGCTGAGAAATTCTCGTACTTTTCGAATATTTCAATTGATTCCAATAAAAAAGAATTAGCCTTTTTGTACTCTCCTTTTTCGAAACAAATTTCTCCAATGATCAAAGAAGTGATTCCAATTCCTTCATTGTAATCATTCGCTTTTGATGAATTAAGGGCCTGGTGAGCAAAGAATAATGATGAATCTGTTTTTGAGAACTTAAGCCTTTCTGCCTTGTCCAATAATCTTACAATGGATTTTATTTCACTATTTGCGTTAAGTGAAGGGCTATCCCTACACCCAAGTAGTGAGATAACTGCAATTGCCGTAAGTACATTTCTCATTTTTATAATGTAGAAGTTGCACAATGCTAATTCTAGTTAGCTAGCTTTACATCTTTCGTGGAAAACTTCAGGTTTAGTTAACAAAAAAATCCTGGCTGATAAGCCAAGATTTCTCAGTGACTGGCCTGGGGCTCGAACCCAGGACCCACGCCTTAAAAGGGCGTTGCTCTACCAGCTGAGCTAGCCAGTCTTGTTTATATCAACTTTTTCTTCTCGAAACTGTTGGGAAATAAGGAGAAAATATCACCTTAAAACTCCTTTCGGAGAAAAAAGAAGTGCAATTCAGAGCCCGTTTTCTAAATTGCGGATGCAAAAATAGAAATCTTGTTCAATTTTACCACATGATTACAGGAATAAAGCAAGGGATATTAATATTTCTTTTCACCGTACTTTCATTAATAAGCTTAGCTGGATCTACGGATCGTCTTCAATATGCTGATTCTCTATTCAAAGCACAGAAATATACAGAAGCATATACGTTTTATGAGGAACTATTTGAAAACGATCAAATCTCATCCTCAATGCTTCTTAAAATGTCGTTTATTCAGGATGCAAGTGGGAATTATTCAAATGCATTATTCTATCTGGATCTCTATTACAGGAAAACAGGCGATCGGCAATCTGTTGGTAAAATAAAAGAGCTGGCATCAACATTTGATCTAAACGGATATCAATATAATGATATCGATTACTTTTTAGCTCTTTTGTCAAAATTCAGGATTCCTATTGTTTTGTTATTGCTCTCCTTTTCTGTTCTTCTATCTGCGTATGTATATGTTAAATTTCGTCAGGGTATAAGAGCATATTTCCCGTTTATCTTTCAGGTATTCACATTTTTAATCCTACTGGGAGTTGTCAACTATCAGGTTCCTGATAAAGCAATTGTGGTTATGGATCAAACGCTATTGCGGCGTGGACCTTCCGCTGGGGCAGAACCAATAGAGCTCATCAATCAGGGTCATAAAGTTACCGTGCTAAACACGTCAAAAATCTGGACTAAGATTCTTTGGAACGGTGAAGAGGTATTTATCAGAAATAACAGATTAAAATCTATTTGAGGGGGTTGTGCGGTTCTTTTTTCATCCTGTTATAGATCTGCCGGTCTACCCAAGAAGGGATGAATTTATTTAAGAAAATAGCTAAACGACCTTCGAAAGTCAAAACTAAATCTCTCTTCTTTTTCTTATACGCTTTGAAGGTCTGCTCCGCAACTTCCTCTGAACTCATCATTTTTCTTTCATTTCGAGGAGATTCTCCTTGAGATTTTCCATCAGCAGTTAATGCAGCGTTGCGAATATTGGAGTTGGTGAATCCAGGGCACACGACTAACACATGTACTCCTCTGGTCATCACTTCCGTTCTTAACGTTTCAAAAAATCCTTCTATTGCGAACTTTGAGGAAGTATATGCTGACCTTGCTGGTGTAGATCGTCTACCATTAATCGAGGATATAGCTATGATGGTCCCTTTGCTTTCTATTAGGTGGGGAAGTGCAAACTTGGTGATATACAATGCACCGTAGAAGTTAATATCCATGAGTTTCTTGAAAACGGAGAGGTCTACATCTTCAAAAAGCGCACGCATAGATATACCAGCATTACATATAAGGACATCTAGTCTACCGAATTCCTTAATTGTTTTTTCTACCAGTTTTTGATTGTCATCAGAATTTGCAGCATCTAACTCAAGTGCTAAATGAGGTTTATCACCCAATGCTGATGCTACTTCATTTATCCTGTTTTGGTCTCTTCCGGTAAAAACAACTGCATAACCTTCTTCAGCATATTTGAAGACCAAAGATTTTCCAATTCCTGAAGAACCGCCTGTAATAATTGCTACTTTTTGCATACTAATCGATAACCGATCGAAATAATAATATTTCCAAGTTTAGCCTAAATGAGTTTTACACCAAAACAATACGTAATGACATGTCCGATGGAGTTAAACACCTAGAACGAAATTATAATTTCTTAATCATAATATAGTTTGAATAATAATTACAAATGAGTGCAACCTTTGGCATCTTTCATGCATTATGTGACAAGTTAAAACCTGTAATTATGAGATTGGTTCTTTGTCTTATTTTCTCTATCACCTTTTTAGTGGCTTTTGCACAAACAAGTGTTAGAGGTGTTACTAAAAGCACAACCGGACAACTACTGCCTTTTTCAACCGTCTACATTAAAGGGACAACAATTGGTACAACCTCTAACTCAGCGGGTGAATTCATTCTAAAAACGCCCCCCGGTAATCATACGATTGTTTCACAACATGTGGGATACAAAGTATTAGAAAAATCATTAACAATTCCTGAAGGTAATTCTTTGAAAATAGATTTTGTTATGCAGGAGCAAGCCTTGCAATTGCAAACGGTTGTAGTGACAGCAGGTGATGAAGATCCTGCGTACCGGGTAATTCGTGAGGCAATGAAAAAAAGAAAATTTTATGAAAATGAGGTGAATGCTTTCAAAGCTGATGCCTATTTAAAAGGGCTGTTTATATTGAATGATCGGCCGGATAAAATTTTAGGTCAAAAAATCACGGTGGATACAGGAATTGTCTACTTATCTGAGTCCGTTTCTGAATTTTCTTTCGAGCGAGCAGATAAAGTGTCTGAACGTATGATTAGTTCTAAAGTAAGTGGAGATGAACAGGCGTTTAGTTTTAATCAGGCCTCCGACTTTAATATTAATCCATATAACAAATCGATTGATTTAAGTCAGGAAAGAGAATATATATCTCCCATTTCTGGTCAGGCATTTATCATGTATGATTTTGAATGGCTGGGCTACTTTGAGGAAAACGGAAAGCTGATTAATAAGATTAAAGTAATCCCAAAAAGATCTACAGACCCAGTCTTTGAAGGTGTTATTTATATCATGGAAGATGAATGGCGCTTCCATACAATTGATCTCATGGTCACGAAAGCAAGAGGTTTAGAGTTTATCGATTCATTACAAATTAACCAGGTATTTGCTCCTACTGACCAAGATATTTGGATGCCAATTTCACAGAAATACGCTTTCACATTTGGTGCTTTTGGCTTTAAAGGGAGTGGATATTACATCGGTGTGTATTCCAATTATGAAGTTGAACCTAATTATGAGATTTATAAAGAATACAATTTATATGAAGAGAAATTCGGTCAATCAATAGAACAAGACTTATTTCATGAGGATGACTTTACACCGCAGGTATTACTGGTTGAAGAGGGCTCTAATGAAAGAGACACAACATATTGGAAAAATATTAGACCTGTTCCTTTAACAGCTATAGAGGTAGAAGATTATCGGGTTAAGGATAGCATTAGAGTTGTAAAGGAAAGTGTTCCTTATAAAGACTCAGTTGATAATGAACGAAATAAACTAACGCTCGGTAAAATTTTCTTATCTGGTTATACACGCTTCAATAGCGTCAATGAGGATTACTGGTCAATACCTCCAATAATTAGCATTTTCCAGTTTAATACGGTAGAAGGCTTTGTGCCAGAAATACAACCTACCTACTGGCATCAGGAAAAAGGTCGTACAAAATATTGGATACGACCATCTCTGAGGTATGGTTTTTCCAATGAGCGTTTTAATGCAAAACTTGAAGGTAGTTACAGAAAACTAGACGATAAGTTTACCCGGTTCTATGCGGGTGGGGGACGATACATTTCACAGTTTGATGAGAGTGAATCTATTTCACCTTTCATTAACTCTTACGTGACATTGGTGAGAGGTGCTAACTACATGAAGATCTTTGAAAAATCTTTTGCTTACGCACGTTTTCAGCAAGAGGTAAAAAATGGGATTCTTTTTACGGGCAATTTGGAATATGCTGCTAGAGATACGCTAGCGAATACCACTACTTTTACATGGGCACGTGATGAAGATGTCAATTTTACGAGCAATCAGCCTGTAAATGAAGAACTCACTAGCACTGGGTTTCTACCTCATCAGGCACTCATTGCCACAGCAAGGTTCCGTTTCCGGTTTAAACAAACCTATGCCACCAGACCAGATCGAAAATTCATTTACCCATCAAAATATCCCGAACTAACTTTTACTTACAAAAGAGCATTTAATGTTCTGGGAATTGACCTGAATTATGATTTTGTTGAATTTCTGATTACAGATGATTTTTCGTTAGGTCTTGTCGGGCGGAGTAGTGTAGCGGTATCTGGAGGAGGCTTCATAAATGATAAGGAATTGACATTCGTAGACTTTAAACATTTCAATGGTAACGAAACCTCCTTTAGTGATGTGGGCACCATTGTTAAGTTTGAATTATTACCTTTTTATCAATTCAGTACGTCAGGCTATTTCTTTGAGGCGCACTACGAACATCATTTCAATGAATTTATTTTTAACAAGCTTCCTTTGATTAAGAAACTCAATCTACAGGCTGTTGCCTCAACCAACTACCTGACCACTAAAGAGATAGGTAATTATGTGGAGCTTGGCGCAGGGATTGAGCATATTTTTAAGTTTATGCGAATAGACTATTACTGGGCCTATAGAGATGCTGAATTTTTTGCGAGAGGATTTAGAGTAGGTATTGGATTCTAATCATCTAATTAAGTGTATATACCCTTTGAATTCGGTATTCGTGTATTTGATGAGGTAGTAATAAATACCGGCAGGAAATCCGCCGCCTGACCAACTAAAATCACGGTTTTCAGAACGAAAAACAGGTGCCCCTGCTCGGTTATTGATCACGATAAATTCAAAGAAGTTATCACAATTATCAGGAGGCAGGTTCTGATTAATGTCAAAATTTCCTGAAAGGGTAAAGGAGTCATTCACCCCATCTCCATTGGGTGTAAATACATTAGGAGGCAGGAATTCGTTTTGCCTTTCTGCATCGTCAAAAACTTCGAAGGTAATTTTTAAGGTGTCACTACTACTAATTGGACATGCATCGTCTGTTACCATAAGAACCACATCCAATAGTGAGCTCTGTTCACCAAATCGCAGGAGGGAACATTCCGGTTGCCACTCAATGAATGCTGTAGCCTCTCCTTGTCCTTCTACAGGTTCCAGGTTTAATGAAGTGGACGCTGGTTGTCTAAAACTAGGATCAAATGCCAAACGAATTTGATCTCCGTCCGAATCAATTGCATTGACTGGAATTTTTATAAATTCATTCACTCGCACCGACTGGAATCGGTCAATAGAAAGAAATTCTGGCGTGGCGTTTGGCGGGTAATTGACCGTAACTACATGCCGTAGGGTATCAAAATTCTTTTCCTTGCATCGATCGTCATCATCTGCTATAAACAATAACTCAAACTCTTGACCATCATTATAAATCGAGGCATTACATGCTAAATCCCATATAAATGAGCTCTCTATTGAGCTGTTTCCATCTGCACCTTCAAACTGAATTCCATAAAAATCGGGACTGAAGTTGCCACCAATTAAACGTAGGGAAACATCATCATTATCAGAATCACTGGCTATTACATCGAAATTTAATGTTGAGCCCAGGTTGATTTGATTGGGCAAGGCTCCATCAATGGTTATCTGAGGGTCGGTGTTGGGTGGAAGAATTACACGGGCGCTAATATCTATTGTGTCACCAGGTACATCACACTGATCCGTATCATTGACCAATACTTTGATGTCGAATTGGTTTGTTGCTGTGAAATCATATACCGTACAATCAGTATCCCAGAAAAACTCTCCTTCGATTATTCCAAGGTCACTATTGATGATGTTAAAGTCGAAACCAAATATGGTAGGATCTTCTACATTTTCCACATAAAGGGAAAATTCCAGTTCATCATTATCAGCATCTGAAGCCGAAATCGTTCTTTTAAAAATTGGATCATTATCTTCTTCCTGTACAACTGTTAGCTCCCTAATTGACGGTAAGGGCTTTTGATTTGGTGGCGGCTGAACTTGAATGGTAAGCCGCATCGTGTCCAGTTGTGGAAGAGGACAGGCATCATCTGCTGCTATTAAATCAAGTATGAAAGGTGCATCTCTAACAGGTGGGCAATCGGGAATACAAATTTCTACAACTAAATCATCACCTGTAAAATTCAATGAATCTCTAAAAGAAAAAATCTCATTAAGGTCTTCATCAAAATTGACTCCCTCCGCTCTTAAAGAAATTCGTTCCCCACCGGTAATGTTTGATACTACGAAATCAAAGCATTTGGCGTCGGCTACTGTATATGTCAGGATGTCGTTTTCAGGATCAAAATCTGGCAATCCTGGGATAGCTATATCTACAACTGGTGGATCTGGTGGTTCGCAACCATCCACTACAAGCATTTGAAAGTCGCGTCGGACCTCTCCGATTTTTTCGCCATCTCTGAATTCTTCCACTTTGACTCCAAATACAAAGAGACCCGTTTCACTTGGATTAACCGTGAGTAAGCCTCTGCTATTAATTCGAAGAGGAGGTGAGCCAGGAATCATATTGTTTTCGGAGAAACCATCTTTATAGGCAACATTGAAATGCGGTTTCGGTTGAGGTACCGGCAATGCTACCTGAGAAGAACTATTTAGAGGAGATATAAGCGAATAAACTAAAGAGTCTCCATCCGGATCAATTCCAGTAAACTCCGTATAATAGAGTTGATTAATACAGGCATAATCACTTAAAGGCTTAAAGAGGATAGGGGATGAGTTCTTAAAAATTTGTCCATTTTTCATCAATGGTGGGATTTCCAAGACATAATTCATGCCTGTTCCGTCTGGGTTGACAATATTATCAATGGCGGAGTTTCTACAACATCGCTCCCATTGGATATAGTAACCCTCTGGGTCTGCATAGAATTGGGGATTCAACTCAATATCGGCTGTATAAAATATTCTTGAAGTTTGGAGTTCTTCAATGGCACATTCGATGTTCGTGTACTCAACTACTTCTAATGTATCGAATGATAATACATGACTGGATAACAGTTGATTATCACTGTTTCGGAAAATGTATACTGTTACCGTTGGATCAGGTCCTGGATTCTGGGTCTGGGCTTCATCGAAATATTGGATCAGATTAATCCGATACATCCCATCCCCTAAGTAGATAAATTCAATTTCTCCCCCCACAATATGAAAGGCTTTAGAACCCAGAAAAAAAGTAACCAAAAATATATATAGCCAGACTCTTCTCATCACTTTGCCAATGGAACAATTAAACTAATAAAAACCCTGTAAGTACCGCACATCAAAATGCTAATTTTGTATGATGAAAAAAGGGGAAATTGTAGATAAACTTGAAATAACAAGTATATCATATGAAGGAAAGGGTGTCGGTCGCATAGATCGACAAGTAGTATTTGTAAAGGAGACGGTCCCTGGAGATGTTGTAAGTGCCAGGGTGGTCAGCAAGAAGAAGAAGTTCCTGGAAGCGGTAGTTTCGGGAATAATTAAGAAATCCGAGCTTCGTACGCAGCCTTTCTGTGAACATTTTGGGCTATGTGGAGGATGCAAGTGGCAGCATATGAGCTATGACGCTCAATTAAAATTCAAGCAAGAACATGTGGAGGAAAACCTAAGAAAACTTAGTGGTCTTGAGTTACCTGAAGTAATGCCTATTCTAGGTTCCGAACAAAGCACTTTTTACAGAAATAAATTAGAGTTCACCTTTTCAAATTTCCGATGGCTCACAAAAGAAGAAATTGAGAGTGGGGAAAAACAGATAAGATCCGGACTAGGTTTTCATATCCCTAAGCAGTACAATAAAATTGTTAATATCAATAAGTGCCATTTGCAGGCAGATCCATCTAACGAAATCCGCTTGAAAGTGAAGGCTTTTGCGGATAATCATAACATTTCATTTTATGATGTGAAAAAGCAAGAAGGTTTTCTTAGAAACCTGGTTATTCGTACAGCATCTACAGGTGACATTATGTTGATCCTTCAAGTTCACTATCGTGATGAGGAGTTAATTGACTTAATGATGAAATTTCTGAATGATCAGTTTCCCGAAATCACTTCACTGATGTATGTCGTGAATGAAAAAGGGAATGATTCATTTAGTGACTTGGAAGTAGAACTATTCAGTGGAAAAGATTACATCATGGAACGGATGGGTGATTTAAAGTTCAAGATTGGTCCCAAATCTTTTTATCAAACTAACTCTCAGCAAGCCCATGAGCTTTACAAAATAGCTGCTGATTTTGCAGATTTAAAGGGTGAGGAGTTAGTCTATGATCTCTATACTGGGACGGGCACAATTGCCAACTTTGTGGCCAGGTCAGCAAAGAAAGTTATCGGTATTGAATATGTAGGTGCTGCAATTGAAGATGCAAAAATTAATAGTGAAATCAATGGTATAGAAAATACGGATTTCTTTGCCGGAGACATGAAAGACTTATTGGGCAATGAATTCATTAATAATCATGGTAAACCAGACGTGATCATAACGGACCCACCTAGAGCTGGCATGCATCCAAGAGTTACCCAATTACTTGCCGATTTGAAAGTAGACCGTATAGTTTATGTTAGCTGTAATCCTGCCACCCAGGCAAGGGATTTGGAAATATTAGGTCAATCGTATGAGGTGAAGAAAATCCAACCAGTAGATATGTTCCCTCAGACACAGCACGTAGAGTGTGTAGTATTGTTGGAATTGAGGATGTAGATTGAAAATTTATTAAAAACTATGAAATCTGACTTTGAGTAATCTTTCTGACTGCTTTTCTTTCTAATTTCTTCCCAGTTTTAGAGGTTCTTTATTTCAGGCTGGAAAGTCTTCAAGTCACATATGCATTTCGTTCTTGTTAATTATTTTGTGAATATGAAAATCATCATTAGTTGTCTTATACTAGTTGTAAGTGTATCCACTTCTGCTCAAAATCTGAAAAAAATTGATTCCATAGCAATTATTTTAAAAACAGACATCACAGAAAATGAAAGAGTGGATCTATACGTATTGCTAGCCAGTCAGTATCTTGAAGTTGATTCAGACAGTGTGATTCAATATGCAAGCAAAGCACTCCATCTTGCAAGATCTACCAATTATGCTAAAGGAGAAGTAGATGCACTCGTTCAACTGGCTTGGCAACATCTAGAGATGGGTGAATACGAAAAGTCTGAATCATATCATCAGACAGCATTAGAAATTTCTAAACGAATAAACTATCTGGATGGTATCGCAGATGCCTATGATGGTCTG
Organism: uncultured Roseivirgaceae bacterium; assembly: GCA_964459925.1. Classification (GTDB taxonomy): domain Bacteria; phylum Bacteroidota; class Bacteroidia; order Cytophagales; family Cyclobacteriaceae; genus Ekhidna. Next base: position 57,758 of record CAYWOQ010000017.1, read on the forward strand.
GTAATGGTCTGGGGAAGCTCCGCTCGTTTATTGGAGATTGTGAGGAGGCACTAAACTATTATCAAGAGACAATTAAAATTTTTGAGTCCACGAAAGCCAGCTCAAGTACTGCTGGCACCTTAATTGAAATAGGGAATTTGTTCTTTTATCAAGGAGATTTAGATAAAGCCCTCGATAATTACATGACTGCAGTAAATTATTCTGAAAAGCTCAAGGATAACCTAAGGCTGGCCAGAAGCTATCAAGGAATAGGGATTATATATGGGAGCCGTGGTAACTACCTTGGAGCTCTTGAATACTTTCTTAAATCACTGAAAGAGTTTGAGACATTGGATCTGAGAAGTCCAATGGGTAGTATGTATGGTAATATTGGCCTAGTATATGAATATCAGGACGAACTGGAAAAAGGACGAAGGATTTGGTGTGCTTGAGCTGATCATGACGGCCCCAATGGTGGTGACAAGCTGGATCAACCTTCAGTATTATACCTCCACTGTAGATAATAGACGATTTGGATCAGGAAATAAAACTCTACACAATGTTGTGGGAGGAGTGGGTGTACTAGAAGGGTTCGCAGGCGATCTAAGGGTAGGGCTACCTTTCCAATCTGTGAATGATGGAGAGAAATACCAGCACGAACCTCAGCGCCTGAATGTGATCTTTGAAGCACCGGTAGATGAGATGAGTAAGATCTTAGAAAAGCATGAATCTGTTCGCCACCTCTGTGATAATGAATGGATTTACCTCTTTGCCATGAATGGTGAAGTATAAGTACATAGGAAACTTAGAGTGGGAAATGGTTAATTAGCTGTTGAAATACTTAAATAGGTTTAGTTCGTAGTATTTAGGTAATTAAACCTCGATTATGCATTAGGATTTAATAATTAGTCCAAAAAGTTTGATTCT
>CAYWOQ010000018.1:0-57936 GCA_964459925.1 uncultured Roseivirgaceae bacterium
TTTGCATTTCATTTCAATCACAAATTCACAAGAAAACTAACTAGCACAACAGGTTAAGTTTAATATTTAGATAAGACGAAACTTCCAGAACGAGCAAAGCACTGTAAGCAAATGGAGCAGGAATACTTTGTGTTTGGAAGGCTAGTTCAAACTTCATCCATACGAATTTAGAAGGTTCTCTCTCGTCTTTATTCTATCTATTTTATTGTTTGCTGTTCGTTCGATTTTAACATTATCATAGATAGCTTTGGGCTTTTCGTACTTATTGAGTGCTGAAAAATCTATGCCTTCTTTTGGTTTCTCATTAATCACTAAAACTACTTTTTCACCTAGCGTTTTATCCGGTAAAGAACTAATAATAAAATCTACATCATTCGCTAGTCGAATCTTTTTCTCAATTTCTTCAGGATTCAACTTTATTCCTCCAGAGTTAATTATAAAGTCTTTTCTACCTATCCATTGAAAGCAGGTGGAAGAAATAATGCTACCTAAATCATTGGTCTTGAGTAATTTATTGTCTGTTATTCTACCCTTAAACTGAAGACAGCCATCATCAGCGAGTGATACTTCAGTATCGCCGGTAGTCCTAAATAATTCCTCATCAATTTTACGTAAGGCTACATGTGAAACTGTTTCTGTCATGCCATACGTCGAGTAAATAGAGCTTTGATGGTTACTATTTTTTCTAGGGCCAACAGGACCTCCACCTACCAAAATGTTTTTGAATCTAGCAATCGTATCTTCATTCATGGTATCAAATTGCATGGGTACGAGTGATACAAGGTCTGCTTTATAATTTGAGGGAAGTGCCTCATTAATATTTCGTGTGGGTTCAATAATGTATAGATCGAGATTCATTTTTAATGCCCGAAAAACCACCATAGCTCCTCCAATGAAGGAAGGATTGATACACATTAATGCACTCCTGATTTCTCTTTCCGGGTCTATGGCCTTGAATGTGGATTCAATACTATAATCTAGCTTTTCTCTGCTGATGCTAATGTTCTTGGGTTGACCTGTGGAGCCGGAGGTAATGAAAGAAAAATGTTCTGAATTACTTGACCATTCACTGGCCAACCGTTTAACTGTTCTTTCCGTCTCATTGATAAGGGATGTGTAAGATTCTTCTTTTAGAAATTCTTCTAACTTTAGCCGGAAATTTAAAGATTCAACAATCACTACTATTGGAAAACGAGGGACTAATTGTAGAACAACTACGAAACAAAGATAAACGTGCTTTCGAACTCGTGTTCAATCAGTATTATGGAATTATGGTTTTATATGCCGCACGCTTCATGGATACGAAAGCGGAAGCAGAAGAAATTGTCCAGGAGGTCTTTGTTAAATTCTGGGAAAAATGCACTACATTATTACCAGACTCTTCCATTAAAAGTTACCTGTATAGATCTGTTCATAATTCATGCCTCAATGCCATTAAGCATGAGAAAGTTAAAGACGGATATAAGCAACATGTTATTCAATTCTTAGAGTCAAGTTACCAGGATAACGCTGAGTTTAATGATCCTGACATTATTCGAAATCGGATTCATGTGGAAATCGATAAGTTGCCCCCACGATGTAGTGAGATTTTTAAACTAAGTAGGTTCGAAGGGCTTAAATACCAGGAAATTGCGGATCACTTAGGCATTTCTGTGAAAACAGTTGAAGTTCAAATGGGTAAAGCACTAAAAGTGCTGCGTGAAAACTTACAAGACCTTAAAGGAATGACCGATGCGGGTTAATTTGCTCGTTTTGTCAGTGCTCACACCTCTGTTTTTGATGGCTCAGAACAAGAGAAATCAACTAATTAACTCGACATTCAATGATGTGCCACTTGAAATAATTCTTGACACTTTAAGTGCTCAGACCGGTTATTTCTTTAGCTATAACTCGGAAATATTTCCCGAAGGAAGCAGATATTCCATTTCATTTGTCGATCAACCAATCGATAGGGCGCTATCAAAGCTCTTGGTAGGTACCAGTTTGGCCTACTCTTTTTATAAGGATCAAATAATACTGAACTATAAAGAGCCCGAAAACCAATCCATTCGGAAAAAGGATTTCTTTAATATTTCTGGAAAGCTTCTTGATGACGAAGGAAACCCCATGAGCGGCGCTAACATTTTTTTAGATGGTACAAATATTGGCAACTATACGGATATTGATGGAAACTATCGGCTTGAATCAATTCCTCCGGGTTATTATGATCTTGTGTTTTCACATGTTGGGTATATAAATGGTGTATACCAAATTTCGGAATATAACGGAGGCTCACGAATTCAAGACCATCAGTTTACAACCGACTTAGGGCAGTTAGAGGAAGTGGAAATTATAGCTAACCGAATTACTAAAAGGGGTAATGAAAATAGTTGGAGCTTTCATTATGAGACGTTTAAACAGGAACTTTTAGGTTCATCCTCCTTATCGAAATCATGTGTGATTGAGAATCCAGAGGTGATTCACTTTTATTTTGATCAAAAGGATAATTCACTATCTGCTTATGCCGATGAGGTACTGGTGATTAGAAATGAAGCACTAGGGTATACAATTGACTATTATCTCGAAACCTTCAAAAAGAAATCTGATGATTTAAGATTCAGAGGTAAAATTAGGTTTAGAAATCAGCAACCATCCTCTAAATCAGAAAATAAGGTTTGGCTAAAAAATAGAAAAAGAAGCTATTTGGGTTCATTCACTCACTTTAAAAAATCGCTACTGAAAGGTGAATTAAAAAAGGAGGGTTTTAGAATTTATCAAATCAAGGAAATAGAAAACTTTGATCTATCAAAAGCTTATCAGTTGGATGAGCAAGATATTATCGTATTTAAAGGTGATTACTATCAATTAAAGTTTAGCGAGAATTTGCTGGTCGAGTACAAAAAAGAAAAAGAGAGTATGAATTTCTTAGAAACCAGTGATTTTGCAAAAAGAATGAATGCAGCGTACTTTGCTGATAATGGAGAATTAGAAAAGAAACCGAGTAATCAGGTATCGATCATCCGATTATTGAAAGGTCCGGTCAAACTTGATCTAACGGGTCAAATAGTTAATAAATTTGGGATAACAATTTATGGTTACATGTCATGGGAGAGAACTGCTGATTTGGTTCCAATAAATTATGATCCCAAATGGGATAAATTTTAATCATTAGTAAGGGGGAATTCAATTGTAAGTTGTTAATAATCAGATGTTAAGAGTTAAATGGAGGAATTACTAGCAAAATATTTTACCGAGGAAATAACAGATGACGAAAGATCATTGGTTGAAACATGGAGATCTTCCTCAAAAGAGAATGCAGAAGCCTTTTTTGATGCTAAAATGTATTGGCTTGAGTCTGAACCAAATATTGAGAATAGACCAGATATTCTTGCAAGTATTGTCGAAAATCAAGCAGAAACAAAGCATATACTTTTAAGACATCAATGGATAAAATACGCTGCAGCAGCAGTGCTGGTGTTTGCCATTGGGTTGTTATTTCTACTTAATGATGTTGGTAGTCCCGATAATTATATTTCTAAATCATTTGATGATGGGAGTAAAATAGCCTTGCATGGTGATGCCTCTGTCCAAATGGTGCATTTCGATGATAAGGTGAGAGAAGTTAAGTTCAAAGGAATGGCCTACTTTGATATTGAAAGAGATGAGAATAGGCCTTTCATTATCCATACAGATAACGCAACGATTAAAGTGCTGGGGACTTCATTTCTGATCAAGACAGATGATAAAGGCACTGAAGTATGTGTTGAATCGGGCCTTGTTGAGTTGATTAAAGAAGATGAAGACATATCTGTCAAATTGGAAAAAGGAAAGATGGGCATGATTTTAAGTAAAAATGAGGGAATCATCAAAAAGGATAATGACAACCCTAATTACCTATCATGGAAAACGAAGGTGATTACATTTAATGATAACAACATGGCCGAAGTTAAAGATATACTAGAGCAGGTCTATGGTATCAATGTGAATTTCGAAGACGCCAACTTAATTGGATGCAGACTTACTGCTAAATTCAATAAGAAAAAGCCAAAAGATGCGCTTGAGATAATTGCGAGAACTTTTGGCCTGGAATATCAATTTGATGGAAAGACAGCAACGCTTAAAGGGAACGGTTGCTAAACCTCAAGGGATCCATTTAATATCATCAAAATTCGGCTTTCTTTTCTCAAGAAATGCATTTCTGCCTTCCTTAGCCTCATCCGTCATATAAGCTAAACGGGTTGCTTCACCTGCAAATACCTGTTGACCTACCATTCCATCATCAGTTAAATTAAAAGCAAACTTCAACATCTTAATAGAGGTAGGGGACTTCTCAAGAATTTCCTGAGCCCATTGATAAGCTTCAGATTCAAGCTGCTCATGAGGAATTACGGCGTTCACCATACCCATTTCATGGGCTTCCTGGGCAGAATAGTTACGTCCTAAAAAGAAAATTTCTCTTGCTCTTTTTTGGCCAACCATCTTGGCTAAATAGGCTGAACCATAACCACCATCAAAGCTGGTAACATCTGCATCAGTTTGTTTGAAGATCGCATGTTCCTTACTTGCCAGTGTTAGGTCACAAACCGTATGCAAACTATGACCACCACCTACGGCCCATCCAGGTACAACGGCTATAACTACCTTAGGCATGAATCGAATAAGCCGCTGAACCTCCAGAATATTTAACCTGGGCATTCCATCCTCATCAACATATCCTTGATGCCCTCGTGCATTTTGATCACCTCCGCTACAAAAAGCCCAACCGCCATCTTTCGGTGATGGACCTTCTCCACTTAACAAAACAACTCCAATGTTCACGTCTTCCCTCGCATCTAAAAATGCTTTATATAGTTCTGCAACAGTTTTAGGGCGAAAGGCGTTTCTTACTTCCGGCCGATTAAAGGCGATTCGTGCTACTTTATCTGATTTTGCATAGGTGATGTCTTTAAAATCAAAGACCTTGTTCCAGTTTATTGACTTGTTCATTGATGCTTCTTCTTAATTTTTTATAGGCTTTTTGGTTCTCCTCAGGATCAGTAAAAATTTCCATCACTGCAGTTTTTTCCGAAACAGAGAAGAATTTATTTAGATGAGTATTTAGTTCACTCTCGGAATGAATTGGATAATAATCGAATTTATTTTCCTCGCAAATATATTGTGCAGTAAAACTATGGCGAGTCTCAAAATATTCTTCTAGCTCCGGAAGACTCGAAGGTCCCTCAATCAATCGGAATATTCCACCTCCTTGATTATTCATTATTATGATTTTAAGATTCGGAATCATGTAATTATGAAAGAAAGCGTTGCGATCATAAAAAAATGCTAATTCTCCCGTCAGTAAGATATTTGTTCGATCCGAGACCATGGCCGTGCCCAATGCTGTTGAGGTACAGCCATCTATTCCACTTGTGCCACGATTACTGTATGATTTAATGCTTTCTTTTACTCCAAATAAATCAGCATATCTTACTGGCATAGAATTACTTAAATGAAGTATTGAATGAATAGGTAAGCTATTGATAACCGCATGTGTGGCTGTGGTTTCTGAAAAGCTCAATAACTCCATCTCATTGGTAATGGTGGTTTTTGTAATCAATTCGGAGGATATCCATTTATTTATATATTCTTCATCTACTTCTGTTTCTAATAGGTCTTCTAAAACCGATTCAATTGGCTGGTTGATTAATTCTGGCTTGGTTTGGAAGGTGTCAACAGGAACCATTCCTTCGTCAAAATGTAGGTGGCAATCAGGTTTATTTTTTCTTAAAAAGGTCTTAAGCTTTTTTGATAGGACCGATAACCCAGAGGTAATAAGAATATCTGGAATCAACTCCTTTTGATCATTTATAAAACCGTCCACGTGTTGAATTCCTGAACTTAAGTTGTTCAATGGAAACCTCAAAATTGGAATTTTAGCTCTCAACTTGTTGGTTAGCTCTGATAAGTCTTTATCAGGCTCTTGCTGACCTATAAGTACAAGAATCTTTTTTCCAGCTGGGAAAGAGAACGAAGTTTTATTTTTTTGAATTGACCTAGTACTTGATAGGTCCAGCTTATTAAAGTTAAGTTCTTGAGTCAATTCAGGATAAAACGGCTCTCTAAAGGGAACATTGATGTGAACAGGACCCATAGGCAATGCCAGGGATTCTTCTATCGCATCTACAATGAGCTCTTGAAATTCCTCCTCGTCTTTGGAAGACTCAATGACAGGCAATTGAATAGACCTTTTGACGTGATTTTTCAAAGCTCCAAATTGGCGTATCGTTTGCCCATCTCGTTGATCAATTAACTCGGGGGGTCTATCTGCTGAGAAAATGATTAATGGAATCTGGCGATAATATGCTTCCGTGACTGCTGGTGCGTAGTTTAACAAGGAAGTACCGGAAGTGCAGCACAGAACAACCGGTTGTTTGGTATGCTGAGCAATACCTAATGCTATAAATCCTGCGGTCCGTTCATCCGGAACAACCTTTTTAATGATTTTTGAATTTCTTGCAAATGAGATGGTAAGAGGCGCATTTCTTGATCCGGGAGAAATCACGGCATATTTGACCCCTAATTGAAAACAGATTTCAGAAGTGTTGAATACAGTAGGGTTTAGCACTCAGGATTGCTGTTTTAATAGAGTTCGGAGCACATCGATCTTCATTTCAGTCTCCTCAAATTCTTTTGCTGGGTTGGAATCCTCAGTGATTCCAGCGCCTGCATAATAACGGATACGTCCGTTGGTAATCTTTGCGCACCTAAGGTTAACAAAAAGGTTAGTAGCATTTTCGTAGCATACAGGCCCTAAAAATCCGGCATAAAACTCCCTGTCATACTTTTCATGATGAGCAATCCAGGGCTTTGCTTTTTCTATTGGCATACCACATACTGCTGAAGTAGGATGGAGTAGGTCCAGCATCTGATCCAGGAGGCCTTCAAATGAAACCTCATTAAACTTCACTTCAAATTCTGTTTTAAGATGTGCAAGATTGCCGGCTTTTATCGTTTTTGGGCCATGCTCATGGAATTCTCTTAGGCGCAACTTTTTAAAACAATTGATGATGTATCTACTGACAAATGCTTGCTCTTCAATTTCCTTTTGCGTCCAGGCGATTTGGCTAAGTTCCTGACCCATTTCCAATCGTTTAGTACCTGCAAGTGCAACTGTTTTAAAACCATTGGGATTGCCTGAAGCTAATAATTCCGGCGTAGCACCAATCCATAACCCATTTCCTGGAATGTATGACATGCTACAGAATGCATTTTGATAGGAAGATTCAATTTTTTTGTAAAATTTCCAGGCAGAAAAGTTTTTAGCTAATAGGTCTTCCCTAAATCTTGATAGTACAACCTTTTCAAAGTGTCCGGATTTTATGCTTTCAATGGCCGACTTAACTAAACCCTCAAAGTCCAAATGATTCGGCTGATCATTTGCAATATTATTTCTTTTAGCATGGGTATTGCCACCATTAACTTTGCTTCTTAATTTCCTCTGAAATAGATCAATTGCTGAATCATTCAACCTTGGGTCGATTCGTACGTTTTCACCATCCAGAACTAAATCTGCACTGATGTGAAAAGGTCTGATGGGATGGTTTTCATGATAAGGATTAATGATAAAGCCTGGTCCAATGTCGATGAGAGATTCGCTAAACCTATTGGGTTCTTTCAAAGAAATGATAAAATGACTTTTCGCTTCATTTGGCATTTGCCATACCGCAAAAGCATAATTTGCTTCAATTAACAGATCAGTAAGCTGTTCTTGATTTGAAAGTGCTATTTTTTGTAAAATCCGATTCACCTATTTTCTACTTCCGATCTAATATAGCTATTGTAATTCTGCTAATCGCAACGAGCTGTTTTTTGTCATTTTTGATCTCTATGCTCCAAACCTGTGTACCTCTTCCTATGTGAATTGGTTGAGCCTTACCCGTAACAACCCCCTCATTTGCTGATTTTATATGGTTTGTGTTAATTTCAAGACCAACCGGATATTGCTTGTTTAGATCCAAACATAGGGTTGCCCCTAAACTCCCCATTGTTTCAGCAAGTGCGACGGAAGCTCCTCCATGTAACAGTCCAAGCGGCTGCTTTGTTCTATGATCTACCGGCATAGTGGCGATCAAATAGTCTTTGCCTATTTCAGTAAATTCTATCCCTAGATGTTCTACCATACATCCCTGACCCATACTATTTAGTGCACCTAGATCAAGGTTTTCAGGGAAAATCTGTTCTTTTGTCATATATCCTGGCAAACCAACGAAAATAGGCATTGAAAAGCAAAAGCATTTATATACTCAGACACGGACAAACAGATCTAAATAAGCAAGGTATGGTACAGGGAAGGGGTGTAGATGCCTCTTTAAATGAAACGGGTAGATTACAGGCTGATAAAGCCTTTCACCACTTGAAGGACGTACCATTTGACATCGTCTTTTCATCCAAGCTCAAGAGATCACAAGAAACCATCCGACAATTCATTGATATTGGGTTGCCTCACATCAGTCATGGTGGCCTGGATGAAATTAGTTGGGGCAGTCAGGAAGGGATTAAGGCCACTTTAGAAGCTAAGAATCTTTATTCGCAAACTGTGAAAGGTTGGAGAAATGGTGAATTACATCTCAATGTTGGTGGAGGAGAAAGTCCATTGGAAGTTATGGAGCGACAAAAAGAAGCAATGCGTGTAATACTTAGACAGGAGGCACAAAACATTTTGGTTTGTATGCATGGAAGAGCAATGAGAATTCTGCTTTGTTGGCTCCTTAATTATCCACTCAATTTCATGGATGGATTCCCTCATGATAACTGCGCCTACTATAAGTTGATCTATCAAGGCAAATTGTTCTATATCGATGAATTTAATCAGATGGAACATTTGAATTAACCGTCAAACGTTTCATGGCCAAGAAAAAAATACATGTTGAGGTAGGTAAACGAGTAATTGAACTCTCGAACTTGGATAAGATACTCTATCCGAATGAGGGGATTCTTAAAGCAGAAATTATTGAATATTATTTAAAGCTTGCTCCAACCATACTGAATCACATTCGGGGGAGAGCTCTTTCTTTAGTTAGATTTCCAGATGGTATAAATGGGGAACAATTTTTTCAAAAGCACCGACCTGACTGGACACCAGACTGGATTGATTACAAGAGACTAGGAAAAGAACGAAAGAAAGAATATGTGGTGGCTAAAGAAGAAGCAACCTTGGTATGGTTGGCCAATTTAGCTTGCCTTGAAATTCATCAGATACACTCATTTACTGAGTTTAGTGATAAACCTGATTATATCGTTTATGATTTAGATCCTCCGGAAGATGGTTCATTAACCCTATATACCTTGAAGTCCATTGCCTTCACCTTAAAAGAACATTTAGAGCGTTACAATTATCATGTATTTGTGAAAACGACTGGTGGGAAAGGATTGCATGTTGTAACACCAATTGAGCCACGATATTCGTTTGAGGATTGCTTTCAGACAGCAAAGAAAATTGCGACAGATTTTATTACAAAACAGCCGGATACGACCCTTCACATCAAGAAAGAATCGCGTCAAGGAAGAGTTTTAGTTGATATTTACCGAAACAGACCTTCACAAACGATAATTAGTCCTTACAGTCTAAGAGGCAGGAATGGAGCAACCGTTTCAACTCCAATTACCTGGGAGAATCTTGAAAATTTAGCATCATTAGCAGATTGGAATATTAAAACAACATTAGAAAAAGTTTTACATGAAGGTGATGCATGGGAGCAAATTCGTGGATGGGCAGTCCCTCTTCATACTGATAAAAGGCTTGTTGCAACCAAAAATTTACCAGCTAGTGACAATCACAAAACACCTGAACAGCTGGAGGATTACGAGAAAAAGAGGGACTTCAATAAAACTCCTGAACCATTTATCACGGACAGTGAAGGTGCAGGTAGTCATTTTGTCATACAACGACATCATGCTTCCCATCTCCACTATGACTTAAGATTGGAACAAGAGGGAGTGTTGAAATCTTGGGCTCTTCCCCGAGGTATGCCACCTCAGCCGGGTGTAAAACGCCTGGCTGTTCAAACAGAAGATCATCCATTAAAGTATTTATCATTTGAAGGAGAGATTCCAAAGGGGGAGTATGGCGGTGGAATGATGTGGATATATGCTCAAGGACGATATGAAATTACCAAAGAGAAAAAGAATGGTTTCTATTTCAGACTTTCAGGAAAAGAATTAAGTGCTGAATACCGGATGCACCTCATGAAGGATAAGGAATGGCTGCTTGAACGAGTGGATACCCCACAAATGAACTTATTAGATCATCCAATCAAGCCAATGCTTGCAGACGCCTCGAAGAAGGTTCCAATTGGGGATTATTATTATGAGCTAAAGTGGGACGGTATAAGGGCATTAATTTATCTCAATGAAGGTCAGCTAAAAATATATAGCCGAAATCAAAACGATATCACAGAGCAATTCCCTGAGTTGAGGGTTCCGGAAGATGCCTTCAGAATTAACAATGCCATTTTTGATGGAGAGATCGTTTGTCTTGATCAGGAAGGTAAAGCAAACTTTAAAAAAGTGATTAGGCGGTTAATGAGTAAGAAAAATTTCGATTTTGAATCAAAAAGAAGCCCTGCTTACTGTTACCTTTTTGATTGTATTTATTTAGATGGGAGGCCACTATTGAATGATCCACAAGAGAGAAGAAGGCAGTGGATGATCGATTCTGTAAGGAATGGTGAAACAAATTATCGAATAAGTGAAAGCGTGAATGATGGAAAAACCTTTTTTGAAGCTGCTAAGCAATTGGGAGTTGAAGGAATAGTAGCAAAGGACAGGAAAGCGAAATATGTGATCGGTAAACGGTCGAATGCATGGATAAAAGTGAAGGTAAAAGAAACCAGTGACTGCTTGATCATAGGTTTTACCCAAGGAGAAGGTGATCGTGAACGTTATTTTGGAAGCTTACAACTTGCAGAGGAAACAAATGATGGTCTTAGGTATAAGGGAAGAGTCGGTTCAGGATTCGATGACCAGATGCTTAAACATCTGACTCAACAGTTCATCTCAAGAGTGACAAGCGATGCTCCGCTCAAAGAAGAAGTGCACGAACCTCTTAAAACAGTTTGGCTGAGACCAGATCTAAAATGTGAAGTAGAGTATTCAAAGATTACTGAAAACGGAACCTTTCGTGATCCTGTTTTTAAAAAGCTAATTCAAGATTGAGTTAAAGGTAGCTATTGAAATAACGAAAAATATCAACCAAATCTTCTTCATTATTCAGTGATAGGTTTCTTACAAAAACGTATTCTTTTAACTCCTTCTTGCCAAAGAGTGATTGGAGTGTTTTTTCTTCTATGACAGTTGGGTAGTCATCAAGAACACAATAAAGAACGCCTTCATCTTCAATTAATGGCTTTGAACCAACCACGAGGGCTTTATAGAATTTCGTCTTTCCGTCAATACTGTAGGTATAGTAGGTGTCCCTGGATTCATTGAGCATAGTGACAGACTCTATATCAGAAAGAAACATACGGTTAACACCATCTTGCTTTACAATGACGGAACCCGCATCAAAATTGATTTTAATTTTTCCGTAGATGGTATCAGTTTTAACCACTGCATAGCCATCTCCTGGATCGTTAGCTTTTAATTTGCTGGCTGAGAATAATACAATGACAACAAACAAGAAGTGCTTCATTAATGGAGATTAGTCTTTGTTTAATGCAAAAGGAGATGATATACCACTCAATAAATAATGAGTTAGGAGTAATTAATGTTTTTTTAAAGGAAGTGTAACGTTTATTTAATATGCTAATCAGGCAAAATATCTTGTGTAATTGGATGAATCGGGTCTGTTGACGGATGAAGGAGTCAGGATTTTCTATAAGTTACATTAAAAAGGAGCTTATTCTAGGCTAACACCCAAAACCAAGATTTAACTTTGAGTTCATGAGCGCTGACTACTCTATCATTCTAAAAGACATATCAAACAATAATTTTTCATCAATCTATTTTCTTCAAGGTGAGGAAACATTCTTTATTGATTCAATCATTTCTGCTATTGAAGAAAATGCACTAGAAGAAAGTCAGAAAGGATTTAACCAACTGATTGTATATGGAAGAGATACTGGGTTGACCGATATCATCGGAGCAGCAAAACGCTACCCGATGATGGGTGAAAGACAGGTAGTTATTGTCAAGGAGGCACAGGAAATTAGAGAATGGAATCAGGAGGAGAAACAGAAATTAGTTACAAGCTACCTTGAAAACCCTCTAAGTAGTACGATCCTCGTATTTGGATACAAGTATAAATCCTTGGACAAACGAACAAAGTTTGGAAAGGCGTTTGAGAAACACGCTGTATTGCTGAATGCAAAAAAATTATATGATAATCAGGTCCCTGATTGGATAAGAGGTTATTGCCAATCTAATGGATTGAAGATTGAAGAGAAGGCATTAATGATGCTTTCAGAAAACATTGGCAACAACCTACAACGTCTGGCTAATGAAATTGAAAAGTTGTCATTAAATGTTAAAGATGGGGACACAATAACAGCACCCCTTATACAGCAATATGTAGGCATAAGCAAAGACTACAATATTTTTGAAATGCAGAAATCATTGAGTACCATGAATAAGCAAAAAGCAATGAATATTGCCAATTACTTTGCTGCAAATCCAGGAAATAACCCATTGGTATTGACGATATATAGTTTGTTTTCCTATTTCAGCAAGCTATTGTTGATACATCATTCAAGAAATACCTCAGATAAAGTCATCGCATCGTTGATAGGTGTTAACCCGTATTTTGTGGGAGAGTATCTACAAGCTGCGAGAAATTATCCTCTTTCTAAAGTGGTTGACAATATCAAATATTTGCATGAAGCGGACCTCCAGTCCAAGGGGATTGGTTTTGCAACCAAAAAGGAAGGTCCGGTTCTTACGGAATTGGTATATAAATTGATGAATTAATACAATTTAGAAACGAAAGAACGTTTCTTCCATGGTCAAAAACGGTTCAAGGTTGAAGAAAGTACTTTTTTTTATAAGTCTTGCCATTTCGCTGAATTCTTTTTCTCAAAGAAACCTTGTGGAAAACGGTTCTGAGGAGCTGTTACTCTTTGAAAAATTTCAAGAGGGACTTTACAATGCCGTAATTCAATCCTTGGAATCTAAGCAAGCGATCACCGATCCAAGTCATCACGCGATGCTTCTTTTAAGCAAATTAAAAACAGGTAGTGAAGTAACTAAAAAGCTAGATGAGTGGATTCAATTGAACCCAAATCATCCATATGAAGGATTGGTCAAGTTTAGTTATATCGAACGATCGTTCTATGATGGAGACTCCTCATCCGTGAAAAAATACCTATATGGGATTGAAAAAAAAGAACTGACCCAAAAAGACAAGGGTACATTTGGTTTCATTTCCGGAATTGATGCACTTCAAAACAAACAGTATAAAAAAGCTAAAGTTGCATTTGATTATTCATTAAAGAATGGTTTTAATAAGACTGAAAAACTCACTTATTATCAGTCAGTTACAAATTATTATCTAGGTGATTATGAAAGTGCTGTTAAAGGTTTTGAGGTAGCGGTCAATGAACCAGATTTCACCACTTCTTCAGCGTATTATCTCGCCAAGATTAAACTGGAGCAGCAAGAATATGATGAAGTGATCAACCTTGCAGAAGAGTATTTATCAGATGAAGTATCATGGATCAATTCGGGGTTCTTTCAGCTAGTAGGTGAGGCATATGCTGCAAAAGATAATGTTGCTAAAGCTGATGCTTACTTTAAAAAAGCTATTGATGTTCATCCAGGTCGACCGACTGCTGGACTCTATTATCGAGCAGGTATATCGAAGTTTAAATTGGGTAATAAAGGCCAGGCGATTAAATACTTTAAGGAAGCTGGTTTAAGTTCTGGACCTTACGCTACGTTAAGTGCCTTCCAACTGGGACGACTTTACATTCAAAACAATGAAACAGCTGATGCATTAGCTTCTTATATCATTGCCTTATCGTCAGATGATGAAGAAATAAAAGAAGAGTCCATCTATCAATCGACCAAACTCAATATAGGACTTGAACAGTACGCAGAAGCGATCAACTACAGTATCGATTACTTAAGAAACTTTCCTTCAGGTAAATGGGTAGATGAAATACAAAGTCTTCAAGCTCAGTGTTTTTTAAAAACCTCCGATTACTCCAATGCAATCAATGTACTTGAAACATCTGGCTTAAGAAACACCAAGCAACAAGAGGTATATCAACAACTAACTTATCAAAAGGCTATTCAATCATTTAATGATAACGATTTGGAGTCATCGAAAGAATGGTTTGATAAATCATTACGGTATACCCATAATGATGGTCTGTCTAATGAAGCGAATTATTATTTGGGAGAGATTGCTTTGAGAGATGAAAAATATCAGGAAGCGATAAACTACTATTTAACAATGAATCCTGTTTTACCTAAAGCTTCTTATGGAATAGGTTATTCATTATACAATCAACGGAGATATCGCGATGCGGCTAGACATTTTCAAGAAGGAATTAAATCCTCTGATAGAGCAATAAAGGAGGATGCTAAACTAAGGTTAGCCGACTGTTACTTGGCAATTAAACAGTACAACACCGCGCTTCAATTATATGGTCAATTACCACAATATGATTATGTTAATTATCAGCAGGCTATGGCCTACAGATATCTTAATCAAATTGAAACTGCTATACAGGAATTAGAGAGCATACCAACAAGTTCAATTTATAAGGATGATGCGCTCTATTGGATCGCACAAATACATTTCGAGAATGCCCAATTTATGAAAGCAGAATCTGGGTATAGTTCTTTAATCGCACGTTTTCCTAATTCTACCTATTCAACGGATGCATATTTAAATCGTGGACTGGCCAAATCAGATTTAGGAGACAATTACGGTGCTATCCAAGATTATGATAAAGCGATTGAGATTAATCCTAAATATGCTAAAGCATATGTAAATCGTGCACTTGCTCGCAGTAATTTGAGCAAAATTGAAGGTGCTCAAGATGATTTCGTTTTCGTGATTGAAAATTCAGAGATTAAGCAAGAGGTTTTAAGCGCCATTTTGGGTCTGCAGGACCTGCAAGCAAAGTGGGAACAAATTGGTAACTTGGATAAATATATTTCGGATTACAAGAAAGCTTATCCGGAAGATGGAAGCATACAAGTCGTTGAATTTGAGTCGGCAAAGTCAATCTACTTTGATCAACAGTATGGACGTGTTATACCTAAAATTAAATCGTATTTGGACGAGTATCCTCAGAGTAAGTTTCGCGCCGAGGCAACCTATTACCTTGGCGAATCTTATTTTAGGTCCAATCAGTTAATCGAAGCTAAGGAAGTATTTGCTGGACTGTTATTTCTTAGAAATAGCTATACAAGTCCTGTAATCAATCGATTAGGGCAAATTCATACTGAATTGAGAGAGTACGATAAAGCAATTGAAGTTTATCAATTACTACTTGATTTAAACCTTTCTGAAAAAGACAATTTTAACGCAGTATCAGGCTTAATGAACGCTAGTTTCTTATCTGCTCATTACACACAAGCCATTGAATATGCGAATCGTGTAATTGCGTCCCCCTGGAAGCCATTAAATGCAGAAAAAAAGTCGAGATTGATCAAGGCTAAGTCCTTGTTAGAAACTGGACAAAAAGAAGCAGGTGTGGCATTAGTAGATTCGTTAGCACTAGATGAGGGGTTAATTGCAGCCGAGGCAGCTTTTATATCTGCTAGGGTTGAATTTATTGATGGTAACTATGAGATTTCTCTGGAAAAGCTATTCGATCTTAATGCCCGGTTTGGATCTTACACCGTATGGATAGAAAAGTCGTTTCTACTGATCGCTGATAATTACCTAGCGCTAAATGAGTTATTTCAGGCAAAAGCAACCCTACAATCGATACTCCAACATAGCCAAAACGTTGAAACCATACGGTTAGCGACCAAGAAATTACAAATTTTGGAACCAAATAATTTGTCTGATTCAACCAAAGAGGAAACTAAATGAGGATAATTCTATTTTTAAACCTTTTATGTTTTCTTAAATGGGGGTTGATTGCTCAGACAGATTCTACTTCCAATGAGGGAAAAATTAAAGCTGGAGAAATAATAATTCAGAAAGACCGTGAGATAGTTCTACCGAAGGGAGACAAGCTTTTCCAAAGAGCTGAGCTAAAAGATTTATCAAGCGAGTCCATAAAAGTTAAATTATCTTCTCAAGAACCGGATTTAATATGGCCAACCATAAATGTTGATTTACCATTTAAGCGAACGATTCGTGAATACCCTGTAAGCGTTCACCAGAATTACCTAAAATTAGGCTATGGTAACTTCAATTCTCCGCTAGTAGAAGTAGGATTCAATAAAAGACTTAATGCCTTAGAGGTTTTTGGTAATTTCTTTCATGAATCATTTCAAAAGGGTCCTGTGAATGGATCAACCAGTGCTAATTCACACACAAAATTTGAGTCGGGGTTAATATATCCAACTGAGCTACTAACGATAAAACCTTTCATTAGGTATGACATTAGAGGATACAGGTTTTATGGTAATACAGATCTCTTAAGAAATGACTTTGAAGAAAATGCACCTAAAGTAAGATGGAGTTCTTTTCATTTGGGATGGTCCCTGGAAGGAGTGTATGAAAATATTTCTTATAAGATGACACCAGGTTTTATGAGAGCGAATAAGCGATTGATGAATGGTGATGATATAGGGATTGAAAATGTATTTTCTCTTGTTGGTGATTTTGAATATGAAATGAATAAACGATTTAAAACAGGGTTGGAAACTCAAGCTATAGCAAGTGCTTATAAAAGTGGTATCAATCTTAACAGATCTTTTTTTTACTTGACCCCCTGGATAAACTATGTCAATGATGAATTAGTCATTAAGGCAGGATTTACTGTCGCTTCAACAGATAATGGCAATTCAGGGTATACTGGCGTTTACCCACTTCTGAATGCAGCGCTTAATATTTCAGATACTTGGTCTCTTTATGGAATAATAGCTGGAGGAATACAATGGAATGGGCTGAATGAACTACTAACTCAAAATGAGTTTTTAGATGATTCTTTGAATATTCTTAACGAGGAAACAACGTACGATTTTGGAGGAGGTATTAAGGGTCACTTAATTAAAAATCTTACCGTTGATTTAAGTGTAAGATATGCCAGCATAAATAATTTGCCATTTTTCGTTCCTTCTTCATCTGATTCAAGCAGATATATAATCACCTATGATCACGAAACCGTAGATAGAATAACCATAAAGGGTGTTGCGAAATACCTACCCAATAGCAAGTCACTCTACGGTGTTGAAATGAAAGTAAACGGATATTCAACTTCCACATTAGAGAGGCCGTGGCACCTACCTGCATTCGAATTCCAGCTTTATACAAGTCATAATATTCAGGAAAAATTGCTTTTATCAACAAATATTTTAGCCTTAGGAGGAATTCGTGCACCTACAACAGTTGGTTTTGGAATTAAAGATTTAGATACAATTATTGATGTGGGTTTTGGTGTCAAATACCTTATTAACCAGCGTTTTTCAACCTTTATGGATATACAAAATTTATTCAACAAAGAATATGAAAGATACCTCGGATACCCTGTCAGAGGAGTTAATTTTAAACTTGGCGGTCAGTATCGTTTCTGAAGCTAATATTTCCTAATAATTAAATTATTTATATCTTGGTTCGGTCAAATGATTAACTATGGCGAAAGACGATCAAAATAACGATAAAGACGAAGACGATTTTTTCGGGGATGACGAAGATTTCGGTTTACCTGAATTAGACTATGATGCATTAGATGACGATTCAGATGATGATGCTTCTTTTGATGATTTTTCAGATGATGATTTTTCCTCTGATGTAGCTGAGGATGATCTATCTGGTGATGATTTCGGAGATATGGATGACGTATTTTCTGATGATGAATCAAAAGAAGAAGAGACTGTGGAGGAAGAATTCACAGCAATGGATAATGCTTCAGAAGATAGCGAAGAATTTTTCAATGAAGAATCATTTGATGATTTCGAATCCTCAGCAGATGAATCCGACGATATGGATGTCTCTGATGATGATTTGGGAGATTTAGATATGGAGGGTGACGATATTGACATTGACGAGGATGAGTTTAAGGATTTTGAAAGCGATTTAATTGAGGGTGAAGATGACTTTAGTGGTCTTGAGATGTCTGATGAGTTTTCTTCAGAGGAATATGCTGATGCACCTTCTGAAGCTGGTGAATCCGCTTCAAAAGGAAAATTTGCTAGGATCGTAATTATTGGTGTAATCATTTTTGCCACCCTTGGTGGATTGTTTTGGTGGTTAGCACCAAAGTTTACGGGAGGTGATGAAGAATTAGCTGATAATTCTGAGACTGAGAAACAAGAAAAAGCTGAAAAAATAGTAGAGCAACCTGTTGTAAAGCGAGCGGAAGTTCCTGCGGAGGAAAAAGTGGAGGATGATAATGCAGCTACCCCCGTAGCAGAAAAGCCGGCGAGTAAACCTAAGCCACAGCCAAAGCCAAAAACACAAAGCAATACCGCTGTGAGTACATCACCAGGTCAAGTAAATGCACTTACGGATCGAACGAATAACTATTACATTGTAATCGCAAGTTTCTTAGATGAAGATTTAGCGATGGACCATTCTCAGAAACTTGCAAGTAAGGGAGAAAGTCCAACCATAATTCCACCTTTTGGTAAGGCTATTACTACAAGAGTAGCCATTAAAGGCTATGGTTCACTGGGTCAGGCCCAAAACGAAATTGGTAATTACAAAGGGGAGTATGGCCAGGATATTTGGATTTTGAAATATTAAGCTAAACTGTCCGTACTAATTGTTTCGTAATTTCGTTCGTATTGGCGAAGCGGGTATTCCTGTGTTTGTCGAACTCAAGGTAATTAAATAATATGCTTATTCGTGTGATGCAAGACCCT
Source organism: uncultured Roseivirgaceae bacterium (assembly GCA_964459925.1). Taxonomy (GTDB): domain Bacteria; phylum Bacteroidota; class Bacteroidia; order Cytophagales; family Cyclobacteriaceae; genus Ekhidna. Next base: position 18,946 of record CAYWOQ010000018.1, read on the forward strand.
GTGATTGAGGGTTTAGAGAATCAAGAAACCATTTCTCTTCTTGAACTATTATTGAATGGTGGATATATGATGATTCCCATTCTCTTATTGTGGATGGTTGCTATTTATATATTTGTTGAGCGGTCCAGGACCCTCAGTGCTGCGTCCAAAACACCCAATTCCTTCAAAGAACAAATCAGATCTCTCGTTATATCTGGTGATATTAACGGGGCTCTTATGCACTGTAGCAAGACAGATACTCCCGTTGCGCGCATGATAGAAAAGGGAGTTAGTAAAATCGGACATCCACTTAAAAACATTGAAGTAGGTATTGAAAATGTTGGTAAACTGGAGATCTATCGGTTGGAGAAAAACCTTAATCTTTTAGCTACCATATCAGGAGCTGCACCTATGATTGGTTTTTTGGGAACGGTAACAGGAATGATTCAAGCCTTTATTGCGATTGCACAGGAAGAAGGTGCCGTGAGTCCCAAACTACTTTCTGCAGGAATATATGAAGCGATGATTACTACAGCAGCTGGCTTGTTTGTCGGTATTCTTGCTTATCTGGGTTACAACTACCTGGTTTCAAAAGTCGGGAAAGTGATTCATACCATGGAGTCTAATGTGATTGATTTTATCGATTTATTACAGGAACCAAAAAAATAATGGATATAAAATCAAAACATAAAGTGAATGCCAGTTTTAGCATGTCATCAATGACAGATATCATCTTTCTGTTATTGATTTTCTTCATGTTGACCGCATCATTCATTACGCCTTCCGGTTTACCAGTGAATTTGCCTGCTGCTAAATCGTCAGAGATCGTGCTTCAAAAAGTAAGTGTGACCATCACAAAAAATTTGAGTTATTTTATTAATAGCAAAAAAGTTAGCAGAGCTTCGTTGGAATCAACCTTAAAAACTAATCTCGAAGGGAAAAAAGGTATCGTGGTGTTGCATTGTGATGCGAGTGTGCCAGTAGAAAGGCTCGTAGAAGTAGCAGGTATAGCTACATCATTAAAAGCAAAAGTATCTATTGCCACTAAACCTGAATAATGGACGGCAGAGAACGAAGTGAAGAAAAGAATAAACGAGTTGGCTGGCTTGTTTCAGTAAGTACCCAACTAGTCTTATTAGTGCTTTTTTACTTTATCGTCGCGTGGAAGGAGCCTTTTCCCCCGATACCTGAGTATGGTATAGAACTCGGGTTTACTTCATCTGGAGGTGCACCCTCATCTGCTAATTTATCCAATCCAATAGAGAATAATCAAAGTGAGGAGATTACGGAAGAGGTAGTAGATGAGTCGGTAGAAGAACCAACTGATGTAGGTGATATTGATAAATCTGATGAACTAGTTGAAACAATAGAATCAGATTCTCCTACTATCGAAGAAAACGCCGAAACTCTGATTGAATCAAACGAAGTAATTGAAGACGTACCAGTTAAAGAATCACCTAGTGAAGAGCAAAGTTTAATGCAGGAAAAGAGAGAAGAGCAGAAGATCGAGAAAGAAGAAAAACTAGATCAGCGAGCATTAATGCCATCAAAATCTTCTCAAGAGGGACCAAATGATCAGCAGACTGAAGGAAAGGAGGAAAACACTGAAATTGATGAACGAGCACTTTATGGTAGTCAAGGAACCAACACGTCTTCCACTGAAGGTGCAAGTCTTTCACTGTCCGGATGGATTTGGAATTTTAAACCAAAGCCTGATGATACTTCTAATGAGACAGGAACCATCATCTACAGAATTGTGGTAGATGGGGATGGATACCTAGTGAAAATTGAAACACAAACATCAACCGTTTCTCCAGCTGTTGAACGAAAATACCGTCAAGCGGTAGAGAAATTGACTTTTAGTAAAATTGGAAACAAACAATCTGCGTCACTTTCCACTGGAACAATTACGTTCATTATTAAATCAAAATGACCTACCAAGAAACGTTGGAGTATTTGTTTTCTAAATTACCTATGTACCAGCGTGATGGAAAATCAGCTTATAAAAAGGACTTAACTAATACTAAGGCTCTCTTAGAGGCCTTAGATAATCCACACAACAAATTCAAGAGTGTGCATATTGCAGGCACCAACGGCAAGGGAACTTGTGCGCACGCTATTGCATCCATTCTTCAATTAGCTGGATATAAAATTGGGTTATATACTTCACCCCATCTAAAAAATTTCACGGAGAGGATAAAAATCAATGGTTCGGAAATCGGGGAAGAAGATGTAGTCAAATTTACTGATCGTATTAAACCTGAAATTGAAAAAATTAAGCCCTCTTTCTTTGAGATCACTGTAGCTATGGCCTTCGACTATTTTGCAAATCAAGCGGTAGATATAGCGGTAGTAGAAACAGGTTTAGGAGGGAGGCTTGACAGTACAAATGTCCTTAATCCTGAGGCTTGCCTAATTACGAACATAGGCTACGATCATATGGATATGCTTGGAGATACTTTAGAAAAGATAGCAGGAGAAAAGGCGGGTATTATTAAATCGGCAGTGCCCGTTGTAATTGGTGAATACCACGAAGAAACATTTCCAGTATTTATTGAAAAAGCACGAAACCTAGATGCTCGAATATACCTGGATCATGATTTCAATAATCGCACGGATACTTCTACACTTCCTTACCATAAATTATTCAATAGAAATTCTGTACATATGCTCGCTCGTGTACTAAAAGAAAATGGGTGGAGTATATCAGATCAAAACATCGTTGAAGGATTTGAACATTTTGAGAAAATAACAGGATTGAAAGGAAGATTTCAGGTTTTAGAAGAATCTCCTATACTAATTGCAGATGTTAGCCATAATGCTGAAGGATTGCAATTACTATTCAGTCAAGTACAGTCATTAGTAAAAAGATCAGGCGGTCAGTTATTTCTAGTATTTGGAACGGTAAAAGATAAAGACCTCACACTTCTATTAAAATCAATACCCAAGAATGCGAAGATTTATTGGTCTCAGTCAAGTGTGCCACGATCATTAGCTGTTGAAGAATTGGCAATTCAAGGGGTTGCCAATGGCTTAAAGGGACATTGTTTTAAAAATGTAAACGATGCAATTAAAGGGGCAAAAGAAAAGGCACAACCTGAGGATTTAATTTTAGTAACAGGCAGCACTTTTATGGTTGCTGACATTGAAAACCTTTAGTTACTTATATGAAGATGATGGACATGTTCATCAATAATATCTATTCTTTTAGTAATTGCATCAACATATTTGATCAACTCTTCCTCTAGGGCCTTTACTTCTTTCTCATACTCTTTACCTTTTGCAGCTCCCAGGTTATTCTCGATCTCGTTATAAGTATTGCATTCTTTATGAACAAACTTTTTAAATGAAAGGGTGGTGTAATCCACCTCTAACGTTTCAATATCTTCAATAGTGGCTTTCGCTTCTGCATCTTGATTCGCATTGAATTTTCTTGTCACTATTCCGTATAATAGCGTATCATAATGATGTATTTCATCCAACATGTTAATGATCTTTTTACGATAGGTAGATTCGCTACAAAAATTCCCAAGCCCTTCATATGTTTCTAATTTCTCTGCTTCATCGTCCCACGCATACCTTAGCTTGTCAATTGTTTTTGCTACTTCGGAATCAGTTTGTGCCATTACACTTACAGATCCAATAAAGAAAAGGATAAATGAGGCTCTTTTCATTTATTTTGATGTTTTAACTGGTTTTAAATTCTTGGTGTGAAAGTAAGTAAGTTAGAAAAGTTTGCACAAAATAAAGTAAGTAAAAATATCATTGAGCCTGGCAAAGAGCTATTTGAATCCATAAAAGGAAATTGGCATAACTATTTCAAAAACAAGAATGATATAGTAGTTGAATTAGCTTGTGGTTGGGGTGAATATACAACAGCCTTAGCTGAGAAGTTCATAGATAAAAATTTTATTGGAGTAGACATTAAAGGAGAACGGATTTGGAGAGGAAGTCAATATGCAATCAAGAATGATCTAACCAATGTAGCATTTTTAAGGTGCCATATTGTAGAGATATTAAGCCTCTTCGAAAAAGATGAGGTCGATGAAATATGGCTGACGTTTCCTGACCCACAACCGAAAGATAGAAACGAAAAGCATCGCCTATCCAATAAGATGTTTTTAGAAAAGTATTCACAAATTCTCAAACCGGAGGGCTATTTCAGGTTTAAGACTGACGATAACATGCTCTTTGAATATACACTTCAGGTGCTTGATGGATTAAAAATCAGAGACCTTGATTATACATTCGATCTATATCATTCTGATTTATTAGCTGAGCACTATAGCATTACAACCAAGTATGAAAAAATATGGACAGATAAGGGAGAAAAAATCAAATACATGAAATTTAGATTTGATAGATGAATTAGCTATTAAATTATCAAAAAGCTTGCACTAAGGCTCCATAACAAGTACCTATTTTCGGATATTTTTACGCTTCAATCATAAATAATTATGAAGGAGAGAGGCAGGCAGAGTATAGATGAGGTACGAAATACAATTATCAATAACTCCCTTGTTGTTGGAAGCATCATAGGCTTGACTACTTATTTGTTCAGCCTTACTACTTTTTTTGATACAGGGTTTGAATTATCCTATGTTACAGACCTTGTTGCCATAATTGCATTGCTGATAATCACCATTAAAAGGAAAACGTTAGATGTAAAAACGAAATCTTATGTCATCTTATTCTGTATTTTCCTTGTAGTTATTGTTGATGTCATTGAAATAGGAATTCTATCTGCAAATAAGATATTGATAATTCTAATTCCTTTTTTTTCAATCATCTCTTTGTCCACCAGAAGAGCTTTAACCTACTTTTTCTTAACACTTGGTACTGTTATAATCATTGCAATTCTACACCTAACTGGAACCATAGATACTCCTGGTCAAAATGTATTGGGTATTGCTGCTTGGCTAATTAATTTACTCCTGATAGGCTTAGTAGCTTTCATCATATTACATATAGTCAAGAGTTTTGAAAAAGCATACTTGGAATTCATTGATGAGTTGACGGAAAAAAACGAAACGCTGAAAAAAAATCAATCGGAATTAGCGAAGCATAAAGATCACCTCGAAGACCAGGTAAAAATTAGAACAAGTGAATTAAACCAATCTAATACCACTCTTGAGCATAAGACCCAGGAGTTATCATCAGCATTAATCCAGTTAAAACAAGCACAAGAAGAATTAGTACAAGCCGAAAAAAATGAAGCGCTTGGAAACCTTGCAACGGGTGTATCTCATGAAATAAATAATCCACTTAATTTTATTCATGGTGGACTTGAAATTGCTGAGTTGTACCTTGAAGAACACCTATCAAGTAAGCAGTTAGCAGAAATCAAACCTGCACTAGATAGTATAAGGGAAGGAGTTAGTAGGTCTTCAAAAGTTGTTAGGGGCTTAGATCAGTATTCTCAACTGAAATCTCAAAAACAGGAAATAAGTATTAATAATGTCATCACGGATTGCTTAAAAATACTTGCGAGCGAAATACCCAACTCCATACAACTCTCAACTGCCTACAGTGAATTACCTCAGATTTATTCAAGAAAAGACGGATTAAGTCAAGTTTTCCTTAGTATCATAACGAATGCTATAGAAGCAATTGAATCCTCAGGTACCATCCAAATTAAGACGGTCAAAGAGGGTGATTTGGCCTTGGTTCACATTTCTGATGATGGTCGGGGTATCCCAAAAAGCAATGTGAGCAAGCTTGGGAATCCATTTTTTACTACCAAGAAAACCAGCCACGGTGTAGGCCTGGGACTTTATACCTCTTTTCAGATCATAAGAAGGCTGAATGGTTCGATCAGCATCGATTCAGAAGAAGAAAAAGGTACGAATGTTTACATTCGTTTACCTATGGAATAGCTTAAAAAAGCGATCCGGTTTTTGGCAATGCTTGACGCTTAAGGTGTTTTAAGTAAAGTTGTGCACAAGCATTTGCATCACTAAGTGCATTGTGATGGTTTAATGGAATCTTGTATTTTTTGCTCAGATAAGCCAAACCTCTTCCGTAGATAATTCTTGTACACCTAACTTCAAATTCAGGCTGAACAATATCATAATAGGAGAGTGTGCACCTCAGACAATTGACATCAAAATTAGCATTGTGGGCAACTAGTACCATATCCTGGATAAGATGCATAATATCAAACCATACATATTCGAACGTTGGTTGTTCTTTGGTATCAGACGGTTGAATACCATGTACTTCTATATTTTTATGATAGAATGCATTCTTTGGAGGCTTAACCAATTGATCTATCCGCTCAGTAACTTCACCATTCTCCATACGTACAATACCAACCTGACAAATACTCTCTGGCGACCAGTTGGCCGTTTCAAAATCTATGGCAGTAAATGATTCGATCTTCACAATGGTTCTATCTATCGGGATATTACCAAAATTTAATCGAATTGATAAATTCAAATAGAATTTTCTTACTTTAATTAAACAATTGCTTTCAACCAGCTAGAAAATGCGTGTCATTACCTTAAGCATTTTACTTTTTATACTTTGCTTTCAATCATTTTCAAATGATAGTTGGGAGAGAATACTCTCATCCGGATCGGGCAAAGTAACATTTTATTGGTATCCAAATAATGTCTATATCAGTGATTCCAGAGATATCATTGATGGTTTTGAAAAAGATCTGGCCTTTGCATTTATTGACTATTTGAATAAGAAATACGGTGTGACGATCGAATTGGAATGGAAGGAGACCAATAGTTTTGATGAAATTCTATCCACGGTAAAAGATGGTACTTCAGGGATGTTTGGTGCGTCTTCTATTTCCATTACCGATGAGCGAGCGAAAGATTATTTATTTACACCACCTTATTTGGCCGACATAATTGTTCTTGTGTCTGGACAAAATGTCCCCCTTGCAAATTCTTCATCGGATTTTGCTGAAATTTTTGAAGGCAAAACAGCAATTAGCATTAGAAATACCACATTAAACAATAGCCTACTCAAACTTAAAAATGAGCTATCGATTGATTTTGAGATTGATTATGTCAAGAATACTGGGGAAATAATTGAAAAACTGGAACAAGCAGATTCGAGTTTTGCATACATAGATCTTCCCAATTTTTTAATTGCTTTTAAGAACGCTGCCAAAATAAGGAGGCAATTGTTCTATCCAATCAGGCTTGAAGGAATAGCTATGATTTACCCCCAGGGAAGCGATTGGTCATTACCTGTTCAGGACTACTTCACAAGTGGACAATTTAGAGAGGACAAGCGAAATATTATTCTGAAGTATTTTGGAAATGAGATTGGAGACATTATCGATCGAATTACTGTTTCGGCTGAAATTGGTCCATTTGAAGAAATACTTATTTCAAACAGAGAAAAAGAGTTGCAATATCAGGAGCTATTAGAAACGATGGAAAGAGAAAGAGAGCAACACAGGTTTAACGAAATATTAACGGTCATACTGATCTTGTTAGGCGCCGTTGGTGCTTTTTTATTGGTAAGCAATCGCATCAAGTCTCAGGTCAATAAGGTATTGGTAGAACAACAATCAATTATTGAAGAACGAAATGAGGAGTTAAAGCAATTAAATGAAGAGAAAAATGATTTAATCAAAGTCTTAGCACACGATCTTAGATCTCCCATATCAAATATTGATGGTTGTGCTATGCTGCTTAAAGATCAAGAAGAACATCTTTCAGGTGACGCAAAAAAAATGATAGGGTTTATCCTGGAGTCTTCAGAGAGGATTCAGGCCATGATTACAAAAATCCTGGATGTTGAAGCGATTGACTCAAAGGAACATAACATGCAGCTAGAGAAGCTTTGTCCAAGCGATATCGCAGAAGAGATCATCGATGATTATTCGGAAAAAGCAGAGAAAAAAGATATCCGTTTAAGTCTTGAAACAGAAGACCACTTGCTGGTAAAAGCGGACAGATTCTATTTAGCTCAAGTAATTGAAAACCTATTAAGCAACGCTATTAAGTACAGTGAAAATGGTAAGCCTGTTATGGTAAGTCTTTTTAGAAAAAAGGATATGGTTAGAATAGAGGTCAAAGACTTTGGCCCAGGAATGTCAAAGGAGGACAAGAAAAAAGTGTTTAAAAAGTTTCAGAAACTTAGTTCTAAACCTACCGGTGGAGAAGAATCTGTGGGCTTGGGCCTATCAATCGTAAAACGATATACCGAAATGATGGGAGGCCAAGCTTCTTTTAAGTCTAAGCCAAGAAAAGGAAGTGAGTTTTATATTGACCTTAAAGCAGTGGGTTAATCCTCTTCAATCGCCTCCAGGACATCCATAACCTGACCGTAATCTTTATAACCTGGTCTTTCTTCTTTTAGGGCTTCTAGCTCTAGGCCAGGAAACTTTACGAGGTGATCATTATTTTCTAATCCGTAGCCTTTCAGCAGCTGTAAATTGCCATTGTAGTAACCAATTTGTCCGTCAACTGCGTCAAACAACTCTTTATTATTGCATTTCAAAATTACGATTTGCACTAATTCATCCAGGTAACTAAGCTTTGATTTAATCTTAGAAATGTCTGACTCTGATTTGATGTGCATTTTGAAGATCATAGGCTTTCCTAATAAGTTAATTGGTTCTACCTGATTGAGATCATCAATTTGAATTAAATCAATGGGATATTCATTTAATGCTTCGCAAATCGCATCCTTTGAAGAGGTTGAAAACTCACCAGCTAGCTGAACACCTGCAACCCATTCCGTAATTTCTTTGAAATCTTCCGGACTGATTCGAGTCTCTGAGGTAGGATCTACATTAAACCCTATAATATCTACCATCATGCCAGCACAATATCTGGCATCACTGAGATTATTGACATCACTGATCTTCACAAAAGTTTTTAAAGCCATAGTAAAAAGTTCATAACCTACCGCAAATAAAACAGAGAAACATTATTCAGAAGACATTTGGCTTTAATTCCTTAAGGTACTTACAATCATCAATTGGCTTTATTCTATCTTAGCCCAGATGCCAATTTGTTCTAAAACAGCTGTCCTTGTTTTTTCGCGATCTGTCGGTGTGGAAGTATCTTCAAAAGAATTATTAAAAGATACTCATGCTAACATCGATTTTATTTCTCTGCTTAATAAGAGAGTAAAAAGGGTAGTCAAAAATTCAAGATTACCTGTTGTCTACTCAAACGAAAACAATCAAGTAGGTAAATCCTTTGGCGAACGGCTTTCTCATGCCATTCAAACCGTTTTCACTAAGGGGTTTGAATCAGTGCTTATTGTGGGAAATGATTGTCCTGATCTGAGAACAAAGGATATTGTTCAAGCCGGTCGACTACTAAAAAAGAGCGATTTTGTAATAGGTCCTGATTTAAGAGGTGGTACGTATCTTATGGGTATGAACAAAACTGCTTTTAATAAGCAAGCCTTTGAAAAACTTGAGTGGCAGACTAAAAACCTTTTAGTATCTATTAACAGCTATACCAACAGATTTGCTACAACATTTCATCAACTCAAGCATAAATTCGATCTTAATTTTACAATTGATATTCAAAAGTATTGGGATGTTTCTAACCTTTTGAGACGACTAATCAACTTAGCTTTTTATGAGCTTTACTGGCCCAAATATCAATGTACCTCAAATGTTGCGATAAACTATGCAACTCCGACAAATCGGAGAGGGCCTTGATTAGCTTTTGCAAGCATAGACTTTAATACAATTAAGCAACAATCAGGTGAAAAAATGATTAGTGCTAATAACTAATTCAAAAAACACATTAAAAACACATTAATGGAATCATATTATAAGCCAGATGATCTAAAGAAATTTGGAGAGATCAGTGAATGGCAAAAAGAACTCGGTGATAAATTTTTTGAGTATTACGGAGCAGTATTTAAGGAAGGTGCATTAACTGAGCGAGAAAAGTCACTAATTGCTCTTGCCGTAGCACACGCAATCCAATGTCCATACTGTATAGATGCCTACACTGATGATCTTCTGAAAAAAGGGGTTGAAGAGGAAGAAATGATGGAAGCAGTACATGTTGCAGGTGCTATCCGAGGAGGTGCATCACTTGTTCATGGAGTGCAGATGATGAATCAAGTGAAAGAAAAATTGATGTGACATGCTGAAGTCATTAAACAGGCAAAAACATCCACTTGCAACACCTGGTGGACAAATAGAAGTGCTGGATGATCATGAGTCTATTCGTATACCTTCATTTGAAAGTAAACTAAACGAAATTGGCCATGATCCGCTAAAGCCAACATCCATTGATATTTTCCAAATCAATGTTGGTAAAATGTGCAATCAGGTTTGTGCCCACTGTCATGTGGATGCAGGTCCTGACCGGAAGGAAATCATGACTAAAGAAACGATGCAGCAATGCCTGGATGCACTTAGTGCAACGGATATTTCAACAGTCGATCTTACCGGAGGAGCACCTGAGATGAATCCTCATTTTAGATGGTTTGTTGAAGAGCTTTCAATGCTAGGCAAGCAGATCATTGTGAGGTGTAATCTGACAATCATTCTTGCAAATCCGAAATACAATGATTTACCAGAATTTTTCAAAAAGCATAAAGTGAATGTGGTATCAAGTTTACCTTATTTTAATGCTAAGCGAACGGATGCACAAAGAGGTGATGGTGTTTTTGAAAAGTCAATTAAGGCTTTACAGATGCTAAATAAAGTAGGTTATGGTATGGATAATTCTGATCTAAAACTTGATTTAGTGTATAACCCAGCAGGAGCATTCCTGCCAGGAGATCAAGCTGGGCTAAAAAATCAATTTAAAAGAAAACTTGCTGAATATGACGTTGTATTTAATGATCTTTTTTGTATCACCAACCTGCCCATTAGTCGCTTCCTTGAATATTTAATAAAGACGGAAAAGTATGAGGACTATATGCAGGAATTGGCGAATGCATTTAATCCATCAGCTGCAGTCGGGGTGATGTGTAGAAATACGATCAGCATAGGATGGGATGGCTACATGTATGATTGTGATTTTAATCAGATGCTGGAATTGAAAGTGAATGGTCCTCAACATATTTCTGAATTTAATGTGGAAACCTTAGAATCCAGAGAAATCATAGTCAACCAACACTGCTATGGATGCACAGCAGGCGCAGGCTCCAGTTGTGGCGGTACAACTACCTAAATTAGTAGAACAATAGGTGCATGTCTATTTAGACACGTAAAAGACATCTATAAAATGAGATGAAACAACAAGTATTCGACCTTTTGGAAGGTTACACCCCATTAGACTTTCGTCATCTTGTTATCTGATAGGACATATTTCTTCGTTGGGGGAGGGTGTTGCTAAATAATTAGCGTTAGATTAAATTATCGATGTATATACATTAAATGTATTTATGTTATTAATTTTGCGAAAAATCTTAACTTAGTTATGAAAACCAACAAATTGAACTCATTATTTCTTTCATTGGCTGTTGCAGTTATGGTTGCGGCATGTAGTGGAGGAACACAAAAAGCGAACGATGCTGAAGAATCAGCACAAGAAGGTGAAAGCCTTGAAACAAATGCAACCACGGCAACTTTTGAAGTAAATGTGGATAATTCTGAAGTGGCATGGAAGGGAGAAGTTGCTGGAGTATACGGACATAATGGTGTCATTAACATTAAACAAGGTTCTATAAGTGTTGCTGAAGGTAAAATAACAGGTGGTGAATTGGTCATCGATATGACTTCTATCCAGCCGTTAGATTCTGCATCTTACAATGAAGAGAACACAGCTCAGGATCTAGTAAATCACTTATCAACAGGTGACTTTTTCTTAGTAGAAGAGTACCCAACAGCAAGCTTTGTAATCAAAGCACACAACGCAAACCAATTAGTTGGCGATCTTACGATAAGAGGAATTACCAATGAAGAAACGGTTGATTTGTCTTCATTAGAGATTACAGAAAGCGGATTAGTTGGTGCTGGTAAATTAGTCTTTGATCGTCAGAAATACGATGTTAAGTGGGAACACTATATTCAAGATTACATTCTTTCTGATGACATTGAGCTTATCTTAAGCATAACAGCAGGAAATTAAAAAAGATCTGATCTTTAAGAAAAAAGCCAGTTCATTGAGAATTGGCTTTTTTTATTCAATTCTGTAGGAAAAATGGCAAGAAGAGGTTAAACATCTAACAGAGTTAAAACATTACAGCCTTAAGGACTAATTTTGCAACATGTATAAACCGTGGCTGTGAACCCGGCGAAATACGAGAACAATGAGTAAAAAAGGTAGAATTTTAGTAGCCATGAGCGGTGGTATCGATAGCTCTCTTGCCGCTGTTTTGCTACACGAAAAAGGATATGAGGTAATTGGCATGACCATGAAAACATGGGACTACCAAACTTCAGGTGGGAGCAAAAAAGAAACTGGATGCTGTAGTTTAGACAGCATCAATGACGCACGCAACATCGCCGTTAGTTTAGGCTTTCCGCATTACATCATAGATATCAGGAATGAGTTCGGAGATGCAGTGATTGATTATTTCACCGACGAATACATTGCTGGAAGAACCCCGAATCCTTGTATCATGTGCAATACACACATTAAGTGGGATGCACTCCTAAGAAGAGCGGATAAACTCGATTGTGAATTTATCGCCACAGGTCACTATGCGAATATTCGAGAGGAGAACCATCGATTTGTAGTCTCAAAAGGAATAGATGGATACAAAGATCAATCCTATGCTCTTTGGGGAATATCACAGGAAAGTCTAAGTCGAACGAAATATCCATTAGGGCACTTAAAGAAATCTGAGATTTATGAAATGGCCAAAGATCGTGGTTTCATGGAACTTGTCACAAAATCAGAATCTTATGAGATTTGTTTTGTTCCTGATAATGATTACAGAGGCTTCCTGAAAAGGAGAGTACCAGAATTGCAAGGAGAAGTAGCTGGTGGTGAATTTGTTTTGGAAGGAAGCGGTGAGGTAGTTGGAGAACATGAAGGATATCCGTTTTATACCGTTGGTCAAAGAAAAGGACTTGGAGTAGCTTTAAGTTATCCTGTATATGTAACTGAAATACAGAAGGATAAAAATAGAGTATTACTCGGAACATTTGATGAATTGAGTAGAAATGGAATGTATGTCAGGCAACTCAATATGCAGAAATACGCATCAATTGAGGGGGATAGACTGGATACGATAACAAAGGTTCGTTACAATGATCCGGGAACACCTGCCGTTATTGAACAGGCGGGGGATACCATGAAAGTTTTTTTTGGTAAAGGAGTTAGTGCCATCGCTCCAGGTCAGGCGGCAGTGTTTTATGAAGGAGATGATGTGATTGGCGGTGGATGGATTACTTCAAGTTTTAATCAATCGAATAATTGAATCAAATAACTCATAAAAGACCTAAGGAACTGTTGCCTCATTTGATGATTTTGGCCATATTGTTTGTTTTAGGTTGTAACGAAACATTGGAAGTCAATTCAGAAAGTCTTGGTGAAGATTTTTATCCAATCAGCATAGGACAGTATAGAATCTATGATGTAGAGGAAATTCAATACAAAATCGTAGGATTTGATACATTGAATTATCAATTGAGGGAGACCATTTTCGATTCAATTCAATCAATTGATCAAACAACCTATTTACTGCGAAGGGATATACGGTCCGATGAGATGGACGAATGGGAAAGTGATTCCATTTGGTCAGTTACATCTACCGATTTGTATATTGCTGTAAGTGAAAACAGTATTCCGTTTATTAAACTCACATTCCCAGTTATTACCGGTAGAGAATGGGACGGTAATAGTTTGAATTCCAGAAGCAATCAAACGTATTATTATGAAAGCATTCCTCAACCCATCATTGATAGCATAACAGCTTCAAAGCATATACGAGTGATTATCGAAGATATTGAGCCGAATATTACGGGAGTGGATCTAAGAAGTGAAATATATGTTCGAGGTATCGGTTTGGTTGAAAAAGATTACCTGACGCAAGAAAATTGTACTGCCAGCGACTGTGGTGATGATTTAGGTAAGGTTATTGGTGGTAGATCAATCAAACAAAGATTAATTGACATTGGATTGAATGAATAGTTTGAAATCTTTTTGGAGCACTGCACTTTTATTGGTTTGTCTATTGGCATTTAGTCAGGAGGGAAATCGTTATTTTGTTTACTTCAAACATAAAGCACATGGTGAATATCCTTATTCGCTATCGGAGCCAAATGAGTTTCTAACACAGAGAGCATTGGATCGAAGGAACGCTCAAAATATTCTGCTAGATTCTACAGATCTTCCTGTAAATCCTAATTACGTATCTAACTTAACAGCTACAGGAGCTGATGTCTTTTTCACCTCTAAATGGCTGAACGGAGCTTTGATTCAAGCGAGCTCAACACTTGAAGGGACGATAAAACAACTCAGTTTTGTGGATAGTCTTCGGCTGATAGCAAAAGGTACACGATTGGTTAATGATCAAGCACTTGTTCAAAGTCCAACCTCTTTCGATGAGCCTCAAGAGATCCTTGGTGACTCTGAAATACAGCTAATGATGCTAGGAGCTGACAGAATGATGGCGGATAGTTTATTAGGACAAGGGATGCGGATAGCAATCCTGGATAATGGTTTTACAGGAGTAAACCGATATTCCCCATTTAGACATCTCTGGGAAGAGGAGCGGATTATTGCTACAAAAGACTTTGTTGAGAACTCTGGTAATGTATATCAATTCGGAAGTCATGGAACAGCTGTTTTCTCTACGATAGGTGCACTCTATGAGAATGACACAACCAGCTACTATGGAATTGCACATAGAGCGGAATTTGTGTTTTGCGTGACAGAAGATGATCAAGGTGAAAATACAATTGAAGAATACAATTGGATTCTTGGTGCTGAGTTTTCAGATAGTTTAGGTGTAGACATTATAAATAGTTCTTTGGGTTACCGAACATTTGACATGGAGGAGCAGGATTATGAATTTAGTGATTTAGATGGGAGGACAGCTATTGTCTCCTATGCAGCTCAAATGGCAGCCAGAAAAGGTATGATTGTCGTAACTAGTGCCGGTAACTCTGGACGAAGGTCTCATCCGGGTAATCAAATTAGTCACCCAGCAGATGCTGACAGCATTCTCACAGTAGGAAGCGTTGATGCGGACTTTAGTCGCTCAGTGTTTAGTTCTGTAGGTCCTACTGCTGATGGAAGGATCAAGCCAGATGTTAGTGCATTTGGGTTTGGCACAGCCGTCATAAGAGGGAATGGAGATATTGAACGAGGGAGTGGGACAAGCTTTGCTGCCCCTTTAATTGCCGGATTTGCAGCAGGAATATGGCAAAAAAACCCAGACTGGACCAGTCAGGAGGTCATTCAGGAGATCAAAAATTCGGGGCACATAGCAAACAATCCAGATACGTTGCTAGGTTTTGGTGTGCCAAATTACTACTACGTTTTAGGAGTAGAGGAGGAGAGAGGTGTGAACTTTAGGGATGTGCTTGAAGGAAGAGTTAGTTTTTATCCGAATCCATTTACCGGTAATAAGCTTTACTTCTCAACTGAAGGAGAATTTAATTCGCCTATCTTGATTAGAATTTTAGATCCAAAAGGTTCATTCATTTATAACCAGCAATTTGCTCCTGAAGAACTTGGTGATTCAGTAGAAATCCCAATAGATGCCATTCACCAAGGTGTATATTATTTATTCTTGCAATCAGACAATACACAAAAGGTGGTAAAACTCATTAATTTTTAGCATGTCCAAGAAACTCATTGCGCCTTCCATACTCGCTGCAGATTTTGCCAACCTTCAGCGTGATGTTGAAATGCTTAACAATAGTGAGGCTGATTATCTACACATTGATATTATGGACGGCGTATTCGTACCTAATATTTCCTTTGGTTTCCCGGTTTGTAAAGCAATTCATCGATACGCTAAAAAGCCACTGGACTTTCATTTGATGATTACCGATCCAAATCCATATTTGGAAGACTGTATCAATTCGGGTGCAGAAATAGTTACTGTTCATTACGAAACATGTGATCATCTTCACAGAACAGTCAGTAGAATTCGTGAGCTAGGTGCTAAAGCCGGTGTAGTTATAAATCCGCATGTTCCGGTTGAGCACCTCAATGACATTTTGCCTTTTATAGATCTTGTATTATTAATGTCAGTCAACCCTGGTTTTGGAGGACAGAAGTTTATTGAAACAACATTTGATCGCGTGAAACGATTGAAAGCAAAAGTAGACGAAATCAAATCGGATATTTTAATTGAGGTAGATGGTGGAGTTAATGATCAAAATGCGGGCAAATTATTTCAAGCGGGTGCAGATATACTTGTGGCAGGAAGTTTCGTTTTTAAATCTGATGATCCCAGTCAAACGATTGCTGATCTCAAAAAAGCCTGATTCTTGAAGCGCTTTTTTACTCTTGTCGCTCTTCTTTTACTATTTGATTCATATGCTCAAAATGGAATCATTGAAGGTATCATTGTAGATGAGGAGGATAGACCAATACCCGGCGTAAGTATTATCTTAAAGCGCGATCAGTCAGTTGGTACTATTTCAAATGCTGATGGTTATTTCCGATTGGAACTACCTATGGGCAATCACGATCTTTTGTTTTCTCATGTTCAATATGGTCTTCATGAATTAGCAGAAATCCCTACGGGTGTAAATGACTTCAAAGTCACATTAAAAGTGAAAAGTAGAGTGCTGGATGATGTAGAAGTAGAGGGTGAAAGAGTCCTTGATGCCATTGATCCAGCCACTCGAATTGATGCCAGATCGGCAAGAAACCTACCATCTGCTTTTGGTGATTTTAATAAAGTACTATTGACTTTGCCAGGAGTTTCAGGAAACAATGAGTTATCCTCTGCTTACAATGTGCGAGGTGGAAATTTTGATGAGAACCTGGTCTATGTCAACGACATCCCCATTTATCGTCCCTTTCTGGCTAATGCCGGGCGACAGGAAGGACTTAGCTTTATTAATCCAGACTTGGTTCAGGATATCAATTTTTACGCTGGGGGTTGGGAAGCTAAATACGGCGATAAATTATCTTCCTCATTAAACATTGATTATAAGGAACCAGAAGCTTTGGAGGGCAATCTTACCTTCGGACTTTTAGGAGGGTCTGCCTATTTGGGCAATAGAATAAATAACAATGTACAATACTTGTTCGGAGCTCGTCACAGTGATTCGCAATACTTATTAAATACACTGGAAACAGACGGTCAATACTTACCATCCTATACGGATGCACAAGGGTTTTTAACGTTTGATCTCTCCACAAGCAGTCAACAAATAAACCGGACAAAGCTCAACTGGCTTTTTTCATACAGTAGAAACAGGTATTTGACGCTTCCAGAATCTCAAGTCACGGAATTCGGCTCTGTATCGGAGAATCTGAGAATAGAGACTGCATTTGATGGTAGAGAGGAGCTTGATTATGACACCTATCAAAGTGGTATCAACCTTTCGCATAGATGGACAGATCAATTGCTAAGTCGATGGATCATTTCGGGAGTATACACTAGTGAAAGAGAAAACTATACAGTAGAAGGAGCATACCGAATTTGTGATGTAGATAACAACCCTACTTCAAACAACTTCAATGAATGTGTGGTGGTTAGAGGGATCGGTACAAATTATACCTATGGAAGGAATAAGTTAAAGGTAACGCTATTGAATGCTGAGTGGAGAAATGAGCTATTGCTTTCGGATTGGTCTGTTTTAGAAGCAGGTGTGGGGGTTACTAGAAATGAAATAGATGACGAGTTGAATGAATATGCATTCCTTGACTCAGCAGGCTTTAGCACTTTGAATGAAAGTACGTTCAATGACCTAAACTTAAATACCACTAACTATACTGGATATATTCAGTCCACCATTTTTTCCAGAGACTCTATGCATGCTGTGAATGCTGGGCTAAGACTAAACTACCTGGATTATAATGGACAATTATTAACCAGTCCACGTATGATATATAGGTTTAAACCAAGATGGAAGAATGAAACCTCATTTAGGATGTCCATCGGAAAATACAGTCAACCACCTTTTTATCGGGAATTGAGAGATTTAGAGGGAAACATCAGGGATAATGTTCAAGCACAAAAATCTACGCATTTTATTGCAGCGATGGAACGGGTATTATCCTGGTGGAATAGACCTTTTTTATTTATGGCAGAAGCCTATTATAAGAAGCTAGATGACGTTATTCCCTACGATATAGATAATGTGCGTTTGAGGTACTTTGCCAATAATGACGCTAATGCGATTGCATATGGAATGGATTTTAGAATCAATGGAGAGTTTATCAAGGGAACCCAGTCTTGGTTTAGTCTGGGCTTACTAAAAACAGAGGAAGATATTGCAGAAGATGATAAAGGGTTCATAAGGAGACCTACTGATCAAAACATCAATCTGGCTTTTTATTTCGAAGACCATTTACCCAATGACCCTACGTTACGAGTATATGTAAATACCGTATTTGGATCAGGGTTTCCTCTCGGCCCACCAAACAATAATAACGCAAGAAATATTTTTTCTGGTGACGAATATTATCGTGTAGATCTTGGGCTCTCCAAATCCTTTAACTTATCAAATCATAAATATTTGAAAAGCATTTGGTTAAGGGCTGAGGTTTTAAATGCATTAGCTGCTGATAATACCTTATCCTATTCATGGATTCAGGACATTAATGGAGCACAATTAGCCATACCAAATTCATTATCGGCAAGGTTTTTGAACCTTAAAATATCAGCAGATTTTTAACACAAAAACTTCATTTACTTATGAAAAGGGTACTAGCATTATTAGCATTTATAGCCTCTTCGTTCATTGTGAACGCACAAGAATATAAAGTAATAACTGTTGTAGAATCTATCGTACCAGGAGGATTGGGAAGATCACGTATGATTGAAAACAAATCAGCATTAGATATTGATTCTTTTACAACTGAGAGAACAGATGGGAAGCAGAGTAACCAAAAAGATATCAAAAGGTCTGATGCAAAAGTTGAGCAGTTTGCTGAATCTAAACTGTTAAACTTCTACAGTGTAACGGGGATCAATTTTCAGAATATTGCGTCAAATGATGCACTTATTTCCTCCAAGTTGAATCAATTGTCAGATGAAGGTTGGGAATTAGCATTTGTAATTGGTGGTGTAGAAAGTGATTCCGGAAAAGCAGATGGAAAAGGTATATTTATTACGAGATTTGTATTTAAGAGATAAGATTATGAAATCATTAGCCAGACTTTTAATTGTAGCATTAGTTGTCATTACCGTCGTTTCATGTAATCGACAGGTCACCAGGGTCAACCCAGATCAACAAATTGATTTGAGTGGAAGATGGAATGATACAGATTCCAAATTAGTCGCTGAAGAAATGATCAAGGATGTAACAGGCAGACCTTGGCACAACAACTTCAGAATAGAAGAAAGCCGTAAACCAACCGTTATTGTTGGATATGTTCAAAACAAGAGTACTGAACATATTGAAGCGGAAACATTTATCAAAGACATAGAGCGAGAATTCATTAATTCTGGTTTTGTAAGAGTCGTTTCTAATGCTGACTTCAGAGAAAAACTAAGAGAAGAAAGAGCAGAACAAGGTGAATTCGCTTCACCGGAAACCCAGGCAAAATGGGGAAGAGAACTTGGAGCTGACTTCATGATGTTCGGTATAATTACAGCTGTGACAGATTCTTACAAAAAAGAAAAAGTAGTCAATTATAAAGTAAACCTGGAGCTTTCAAATATTGAAACGAACGAAAAGGTTTGGATTGGCGATAAGGAAATTAAGAAATACATCAAGAATTAGAGTATTACTATGTAAAAGACTTCCAATAATTAATAATCAGAGTCTTTTATGAGATTTATTCCACTATATGTAATATTTACTTTGTTCGTTGGATGTGCAACATTCTACGAATTGAGTTATGATTTCAATAAAAAATTTGAGAATGGAGATATTCTCGCGGCAGCTGAAATTTTAGATCAAAATAGAAAAGCAACCAAAAGCAAAACAAGGTTCTTGTATTACGCTAACCAAGGAATTGTAGCACACTTATTAGGGAATTATGAAGAGAGTAATCAGTGGTTAGAAGAGGCTTACATTTTTGGTGAAGATTACCGGAAGAATTATATAAACTTCGCTGCTTCATATTTTTTAAATCCTAATTTAATTGTATACCCGGGAGAGGATCATGAACATCTAATGTTGCTTTATTATAAAGCGCTCAACTACTTGAAGATTGCGGATTATGAGGCAGCATTGGTTGAATGCAGAAGACTGAATCAACGACTTTATGAGCTAGGTGATAAGTACAAATCAGAGAATAAGTATCAGAAAGATGCCTTCATTCATAACCTGATTGGTATTATTTACGATGCTGCTGGTGATTATAATAATGCATTTATTGCCTACAGAAATGCATTAAACATTTATCAATCGGATTACCAAAGAATGTTCGGGTTGGGAGTGCCGGATCAACTTAAAAGAGACCTGATACGCACTGGTGAACTGGCAGGTTTTCCTGAAGAAGTTGATGAATATGAAGTTGAGTTTGGTATAGAGTATGAATCTTTTACACCAGAAGGAGGAGATTTAGTGTTTTTTTGGCACAATGGACTTTCACCCATTAAGGATGAGTGGTCGATCAATTTTGTGGTATCATCAGGAGCAGGGCAGGTATTTTTTCAAAATGAAGATCTAGGATTAAATTTTCCTTTCTACTATAATACCGATGATTATGATACCGATATTACAGACCTAAAAGCATTTAGGGTTGCCTTTCCAAAATACGTTGAAAGACCACCATATTTTCAATATGCTGACCTTCAGGTGAATAATCGCTATTACAATCTGGAGAAAGCTGAGGACATTAATGCGATAGCGTTTAAGGTATTGAACGAACGAATGTTAGCTGAACTAGGCAAGGGGTTGTTACGGGTCGCCATTAAAAAAACGGTTGAAAAGCAAGTTCGAAAGGAAAATGAGAAGCTAGGCTTTTTAATAGGTGCCATCAATTTTGCTTCAGAGCAAGCGGATACTAGAAACTGGCAAACCATTCCTCATAGCATCCACTACACAAGAGTACCATTAAAAAGTGGTCAGAATGAAATAAGTCTTATCACTAATCGACAACAGAACGAAAGTATCCAAAAATTCTATTTTAATGGAAGCCGTGGCAAAACACAATTTCAGACCTATCAATCACTAGAAAGCAACATTGCTTTTTAGCTAGCTCTCTTGTACTTTGCAATTAAACGAAAACCAGTTATTTTGGTCAAATAATCAAACCAACAGAGAGATATGTTCACTGAGTACGAGATTGAAAGTATGCTAGAATATCCTGAAGTGAGTGAAGCTGCAACCGCTCTTAAAAAGGAATTCTTAAAGGAAGAAGCGCCCTATCTTGAGATCGGTGATGAGGATTTTTTCTCGTTGGTCGTGATGGCACCCACCATCGGTATCGCAATGGCTGATGGAAATATTTCATTTTTTGAGGAAATGGCCTTAAACAAAAAGGCCCGAAAACTTTCTAAAGGAGGTTATTTCATGAAAAAGGATCCAGTAGTTTACGCAATGAAGTACTTAATCAAAAACTACTATAATTGGTCGGATCGATTTTTTAATGTGCTTAAGATAACCATTCAAACAACTGTTCAGTTAGACAAGATGAACAAGGTAGCTTACGATCCTAAAAAAGACGTTGAGTATGGTGTTTACAAGAAAGCTGTGTTAGAGGCTCCTTATTTATTGATTCGGTTTATTTCAAGCTTTTTCCTCGAAAATGATGAAGATATCATCAATAGCGATCATAAAATTGGAAAGTCTGAATATCAAAGGCTCATCCTAATAGGAGAAAAATTAGAATTGGATAAGATTCCTGTGTTCCAAATGTTTTGTCATACCTTCAAATAATTAATGGGACGTATCATCGTTCCAATTTCGATGAAACATTTTCATTGTCTTCAGCTATTTACTGTTTTTATTATTGTTTCATTTAGTTCATGTAACGATGATATAAGCGCTAATGTCCAGTTAAATTCTGATTCTGTTATTGTCCAGTGGTTGGATTCATTAAATATTGTAGCATCCACCAACCCAGATGGTTTCTATTACTATGCTGATTCGCTTAATCCGAGCGGTAGTCAGGTTGGACAAGCCGGCCAAGTGGTGACTCTCTATTATCAGCTTACAGATTTAGATGGGAATGTCATTGCGAGTCATCAACGTACTGATGGTGATTCTCTCTTGTATAAATATGCCAGCAATGCCGTTTTCCCAGTTTCTATGGATGAATTGATTCCATTAATGAGAGTTGGTGAAATTTATCATTTCATACTTCCACCACTTGTAGGGTATGAAGGGGTAAATTCTGTTAACACTGCGGATGGCTCTGGTATAGTAAACTTACAACTCACATTGACTGGAATCCTAAGTGACGCTGATATACTTACGGAAGAGCTTCGTCAAATGGACGATTACATTCAATTGAATGACCTTAACGATACCATCAGTGTTGCCATAGAAAGAATTGACACAATTTTTTTGGGACAGGAAATCTTATCCATAGACACTACATTTAACTACGAAATAGACAGTGTTCAATATTTCAGTTCAGGGGTTAGGTATAAATTGATTGAAGAAGGCAATGGTTCAACTCCTCTGAACGGTGATTTAATCACCATCGATTACTCTGCAGCGTTTTTAGATGGCAGCCAATTTCAGTCTCGCTCAAATTTTGACATACAAGTTGGATCTGCGATACCAAATATTTTAATTCCAGGTCTGGAATTTGGACTTAGTTTGATGCTCCCATCTGAAAGAGGTTTGATCATTATTCCCTCTTCACAAGCCTACAGAGAAAGTGCATTGGTAATTCCTCCTTTTATCATACCTGAACTTATTGAAGATGCAGTAATACCAGAATATGTAGAATTTGTACCTCCCTATAAGAGCATAATTTTTGATGTAACACGCATAAATTAACCGTCAAGATCCATACAATAATTTATTCACATCAAAGTCTGTAATTTTGAATACAACTTGCTAACACTACTAAGACGATATCTTGTCATCCTTCCGATCCTAAGTGTAGGTCTTAACGTATTTGGTCAAGAGAGTATCTACCAGAAGTATGATATTCACCGAAATCCAACAAGGGTTATCATGAACCTATTTAGTATTACTGCCACAACTGGTTACGGTGCTACCTTTTATTCCCACGATCTGACTGGCGTATACTTTTATCAAGATGCCCAAAATCAATTCATTTTTAATAACAACATTGAAAACCTGGGGAGTACTTTTACAGGTTTTACGGATTGGTTCAATGATCCGCAACCAGGTTTTGAAACCTCTCTGGATAATCCCTTTGAAGTTCCATATAACTATTTACCTAATCCGGTTAACAACCCAGCACTAGGAGATCAAACCTTTTTAATCAATACAGATACGGTTGATTTTGGATTCGAAGGAACCAGTCATGGAATACCACTAAACCTGATGGTTCATTATGAATACATGGATTTTCGTTTCGGGGTAGGATATTCTTACGAAAGACAATTTATCAGGGCACTTAGCCCCACGAACTTTCGGGATGAGGTAAGAGACTATCAGCCAAATTTTAAATCAACCAGATTCACGCGATTGTATGGAATGCTTGGTTACAAGTTTTATTCGTGGTGGTGGTACGATTTCGTAGCAGAACTAAATATTGGAAGGATAAATCAAGGACCTAATCAATTTAATCGTGGGGCAATATCTAAGGGATTGTATTACAACTTTGGCGTAAGCATAGAAAATAATTGGTCTGAATACTTTCGGATAATAGTTCGTCCAAGTATTGATTTTAAATCATATGCTTTGAACTTACCTGATGGGGCTTCCGTCAAACATAGCCAACCTACATTTTTTGTTCAGTTTGGGATTAGCCTGAATATTCCTGATATTAGAAGATCTCCAATGAAAAGCGATCATGTACAATTAAAACATGTGTATACTGATCCAAGAACTGGTAGTAGAGAAGAGGTGAGAGGACAGCCAATTACGAATCGTCAAAATCCCAAAATCGGGGAAAATCACCGTAGACCCAACAAGCATATGCCCAGTCGGAAAAATTGCGTAAAGTCCAAAAAACGCAATTAAATAGAGCTAAAATTAGTATCTTGCGGCTTATTTTTAAATGACCCTAAAACAGGTTAAATGGCAGACGAAGATATTGATAATTTACCATCTTCAGAAGAGAACATCATCCCCATAAATATTGAAGAAGAAATGCGTGGCGCATACATCGATTATTCGATGAGTGTCATCATTTCGAGGGCTTTACCAGACGTTCGAGATGGTTTAAAACCAGTTCACCGAAGGATTCTCTACGGAATGGATGAACTAGGTGTTAATTACAATAAATCGTATAAAAAATGTGCGCGTATTGTTGGAGATGTATTGGGTAAATATCACCCTCACGGAGACACTGCAGTATACGATACAATGGTGCGTATGGCACAAGAGTGGTCTATGCGTTATCCACTCGTAGATGGCCAGGGAAACTTTGGCTCTGTTGATGGTGATTCGCCTGCAGCCATGCGTTACACTGAAGCGAGGCTGAGAAGAATTTCAGAAGAACTATTAGCTGATATCAGAAAAAATACGGTCGATTATGTACCCAATTACGACGACAGTACAGAAGAACCCAGTGTTTTACCTGCAAAGGTTCCCAACCTTTTAATTAATGGTGCTAGTGGTATAGCAGTAGGGATGGCTACCAATATGGCACCTCATAATTTAACCGAAGTGGTAGATGGTGTCATAGCCTATATTGATGACAATGAAATCACGATTGAAGGCTTAATGCAGTACGTGACAGCACCAGATTTTCCTACTGGTGCAACGATTTACGGTTACCATGGGGTACGAGCAGCTTATGAAACAGGAAGAGGTAGAGTAGTTCTTCGTGCGAAAGCCGATTTTGACACCACCAGTACCGGCAGGGAACAAATCATAATTTCTGAGATCCCCTATCAGGTAAATAAGGCAAGCATGATCGAAAAGACGGCTGCCCTGATCAATGACAAGAAAATTGAGGGGATATCTGATATACGAGATGAATCTGATAAGCAAGGGATGCGCATCGTTTATGATCTGAAGAAAGATGCGATTCCAAATATTGTCCTAAATAACCTTTATAAACAAACTCAACTTCAGTCCTCATTTAGTGTTAACAACGTTGCTCTTGTAAATGGCAGACCAAAAACGCTCAATTTAAAGGAACTGATCAAGCACTTTGTTGATCATAGACACGAAGTTGTCGTAAGACGAACCCAATATGAGCTAGATGAAGCGGAGCGAAGAGCTCATATACTGGAAGGTTATCTTATAGCCCTTGATAACCTGGACGAAGTAATCAATCTGATTAGATCTTCTCGTGATCCAGAGGAAGCAAAAGATGGCTTGATGAGTAAATTCGGCCTAACTGAAATACAAGCTAAGGCCATTCTGGATATGAGACTTCAACGTCTAACTGGACTGGAGAGAGATAAGATTCAGAAGGAATACGAAGAAATAATGAAGCTCATTGATAAACTCAAGGAAATTCTTGGCAATGAAGACCTTAGAATGTCGATCATCAAGGATGAGTTAGCTGAGATGAAGGAGCGGTATGGTGATGAGCGAAGATCAAACATAGAACATAGTGCAGATGAGTTTACTGCTGAAGACATGATTCCGGATGAAGATATGGTTATAACCATTTCTCATCATGGGTACATTAAACGTACACCACTCACTGAATATCGAACACAGGGAAGAGGGGGAGTAGGAAGTCGTGCGGCAACCTCAAAAGACGATGATTTCACAGAGCATCTTTTTATTGCTTCAGCACATAATTACTTATTGATCTTTACTGAATTTGGTAAGGTCTTTTGGATTAAAGTATGGGAGCTTCCAGAAGGTAGCAAGGCGGCTAAAGGTCGGCCAATTCAAAACCTGATTCACATTGAATCGGAAGATAAAGTACGTTCTGTAATCAATGTTAAAACACTAGAGGACCCGGATTACATCAATAACAATTTTCTAATCATGTGTACCCAAAGAGGTACCATTAAGAAAACTTCCCTGGAAGCCTACAGTAGACCTAGAAAAAACGGAATAAATGCCATTACAATCAATGAGGGAGATAAATTATTGAATGTAGAGCTGACGGATGGAGACAACCATATTATAATTGGCTGTAATTCTGGAAGAGCAATTAATTTCCATGAATCTGATGTGAGATCTATGGGTAGAATGGCTGCCGGTGTTCGTGGTATGAGCATTTCCGATAAGGAATTTATTGTTGGTATGGTTTGTGTAGATTACAAAAATCCACCAAGTTTATTAGTGGTTTCAGAAAAAGGGTATGGCAAAAGGTCTGAGTTAGAAGATTACCGGGTTACTAAAAGAGGAGGAAAGGGTGTTAAAACACTCAACGTAACAGAAAAAACAGGGGAGTTAGTTGCATTAAAGAATGTTGTTGATGGTGATGAGTTGATGATAATTAACAAATCTGGAATAGCTATCAGAATGTCGGTCGATAATCTTCGAGTGATGGGTAGGGCTACACAAGGTGTAAGACTTATTAAGCTTAATGATAATGACGAGATTTCTGCAGTAGAAAAAATTTCGATTATTGAAGAAGATCCTAACGATGAATCGAATGAAAAAGAAACGGATAATGATAATATAGATTAAACCTAATACAGTAATGAGAACTTTCTTAACACTACTTCTGGCAACAATAATTTGTATTGCCGGATATTCCCAGAAGCAACCTAAGCCTAAGCTTAATAAAGTTAAGCCTGCTTTAGAGGAAGGAAACTATTCAGAAGCCAAAACGATCGTTGATCTCGCTATTGACTATGAAAAAACCAAGGACGATCCTATGACTTGGTTTTGGAGAGGTCAGGTATATGCTGCCTTGGATACAGCTAATAATGAACCTGGTGCTCTTGAAGAATCCTTAAAAGCTTTTGATAAAGCATTGGAACTTGATCCTGAACAAAAGAAGCTAAGTAGTATGGATTTTACTACCGGTTCGGTTGTTAATGTGGATACCAAAAAACAGGGTCTATATGCTTATTATTACAATGAAGCAATCAATGATTACAACGATCAAAACTTCGAGGGTGCTGCTGAAAACTTTGAAACTGCCTTCGTGATTATGCCAGCAGATACTAATTCTATTCTAAATGCCGCTTACGCAGCATCTGCCGCAGAAATGCCTGAAAAAGCAAAGGAAAATTTTGAGAAGGCCTACAAAGCGGGTTCTACCGATAAAAACATCTTTCTGCAGCTATATAATTATGCCGTTCAGGAAGAGGATTTTGAGGGAGCACTACAAGTGATACAAAATGGAAGGGAAGTTAGTCCGGATGATCTTGATTTGATGAAATATGAAATCAACCTACTTATTCAGCTTGAGAAGACGGAAGAAGCACGTATGGGCCTAGAAAAGGCAATAGAAGCTGATCCAGGAAATGCTGACCTCTTATTCAGTATGGGTGTGCTGAAAGAAGAATTAGGTGAAGTTGATGATGCTGTTAATTATTATAAGCATGCGATCGAAGCGGATCCTTATCATTTCAATTCTAATTTCAACCTTGCGGTGTTCACATTCAATCTAGCGAACGAAATGATGAAGGAACGAAATGGGTTAAGCTACAAAGAGGAGAAAAAAATAAATGAGCTAACCACCAAAATAAATGTTCAACTGAATGAAGCATTGCCTCTTTGGGAAAAACTATATTCTATTGATAGTACAGACCAAACAGTACTTGAGACCCTTGGCTATATCTATACGAATCTCAAAATGAATGACAAGGCTGAAAAGATGGCTGATGAGCTTGATGCCATAAAGGGATGACATTAACGGACAAATAACTTTCGAAAGCCATTGAGATCATCTCAATGGCTTTTTTATTTAGTAAATGTGAATTCGGCTGATTATGTATGATTGTCAAATACATGTCTTTTGATGGATTAGACAAACCAATCATAAGAGGTATGCGTTATCTGGCTTGAAATACTAAATAATTCACCTTCAGTAATGCAAGAAGCCTTTATTCAGCAGATTTTTGATAAACACCAACAATGTAGGGAATGCCCTACATCAGAAGATATATCCATTTTTTTTAATGAACTACTTGGAATTATTTTTCCAAACTTTTCAAATATTCCAATCAGAGACCTGAAGTCTTTACAACTTGCCTTCATTGGTTCTGAGAATAAGCTGAAAGCTCTTTTGGAAGGGCATGAGAAAATAAAACAAGAGATCTCCAATTACTTTTTTGATCATTTGGAAGAGATCCACGAACTATTACTCGAAGATATAAAGGCAATTTATGAAGGTGATCCGGCAGCTGTAAGTCAAGAAGAAGTCATTCGCACATACCCAGGGTTTTATGCTATTGCAGCCTACCGTATTGCGCATATCCTTTATATTAAAGGACTTAAGCTAATTGCGAGAGCTATTACAGAAAATGCTCACAGCAGAACAGGTATTGATATTCATCCGGGCGCTCAAATCGGGAGACGATTTTGTATAGATCATGGTACAGGTGTAGTAATTGGAGAAACTACTACAATTGGTAATGATGTTAAAATATATCAGGGCGTAACCTTGGGCGCATTAAGTGTAGCTAAAGATTTAGCTAATACTAAAAGACATCCTACCATTGGCAATCATGTGATTATTTATTCTGGTGCTACTGTTTTGGGTGGAAATACAATAATTGGTGATGGATCAATAATCGGAGGTAATGTATGGCTTACAGAAAGTGTTGCTCCTTCAACACAGGTTTATTATAAAGCTCCAATTGAGCATAAATTAAAGAATCCTGTTAGTCAATAAGAATTAGAATCCGATGAGTAGCCTTTTTGATATTATAGGAAATACTCCGCTAGTTAGAATTGATCATCTAAATCCCAATAAAAATGTTACGATCTATGGGAAACTAGAGGGGCAGAATCCAGGTGGAAGTGTAAAAGACAGGGCAGCCTTTGGTATGATTTCACAGGCACTGCAAAGGGGAGAGATAAAAAAAGATGATAAACTTATAGAGGCGACAAGTGGCAATACGGGTATTGCTTTGGCCATGATTGCACAGCGTATGAGCCTGAATATGACGCTCTTAATGCCAGAAAACAGCACCATTGAACGAGTACAAGTGATGAAAGCCTACGGTGCCACAGTTATCCTGACCCCTTCAGAGGGAACGATCGAGTATTCGCGAGAATTAGCCGAGAAAATGGCGAAAGAAGAGGGGTATTTCATCCTGAATCAATTCAATAATGCTGATAATGCAGGTATTCATTACAAAACTACAGGCCCTGAAATCTGGAGAGATACAAATCAAGAAGTAACGCATTTTGTTTCTGCTATGGGGACCACAGGTACCATCATGGGTGTCTCTCGATACCTAAAAGAACAAAACCCAGCAATTCAAATCATAGGTACCCAGCCCGCGGAAGGATCAAGTATACCAGGAATCAGGCGTTGGTCACCGGCCTTTTTACCCAAAATATTTGAAAGGAAGAGAGTTGATCAAACCATCGATGTAAGTGAGGATCAAGCAAGAAACATGGCGAGACAGCTTGCGGAAAAAGAAGCCATCATGAGCGGAATGAGTAGTGGCGGTGCTTTAACTGCAGCCTTGCAAGTCGCTTCCAAAATTGATAAGGGAACCGTTGTTTTTATTGTATGTGATCGTGGAGATCGATATCTTAGTTCTGGATTATATGATTAACGTTTTGCCTCTACTACTATGCCCTACAAAGACATTTCTCCAGAAAAATTCAAAGAATTAATCACTAAAGGTGACCATGTGATACTTGATGTGAGAGCAGAAAGTGAATATGCTGAAGGTCAAATTCAAGGTCACATATTGATAGATTACTTCAAACCAGATTTTGAAGATAAAATCAAAGAACTTGACCATGATGCAAACTATCTGGTCTATTGTAGAGGAGGTATAAGAAGCGCAAAAGCCTGTGAAGTAATGGAAAAATTAGGATTTACCGGCAAACTCTACAACCTGGAAGGTGGTATCACTGCCTGGAATCAAATGGACTGATGGCTTATTGACTTAACCGGTTAGCGATATGTTCGATGGTGGCTTTTGAGCTATCAAAATAAAAGATTATATCTTGCGATCCACCCGAATTAATCAACTTATATCCCATGACGTTATTACTAATAGCCGAGGTAAAGCCACTACCGAGCTTTGTGTTTATTGATTCGGTGCCCATGGCCATCATCACATCCTGTGGTAATGCTTCATTTATTGGTAAGTCCTCATAAATCCATGTATTTGTATTTCTTGAAAATACTTTGAATTTCTGAATGTCACCCATGACAGATCCAGCTCTGGGGTAGAGTAGGATTACACGAACATATTCGCCCTCAAACGTGAATTCCAATCCGTAATCCGGATAGAACATGGTTACAAATGAACCTCGCTTATCATCGACTTTTGAAATCAGAGGAGTTTCACCAAACTTATTTATGACCTCATCCGAGGTATCACCAATCTGAATACCATTAAATGAACAAACCCCTTCCTTAACAGTGATGTTAAAGGTTTTGTCCTTGACCTTAGGCTCATATTGAGCTGCAGAGATAAATGTTAAAATGATAAGTAGTAAGCTACAGAAAAATCTCATGGTATTAGGTTAGTGTTCTTTATATAAAGTTGATAAGGATCTAGTACAAATACAAAAATCAACTAAGCTTGTAGTGACCTTAAATTTTAACTAACATTTGTACTGCAACTTGCGTTGCATTAGGATAAATTCAACTAAAACAAATATCAAATGAAAACCAGACTTACCATTCTATTAGTTGTTTTTCTAGCGTCTTTGTCTTTTGCCTTTATTCATATGGATAAAGCAAATGAAAATGAGGAAGCTGTGAAAGACCTTGTAATGAAGGCCTATATCAATGGTGCTTTCAATAAATTGGATGCAGAATCGATGGAAAAGGGATTCCATAAGGACTTTGCTATTTATTCGCCTAAAGGCACAGAGATTAGCAAGTACCCAATAGCAGATTGGGTGGAAGGTGTAAAAAAAAGGAGAGCAGATAACTACGATCCGATTGCCGAGAAAAACAAATGGGAACACAAGTTTGCTGCTGTTGATGTCACAGGTCATGCAGCTCAAGTCAAAGTCCAGCTATACAATCAGGGTAAGCATGTATTCACCGACTACCTTAGTCTTTTGCGTTTTGAAGATGATTGGAAGATTGTAGCGAAGGTTTATTACCGACATGAATAATCATCTGGTGCCCGATTTTCCCTCTCATCGAAAGTAGATGCTGGATTGAAAAAATAAAATCAAAAAGCTAATCTATAAAATGGCTAGCTTTTTTTGTTTGAAGAAGGTCTGATCCTTTTTGAGTGCCAAATTTGAATTAACAAATGAGTTGGTGAATGATTCAAGTGTCAGGATTTCAAACATTTTAGCAATTACCCTTACAAGTCCAGCATCAATTCATTCAGATGATAATCAACTAACCTATTGATAAATCTCATTCTTGATCCTACAATGTGCAGCTAGCTTCGTCGATGTTGTAAAAAAACATTCAACATGGATCAAAAGATTAGTTCTACGATTGAACAAGCAGAGGCTTTCCTTGCAAGTGCTCAAAACGAACTATGTAAACCTGAAGAAGATGCAGTGCCCTGTAGTATTTGTAAATATGCTCATGGTGCCATTGTAAACTTTCTCAGTGCTTACCTAATGCGCAATGGGAGGGATGTGCCTGAATCTCATACGGTAGAAGAACTTCTCACTTTCTGCAGAGAGGTCAATCCACAATTAAAGGAACTACACTTGGCTCCATTCTATCATCCTACAGATACCGAGGACATATGGATGAATATGGATACCGCAAATGATTTTTATAAAATGGCAGAAAAAACAAAAGAAATGGTTGATCCAGCCTTAACCTCAAATTAATACTCATGGCTAAAAAAACGGAACCTAAATATCCAGGAATAAGAGCAGCCCTAGATGGAAACACGGCAGCTATTATGTGTGAGCGAGAATCTTCAGATGCTGCCGGTGCATACCCCATTACACCTTCTACACAGATGGGAGAGTATTGGGCTGAGGAAGCTGCAAAAGGGCATCTAAATGTCTCGGATCGTCCATTGATATTCATCGAACCAGAAGGAGAGCACGCAGCTGCGGCCGTTACTGCTGGTTTATCTATGACTGGGCAGCGTGCAGCAAATTTCAGTTCGGGACAGGGAATCGCCTATATGCATGAGTCATTGTATGCAGCAGTAGGAAAACGCCTAACCTATGTACTAAATATCGGTGCGCGTGCCATGACGAAATCCACGTTGAATGTACATGCGGGTCATGATGATTACCACTCGGTTGATGATACAGGTTTTTTTCAATTATTTGCGAAAAATGCCCAGCACGTAGCAGACCTTAACATCATTGCTCATAAAATTGCTGAACTTGCCTTAACACCAGGTATAGTTGCTCAGGATGGATTCTTAACAACCCATTTAATTGAGAGCCTTCGCATTCCAGAGCGTGCACTTATCAAAGAATTTTTAGGAAGACCAGATGATATCATTGAGACACCAACACCAGCTCAACGATTGATTTATGGTGATACTCGAAGAAGAATTCCCGAATTGTGGGATGTTGATAATCCTGTGATGGCCGGAATTGTCCAAAATCAGGACTCTTACATGCAAAGTGTTGCTGCTCAGCGACCTTTCTTCTTTGATCACATAAAGGAACTAACAGATCAGGCTTTTGAAGATTTCAGCCAATTGACAGGAAGAAAATATCAGCGTGTAATGACTTACAAAGCAGAAGATGCTGATTATTTGATTCTTGGACAAGGAAGTGTGATCCCAAGTGCAGAAGTAGTGGTTGATTATTTAAGAAAAACGAGGAAACTTAAAATTGGCGTCGTGGATTTGGTGATCTTCAGACCATTTCCTTCTGATCTATTATCAAAGATCATCAAAGGCAAAAAAGGTGTTGTGGTCCTGGAGCGACTGGACCAACCACTTGCGGAAGATCTTCCTATTGCGCGAGAATTACGATCTACCATTTCAAAATGTCTGGAGAATGGTCATTATAAGTCAAATACACCCTATAAAACCTTAGAAAGCTATCAACATAAAGATGCACCTGCTATTTATTCAGGTTCATTTGGTTTGGGAAGCCGTGACCTACAGGCAGAAGGAATTATTGGTGCAGTAGAAAACATGCTTCCAGATGGTAAACACAAAAAGCAATTCTATCTATCAATCGACTTTATTCGTGATAACCCATTTACCCCTAAACAAAGAGCTCACCAGGAAGCAATAGCAGAATCCTACCCACAAGTTAAGGAACTAGCTGTTCACGGGTCTGAGAACCCTAACTTAATGCCGGAAGGTGCTACAACCGTACGTTTTCACTCAATAGGTGGGTGGGGAGCTATAACCACTGGAAAAAATCTGGCAATGACGCTATTTGAGCTGTTAGGCTATGATATAAAAGCTAATCCTAAATATGGATCAGAGAAAAAGGGTCAACCAACTACCTATTACCTTTCTGCCGCTCCAGAGCCTATCAGAATTAACTGTGAGTACTTCTTTGTAGATGTGGTATTATCTCCGGACCCTAATGTTTTCGGACATACCAATGCACTTGCAGGCCTGAAGAAAGGTGGATGCTTTATTATTCAAAGCGATAAGACTAATCCGGATGAGGTGTGGGATGCCATTCCTAAACAGTATCAAAAAATCATCATCGATAATGATATTCATATTTTCTATATCGATGGCTTCAAGATAGCGAGAGAAGAAGCAACAGATCCTGAGTTACAACTGAGAATGCAGGGAATCGCTTTCCAGGGTGCATTCTTTGCAGCATCTCCACTGATGAAAACAGCAGGGTTGAATGAAAAAGAATTACTAAAAGCCATAGAAGATCAACTTCAAAGTAAGTTTGGCTCCAAAGGCCAACGTGTGGTTGACGATAACATGCGTGTTGTTAAGAGAGGCTTTACGGAGGTTCGAGAAATCACGAATAAAAAGTTGAAACAAGCGGATTTCAAGGCTAACGGACACACAGAGCTTCCTTTACCTGTGATGATGAATAACATCCCTCAAAGCAAATCCAAACTAAGTGATATTCATCGGTTCTGGGAGCAGACGGGTAACTTCTATGCACGGGGAATGGGTAATGATAACATTACGGATCCATTTATCGGTTTGAGTGTGATGCCAGCAGCATCAGCAGTTTTTCGTGACATGACGGGAATACGATTCGAACATCCTGAGTGGGTTCCAAATAATTGTACCGCATGCGGAAACTGTTACACCGTATGTCCTGATACCGCCATTCCTGGTTTGGTCAATGAGCTATCTGAGGTACTAGATACCATCGTGAAGCGAGTGAAAAAAGTTCATGGTAAAGTTCAGGAACTACCAAGGGCTGTAAGAAAGCTTGAGGGAGAAGTTCGAACTAGGTTTAACGCTTCTAAAAATGGAGCAACTGTAAATAACATCATCAAAGATGTAATCGAGCAGTTTATCGGAGAAGGTAAAGATGAGACATTAGTCAATGAGCTGAACTGGTTTAAAGAAGAGCTGGGAGATTTTCAATTTGCTTTAACCCGACCTTATTATGATTTGCATGAGAAAAAAGCTCCAAATAGCGGTGGACTGCTAAGCATTACTGTCAATCCCACTACCTGTAAAGGTTGCATGGAGTGTGTGGCAGTTTGTGATGATGATGCATTACGTCCGGTCATTCAAACCGATGGTTCTATAGCTACCCTAAGAAAGAATTGGGATATGTGGATGGATCTTCCTTCCACGCCAGATAAATACAGCAGAGTAGATGATCTGGAAGAGAAAATTGGGGCATTAGAAACCATATTATTGAACAAAGATGCCTATCTGAATTTTACAAGTGGTGATGGTGCATGTTTAGGATGCTCCGAGAAAACCGTGATTCACCTATTTGTTGCAACGATAGAATCGTTGATGCAACCACGGATTAAAAAACATGTAGCACATTTAGAAGAGCTGATCCAAAAACTCGAAAAGCACATACAAGATAAGCTCATTGGTACGGTAAATATTAGCGATACAGATGCATTGTCTAAAATTCTGGAAGAATCTCACGATTCAGACCTTACCATTTCAGGAATCACAAGCAAATTGGAAAAAGCAAAAGGCAGTCAACCCATTGATCAGGCATGGCTGGAAGATGTCACAAGGCTATTAGCTCAATTGAAACGATTGAAGTGGAAATATACGGAGGGAACAACCGGTAATGGTAGATCAAGTATGGGTATGACCAATGCAACGGGATGTACTTCGGTATGGGGTAGTACCTATCCGTTTAATCCTTATCCGTTCCCTTGGGCTAATCACTTATTCCAGGATTCTACTTCAATGGCTATGGGCATATTTGAAGGTCACATGGCCAAAATGGCTGATGGTTTCAAGGCGATAAGGAAAGCAGAATTAGAACTGTCAGGAAAATATCGACCAAGTGAGCATGATGACTTCTTCACCTATTTCAATTGGAATCAGTTTACTGATGAGGAATGGCTACTTTGTCCTCCAGTGGTTGCCTTAGGTGGTGACGGAGCAATGTATGATATAGGTTTACAAAACTTGTCTCGAATGATGGCTTCTGGTAAGCCGATTAAGGTCATCATTGTGGATACACAGGTTTATTCAAACACGGGAGGTCAGGCATGTACTTCCGGATTCATTGGGCAGGTTTCTGATATGGCTCAATACGGAAAAGTATGGAAGGGTAAACCAGAGCCAAGAAAAGAAATTGGTCTGATTGCCATGGCACATCGTAATACTTATGTCATGCAAGGAACACTGGCCAATACCAGTCACATGATTGAAGGGTTTATTGACGGCTTGATGACGAGACGTCCTGCAGTCTTTAATTTGTATACTACCTGTCAACCTGAACATGGAGTTGCAGATGATCTTGGCGTAAACCAAGCGAAGCTGGCCGTTGAGTCCAGGGCATATCCAGTGTTCAAATACAACCCAGATGAGGGCATAAAAGCGAAAGAAGCATTTGATCTGTCTGGAAACCCTGCGATAAATGATTTATGGCCAACCTATCAGCTCAGATATGTTGAAAATGGTATTGAAAAGACGATGGATGTTCCTATGACATTCGCTGATTTTGCCATTACTGAGGCTCGATTCAGAAAACATTTTAGAAAGTCACCAAGAGAAACCTGGAATGACAACATGATCCAGCTTAGTGAATTCCTTGAAATGGATCTGGATGATCGAGAGGGTAAGTTTCCTTATATCTGGGCAGTAGATAATAAACAACGTTTAACCAGAGTCTTAGTAGCTAAGCCAATTGTTGAATCATGTGAAGAGCGACGAGATTTCTGGATCATGCTTAGAGATATAGCTGGAACAGAGAAACCGGTAGAAAGCACAGAAGATCTTGAAAGTAAAATCAGAGTAGAAGTTGTCAATAAAATGGCGCAGAAGCTAATGCAAATTGCAGGAGGACAAGGTTCAATTGATATTGATTTGAGTAAAGCAACAGATAAATCTGCCGAACAACCCGCTATTGTGACTCAAAAAGCGTCTAACGGAGATCAGCAGGCAGCACCTGCATCTGATAATGGCTACATGGCACCCTGGATTGATTCTGAAGATTGTTCGTCTTGTGACGAATGCATAAATATCAATTCTCAATTGTTTGCCTATAATGAAGACAAAAAGGCTTACATAAAGGACCCAAATGCGGGTACATATGCTGATCTGGTAAAGGCAGCTGAGAAGTGTACCACACAGGTCATTCATCCTGGATTACCAGCCGATAGGAGTGCCAAGGATGTGGATAAATGGATTAAGAGAGGAGAAAAATACAACTAATAGGTGCTTACACTCCAACGAAATACATTTAAGCACGGGGTGCATCCACCAGAGCATAAGGAGGACACCAATCAATTACCTATCAGGCAATTTGATTTTCCTCCTTTATTGATCCTCCCATTGGTACAGCATATAGGCAAACCGCCAAAGTTGTTAGTACAGGAAGGACAGGAAGTGATAAGGGGACAACTATTAGCTGAAGCGGATGGATATCTTTCGGTTCCGCTGCATGCGCCTGAGACTGGAAAGATTCGAAAAATAACCAACGTCCCGACCATCAGTGGAAAGATGGTTCCAGGTATCTACCTGCAAGCTGCTCCTTCTTCTACACAGGAAGTATCAGAAGGAAAACCGATCGATTTAGATGATACAAATCCAGAAGAGATCTTAAAA
Organism: uncultured Roseivirgaceae bacterium; assembly: GCA_964459925.1. Classification (GTDB taxonomy): domain Bacteria; phylum Bacteroidota; class Bacteroidia; order Cytophagales; family Cyclobacteriaceae; genus Ekhidna. Next base: position 56,200 of record CAYWOQ010000018.1, read on the forward strand.
GGTATTCAAGATGCTGGAATTGTCGGTTTAGGAGGGGCTGCATTTCCCACCCATGCGAAACTAAACATCCCGGAAGGCAAACATTGCGATTCATTGATCATTAACGGAATAGAGTGTGAGCCCTACCTGACGACTGATCACCGGGTAATGCTAGAACAGCCTGAGGATATCATGCTGGGAATCAAGTATTTATTGAAGGCTACTGGTGCAGAGCGAGTGATTATTGGCATTGAAGCAAATAAACAAGATGCAGCAGATTTCTTAGCGGATTATCTGCCCAAAGATCTCCCGATTGCTATAAAAGTAGTGCCGGTAAAATACCCTCAAGGAGCTGAAAAGATGCTCATTACTTCCATTTTAGGTAGGGAGGTCCCATCTGGTGGGTTACCTATTGATGTGAAGGCTGTGGTTGTTAATGTGGCTACTACGGCCGAGATCGGTCGGTTACTTCCCCACGGAAGAGGGATTCAGGAGCGAGTGATTACGATCACTGGGCCCGGGATAAAGAAAAAAGGCAATTACCTGATCCCAATCGGAACCCCTCTTAGATATGTACTAGATCAAGTGGGTGTTGAGGGATCAATCAGTGAAGTATATATGGGTGGCCCCATGATGGGTGTAGCGGTATCTAATCTAGATATCTCCATTGTAAAAGGAACATCGGGCATTGTTGTATTCACCGATAAAGAAGTAGCAAGACCGGATAAAGTCTATCCATGCATTAAATGCGGTGCTTGTGTTGATGCCTGCCCACTTTCACTTAATCCTTCCAAATTAGGTATTCTAGCGAAGTTTGAAGCATATGATACAATGGCTGAGGAGTACCATTTGATGGATTGCTTTGAGTGTGGATCCTGTTCATATGTCTGCCCATCACACATTCCTTTGGTCCAATATTTCAGGTTATCTAAATCAATTGTCAGAAAAAGAAAAGCGAGTTAATGAGTCAAACTTTACATATAAGCACTTCACCACACTTAACCAAAGGGTTAGGCACTGAAACCATCATGATGCACGTGGTTATTGCCATGTTGCCAATGGTGTTTTTTGCTGTCTATTCTTTTGGGCTGAATGCAGCTTTAGTAATCATAACCGCCGCGCTTTCATGCGTACTCACAGAGCATCTGTTATGCAAGATTTCTAAAAAACAGACCACCATTTCTGATTGGTCTGCTGTCATAACAGGGGTGTTGCTTGGATTGATTTTGCCTCCCATCTTTCCACTATGGATGACTTTTCTAGGTGGCGTCATTGCTATAGGAATGGGGAAATTTCTTTTCGGTGGATTAGGATATAATGTCTTCAATCCTGCGTTGGTTGGAAGGGCTGTTTTACAGGCAGCTTTTCCTGTGGCTATCACTACCTGGTATACAGCATTCCAATCTGACCGATTCACCAATGTAAATGCTTCTGTATTCGCATTTCCGTTCATGGAGCCAGTTGTAGATGGGACCTCCGGAGCTACTCCTTTGTCCGCATTTAAGTTTGACGGAGTTACCGCGGCATCTACGGATTTGGCCTTAGGATTGATTAGCGGATCAACAGGTGAAACATCCGCTGCACTGATCCTGCTAGGCGGATTATATTTAGTTATTCGAAAGTTTATGAATTGGCGCATTCCTGTTGCCATATTAACTACTGTCTTTGTTTTTAGTGGGGCGTTGTATTTAATTGATCCGATTAGCTATCCATCACCCATCTTCATGCTTTTCTCTGGTGGACTGATGCTAGGAGCAG
>CAYWOQ010000019.1:0-38643 GCA_964459925.1 uncultured Roseivirgaceae bacterium
CGGCTACCTGATATTTGTATAGTACTAGCATATAGGCCACTAGGTTTCCGCTGTTCATGTCTGAGCCATTGAGTTCAAATGAATTCTTATAGAGCTCGTATAAATAACCATACTTGGTTTTATCCTTTCCATAAAACTTGTAAGAGTAGGTAGCTTTTCTATCGATGATATCGTTTTTATCTTCGGGATATACTTCAGCCCGCTTGTCAAACAGACTTAATCCTTTTTGGATGTACTCTTCTTTCTTGGCAGGATCTGTTTCCTTATTTGCTAACTCTTCGTAGATCGTAGCACCATTGATATAGATAGATGGATTCAAATCAGGTGTATTTTCCAATAGCCAATTCAGCGGAGCTAATGCTGCTTGGTAATTTTTTGCCTTTTTTGCATCCGTGTAGAGTACGTTTTTCTCTTTCGCTATATCAACCTGTTCTCCCCAGTTCCAACCATTTTGAGCAGTAGCGCTTAGTGATATCACTAAAAAGAAAACAACTCCGAATATTCTGATTTGTGTCTTCATATCTGATAGTTTGCTAATCATATTTTCTTTGAATGAACCATCTATCATTGATGGTTGCACCTATAACAATCTTATAATAGTTTTCTCTAATCAATCCATTACCAGCCTCTCCTAACTGACCAATTTTAAATGCAATGTCCAAACTGGAGAAGCTACTAACTGGTAAAGAGGCACCAAAATTAATACCAAAATCCGTAAGTGCCTGATCATTTACGATGTATGGCAACCTGGTTCGATTAACACCAATCGAATACCTGGCCCTCTGGAAATATGAATTGACATCATCATAATCAGGAATCCAATCTGCACCAATCGCAATTTTGTTAAAATTATTAAAGGATTCTGCTCCTCTCTCAACATTTTTCCATTGTTGAAACTCAATATCAAACCCTACATTAAAGTTATTAAGTCGCTGATAAGACATACCGAATCCTAAAGATGTTGGTAAATCTCGTCGAATGTCACCGGTAAGTATTTCCTGAGAATCAATTTCCCGGCCAGTGCTTGATAGCCTTACGAGCAATAATTCCGAAGAACCGTTCAGTTGGCTTTGAGGTGAATAGGTTGCCCCAAAATGAAGAAATGTTTGTTCAGCAAGCACATGTCTGTAACCAAGCCCAAACTGGAAGTTAATATCTGAGTAAGATTCCTGATCCTGGTAAGAAACCGTACTTAAAGGAACATCAATACCTCCTATAGAGATTGTAGATTCTTTCTCGATTGAACCAAACGTGTAGTTAGCTCTGATTCCAATCAAAAATTTCTTGATTTTGAATCCATTTGACCAGTAAAAATTAGTTAAGCCTCCTTCTCCCCGATTGTCTGAAATCTGATCCACTCCATCAGATCCGTCTATGGTACCCTCTGAGAAAGTATTGTAATTAACACTACTATATGGCAAAATTCCAATGGAAGAAGACCATTTACCTGGCATGATTGGGAAGGCATATCCTAGAAACCTAAGACCACCTTGCAAATCACTACCTGAAACATCTTTACCTGTAAAATTTCGATTATCAAGCTCAATACCTACTTGAAATGTGCTGAAATTATTATAGACCAGGTTCGCAGGATTTTGTGTATTTACATGCCAGATAGTAGGTGTACCGATTCCAACTTCACCCATACCTAAATTATTTGGCATCCCCTGGTGTTGTAGACTACCTAATCCCTCGAATGAATAAATGGATTGAGCATGTAGACTTATTCCTACCACAAACAAGCAAGCAAAACTTGCTGCAAACTTCATCATCTAATTTTTCTTTTCGGGGTTTACCGGTGAAACGTCTAATTCAATAAATGATGTTTCCAAACTCGGTGTAATCCCATCAGCACAATTTTAGAATCCGCAAAGATGGGAGCTTTTAAACTGGATTCAAAGTAATGGGCATCTCCTCCAGAGAGAATAACGTTAATTGTTGTGAATTTCTCCTCCAGCCTGGAAATGGTCCCTTCTATTTCTTTTATCATTCCTCCAACTGCTCCGGAAAGTAAACATTGCTTAGTTGACTTTCCAATAAGTTGATAATCTATTTCTTCCCAATAGCTGGAAATGTCTGGTAGGTTAGATGTGAATTGAGCCATAGACTTCATTCTCATTTTTAATCCAGGAGAAATAATTCCGCCGTTAAAGAATCCATCTGATGAAATAAAATCGATAGTCATACATGTTCCTAAGTCAATCACAAGGACATTTTGTTGCTGGAAAAGTGCACTTGCACCAACAGCTGCTGCGATTCGATCTGATCCCAACGTTTCCAAGGTTTCGTACATTAGCTTAATGGGTAAAGGCGTTTGGTAAGTGAGTATGGTTGTATTCTGCCGCTTAATCTTTTCTGCCCTTGTACTGCATACCATAAAGGGAATATCTTCTCGATACGCATTTTCCAGGTCCTCTATCTTTTCCCATGATTTAATTTCAGACAGGTTATCGTTTATGATTTCAGCTGATTTTATACGTGTATTACCAATATCAACCAGGATTGCTTCTATCTTTTCACTCATGATTATGCAAAGGAAATGAAAAGGGATTTTATCGTATTAGGTGGAATGGCTGGGTCTTCAATGGATGGACTTGATTTAGCGCTTATTAGATTCTATCAAAGTAAGGAAACTTGGAACTATGAATCAATTAAGCTGGAAACGATAGACTATCCGCAACATATCTTTAAGGAACTTAGAGAATCTCCCCACAAATCCATCAAACTTCAAAAAGCACTTGACATAAGCTACGGTCATTGGATTTCAGAAAAAATTAATCATTTCCTGATTGATCAAAAGAAGCCAATAATATGTGCTATCCACGGGCACACAGTTATTCATGCACCAGTAAAAAAAATTAGCTGGCAATTGGGCAATGGACAGGTTATCGCTGATAAAACGGGAATAGCTACTGTTACAAACTTTAGGGATAAGGATATAGCACTTGGTGGACAAGGTGCTCCACTTGTTCCCTTCGGGGATTTTCATTTGTTCAAAGAATATGACGCCTGCTTAAATCTTGGTGGAATTGCAAATCTTTCTATAGAGGTATCACAGAAGGCAGGAGATATCTGTCCATGTAATCAGGTACTTAATTATTACGCTGGCAAATTAGGATTACCCTTCGATGAATCAGGAAATCAAGCATCCAAAGGACAGATTGATGACATTTTTTTGAAGGAATTAGAAAACATCTCATTCTTTAAACAATCGTTTCCTAAATCACTGCCCAATCACTTTATACCAACCTCTTTACTTGATACCCTCTCACCTGTGGACGGTCTAAGGACTTATTCTGAATTCATTGCTTCCCAAATTTTTCGTGCTTTAAAAACCGAGAATACCTCTAGACCTACAGTTTTAATTACCGGGGGAGGAGCCTTTAACACTTTTCTTATTTCTAGAATAGCGACTTTTTTACCAAAATGGCAGGTGATTGTTCCCTCCGAAGACCTTGTGTCCTATAAAGAGGCGATCATTTTTGCATTTCTAGGCTTGATGAAAAAATTAGAAAGAGTAAATGTATTGAGTACTGTTACTGGAGCCAGAGCTGATAGTTCTTCCGGTGTGATTCATTTACCCAAATGATTAGATTTGCGACCCAAATAACCCATTTACCCACATGAAAGATCTTCTTAAGAAGTTTGAAGAAAAGACTGCAGAAATTGTTTTTGAATGGTCAGATCCAGAAACTGATGCCCAAGGATGGGTAGTCATAAATTCTCTACGAGGCGGAGCTGCTGGTGGAGGAACTCGAATGAGAAAAGGATTGGACAAACGGGAAGTTGAATCCTTGGCAAAAACCATGGAAATAAAATTCACGATTTCGGGACCTCAGATTGGGGGGGCTAAATCGGGTATCAATTTTGATCCTAAAGATCCCAGAAAGGATGGTGTTTTAAAGAGATGGTATCACGCAGTGTATCCGCTCCTAAAAAATTATTACGGAACCGGAGGCGATTTAAATGTCGATGAAATACATGAGGTTATACCCATTACTGAAGATTTTGGACTGTGGCATCCACAAGAAGGCATAGTGAATGGTCACTTCCATCCAAGAAAACCCACAAAAATCCATATGATTGGACGACTGAGGCAAGGAGTTTCGAAAGTTTTGGAAGATCAAGAATATGTCCCTGATTCTCCTAAAAAATATACTGTTGCCGATATGATTACGGGGTTTGGAGTGGCAGAGGCAGTACGACACTATTACGAAATCTGGGGAGCCAACATTAAAGAGAAACGTGCTATCATTCAAGGATGGGGAAATGTGGGCTCTACAGCTGCACTTTACCTGGCAAAGTATGGAGTCAAAGTGGTTGGAATAATTGATCGTGTAGGAGGATTAGCAAAACCTGAAGGATATACGCTTGATGAAATGAAAAAACTGTTTTATGATAAAGATGGAAACACACTAGTTGCAGATAATCTGGTGCCATTTGATCAGTTCAATAATGAAGTATGGGATCTGGGCGCAGAAATTTTCATACCAGCGGCTGCTTCCCGTTTAGTATCGAGAGAACAGGCAGAGAGAATGATCAGTAATGGCCTTGAGATGGTGTCTTGTGGAGCGAATGTTCCCTTTAGTGATCCAGAAATATTTTACGGTCCCATTGCAGAGTATGTAGACCAAAATGTATCACTACTGCCTGATTTTATAGCCAATTGTGGTATGGCCCGAACCTTCGCCTTCTTAATGGATCCGCATAATGATGAAGTATTAACGGATGAAGATATTTTTAGTGATATATCAAATACGATTAAACAAGCACTAAAGGAGGTTTATAAGCATAATGATTCAAAAACTAATATTGCGGAAACGGCATTTTCAATTGCCCTGAAGCAACTCATCTAACAAATAAGGTTTGTTTTTGTCATTGCTAGTAATATCTTTAAAATTAATCCCTTAACCTAATAGATGATAGCGAGGATATTTTTCGCAGTTTTTACCATGATTTTGGCCTTTACTTGTTTCGCAGCAAGTGAAATTGAGCCCATTCAAGATCATGTAGAACTGCATCAGGGATTAGATGATCATCATAGTTCTGAAGCTGATCATGCTGGTGATAGTCATCCTCCAACACCATGGTCTGTCATTCCATTTGTTCTATTGCTTGTTATGATTGCCACAGGACCACTATTTTATCCACATTTCTGGCATAAATCCTATCCAATTATATCGGTTATCCTTGCCTTCATTGTTTGTACCTATTATCTCTTTTTTCTACATAATGAACACAGTCCAGTCCATTCGGCTGCAGAATACATTCAGTTCATCGCACTATTAACAGGGCTTTTTGTTGCCTCTGGTGGCATATTGATCATCGTTAACAAAGATGCGCGACCACTAACAAATGTGGTCATCCTTGCCATCGGAGCTGTCATTGCCAATATCATCGGTACAACCGGTGCATCTATGTTGCTTATAAGGCCCTTTATCCGTTTAAATAATAATCGAATAAAACCTTATCACATTGTCTTTTTCATATTTATTGTGAGTAATGTAGGGGGCTGCTTAACTCCCATTGGTGATCCTCCTCTTTTTTTAGGCTTCCTTAAGGGTATCCCATTTAGTTGGACCCTGATTCATAATACCGTACCATGGGCCTTAGCTATCATCATGCTTTTGATTTTCTTCTACTTGTATGACATAAGAAATAAAGCAGACTATGCCAAAATGAGAGGTGATGAAGAAGTTCCAGAACCTACAACTGGTAAGGTGTCGCTTAGAGGAAAGAGAAATTTTATTTGGTTGGCTATCGTGGTGGGTGCGGTTTTTCTGGATCCTAATGTATTTGAATGGGTACCTGGCATTGAGTATCATGGTGCTAAGTTTTCTTATCTCCGTGAGATCATCATGTTTACAGCTGCATTAGGTGCTATTCGTTTTTCTGATCTTCAAGCCATTCAGGGGAACGATTTCAGTTTTGAACCTATTAGAGAAGTTGCATTTTTATTCATAGGTATATTTTTTACCATGATGCCTGCATTAGAGTTGGTAAGTGAGTTTGCTCAATCAGAGCAAGGAGTCAAACTCATTAATCCTAGCAACCTTTACTGGGGTACTGGTGTTCTATCTGGATTCCTTGACAATGCACCTACTTACGTAAATTTTCTAACTGCAGCTATGGCAAGTGTCGGTGCAGATGTGAACAAGATCTCTGAGGTTGTTGCTTTTTCTAATAATGAATACCCTGAGTCTATGCTTGATTTAATGGCAATTTCCCTAGGCGCTGTATTCTTCGGGGCATTCACTTACATAGGAAATGGTCCCAATTTTATGGTGAAATCCATTGCTGAACAAGTAGGTATCAAAATGCCATCGTTCTTTTCCTATATTGTTAAGTACTCAATCCCAATTCTTCTACCGATATTGTTTATTATTTGGCTGATTTTCTTTTGGGGAACTTGATTCATGGACATTCTACATTATCATCTGATAATTGAAATTTTTCTTTATTTGGGTTTAAATGGTTAGCTTGAACCATGGTCACTAACCTTTACTATCACACGATCAAATGCTGCTAAGCCTGTTTTCCGGACAAAATGAGTTATTGCTCTTTGGAGTTTTCGGTGTTGTAATCGTGGCTTTCCTTATTGTAGACTTAGGTGTATTTCACAAAAAACACCATAAAGTAACTCAGGGAGAGGCACTTAAGCAATCAATTTTCTGGGTGTTGGTATCCGTTGTATATGGCATTCTGATTTATTTCTTTGGTGAAGGGCCTCAAGCTACACTGGAATTTTTCTCAGCTTACGTAACAGAAAAAGCACTTTCAGTCGATAATATTTTTGTCATCTTGCTCATACTTAGATACTTCAATATCAAGGAAGAATACTATCATAACATCCTTTTCTGGGGCATACTAGGAGCAATAGTTTTCAGGGCCGTTTTCATATTTGTTGGCGCTCTTTTAATTGCTCAATTTCATTGGATACTCTACGTGTTTGGTGTTTTTCTTGTCTACTCAGGCATTAAACTTTTTAGTGAAGATGAAGACATGGAACTTGAGCCTGAAAAAAACCCGCTACTGAGAATAGTGCGTAAAGTATTACCAATGAGTACTGAAGATAAGGGTGGTAAATTTTGGGTAAGGGAGTCAGGAAAACTTTTATTTACACCGCTTTTCTTAGTTATCGTCTTAATTGAGTCGACTGATTTAATTTTTGCCGTAGACAGCATCCCTGCCGCATTTGCCATTACACAAAATGAATTTGTGATTTATACATCAAATATTTTTGCTGTAATGGGCCTTCGTGCGATGTTCTTTTTGTTGGCAAATGTTCTGGATAAGTTCTACCTCCTTCAAAAAGGATTGTCTGTTGTTCTTATTTTCATCGGAGCAAAAATGCTTGCGGAAATTATCCACCTCCATGTGCCTATCTTCTTATCTTTCGGTATCATTATTGGATCTTTAACACTTGCCATTGTGCTATCGTTAATTTTCCCAAAAGACAAAGAAGAGGATGAACCAGAAGAATTGGAAGTTGCTGAATAGTTATTTTTCTACTTCCTTCACGGACTCCATCACTTTGTCTCGAAGTGCATCTTTATACTCCTGAAGGCTCTTAGCTACTTTGCTTTCAAAAGATCCTATCATTTCTGCTGCAAGAATTCCAGCATTTTTTGCGCCATCTAGCGCCACAGTGGCTACTGGTATACCACCTGGCATCTGCAAAATGGATAGTACTGAATCCCATCCATCCATTGAATTACGCGATTTAATGGGAACGCCAATTACTGGCAAAGTGGTAATAGACGCAACCATACCAGGTAAGTGTGCTGCACCACCTGCACCAGCAATAATGACCTTCAATCCTCTGGATCTTGCAGTTTCGGCATATTCAATCATCCGATGAGGAGTCCGGTGTGCCGAAACAATTGTTATTTCGAATGATACCCCTAGTGTTTTCAGAACATCGGCAGCCTCTTGCATAACTGGCAAATCAGATTTACTACCCATGATGATCCCAACCTGTATTTCCATGTTGCTATTTATTTTGCTTTTACTTTAAGTGTTTCTTTCACTTTCCTTGCCTTCTTTTTCAATGAGTTCAATGTTGAATCAGTGATGGTTACATGACCCATTTTCCGGTAGGGTTTGGTCAATTTTTTACCATAAAGATGCACATAAACACCTTTCATTGCCATACATTCCTCTAGGCCTTCATAAATAGCATCTCCGCTATAACCATCTTCCCCAAGTAAATTGACCATTGCGGCTGGAGTTATTGGATCAACAGCACCTAAAGGCATATTAAGTATGGCTCTTAAGTGCTGCTCAAATTGAGACGTTAGGTTTGCCTCTATGGTTTGGTGACCAGAATTATGAGTCCTTGGAGCAACTTCGTTTACTAAAAGACTTCCATCCTTGGTCAGGAACATCTCCACGGCAAGTAATCCTGTCATATTTAAATGCTGAATTACATTTTCAGCTAGTTCATAAGCGGATTGCTCAATATCTGTTGAAATTTCAGCAGGAGCAAATAAGAATTCTACTAAATTTTGTGCTGGATGATACGAAAGCTCAACCACAGGAAAGCAAGCCATTTCGCCCTTTTCATTTCTTGCAACGATTACACTTAATTCTTTTTCGAAATCAACAAGTGACTCCAATAAACTAGGCTTATCAAAGGCATTCTCAAGGTCATCAACAGATCTAAGGATCTGAACTCCTCGCCCATCATACCCCTCTTTTCCTAGTTTATTAACCATCGGAAGCAGGTGTGCATGTGACTTAACATCTTCCTTATTAGTAGTCAAAACAAATTCTGCGGTTGGAATACGATTGGCCTTATAAAAAGTCTTTTGTTTTCTTTTATCCTGAATCAATTCTATAACAGCAGGTTGAGGATAAACCTGAACACCTTCATTTACCAGTAATTTTAATGCTTCTACGCTTACATTCTCTATTTCAATAGTTATTAAATCAAACTGCTTTCCCCACTCATAGACTAATTCTTTATCTGTCAACTTACCAACCTGGAAATTTTCTACTAGATGAGCGCAGGGAGCATTTGGATCAGGATCCAGGACAGAAATATCGAGGTTGTAGTTGATTGCCGATTGGATCATCATCCTACCCAACTGACCTCCACCTAACACACCAATCTTCAGGTTATTGATTTCTTTAGACATAGTAGCAAAGATAAAAGAGCAAAGAGCGCCAACAACATCTGAACTTAGATTGAAACCAGCTAAATTTCTTTGATTGAAAACAATCAATCATTCCCAGATAAAAACCCTCTTTACCCTATTACTCACATTGGTTAAAATTTCGTACGGAATGGTGTTCGCCCAGCTAGCAAGATCTTTGATGCTAGGATTGGCACCAAAAACAACTACCTGGTCACCTTCTTTTACTTCAACCTCTGTCACATCGATCATGGTCATATCCATACAAATGTTCCCAATCGTTGGGCAAAGCTTGCCACCAACAAACACTTTCCCGTTTCCAGCACCAAAAACTCTTTGAAAACCATCTTCATAGCCTATGGGAATTACAGCTATTTGGCTGTCTCTGACCACTTCTCCTCTTCTTGAATAACCAACTGTATCTCCCTTTTTCAGGGACCTTAATTGTGAAACGATTGTTTTAAGTTGACTTGTATTTCTAAGCTTTAGCTCTCGCGTGGGATCAAAACCATGCAAACCAATACCTAAACGAACCATGTCAAAATGATATTGAGGCCATCGAACAATTCCAGAAGAATTGACAGCATGTTTTATAGGTTGATAGCCAAGAGTATCCGCAATTTGTCTGTAAACTATTTCAAATTGTCTCGCCTGATCCTTGGTAAATTCATCATGCAATGAATTTTCAGAACCAGAAAAATGAGTAAAAATGCCCACAATTTCTAATGCTCTATTTTGCTCCAATATCTCAATTAGTTCAGGTATATCTGCCTTAGAAAACCCAAGTCGATGCATCCCTGTATCAATTTTTAAATGAATTTTGGGATACGTTTGACTGCTTTTAATTAATTGTTTTAAGTGATTCAAGCTAAATATCTCCGCCTCTAAATCATATTTCACAAAATCCTGAAAGCTTTCTACGTGAGGGTTCATGATCATAATTGGTAATTGGATACCATTTTCCCTCAACTGAATTGCTTCATCTACGTAAGCCACACCTAATTGATACACTTTCTGGTGTTGAAGAAAGTTAGCCACCTCTAAAATCCCACTGCCATAGGCGTTTGCTTTCACCATCACCATAAGCTTAGTAGAAGAAGCAAGCAAACTTCGGTATTGAGATAGGTTGTGTTGGAATGCTTCAAAATTTACTTCTAAAACAGTGCCATGGGTACGCTTTTCCAATCTTTTTACAACCCTCTCTAACTCAAAATAACGAGCACCCTTTACAACAATCATCTCGTTATCAAAGGATGGTAGTTTATCTAAGACTTGATCAGTGGATTCAAAAAATTCACTTGCTAAATTGAATTTTTTCTTCGAAGCAGAGATGCGAGGACCAATCCCAATCAATCGGTCAATCTGTTTGTCCGTCAACAGTCGAGCCACATTCTTATATAGTTCTTCATCCGTTTTCCCACTTTGCAAAATATCAGATAAGATGATGGTCTTCTTTTCCTTTTGCTTGTTTAGATCGAAATAATCAACTGCAACCTTTAATCCCTGTAAATCATTATTATATGAATCATCCAATACCAGACACCCATTAATTGCCTGTTTCAGCTCAAGTCTCATTGGAACTGATTTAATGTGATTCAAACCCATTTGAATTTGCGCTGGATTCACCCCAAATTGCAACGCCATAATTACAGCATTGGTAACATTTTCAAGATCAGTATGGCTAAATAACCATGTACGAAAGTTCAGATCATTTATATAAATACATCCATTATCCCATCTAACCTGATAATCTGCAGTATTATTTAAAGCCCAGGTAATTCTTCTCGATCCGAGGACAGACTTCAAGATTACTGAATAAGGTTGATCGGTTCTGCAAACCACCTTAATTGTATTCTGAAAAAGTTTAAGCTTTTGATGGATCTTTTGCTCATCATCTTCAAATCCTTCGCTATGAGCATTACCTAAAGTAGTGAATATACCGTAGGTTGGCCTGATGATACTTTCAAGTTTTTCCATTTCACCTGTAGTAGAAATCCCGGCTTCAAAAACACCAACTTCATGATTATCACTAAGCTCTAAAACCGAAAGTGGTACCCCGATTTGTGAATTGTAGCTTTTGGGATTCTTGACCACCGAGTATTTCTCGGAGAGAATGGTAGAGAGCCATTCTTTTACAATGGTCTTGCCATTACTACCCGTAATCCCAATGATTGGAATATTGAACTTTGTCCTATGAGCAGTAGCAATTTGCTGAAACGCTGAAACTGAATTTGAAACGATCATAAAATTACAGCCATTTATGTTGGTCGCCTTTTCTACAATGAAGTTCTTTACCCCTTTCCTGATAGCATCCTGAATAAAATCATGTCCATCTCTTTTTGCATTTACGGCAATGAATACCTCGTTTGAGAGACCCGAAAGTGTTCTGGAGTCTGTAGAAAATCTATTTACGTCTAAATCATTGTTTAAAATGAGTTCCCCGGAGGTTATCCGTTCAAGATCAGAAAATTGCATGCCTTAAATTATCAATTCCATCTCAAACTGATTCACCTCATTCACAAATCCGTTTCTAATCAGAAATTGATGAAAGGACACCTGATCTTCAGGGATATTCATGATCGTTAATTTTTTTACGGATTGCTTTTGTGCTTCATAGAGCAAAGACTTAGCTACATTCATTTGGCGAAATTTACGAGCTACTGCCAATTGAGATAAACGGCCCAGATGTGGTTGGAAAATGATAAATCCAGCTAACTCTTGTTCGATTTCACAAAGAAGTACTTCTTCTTTCCCATCCTTGAGATGAATTTCACTATCAAGAAAAGAGGGTTCAAAATCATTGAAGTTGAAATTTACTTGTGAAATATCTCCTTTAAGGACGTTATGCTGATCTTTTAAGTAACCCAGTTCTTTCGATTGCTTAAAACATTGCAATCTTCTTCTAAAGGTGAAGCCAATTTTTTCATAAAGTTTAATCGCATATTCATTGACCTCCACTACTTCCAATAAAATCCTGGCTAAAAATTGTGATTGAACTTTAGGAATCAAAAAAGCATAAAGCTCTTCTGCTAACTTTTGATTCCTAAACCCTGGCAAAACTCCAGTTCCACCATTATATGCAGTAGGTACCCCTTCATAGATATTGGATGTATGCAAGATGAAACCTAACATCTCAGTACCGTCAAAGGCTCCTCCAGAAATAGCGTACGACATCTGAAGTTTGTGTTCTAATCGATAAGAAAACTCTTCTTCAGATGGCTGTAATCTTACAAAATTGTTAGAGAATGCCGCATTAAAAGACTTATAGAGGGCTGAAAAATCTTTTGATGTCAAAAGCCTATATTCCATCTTAAAAGAGATAAATAGATCAATGTATAATTGAAATTATCATAGTTTTTCTTAAAAATTCAAATTTGCCTAGAAATAGTAGAATTACAGGCGAATATGAAATGTCCATTAATAAATAATGAACATAACGAAGTATACCGGAATGAGAATTAATTTTCTTTCGTTGAAAATTTGTAAAATGTGTTATCCCTGAATCTATTATACTTAGAATTATTCCCTCTTAACCTTTATCATAAACTGAACTACTTTGAAATTATTCAATAGGGACTTAAGCTGGCTTTCTTTTAACTACCGTGTTTTGATGGAAGCAAATGACAAGAATGTTCCATTGCTTGAGCGACTGAAGTTTCTAGCCATCTATTCTTCAAATCTGGACGAATTCTTCAGAGTTCGAGTGGCCAACATTAGAAGCTTAGCAAGAATGGACAAGAAAAAAATCCATAAGCACTTTGAATTTGAACCTGCAGAACTTTTAAAACAGATTCAGTCAGAAGTTGAAACACAGTTAAAAGAATATGGATTGTCGATTCAAAAAATATTTGAAGAACTCAAGCAAAATAACATATGCATCTGTACCCAGCCTTCTGAAATTCCTAAAGAATTCAAAACAGACCTATTGCATTATTTCAAAACCAAAGTATTAGGCTATTTAACTACTATCGATTTAAGTAAAACGAAAGAGTTATTTCTTAATAATCAGGCCATTTATCATGTTATTAGATTTAAATCAGGGGAAATTAAAATTGTAAATATCCCCTCGGATCAAATTGGTAGATTTTTTAAAAAGAAGCATGACTCGTCCACTTATTTCATTTTTATTGATGATATCATACGCTTACACCTTGATATAATTTTTCCTGATGAGGAGGTTCTAGAGTGCAGTGCCGTAAAATTGAATAAGGATGCCGACTTGCAAATAGCTGATGAATATGAGGGTAACCTCGTCAAAAAAATCGAAAAACAAATTCAAAAAAGAAATTTAGGCGCGCCTGCACGGTTTCTCTATGATTCTTCTGTAAGTGATGGACTACTTCAACCTGTGGCAGAAAAGCTCAAATTACAACCTGACGACATGATTGCAGGTGGTAAGTATCACAACCTAAATGACCTGTTTGAAATTACCAATACAGATCCTTCGCTAGCGTACGCTCCATTACCTGCTATTGAGATTGACGAACTAAAAGAGTCCCGTTCCATTCTGCAAAAGATTGAAGAAAAAGAGATTTTATTTCATTTTCCTTATCACTCGTATGATTACATTCTTCAGTTCTTCAATGAAGCAGCTATTGATCAGGATGTAGAGGAAATAAATGTAACCTTTTATCGGATGGCAAAGAATTCCATGATTGGAGAAGCCCTAATAAGCGCTGCGAAAAATGGAAAAAAGGTTTCTGTCTTCATGGAAGTAAAAGCTCGTTTTGATGAACAAAACAACCTTGAATGGGCCAAAAGATTGCGAGAAGCAGGCGCCAGAATTATTTACAGTCTTCCTGGATTAAAAGTACATGCAAAGGTCGCATTAGTTAAGAAGAAAAACTTAATGTATGGCTTTTTCGGAACCGGAAACCTGAATGAGAAAACATCTGAGATATACACTGATTTAGGACTATTTTCTACCAATTTGGACATGACACTAGAGCTTTCGTATGTTTTTCAGCATCTAATGACGAAATATACACCTCCCGAGTTTAAGCATTTGATTGTTTCTCAGTTTGGGGCTTTCGAAAAATTTGGCGCATTGATTGACCAAGAGATCAAAAATGCAGAAGTTGGAAAAGAGGCCAGAATCATAGTGAAAGTAAATAATTTGGAGGAAGAAGTGCTAATAGGAAAATTACATGATGCAGCCAGAAAGGGGGTAGATGTAAAACTAATTGTTAGAAGTGTTTGCTGCCTGGTACCAAAAAAGCCAATTAGAATTAAACGAATTGTTGATCGATACCTGGAGCATGCCAGGGTTTTTTACTTTTTTAATGATGGTAATCCGGACATGTATCTTGGATCTGCAGACTGGATGAATCGAAACCTTCATCGTAGGATAGAGGTATGCTTCCCTATTTATAATGATGACATGAAACAAGATATTTTGACCATGCTAAAATTTCAATGGCAAGATGATCAAAAAGGTGTTTGGATAAATACAAAATTGGCTAATAAAAGACCTAAAAAAGAATATCAAGTTAGAGCCCAAATGGCTACTTATGATTTTTTAAAGCATCAATAAGGATAGGGCGTTTTAAAAAACAATTCAGCGATTACAAATCCGAGAATTGAAAGCACAAAACCATACATGAATACGGTATAACTAATTCTTAATAGACGATACTTTTTACCTAACACCGTGCCGAGAAAATAAATATCCTTGATCATGCTTCCATATAAATAGTCAGCATCCTGAAGCATTTCCTTCATCCCCCATTGATATTCCTTCAAAGACATTCGATGAAAATTGCCAAAAAACAGCAGGTTCGTTTCCTTATTCACGATATCACGCCTTTCAAACTTTCCTTTAGAAACATTAGGACGTGTAGCCAATACGGCAAAAACAATGGTCGTAAGACAGACGACAGTCAAAATAACTGATGGTATGGTCAGATGGGGGTATTCCTCTAATTTTCGGATAAGCACAGAAATCATCACTGACAAAATGATTGAGTTAATGGAAATCATGATGTTCGCTTTATTATCCGCGATAGCACTAAGCTCCATATGATTCTTAGAGGTAGTTCTGAACATGGTTTCAATCCCTCTGGTTGGAGTAAGCTCCTTCGCTTCTTTAACCTTATTTTTAAGGTCCGCAATTTTTTCCTTAAGCTGTTCTACTTTTTCGTCTTTTGCCATGATTTTAGTCGCTCTTTGACCTTTCTTAGGTTCTCTTTGACCGCAGATTCATAGGTTTTTTGAGCATATTCGGTAAAAAAACAATGACCTTTTAAAAACTCCTGATTCATTTTTAACCATTCATTCTCAGGTATTTTGCAAAGTTTAGTTTTTTCGATCTCTTTATGCAAGAGGTCTGCTTTTCTAAAGTAATCTTCATTGGCAAGATGCATAAGATCCGCATCACAAAGCACTTTTTCTAGTTTGTTTTGAGGATTTTGAGGCATTTTAGTGGCAAGAATGCACCCTTCTACTTTTTTAATTTTTTCGTCAGGATAATCTTTACCTAACAAATATTTTCTTGCAATTTCAGCACTATAATTTTCGTGATTTTCTCTATCTATGGTATATCCGGTATCATGAAACCACGCCGCAATATTTATAATCTGTACCTCATCTTCTGAAAAGGATTGTCCTTCTGCAATTTCATTAGCACCCCTGACCACATCTAGCGTGTGGTTCATGGAATGATAGGTTAAATCCTCCGATAATTGCTTGGATAGCAACTCCAAAACATGATCTTTAACTTCTTTAACTAGTGAGGTTTCAGTTAGCATATTTCACACTATTCGTAGGAAAATTAACGAAATTAGCATTCTCCACTTTTTCATTTAGACAAACAATATGCATACCATAAAGTACATTTCTACTTTTTTATTGTTCTCAATCCTAATTTATATCGCTCCAGCATGCAAAAATTCAAGTTTTGGTCAGCGTGCCGATAGCCTATTTCTAGTCACAGAGGATGTTGATATTTTCTATGAATTAAAATATCCTGATGAGAAGTTCTTTTTACCCTATGTGCTTGAAGAGGTATCCGGTCTTGGTTGGACACCTGATAATAGCTTATTAGCAGTTGATGACGAAACCGGTAAAGTATTCGAGTACAATCTAACAAAACAAGACATAGTCCACTCTATTACATTCTATAAAGGAGATGATTTTGAGGGAGTCGAATTGGTGGGTAATGAAATTTTCATATTGAGAAGTGATGGGGACCTTTTTAAATTAGACTATATCCAATCAAAAGAATCAAGAGCATGGGTGATTGAGAATGAGCTTGGAAAAAAGAACGATACTGAGGGATTAGGATACAACCCGATAAGTCATAAACTTATTATTGCTTGCAAAGAAAAAGCAGGTTTGGGGAAAGAAGATATTAAAGGCAGAGCGTTTTATACCTTTGATCTATCTACGAATAAGTTAGATAAAAAACCACATTTTACGATTACTCCAAAACAGCTGAAAAATTTCTGGGAAGAGCGAAGGAATTTTGACTATGATAAAGACCGTATCAAGTTTAAACCTTCCGCTATTGCCTTTCACCCCATCAGTAAGGACTACTACGTTCTCTCTTCCGTCGGTAAAATGATCATTGTGGTGAACAGCGAAGGAAATATCAAAGCTACTTATCCTGTTTATCAACGAATCTTGGGCCAACCAGAAGGTCTTGCCTTTTCTGAAAATGGTGATTTGTATGTTAGCAGTGAAGGTGAAGGTGACCGTGGATATATTGTCAGATTTGAGATGAAGAGAAAATGAGAAAAACATTAATAATCGCACTCTTAATACCCCTAATAGCTCAAGCACAAAAAATTTACTTGATGGGAGATGCTGGAGAACCAAAAAATCCTGACAAAAACTTGAAAGCCTTTTTTAACAAAATCAAAGATGCATCAGAAAAGGATGTACTGATATTTTTAGGTGATAATCTTTATCCTAAAGGACTTCCGGGGAAGGAAGATCCGGAAAGAAAAGAAATGGAAGCAAAGCTGATCCCACAGCTCAACATTATGAAAGACTTTCCCGGCTCTTCATATATCATTCCCGGTAACCATGATTGGGCCCAGGGACGGAAATACGGATGGGATAATGTCCAAAATATGGATGAATTTGTCCAATCCTATTTGGGTGGCAAAGGCTTTTTCCTTCCGAGCAGTGGATGTCCCGGACCCATAGAAATAGAGGTAAATGAAAACTTCACTTTGGTTATTCTAGATACCCAATACTTCCTTCATCCATGGGAAAAACCTCAAGAAGAAAGCGAGTGTGTAAATATATCCTCAGTTGAGGCATTGGAAGATTTGAGAACAATCATAGAAAGGAACGATGGAAAACATATTCTAATAGCTGCACACCATCCAGTTTATACCTACGGTGAACATCATGGTAATTTCAGTTTCAAGCAACAACTCCTGCCCTTACCAATCCTTGGTAGTATTCAACCGCTATTCAGGAGATTTATTGGAAACATTCAAGACAACACCCACCCAAAATACAGAGCCATCATGAAGCAAGTTGTTGAAGCTATGAATGAATCTTCCCATGTAGTCTATGCTTCTGGGCATGAACATAGTCTGCAGCTTATCGAACAAGAAGATCATCATTTTATAGTGAGCGGTTCAGGCTCTAAAACCTCATATGTGAAAATGGGTAAACCAAGCAAGTTTGCAAAAAGTGAGCAAGGGTTTGTGATTTTAAATTTAGCCAATGATGGATCTGCGAACGTTTCTTTCTTTGGGATGGATAGTGGACTACTTTATGAACAAGAACTTTATAGAAAAGAATTGTTTAATGAAAACAAACCCACAGGTAGCACTGATTTTTCTGACAGTACGATCGTTACAATAGCTAGCAAAAAGTATAAAAAGAAAGGCAAAAGTACCTGGTTGGGCACTAATTACAGGGATGTCTGGAGTACACCTGTTGAAGTTGATGTCTTTGATATCGGTAGTGAGCATGGTGGACTTGAGGTTTTGAAAAAAGGTGGTGGTATGCAAACAAAATCGTTGCGCATGGAAGCATCAGATGGCAAGCAATATGTGCTTAGATCGATTGAAAAGTTTCCTGAAAACGCCATCCCAGAGTCACTAAGAAAAACCTTTGCTCAAGACATTGTTGAAGATCAGATATCTTCCTCCCATCCATATGGTGCATTTATTGTTCCTACATTGGCTGAGGCCGCCCAAATATATCATACCAATCCAAAACCAGTTTTCATCCCTAATGATGAAAGGCTTGGTCAGTTTCGTGGCACTTTTGCTGGAATACTTGCACTCTATGAGGAACGACCGAATGGAGAAGCAGCTGGTGATGCACATTTTGGTGCCGCAGACGATGTAGAAGGCACGCTTACGGTTCTTGAGAAACTTAAGAAAGACAATGACAATACAGTCGATCAGGAATTCGTGGTTCGTAACCGCCTTTTTGATCTGTGGATAGGGGACTGGGATCGGCACGATGACCAGTGGAGGTGGGCAGAATTTGACACAGGGGAGGGAAAAATGTATCGTCCTATTCCAAGAGATCGTGATCAGGCCTTTTTCATGAATGAAGGGATCATACCCTTCATTGCAGCGCGAAAATGGGCACTACCAAAAATTGAGGGTTTTGATGAAAAGGTTAACTGGGCCCCTGGCTTGGCTAATAATGCCCGCTTCTTCGATAGGTCGTTCATGAATGAATTGGAATGGAAAGACTGGACCCAGCAAATCGAATTTCTCCAAAAAAGCCTTACTGATGAAGTCATAGATAAAGCAATTGCTCAGTGGCCAGAGGATATTCAGCGTCTTACCGCAGATAGGATTAGAACAGGTCTAAAGGCAAGACGTACTGATATGCCAAGGTATGCAAAAGAGCTTTATCTATACTTATCCAAGGAAGTGGAGATCACTGGATCAGATAAACACGAGTATTTCTTGGTAGAACACCTAAATGAACATGAAACAAGAGTAACTGTACGAAAGCGAAAGAAAGACGGGGAGATGGAACAGTTAATTTATAACCGAACATTCAAAGCAAACGAAACAAAAGAGATTCGTTTGTATGGATTAGATGGTGAAGATGTATTTCAGATAAAAGGAATCCGCAATCCCAGGATCATGGTCAGAATTATTGGTGGAACAGATAAGGATCGAATCATTAATGGAAGTGGTGATCAAAAGCTAAAAAAGCTAAAAGTCTATGATCGATTGAAAAGTACGAAGGTAGAAGGCAATTCAAGTGGTATTTTAAGACTGAGTGAAGACCCTGCAATTAATAGATATGATAGAAAGGCCTTCAAGTACGATATCCTTATGCCCCTGGTATTATTAGGGGCTAACCCGGATGATGGTTTATTTATAGGCGCAGGATTTAATTATACGAAAAATGGCTGGCGAAAAGATCCTTTTGCTTCTCAACACTCATTATCCACAAAACGCTCTTTAGCTACAGACGCATTTGGAATTAATTATAAATCCACTTACACAGATGTTTTTGGAAAGTGGGATTTAAAACCAGGATTAATCATTGAACGACCGTTTGGCGTGAACAACTACTTTGGACTGGGTAACGAAACAGAATTTTTAAAGGGTCAATTCCAGGGCGAAGATGATGACGATATTGATTTCTACAGATATCAGCATGAAAGAATAGAGGTAGATGTTGATGTTGAAAAAAATCTTGGAGCATATGGTAATTTATCTCTTGGGTCAGGTTTTAGATCGATAGAAGTGGAGCAAAACAGCAATCGCTTTATTGCGTCAGAAACTAATTCTCAGGTATTTAATACGAATAATTACTTAAAAGGGAAAATTGGAATATCAGTTGATACAAGGACTAACAAAATCATCCCTCAGAATGGAATAACGGCTTCTGCTGGCATTGAGCATCTGGAAGCGCTTACTGATTTTTCAAGCAGTATGACAAGGTTAAGTGCAGATTGGGCCTTTTACCTAAACTTCAAACTACCTTCCTCTTTAGTTATTGCTAATAGGTTAGGCACCGCTCACAATATTGGTGACTATGAGTTTTTTAATGCTAACATTCTGAGTGGTAGAGACAACCTCAGAGGATATAGACAAGATCGCTTTCATGGTGACACATTCTTCTATCATAACATAGATCTCAGATTGAAGCTCTTTTCATTTAGAAGCTATATTTTCCCAGGACAGTTTGGTTTACTAGGTTTCCATGATGTAGGAAGGGTATGGTTAGATGGCGAAGACTCAGATACCTGGCATACAGGGAAGGGATTTGGTATTTGGATTACGCCTATCAACAGCTTTGTGCTAAACCTGAATTATGGCTTTGGGGATGATGGAAACATACCTTCATTCTTCTTTGGATTTTTCTTTTGATTAATTAGTATTTTTGAGTCAGGAAGGGGTATTAGCTCAGTTGGTTTAGAGCGCTTGCTTGACAGGCAAGAGGTCACTGGTTCGAATCCAGTATATCCCACAAGGAAAGCCAGCCAAAAGGCTGGCTATTCTTTTTATTCCACTACCTCTCCATTAAAAAACAGATACGTATATTCACTGCTTTCCGATGTTTTGATCCGGATGTTTTTCTTGAATGTACCAAGTTTACCTGAACGAAAGTTAGCCCTAATAAAGGCGGTTTCACCAGGCTGAATAGCTTCCTTAGGGTGAGTTACATTCGTGCATCCGCAAGATCCTTTTGATTCCAGAATCTTCACTGGCAACTCATTGTAGTTTGTAAATTCAAATTCCAATCCAATGACATCATTTTTACTTACTTCTCCCAGATCAATGGAGGTCGTTTTCCATTTAATAGAAGTCATACTTGCCATTACAGCTACTGTAATACCAAGCATTAATGCAAATGTTACTTTTCTCATTTTATAGTTTTTTTGATTTTCTCAAAACTGAAATTGATATTTCTAAATCCCTGTTAACGAGTTACTAATGATTGTTAATGACATGTTAAACCTCAGTAATTCATCACTGAAGCATCTATTTTTGGAAAATGAAAAATGCTCACATTCGCATTTTAGTGATTTTGGCTATCGCTACCCTAGTGGGGATAATTACCACACAAATCTATTGGCTGAATCGGGCGGTAGATCAACAGGATCAGGTTTTTAATCATAATGTTCATGTAGCACTTCGTAATGTAGTTGAGTCCCTATGTCAGGCTAACGGTAAAGATTATCCTTCAGTGAATCCTATTGAACAACTATCTGAAAGCTATTACATTGTTCGTACCAATGACCAAATAGATCTTGCTAATCTTGAGTATTTAATAACTGCAGAAATCAGAAAACGTGCCATCACACAAGATTTTGACTATGGAGTTTATGACTGCCAAAGTGATCAAATGGTTTTTGCTGAAAATGTGAATCTGAATACAAATCGTCAAAAGTCAACACTTCAAAATCTTGAAAACGAGGAATATTATTTTGGTGTTTACTTTCCAAATAAATCACGATCGATTATTGCTGGACTAGATCTTTGGAAATTTACAACTGGAATTACAGTGATCGTGCTTTTATTTTTTGGTTATGCGCTTTTTGTTATTCTTCGTCAGAAAAAGCTCAGTGAAATCCAAAAAGATTTTATCAACAATGTAACCCATGAATTGAAAACGCCATTGTCTACACTTTCATTAGCTAGCCATACCCTTTCGCAAAATGTAGGAGAAAAGGAGAGCAAATACACTCAGATTATTCAGAGTGAAGTCTCTCGACTTCAAAAGAACATAGAGAATATTCTAGAGGCTTCCCTATTTGATGAGAACCCCTCCATTGAAATGAGTCTTATCAATATGGAAGAGCTTATCGAAAATATTTTTGACGAATCGAGGAGGTATTATTCACATAAAATGATCGGTTGGTCTGTTAAAGGTTCTGCCCCAAAAGAAATCCTCTCCAATCAAAATATTCTTGAAAAGGCGATTAGAAATCTTATTGAAAATTCAGTGAAGTACGGTGCAAAGAATATTAAACTGGCAATTGAACAAAAAGGCAAAACAACAACAATCACTGTTTCAGATGATGGAATAGGAATACCAGAAAAATACCTAAGTAAAATTTTTAAGAAGTTTTTTAGAGTACCAGAGGATCAAAATCAACACAACGTAAAAGGATTTGGCCTTGGTCTGTACATCGTAAACTCATCAATAAAAAGAATTAAGGGAAAGCTGAGTGTAAGCTCGGCTTTAGGTAAAGGTTCATCTTTCATCTTAACATTTCCAAATGGCTAATCTATTACTGGTTGAGGATGATGAAAATCTTGGCTTCATGTTAGAAGACAATTTAAAAGACCTGGGTCATGAAGTTTTCTGGGCTAAGAATGGCGTAGAGGGCTTAGCCTTTTTTAAGAAAGGAATTCCAGCATTATGCATCGTAGATGTCATGATGCCCAAAATGGATGGCTTTGAATTAGCGAAAAATATCAGAATGTTAGATGAGTTTATTCCGATTATTTTTTTAACCGCCAAGTCAATGGAAGAAGATCGATTAAGGGGCTTTGAAATTGGAGGTGACGATTACATTACTAAGCCCTTCTCAATGAAGGAATTGAGCTACCGAGTAAATGTTTTTTTGAGAAGGAACAGTGAAAATAAAGCTCCGGCAAGCAAAAGTATTCAATTTGGTCACTCTACATTCGATGCAGAAAACCTGGTTTATTCCTTTCGAGATAAATCTTTTTCTCTTACTCAAATGGAGGGACAACTATTAAAATTACTGCTCGATAGAATGAACCAACTTGTTAAGAGGGACTATATCCTTGAGGAGATTTGGGGCGAAAATGATTATTTCAAGGGAAGAAGTTTGGATGTTTTTATCACGCGACTTAGAAAATACCTGAAGTCAGACACATCTTTAGAGATTAAAAATCATCATGGAGTAGGTTTTTGCTTAATGACAAATAAAAAAGCCAGCAGTGCCGGCTCTTGATCAATTTTCAACAACAATTTTCTTCGTGAGTCGCTTCTTTCCTTGGGATATCTCCAGTAAGTATATTCCTTCTTTTTGTCCAGATAAGTCAATGCTCTCCGAATAGTAACCTGAGAAACTTTCAAAAAATCTAACAAACACTTCCTTTCCTTCAAGTTTACTGATTTTAATTTCCAAGTCACCTTCTTCGGGAGCAGTGAATTTTATCTTTATACGACCATTCTTTGAAGGATTAGGATAAAAAGAAAGGTCATTTAAGTTCAAGCGATCATTTTTTGCGACTCTGCCTTTCTTTCCAAATTCATCTGTTACATCAGATATGCCAATACGCTTCATTGTAATGATTTTCATTCGATGATCCTCATCACCAAACTTATCGGCAAGTGCTTCTATTTCTATTCCAAGATTCTTCATCCTTTCTTTAAGTACCCTGGAAAATGATTCCTCGTCGAACGATTCGAAATCAAAATCAAATGATCTCGAAACTGAATCCATATCAAAGAAGAAAAAAGAATTATTTCTATCATCTTCACCAAAAAATTTGAAGAGGTGTTGATCCAAGTCTTTCATTTGATCCAATTGAAAGAATTGGTTTGGATCATCGTCACCAAACCAAAAATTGAATTGATTATTGCTTCCTGCATATTCTTGATAATTGGGATCGGCCTCCATTTCTTCTATACTGTTATATTCACCCCTAAAGGTTTTCTTTTCACCATTAATATCCTTAGTGATTTCTATGATGATCTTACCTTTATCCTCCTGGGCTGTAAGTGGTCCTGCGAACAGAGTAAATAAAATCAGCAAAATAGTTTGTAGTTGATTTTTCATATCCTAATTATTGAGTTGTTTATTCTAAGGTACGTCCTCACTTCATATGTGACTGTTAATCAGTAGTTAATGGTTGTTAAAAATGGTTAATTGCAAATCATCCACTCTAGACCATCGTATTTTTGAAATATGAATCGAATGGCTTTAAGGTGGGTGATTGGATTAATGGGTATTGCAATGGTTGGACTCATTGCATTTCAGCTTTACTGGATCAATAGTTTGGTTATGGCAAATGAGGAGCGTTTTCAAAAAGACGTTCTTGACGCACTAAATTCGGTATCAAATAAATTAGAAAAACAAGAAAGTATTTCCGCCATTCAACGCTTGAACTATCTAACAAAAAGCTATAGGTATGACTCAGGAATGAATGCATTGGAAACCCGAAAAGTTGCCAATTCTTTGCAAAATCAAACCCCTAAAATGGAAGTGGTTGAACGTGGAAATCAGCAACTTTTTGTTTTTGCTGATACTATGAATAACGGAGGTTTTGAATTTGTGGTGGAATTTTCTAGTTCTACTAGTAATTTCTTCCAGCCATTCTCTCCTGCTGGTATTGAAAATAGTCAGCTTATTGAACGAGATATTCGCATTCAGGAACTCGAAGATAAACTCGCCAGATTATCTAGACGATATGAGCTGACATTCGACGTAATGGAAGATCTTATGGGTAGTCGGAAACCTATTACCGCTCGTTTTAATCCTCCACAGCTTGACTCTTTACTAAAACAAGAATTATCGAACAAAGGAATAAATCTGGAATATGAATACGGAGTTTTGCTACCTAACAAGGCTCGCTTCCTGCTTCATACGTCCAATGTGGCTCAAGAAGAACTGATGAAAAGTGATCTTAAGGCGAGTCTGTTTCCCAATGATCTCTTCGGAGATCAAAGCCAATTGATCATTCAGTTCCCGGATGAAAGAGGCTATTTGATGAAAAAGGTTTGGACAGCATTAATTAGTTCTGGAATTTTAGTATTGGTCATTTTATTCTGTTTTGGGTATAGCATTCGAACAATACTAAGACAAAAAAAGCTCTCGGATATGAAGAATGACTTTATAAACAACATGACTCATGAGCTCAAAACACCAATATCCACGGTTTCTCTTGCCGTAGAGGCCCTAAGTGATAAGGATATCGAACAAAGCCCTCTAAGAGAACGATATATAAATGTCATCGGAGAAGAAAATAAGAGACTCGGGTCTCAGGTTGAAAAGGTCCTTCAAATTGCTGCTGTAGACCGACAAGACTACAACTTAAAAGAGGAGTGTCTACATATGAATGATATGGTGTTAAATGCAACAGATCATATAGCTATGCAAGTAGAACAGCGGGGCGGAAGAATAAATCTCGTTATAAAGGCAGAAAAAGACCAAATAAAAGGAGACAGAACACACATTACTAATATCATTGTGAACCTTCTTGATAATGCCAATAAATACTCACCAGAGGCACCAAATATCACACTGAGGACTGATTCCGATGATGAAGATTTTATACTTACTGTTCAGGATAGAGGCATAGGAATGACCAAAGAACAACAAAAGCACATATTCGAAAAATTTTATCGAGTCCCGACAGGAGATTTACACAACGTCAAGGGCTTTGGTTTAGGGCTTGCTTATGTACATCGGATGGTAGAAGCACATAACGGAAATATTTATGTTCAGAGCGAATCAGGAAAGGGAAGTAAATTTTCAATCACATTACCATTAGACCACATATGAGACCTAAACTATTAATAGTCGAAGATGATCCTAATTTAGGAGAAATACTTAATGAGTATTTAGGATTAAAAGGGTATGAAACCACTTTGAAAAGAGATGGAGAAGAAGGGGAAAAAGCATTCAGAGAGGGATCTTTCGATTTGTGTATTCTTGACTTAATGATGCCTAAGAAAGATGGTTTTTCTTTAGCGAAGGAAATTCGTTCAATCGATGAACAAATTCCTATCGTTTTCTTGACAGCAAAATCAATGAAGCAAGATATTATTAAAGGATTTACACTTGGTGCTGATGATTACATGACTAAACCATTCAGTATGGAAGAACTTTTGCTCAGAATAAAAGCAATTCTAAAGAGATCCACAAAGAATGAAGAGGAGGAACCATTCCCGTCACCCTTTAACATAGGAAAGCTAACCTATTATTATCAAGAAAATAAATTGATTACTTCTAGTAGGGAAATAAGTCTGACAACAAAAGAAAATGAATTACTAAGAATTTTCTTTGAAAACGTTAATAAGACTGTCATTCGAAGCATCGCATTGAAAAAAATATGGAAAGATGACAGCTATTTTAATGCAAGAAGCATGGATGTTTACATTGCTAAAATTCGAAAATATCTCTTAGATGATCCCTCTATCAAAATTCTGACAATACATGGAGAAGGATTCAAATTAGTAGAAGTTAGCTAATCATATTGCTATCAATATTGGCTATATTTATATTTAACTTTTTTATCCAATTCCATGGTTTTAGTGCCTTCCATATCAGTAATAAACGGCAAAGTGTCTCGCTTAACACAAGGAGACTTTTCGAAGGAAAAAATTTATGAAGATTCCCCAATTGATGTGGCTAAACAATTTGAAGATCATGGTATCAGCAGAATTCATTTGGTGGATCTTGATGGTGCACGTGCTGGTCAAACAATAAATTTTGATGTATTACACATAATATCTGCCTATACTGACTTAACAATAAATTTTGCTGGTGGTATGCATACCGATGGGGATGTTATAAAGGCTTTTGAATACGGAGCAGAGAGTATTACTGCTGCTTCCGTGGCCATTTCTAATAAGCAATTATTTTCTAACTGGCTGATGTCATATGGAAGAGAAAAGATTGCCCTTGCTGCTGATAGCTTGGATGGGGAAATAAGAATTCGTGGTTGGCAAAAAAGAACTGAGACGAATCTTTTTGAGCATGTATCTTATTTCTATGATAAAGGATTGAAATACCTAAAAACAACCGATATCTCAAAAGATGGAGTGATGACAGGGCCCTCGTTTGAGATTTATAAAGAGTTACTTCATCGCTTTCCTAACTTATCAATTTTTGCCAGCGGAGGCGTCCGAAATATGGACGATATCAAAAAACTTAAGGATTTAGGGCTTTACGGTGTAATATTTGGTAAAGCATTTTATGAAGGTAATATTACACTAGGAGATATTGATTCATTCCAGACAGTTAATGCCTAAAGATCTTCATGGTCGTATTTGAACTTGTATAGGAAATAAAAGATGAAGTTATATTTATTTACTGAATCTTCTTCAATTGAGTCACTTTCTAAAGCATCTATTGACAATCTTTCAGCTTCTGAAGATACATCTTGTTTTATCTTCTCTTGGTTTTGTTGTTGACCTGTTTGCTGAAGTTCGACCTCAGTTTCTTTAGCTTCTTTTTTTCCTTCAGTTTCTGTATTTGCGTACCCTACATTGACAACCGCAAGAATAAACAATACAAACGATATTTTGAAAATACTTTTCATCTCTTTTCAAAGACTGCACAAAATAACGAATTAGAGCTTATAAAGTTTTGAATTTTCACAAATCTTAACTCAATCTATTGACTCAAATAGAAAAGCCCCTAAAAAAAGGGGCCTCAACATGATGTATAATTTCAATTAGTGCAATAGCGCTTTCTCTTTATGTTTTTTCAATTGACGCCTGAGTGCTTCTACTGCTGCATCAGTACCTGCCTCAAAAGATCTTGCACGTTCTTTAGAAAAGAATTGATTCTTAGGACCATTGAGTTTGATTTCCACCACTTTATTTTCTCTAGAGTCGTCATTTTCGACCCTCAGAAAAACTTCTCCATCAATTATCCTATCGTAGTAGGTTTCAAGTTTATCTAATTTCTTCTGTATAAAAGAGAGTAGCTTGACATCAGCGTCGAAATGAATTGAATGCATTTGTAACTTCATATTGTTACGGTTTTAAGGTTAAACATTAAGCTTTAGGATGTGCCTGATCAAAGGCAGCCTTCAGCTTTTCTATGGAATTATGGGTATAAACTTGTGTAGCTGCTAAACTGGTGTGACCCAATAAATCTTTAACAGCATTAAGGTCTGCCCCTTTATTTAATAAGTGTGTTGCAAATGTATGTCTGAGTATATGTGGACTCTTCTTACTAATAGTCGTAACCTGAGATAGATATGCTTTTACCTTTCGATAAATAAACATTGGGTAAACAGGATTACCTTCATTTGTTACCAACAAAAACTCGCTATTCATCCCTTCGGCTTTCTTTGTTGAGATATATTTCTTTACAATTAATATTAACGAATTATTAACAGGAATGATACGCTCTTTATTCCTTTTACCGAGGACTTTAATGGTCTTTTCATATAAATTAAGATCTTCGTATTTTAGGCTAATTAATTCTGAAAGCCTAATCCCGGTAGCGTATAATAGTTCAAACAAAAGCTTATCTCTTACTCCGGAAAAATCATCGGTAAATTCTGCGCTTTCCAGCAAATGAACTATCTCAGACTCCTTTACGAATTTTGGTAGATCTTTTTCTGTTTTGAGGGGCTTTATTAGATCCGCAGGGTTGGACTCTATGTAATCCCTGCCAAGCAAGTATTTATAGAAAGACTTTGTGGTTGCAATTTTTCTATTTATTGATCTTGAAGAGTGGCCTTTTTCAGATAAATCTACAATCCATCCCCTTAAATGGATGTGTTTTGCTTTAATTAAGTTGACAATTTCAAACTCATCTTCTAAGTACGATTCAAATTGACTTAAGTCGTTGCTGTAAGCTTTTAAGGTGTGCTCACTGTAGCGTTTCTCTGAATAAATGTATTGAAGGAAAGCATCAATCATAAGTAAGATATGCCCAATGGTATTTGGACTTTTACTAACTTATAAAATCTTGCTTTAAGAAGAAGAGAATTTCTTAATTATTTTCTTCATCACGAAGTTTCTGAATGTACTTCGCTTTGATGATTTGGTCTCTTCTTTCTACAGAGGGCTTAGTGTACGCAGTTCTAGAACGAAGTTCTCTTAAAACACCCGTTTTTTCGAATTTCTTCTTATATCTTTTAAGCGCTCGGTCTATAGATTCGTTTTCTTTAACGTTGATTATTAACATCTCAGCAATTTAAATGGGCGGCAAATATAAATTGGTTTTTGTTGCATTGCAACAATTACCTTAATAAGGACCTTGATATTACAACTTTCTGAATTTCAGAAGTGCCCTCTCCAATAGTACACAACTTGGCATCTCTGTAATACTTCTCAGCAGGGTAATCTTTAATGTAACCGTAACCCCCAAAAATTTGTACAGCATCATCTGCAACTTCAACAGAAATTTCTGAAGCATATAGCTTTGCCATAGCTGATTCTTTGGTTACATTCTTTCCGGAATTTTTCAATTCCGCAGCATTATCCGTTAATAGTTTAGCTGCTTCAATTTTGGTAGCCATTTCTGCTAATTTGAAAGAGATGCCCTGAAAATTTGAAATGGACTTACCAAACTGCTCTCTTTCCTTTGAATATTGAATAGCTGCATTTAATGCACCTTCAGCGATACCACAACTAAGTGCTGCAATAGATATACGACCCCCATCTAAGACTTTCAATGATTGCACAAAACCATCACCAATTTCTCCGATTAAATTCTCCCCTGGTATCCGACAATCTTCAAAGATCATTTCGCTAGTCTCTGACGCTCGCATTCCTAACTTATCCTCTTTTCTACCTTGTTTGAAACCTGGAGTTCCTCGCTCGACGATAAATGCGCTCGCATTACGTGAGGTATTTGGTTGTCCTGTTCTTGCTACCACAACTGCAACATCTCCAGAATTACCATGAGTAATAAAATTTTTGGCTCCGTTCAAGACCCAGTCGTCACCATCCTTAACAGCAATTGTTTTCATGTTTCCGGCATCAGATCCGGTATTTGGCTCAGTTAAACCCCATGCTCCCAAGTATTCGCAAGTAGCAAGTTTTGGTAAATATTTTCTTTTTTGCTCTTCTGAGGCATGTTGTAAAATGTGTCCAGTACATAAGGAATTGTGAGCAGCCATAGAAAGACCAATGGCTCCATCTACTTTCGCAAGTTCGATGATAGCAGTAACATATTCATGATATCCAAAGCCTGAACCACCATATTCTTCAGGAACCAAAACCCCCATTAAGCCTAGAGCTCCTAATTTTTTAAAAAGATCTAGTGGAAAATGCTGGGACTCATCCCAATTCATTTTGTTAGGTTCAATCTCCTTTTCACCAAAATCCTTCACCATTTTAGCGATCATTTCCCTGTTTTCCGATACTACTTCCATTTTAGGTTCTAACGTTGCTGTTGTCATCTCAATTATCAATTTGGGGTTTGAATAGAAACACAAAAGTATTACATCTTGTTTGTCCGCTCATTAGTCTAAATTCTCGAAGTAATTGGTTCAATAATTAAGTATGTCATACTTTTGCCGCTTCTTACTTTTAACTAAAAAAATTGTCTATGAAAATCGCCGTAGTAGGTACCGGATATGTAGGACTCGTATCGGGAACTTGTTTTGCAGAAACAGGGAATCATGTTACTTGTATTGATATTGATGAAAAGAAAGTAGCGAAGCTTAAAAACAAACAGATTACCATATATGAACCAGGTCTGGAAGTATTGTTTGAAAGGAATGTAAGACAGGGGCGTTTAGACTTTACCACTGATTTGGCTGAAGGTATTAAGGATGCAAAAATTATTTTTCTAGCACTACCAACGCCTCCAGGAGAAGACGGATCTGCTGATCTTAAATATGTATTAAAGGTAGCTGAAGATCTTGGGCCTTTGTTAGAAGATTTTACAGTAATCGTTGATAAAAGCACAGTTCCTGTGGGAACTGCTGAAAAAGTCACTGCAAAAATCAGGGAGACCGCCAAGGTGGATTTTGAAGTGGTTTCCAACCCTGAGTTCTTACGGGAAGGTGTTGCTGTTGAGGACTTTATGAAGCCGGATAGAGTTGTTGTCGGTGCAGAATCTGAAAAGTCCATCAAACTAATGGAGCAGTTATATGCCCCTTATGTAAGACAGGGAAATCCAGTGATTTTTATGGATGTAAGATCAGCTGAGTTAACAAAATATGCAGCCAACTCCTTTCTTGCGACCAAGATCACTTTTATGAACGAAATAGCTAATATGTGTGAGCTTCTAGGCGCCGATGTTGATAAAGTAAGAAAAGGAATTGGGACTGATGCACGAATCGGCAAAAGATTTCTATTTGCTGGTATTGGTTATGGTGGCAGTTGTTTTCCGAAGGACGTACAAGCATTAGCAAAATCAGCAACCGAGGTGAATTATGATTTTAAAATACTGAACTCTGTAATGGATATTAATGCCGGCCAAAAACAAAAAATGATCGCTCCGCTAATGGCGTATTTTGGAGGCGATCTTTCTGGAAAAACTATTGCTGTTTGGGGTCTTGCATTTAAACCATACACAGACGATATCAGAGAAGCTCCGGCCCTTGAAAATATTAAAATCCTTCTAGACGCTGGTGCCCAGGTGAAAGCTTATGATCCTGAAGCAATGGAGAATGTAAAAGAGCAGTATGATTATAATATTCAATTCGCAAAAGATGAGTATGAAGCACTAGAGGGTGCTGATGCACTTATGATCATGACTGAATGGCCAATTTTCCGGACGCCAGAATTTGACAGGATGAAAAAAGCATTGAAAAATCATGTCATTTTTGATGGAAGAAATCTTTACGAACTTAATCAAATGGAAGAGCAGGGATTCGAATACTACAGTATTGGAAGAAGAACAGTTAAATAGCATAACTCAAAAACTTATAAAAAAGGCCCTGACTTAAAATCAGGGTTTTTTTATTGTTCATTAAGTGTCCAATCATATTCCTGCCAACTAATCCTTGCGTTTTTGTTCAAAATAATTGGTGCATACTGATTGATGTAATCAATTAGCGTTCCCTTGTTATTAAAATCGCCACCATACCAGTTGAATAGTTTCGATAGACTTGCGCTTTTTTCATTCTTAAATTCATTTTTATCAGCATCAGCAAGAAACTCTTTGGCTGCCTTGGTCAATTGCATATCCAAGGTTTCTGGTAAATAGGCATTATTTTGAAGCTTTGGGCAAGAAATAGCTGCACAAACCAAAGCAAAATGTATGCGAGGTTCATCGAATTCTTCTCTAATTATTCCATGCTCAATATTGTTTAAATCATATCCCTCACCGCCAATATTGATGAACTTTATGTCCCACGGTGTATTAACAAATGGTATCTGTATTTTGGAACCAATATCTTTTATACTGCTTACCGGATAATGTTCCAAAATAAGGTCAATCGTATATGCATTATAGGCATTAATCCAGTAAGCGAGTTTCTGATTTTCTGACCAGTTATCTTGAGGAGCATTATTCTCTAATAAACGCAAATAAGACTTTAGTTCTTTTCGTTCTGCTTTCAATCCTTTGTAGTCCACCAGTCCTTTGTCATCTACATACTTGGTTAACAATGCATCAAAAGATTCATGGGAAACTCCCTGTTGGGCTTCTATTTCCATTGAAAAAAAAACCACAAGAACAATAAGCGTATTTCGTATCATATTTTATATTGATAAATTGTCAAATTAAACATTGAAGCTATACGTACTTTTGAAAGCGCGTGGTTGCTTCATTTTTAGAGATAATCAACAAAAGGTACGCCAAAAGACAATAGATTGGAATTCATTCAACCTTTAGATACAGACCTAATAATTGTCATTGCAGGATTCTTGATCATATCTATTTCTGCGAATCAAATAGCAAGGACTTTTCAAAAAGTTAAACTTCCTCTAATCACTGGATTAATATTTACAGGTATTATTGCTGGACCACACATTGTCGGATTGATCCCAATAACGGCAAAGAGAGATTTAAACTTCATTAATGAAACAGCTCTTTCATTTATTGCCTTCGCTGCAGGTGCTGAGCTTTATTTGAGAGAACTAAGAAGCAGGCTGAATTCCATAAAATGGAATACGTTTGGTCAACTTGTAGTCACTTTCGTACTTGGGTCTGTTCTAGTCTTTTTTCTATCGGATTTTATTCCATATATGAGGGATATGGATAATGCGGCAAAGGTCTCAGTCTCCATGATTACCGCAGCAATTTTCGTGGCGCGTTCTCCTGCTTCTGCAATAGCGGTTATTAACGAACTAAGAGCGAAAGGCCCATTCGTTCAAACCGTTATGGGCGTAACGGTAGTAAAGGATTTTTTGGTTATTGTATTGTTCTCCATTTGTATTTCTGTTTCTCAAGTCTTGATATCTGGTGAAGAATTTAAGTACATAGAAATCCTTTTGTTATTATTTGAATTATTTCTCTCTTTCTCAATCGGTTTTTATTTATTTGGATTCTTACTTAAAACAATACTTTATTGGAGAATTAGGAGGTTGATAAAAACAACCTTGGTACTGCTGGTTGGGTATTCAGCCTACTTATTTTCTAATCAGCTTGGGGTATACACAGAAGCACAATTTCATCACAGGATTTTCTTAGAGCCACTATTGATGTGCATCCTCGCAAGCTTTTATGTCACAAACTACACAAAGGCAAGACCAGAGTTCTTAAAGATATTGGAGGATGTTAGTATTCCCATCTATGTGGCATTTTTCACTTTGACAGGCGCTTCCTTTTCACTCAATGTTATTGGTCAGGTGATTGGTGTTGCTTTCATTCTCTTCTTAATTCGATTGATCACTATGATAATTGGTGGATATACAGGAGGCATTCTCGCCAAAGATCCAATGAAATTCAATCACCTTGGTTGGATGCCTTACGTAACTCAAGCAGGCGTTGCGTTGGGGTTGGCAACAGTCGTTGCGAATGAATTTCCTTCATGGGGAGAGCAATTTGCCACCGTAATTATCGCTTTGATCGTAATCAATCAGTTCATAGGACCTCCTCTTTTCAAGTGGGTCATTTTTCAAGTGGGAGAAGATCGTATTAGAGCTCCTATTCCGGAGTTTGATGGCATCAGAGATGCTATCATTGTTGGATTTGAAAGTCAATCTGTAGCACTTGCAAGACAATTGTTAGAACATGGATGGCAAGTTCAGATTGCTACCAAAATGGAGAAAGGATCAATCGACGAGCCAGAAGGTGTATCAATTCAATACCTGAAAGAATTCTCCTATGAAGAATTCATTGAAATTAATGCTGATAAATCTGAAGCCATTGTACTGATGCTTTCTGATGAGGAGAACCAGGAAATAGCTGAAATGATATATCATCAAATTGGGACAAAGGACATTATCGTTAGACTTAATAATCGATATAACTCTAAAAAATTCCTTGATTTAAAAGCCCTCATTGTAGACCCATCCACAGCAATTGTGAGTTTACTAGACCACTTTGTTAGATCACCTCAAGCCGCCTCTCTATTGTTGGGTATGGAAAAAAATCAAGATACACGGGATATAGAATTACTTAATCCGGATCTGCATGGAATTACACTTAGAGATTTAAGACTTCCCTCGGACGTGATCATTCTGTCTGTTGTAAGGGGAGGACAAACCATTATTACCCATGGTTACACCAGGTTAAGAATTCGGGATACCATAACTGCGGTGGGCTCATTTAAAAGTCTTGACGAAGTACAACTTAAGTTTGATCGATAGGCAAAAAAGAACAAGAGGCTAAAAGTAAAAGCCATAGCAAAATATATCTTTGCCGGATGAGCAATACACCTGACGGAAGATCACTTAAAAACATCGTTTCTCATTGTAAAGAGTATGGATTTATTTATCCATCCAGCGATATCTATGATGGGCTTGGGGCTACCTATGATTATGGACCGAATGGATCTGAGTTAAAGAATAATATCAAAAATTATTGGTGGCAAGCGATGGTTCGAATGCACGAAAATATCGTTGGAATTGATGCTGCAATTTTTATGCACCCAACTACATGGAAGGCTTCAGGTCATGTGGATGCTTTTAATGACCCACTAATCGATAATAAGGATTCAAAAAAAAGATACAGAGCTGATGTTCTTATTGAAGAACATATCGCCAAAATTGATGCTAAAATCAAAAAAGAAGTTGCTAAAGCAGCCAAGCGTTTTGGAGATTCATTTGATGAAGAACAGTTTGTGTCTACTAACCCTCAAGTAGTAGGTTATAAAGAAAAAATAAGCACAATTGAAAACCGATTAGGAGGTGCATTAAGTTCTGCTAATCTTGAAGATGTAAAAGCCCTAATAGAGGAACTTGAAATTGCAGATCCGATTTCTGGTTCAAGAAATTGGACAGATGTGCGTCAATTCAATTTAATGTTTTCAACCGAACTTGGATCTCTATCAGAGGGTGCAGAGAAAATTTATTTAAGACCCGAAACCGCACAGGGTATTTTCGTCAACTATTTGAACGTACAGAAAACTGCCCGAATGAAGCTTCCTTTTGGTATTGCCCAAATTGGAAAAGCTTTTAGGAATGAGATTATTGCTAGACAATTCATTTTCCGTATGCGCGAATTTGAACAAATGGAGATGCAATTCTTTGTGAAGCCAGGAGATGAGATGCAGTGGTATAAACAATGGAAAGAAAAAAGGATCAAATGGCATAAGACATTAGGTTTGGGAGAAGAAAATTACCGTTTTCATGATCATATTAATCTTGCACATTACGCCAATGCTGCATGTGATATTGAATTTAAATTCCCGATGGGTTTCAAAGAATTAGAAGGAATCCATTCGAGGACAGATTTTGACTTGAAAGCTCATGAAGAATATTCTGGTAAAAAGCTACAATTTTTTGATAATGCCACTAATGAAAGCTATGTCCCATATGTGGTTGAAACATCTATCGGCCTAGATCGGATGTTTCTGGCAGTTATGTCTGCCTCTCTACAAGAAGAAAAACTTGAGGATGGAAGTGAGAGAACCGTCCTGAAAATACCTCCTTCTCTAGCACCTAATAAGGTGGCAATTCTTCCATTGGTTAACAAAGATGGTCTTCCTGAAAAAGCTGCCGAAATCCTGGATGAAATCAGATTTGATTTTTCTTTTCAGTATGATGCTAAGGATGCCATTGGTAGAAGATACCGGAGACAGGATGCAATTGGCACTCCCTACTGTATAACAATAGACCATCAAACACTAGAAGACAATACAGTTACTATCCGCGAGCGAGATTCCATGCAACAAGAAAGGATTTCGATTGGAAAACTCATTCAAACACTTCATGAAAGGGTCGACATAAAAAACCTCTTGAAAGCACTCTAGGTTGGAGTATTTATTATTGCTGCTTATTCCATTTATTGCTCGTGCGATATCTAGGTTTCACCAAACTGGTCGTGCTTTTCCTGCTTTTGTTCTAAGCCAAAAACATAGGGAATTTCTCCTGCAGAATTTTGAATTCTATAAAAAGTTACCTCCAAAGTCGAAGCATATTTTTGACAAAAGAGTAGCTTCTTTTATTAGCTCCAAAAAATTCATTCCAAGAAGAATGCAGAAAGTAACATGGGAAATGAAAGTTCTCATTTCCGCTTCAGCTATCCAATTAACCTTTGGATTTCCTAAAGTCAATTTGAGTTTTTTCAGACATATTCTTATTTATCCAGACACCTTTTATAGTCATGCTAATCAACAGCATCACAAAGGGGAAGTAAACCCAGGAGCAAAAGCCATTGTACTTTCATGGAAACATTTTGTCGAAGGTTATCTGCAACCAGATGGTCGAAATCTGGGGCTACATGAAATGGCACATGCCCTTAGACTAGAGAATCAAGTAATGAATGGGGAATATGATTTTCTAGATCAACGACTATTAGCAGAATGGGAAAATCATGCGATAAGAACAATGGAAGAAATCAAAACCGGTGAAGAAACTTTTTTCCGTAATTATGGTGCAGTAAATAATGAAGAATTTTTTGCTATAGCAGTGGAGAATTTTTTTGAACGCCCAGTTGAATTTAAGGATAAACATCCTATGACTTACTCAACACTTTGCAAGCTTTTAAGACAGGACCCAACGATTTTGGAAAAAGACTAATTTAATAAAATGGAGTGGCTTAAATTACTTTCACATAAACGTCCAGGAGAAAAAGAAGTACAGGCTCATGATCAAATAAGAAGTCGGTTTGAGCAAGACTATGATCGCATCATTTTCTCTCATCCATTTCGAAAACTTCAGGACAAAACCCAGGTGTTCCCTCTTCCTGAAGATGACTTTGTTCATACCCGTTTGACCCATAGCCTGGAAGTCTCAAGTGTGGGAAGATCCTTAGGAAAAAATGCAGGTACCTATTTGCTGGACAAATATCCCGAACTCCAAAAGAACAACTATTCGATTCATGATTTTGGTGCCATCGTCGGAGCAGCATGCCTAGCACATGATCTTGGAAATCCTCCGTTTGGTCATTCAGGGGAGGATAGCATTTCATCGTTTTACCTCACGAATAAGAAAGGTCAATTTTTTAAAGATAAGGTTTCCGATAAAGAATGGAAGGACCTTACCGCGTTTGAAGGAAATGCCCAAGGCCTAAGAATTCTTAACAGCCTCAATGGTGGTCTTAAACTCACTTATGCTACACTTGGTGCTTTTACCAAGTATCCTATTTCATCAGCTTCCAAAAAGAATAAGGAAAGAAAGAGCCAAAAGAAATTTGGTTACTATCAGAGTAACAGTGCGCTCTTCTCAAATTTGGCAAGTGAAATGGGCCTAATAGCATTGGATGATCAAACATGGTGTCGTCATCCGCTGGCATTTTTGGTAGAAGCTGCAGATGATATTTGTTATCATATCATTGATCTGGAAGATGGTTGTAGACTCGGGTTAGTACCTTTTGAAACGGTTAAAGAAATGTTGGCTGGAATCATTGGATCTAACTTTTCAGAAGAAAAACTATTAAAATATCCATCTCTCAATGAAAAATTGGGAACACTAAGAGCCATGGCTATTGGTCAACTTATTATAGAATGCTCTGAATTATTCCAACTACGTGAAGAAGATATGCTGAAAGGAGCCTTTGATCAAGCCCTTACAGGCATAATTCCCTCCGCCAAGGCACTTGAAGAAATTATAAAGCTATCTATTGAAAAAATCTATCGCTCTAAACTTGTTCTTGAAAAAGAAGCCGGAGGATTTGAAGTGATCGATTATCTGATTGAGGCGTTCACTTCTGCTATGTATGCGGTCCACTTTGACAATCCATTACCCAAACACAAATCAACTCTTCGTTTGCTTCCTGAAGAATACCGCATTGCGCTTCAATCAAGCCAATCAACTTATGATTCACTTCAAATAATCAATGATTTTATTAGTGGTCTTACGGACTCACATGCCGTAAGATTATATCAAACCATTAAAGGATTTAGATTGCCTGTTTAGTTAGTTATAACAGTTCCCAGAAAAGATGATACATCGCTGTACTATTTTTTTCAAGTAGCTCCATCGTTGTTGAATATTTACCGGGCGCTGAGTCAACTGAAAATCTAAAAACTCCTAATAGATCATTCTTGCTAACAAAGTCAAAATCCCAAACTTCGATTTCATTCCATCCTTTCGTTACTTCTAATTCAA
This sequence comes from uncultured Roseivirgaceae bacterium, assembly GCA_964459925.1. Lineage (GTDB taxonomy): Bacteria > Bacteroidota > Bacteroidia > Cytophagales > Cyclobacteriaceae > Ekhidna. The sequence continues at coordinate 38,358 of CAYWOQ010000019.1, forward strand.
GATTGACATCAACTTTATCACCTGTATCAACCCTGTGATATAAACCTCCTTTGGGCCAAATCTTTTTCCCATTCATCTTTAAGTAGAGCTCATCTTTATCTATCTCATCAGGAGTTGAACATTGTACAGCAGTTATTCTAATCTTAGGCATACGATTCTAGTTGCTGTTTAAAGATAGGAAGGATGTTGAAAAATATTCATTGATCGAATAGTTATGATGGATAATTCATTTTCTCTTAAAGCAGATATCATTACCTTCGCGCCCTCAAAATCAATGACTTATGAT
>CAYWOQ010000019.1:38653-57612 GCA_964459925.1 uncultured Roseivirgaceae bacterium
TCTTCAATATGGTAAAAGGATCCTTTTTGATGAAGTGAATATTAATTTCACTCCAGGTAACTGTTATGGCATTATTGGTGCCAATGGAGCTGGTAAATCGACCTTTCTCAAAATCTTATCAGGTGAAATCGCGCCCAATTCCGGTGAAGTCAAAATTGAACCAGGAAAGCGTTTGGCTGTTTTAAAGCAGAATCATCACGAATACGATGAAGTTTCTGTTTTGGACACCGTAATGATGGGTCATCAAGAACTTTGGAAAGTAAAAGAAGAAAAAGATGCCATTTATGCTAAGCCAGATTTTTCAGAAGAAGATGGTAATAGAGCCTCGGAATTGGAAGCTGAATTTGCAGACATGGATGGATGGAATGCAGAGTCAGATGCTGCTGCACTTTTAAGTGGGCTCGGAATAAAAGAGGAGAATCATTATCGACTTGTAAGAGATCTTAATGGGAATGAAAAAGTACGAATACTTTTAGCACAGACGCTATTTGGAAATCCTGACATTCTTATCTTAGATGAGCCCACCAACGATTTAGATATCCAAACCATTTCTTGGTTGGAAGATCATCTCTTAGAATTTAAAAACACATTAATTGTCGTTTCTCACGATAGACACTTTCTGGATACAATATGTACACACACAGCAGATATTGATTTTGGTCAAATTAAACTTTATACTGGAAATTACTCCTTCTGGTATGAATCAAGCCAATTAGCACTAAGTCAACGGTCCGCAGCCAATAAAAAAGCGGAAGAAAAGAAAAAAGAGCTTCAGGAGTTTATAGCCAGATTCTCGGCAAATGCGTCAAAGTCTAAACAAGCGACAAGTAGAAGAAAGCTACTGGATAAGATTAATGTTGAGGATATTCAACCATCTAATAGAAAATATCCGGCTATCATTTTCACTCAGAATAGAACTGCTGGTGACCAGATATTGGAAACACAGAAACTTTCCTATCAAAATGATAATGGAGAATACCTTTTCCAAAACGTTGATTTGTTTGTCAACAAGGGTGATAAAATCACCGTGGTATCAGATGATGGTTTGGCTGTTACCTCTTTCTTTGAAATCCTCATGGGAGAAAAAGAAGCAACCTCAGGTTCATTTAAATTTGGTCAAACCATTACAAAAGCTTACTTACCAAACGAGAACTCAGCCTATTTTCAATCAAATGACAACCTAATTGATTGGTTGAGGCAATTTGCTCCTGGTGAAAAAGATGAAGTTTACATCCGAGGTTTTTTAGGTAAAATGCTTTTCTCAGGACAGGAAACCTTAAAAAAGTGCAATGTTCTTTCAGGTGGAGAAAAAGTACGGTGCATGGTATCCAGAATGATGCTTCAGGGAGCTAATCTTTTAATTTTAGATGAACCGACCAACCACCTGGATCTTGAGTCTATTACCGCATTTAATAATTCATTGATTGACTTCCCTGGGACGGTGCTATTCACTTCTCACGATCATACGTTTACAGAAACCATTGCCAACAGAGTTTTAGAGCTCTCTCCAAATGGTTTTGTAGATACATTAAGTACCTACGATGAGTATTTAGAAAAGAAAAAATTGGCTACAGTTTAGTCACGGGTTATTTCTTAAATTATCACGTTTAGTTGCAAGCATAAACGGCTGAAAATCTTGCCTCTAAGCTCTATCTAATTACCTTTGCGCCTCATTTATTATGTGGTCAAGCTTAGCACATGCAATCCTTCGTTTTCGTGTCACATTAATGGTAATCCTGGCCGGGATCACTGTTTTTATGGGGTACCAGGCATCAAACATAAGATGGTCATATAACCTGGCAAACATTGTCCCTCCGGGTGACCCGGATGTGGTTTATTTCAAACAGTTCAGGGAGACATTTGGTGAGGATGGAAATATCATGGCCATGGGATTGCAGGACAGTAGTATTTACCAATTAGAAAAATTCAGACTATTTGACCAACTCGTACGAGACCTGGAAAATAAAGAAGGGGTAAAAAATGTTTTAGGTCTTCCTAATCTGCAAAAGCTTGAAAAGAATAGTTCGAAACGGGCTTTTGAACTCAAGCCTGTATTTGAAGCCTTTCCGGACAATCAAGAAACGCTAGATAGCTTATTGAAAGCTGCGAAGAGTTTAAAATTTTATAGTGGTCAGCTAATCAATGAGGAGAATGGATCCACTCTTCTTCTAATAACGGTAGATAAAGATGTACTCAATTCAAAGAATAGAGATGGTCTCATCTACTCCATCATTGGTCTTGGGGAGGCCTTTGAGGAGGAATCAGGAATCGATCTTCGGTTTGCAGGTTTGCCCTACTCACGATCCATTACTACTAATAAGATCAAAGCCGAACTTAATATGTTTCTGGTGCTTTCACTAGTTGTAACTGGCGTCATTCTATTTCTATTCTTCAGGTCCTTCAAAGCAGTATTTTTCCCTCTGATCATCATAGGAGTCGTTGTTGTTTGGGTTTTAGGGACCCTGGCTCTTTTTGATTTTGAAATAACCCTACTAACAGGATTGATCCCACCGATTATTGTGGTAATAGGCATTCCAAATAGTGTTTACATGCTCAATAAATACCATCATGAATACAGTGAGCATGGGGATCAAATGAAAGCACTTAGTCGGATTATTCGAAAAATTGGTGTAGTCACTTTGATAACGAACCTTACCACTGCTGTCGGTTTTTTTGTGCTAGTCACGACTCAAATAAACATATTAGTTGAGTTTGGTATTGTTGCAGGGATTAATATCATGGCTACCTTCTTGGTGAGCATCATCCTTATCCCTGGGGTCTTTTCATTATATAAACCACCTTCCAAAAAACACTTAAAGCATCTTGATTTTAAAATGTTGGATTGGGTAATCAAAAAGATTGATGTTCTTGTACACTCTGTAAGGCCTCTAATTTTTATTATTACCCTCATCGTAATGGGAGTTTCGGCTTATGGTTTAACTAAGATCAAAGCTGTTTCCTACATGGTTGATGATATCCCTGAAAACAGCCCACTTAAAAATGATCTCGATTTTTTTGAGGAAAACTTTAGTGGTGTTATGCCGCTTGAAGTCATCGTAGATACCGGTGATAAAAAGGGAGTACAGAACTTAAGAAACCTGAGAAAGATCGGTGAATTTGAAGATTTTATTTCTTCGCTAGAAGGCATTTCCAAGCCAGTTTCTGTGGTAAGCTTTGCTAAAGCTGCAAGACAAGCCTTTTACAATCAAAGCGAAGCATTTTATTCTCTACCTTCCAATAGAGATATGGCATTCATTATGAGATATCTAAGTGAAGGGGAGACTGAGGAGATTTCACAGTCTTTCATTGACTCCACCGGTCAATTTGTGCGTGTTTCTTTGAAAATGGCCGACATGGGCTCCAGCAAGTTGGATTCACTTGTTAATGGTGTCATTACCCCCGAAATAGACTCCATTTTTTCTAATTCAAAGATGGACGTACACGTAACAGGGACCACATTGATGTTCATTAAAGGAAATCAGTTCCTGATCAAGAATCTTTTGGTATCAATGGTTATCGCCTTTTTTATAATAGCGGTTATCATGGGTGTGCTTTTTAGAAACCTTAGAATGATTATGATTTCGATTATCCCAAACATTATCCCCCTTTTAATCACTGCGGGAATTATGGGGTACTTTGGGATTCCATTAAAGCCAAGTACTGCCTTAATTTTTAGTATCGTATTTGGGATTTCAGTAGATGATTCCATTCACTTCCTGGCCAAATACCGTCAAGAATTGTTTGCAAAGAAATTCGATGTATCTAAGGCAATAAGCAAAAGTATCCGCGAGACCGGATCAAGTATGATCTACACATCAATCATTCTTTTTTGTGGGTTCATCATTTTCGTCCTCTCTGAATTTGGGGGTACCATAGCCCTTGGGAAACTAACCTCCATCACCCTTTTCTTTGCGATGCTAACGAATGTGATTGTTTTACCAGCGTTGATACTTCAGTTTGACAGCGGCAAACGAGATAGTACAAGACATCCGCTGATCGAAAGTGTTCCAGAGTTGGCCGAGGGAATTGATGATGAAACGGAAGATCAAAATATTAAGAGTAAAGTCTAAGTAAGGGACAGTTGTAGAATGAAATATCCTGAATTTAAACAAGTCAGCTATTCAGATATAGCCAATAATATCCAGAAGTTTTGGAGTGAAGAACAAGTTTTTGAACGCTCTGTTTCTTTGCGAGAAGGCAAGCCAACATTTACATTTTATGAAGGTCCTCCTTCCGCGAATGGGACTCCCGGTATTCACCACGTGATGGCCAGAACAGTAAAAGATATCTTCTGCAGATATAAGACACTTCAAGGTTTTCAGGTAAAAAGAAAAGGTGGTTGGGATACCCATGGACTCCCGGTTGAATTACAAGTTGAAAAAGAACTTGGAATCACAAAAGATGATATAGGAACTAAAATCTCCATTGTTGAATACAACGAAAAGTGCCGGGAAGCTGTAATGAAGTACAAGGGTGAATGGGATAAGTTAACCCAGCAAATGGGTTATTGGGTGGACTTGGATAATCCTTATGTAACTTTTGAGAAGGAATACATCGAATCCGTTTGGAATCTACTAAAAAGACTTTTTGATAAAGGTCTTCTTTACAAGGGTTATACTGTTCAACCCTATTCTCCGGCTGCTGGTTCCGGTCTCAGCTCACATGAGTTAAATCAACCAGGTACATATAAGGACATTAAGGACACGTCTATTGTAGCCCAATTCAAGGTTAAGAAAGATGATCGATCCTCCTTCTTGTTTGAGAATGAAAATGAAGATGTAAGAATACTTGCTTGGACTACTACTCCCTGGACATTACCATCCAATTGCGCTTTGGCAGTTGGAGAGAAAATAACTTATGTCAAGGTTAAAACCTTTAATCAATATACGTATGAGCCAATCTCTGTGGTTCTGGCTAAAGATTTAGTTGGGAAGTACTTTACTGAAAAAGCCAAAGATTTATCACTTTCCAACTACAAACCCGGTGATAAATTGATTCCTTTTGAAGTTATAAGGGAGTTTTCAGGTAAAGAAATCGTTGAGGTTCGCTATGAGCAATTAATGCCTTATGTGACAAACGAGAATTTAGAGAAAAATGCCTTCAGGGTTATCCCTGGAGATTTTGTATCGACAGAAGATGGAACAGGAGTCGTTCATACAGCGTCCGTTTTCGGTGCGGATGACTTTAGAGTTACTCAACAGGCTGGCGTGCCCTCGGTTATGGTTTCCGATGATAAAGGAAATGAAGTTCCACTTGTAGATAAGAAGGGAAGGTTTGTTAAAGAAGTCACTGATTTTGCCGGAAGATTCGTTAAAGCTGAATATTACAGTGATGAAGAACTCAGTGATCCCGATTTCAGACCAACAGATGTACTAATCGCCATCAAACTCAAGGAAGACAACAAAGCATTTAAGGTAGAGAAATACGAGCACTCATATCCTCATTGCTGGCGTACAGATAAACCTGTCCTATACTATCCATTGGATTCCTGGTTTGTAAAAACAACTGCACTTAAGGAACGTTTAGTTGAGCTAAATCAAACCATCAACTGGAAACCAGCATCCACAGGTATCGGAAGGTTTGGTAATTGGCTAGAAAATTTGGTTGACTGGAATCTAAGTAGATCCAGGTTTTGGGGTACGCCATTACCCATCTGGGTTACTAAAGATCGCTCTGAAATGAAATGTATTGGTAGTATCGAAGAACTTCAAAATGAAGTACAAAAGGCTGCGGAAGTAGGATTCATGAATGCAGACCTTCCTGAGGACTTTGATCTACATCGTCCATATGTTGATGACATAGTATTAGTTAGTGACTCTGGAGAGAAAATGTTTCGCGAGCCAGATCTTATTGATGTCTGGTTTGACTCAGGAGCGATGCCTTATGCCCAGTGGCACTACCCATTTGATAACGAAGAAATCTTCAATTCGAATTATCCTGCCGATTTCATTGCTGAAGGAGTTGATCAGACAAGAGGTTGGTTTTTTACCCTACATGCTATAGCCGTGCTGTTAAACGATTCAGTGGCATACAAAAATGTAATTGCAAATGGACTTGTCTTGGACAAGAACGGAAACAAAATGTCCAAAAGGTTAGGTAATGCCGTCAACCCTTTTGATACGTTAGATAAATATGGGGCTGATCCAACACGTTGGTACATGATCGCTAATGCCAACCCATGGGATAATCTCAAATTTGACCTGGATGGTATTGTAGAAGTGCAAAGAAAGTTTTTTGGAACATTAACCAACACCTATTCCTTCTTTGCCCTGTATGCGAATCTGGATGGCTTCCAAATGGATGAAAAGAATGTAACTCCTGTTGCCAATCGTCCACGATTTGATCGTTGGATCATCTCTGAACTTCAGTCTTTGATTAAAGATGTATCCTCTTATTATGAAGATTATGAACCAACAAAAGCAGCAAGGGCTATTCAGGAGTTTGTTAATGATCAGCTATCAAACTGGTACGTAAGGTTATCCAGAAAGCGTTTTTGGAGAACACAGCTTAATGAGGATAAGAAAGCCGCTTATGAAACACTCTATGAATGTCTTTTGGTGACTTCTCAACTAATGAGTCCAATTGCTCCATTTTATGCAGACTGGTTATATAAAAACCTATCGGATCAAATTAGAGAAGCTGCGATTAAAAACGGTACTTACTTAAAAGAAGATTCTGTTCATTTATCCGAATTTCCTAAAGCAGATGAGCGTCTTCTCGATGAAGAACTATCTGCCAGCATGCATTACGCCCAGAGTATCTCTTCACTGGTTCATTCTTTAAGAAAGAAAGAAAAGATAAAAGTTAGACAGCCTCTACACAAGGTTCTTATCCCCATACTTAGTGAAGAAGCCAGAGCAGAAATTGAAGCTGTTGAAGAGTTGATTTTAACTGAAATCAATGTGAAAGAAATTGAGTACGTGGATGATGCTTCCGGGATCCTTGTTAAGAAAATCAAACCTAATTTCAGAAAACTTGGGCAGCAATACGGCCCAAAAATGAAGGCTATTACAGGTATTATTAATGGATTTGGTAAGGAAGAAATATCAGCAATAGAAAAAGACGGTACTTTTCCAATAGCTATTGAGGGAGAGGAAATCGTATTGACTATTGAAGATGTTGAAATTACCTCTGAAGACATCCCAGGATGGTTAGTTGCTTCTGAGAATGGAATGACTGTGGCATTAGATGTCACCTTGACTGATGATCTCAAAAAAGAAGGGCTAAGCAGAGATATGGTTAATAGGATTCAGAATTTAAGAAAAGACAAAGGTTTTGAAGTCCAGGATAAAATTGCAGTGAGGTATCAAACTGAAGACGGAATGCTTAAGGATGCATTGGTACAATTTGCTGACTACATTAAGGCAGAAACACTTGCTATTGAGCTAAATGCATCAGAAATCACAAATGCTGAGGAATTTGATATTGATGGAGTTAAAGTTGACGTTCAAATAGAGATCGCAAATACATGAAAAATCCAGCGTTAAAATATTTTTTGATAAGTCTACTTGTGATCATTGTTGATCAGATAGTGAAGCTGGTCGTGCATTATAACATGACCATGGGATCTCAGGGACAAATCCTAATTCTTGGAGAGCTATTTAAACTTCACTACCTCACTAATCCTGGTATGGCATTTGGTCTAAAACTAGATTTTGAATACGGTAAATTGATTTTGACAGTTTTTCGAATTGGTGCCATGTTTGCTATTGGCTATTACCTCTATTCTCTTGTCAAAACAAAAACAAATAGTGGACTGATCATATGTATTGCCTTGATTTTAGGTGGTGCTATCGGAAACCTAATAGATTCCATTTTTTATGGTGTTTGTTTAGATAATGCTCCATATGATGCTCCATCACCATGGTTCCATGGGCAGGTGGTTGATATGTTTTACATTGATATCTGGGAAGGATATTTGCCCAAATGGATTCCATTAATGGGCGGAGATTACATGGCTTTGTGGCCGGTGTTTAATATCGCCGATGCTTCGATTTTCATAGCCATCTGTATTATTATTATTTATCAAAAGAGGTACTTCAAAAAAGAGGACGACCCAGCTAAGGTGAACCCTAAAGAGCTTGAACCCCAGAATTAACATAGGTTGAAAACTTACCACATTCTTAACGGTGATGCACTAAAAGAGCAATTTCCAACGGAGAAAGTAAGCGGAGAAATCATCGTTACAAGAGAATGTTTGATAGAGGGGCCCGCTAACGCAAAAGACCTGAATGAGTTTTTTAAAATAAGATCTAAGTTCTTCGAAGAGGTTTATGGAAGTTCAGTATATCGTTCATTTACTTTATCCGAATTTGAGAAAATTATCAGTATAAATGGTGGTGATGTCCATCTCTGGTTTGAAGAAGATCTTTTCTGCCAGACAAATCTTTGGTTTGTATGTAGCCTCCTGTATGAAAAGCCTCTTAATGTATTCCTAGTCTCACCAAAAGATGCGCTTCAATATGGATTTGGTGGGTTCAATACCGAGGAACTATACCAACTCTTTCAAGAAAAGCAACGTCTAACAGAAATTCAATTAAATCAATTCACACTGCTCTGGTTTGCCTATCAAGCAAGTGATTTAGAGCGGCTGCTAAAATTGGGAGTTCAAATGAGCACAGAATTTCCTTTTATCATGAAAGCTATAGCAGCTCATTTCGATCGGATACCCAAAAATGGAAATCCAGGGAAACCATATCAGATCATAGCTAATATTATCCGAGAGAAGTCAACCAAAGATTTCAGCATAGTCTTTCAAGAGTTCGTAAAAAGGGCTCCCATCTATGGTTTCGGAGATCTACAAGTAAAAAGAATCTATGATTCAGTAATAAGTAGGGATACGTAACAAACTTTTTACACTAGAATCTTCTCTGACTTTTTTTGATTTCCAACTTCGTAATTTACATTAGTCGTATGAACAATAAGCCACGTGTGCTTAAAGCGTTTGAGGCCTTGGATCAATCAATCCAAGAGCAGATCAAATTAGCTTATCCTGAAGGATTTGAAGACCATCTCATCAAGTTTGTCAATAAAGAAGGTAAATACCAAAGTGGTCTCCCTTTTGAAACAGAAGAAAAATACTACCTAGTGAAAATGACACGTGATGAAGCACAGGAACTTATTGCAGAGGACGATGATTACGATGATGAGGGTAATCTAAAAGAGGATATCAAAGAAGAATATGAAGATCGTCATGAAGATGGTGGAAATGAAGACGATTTTGAAGATGATTTAGAATAGGCGGCTTATTGCCACTCTTTTTCGAAAGAAAGCAATTACTCTATCTCAAATACCACTCTCATCTCTGCCCTTATTTTGATTTTCTGAAAATCAACTTCTGACTCGTAAGCATTAGAAGATACTACCACTTCTTGCAACGCCCTGTTAGACCGCATCATAGGAGCTTGGTAACCGTAATCGATTTCTTGTACCTCCAAAATCCGACCTAGTTTTTCATCCACACTTCCTAATAAGTAGGTCGCTTTATCCTTTGCTGCCTTCATTGCTCCAATTTTTACTTGCTTCCTAAAGGTTTCTATATCACTATGAGAATATGATTGAACACTCATATTATTTAGGCCTTCAGGATCTACAAGCTCGATCAGCTCATTCACCTTCTTTAAATCATTGACTTCTAGCAGAAAACTTTTTGTTCCAAGAAAATCCTCTGCTTTTTTCTTTCGCCAATTCCAGTTATAACCATATACGTTCTGAACGCGAAGATTTTCTTCTTGTATGCTAAGTTCATTTAACGCATGTATAAGATTTGACTCCAGTTCATCCAATGATATCTTTTCTCCCCCTTTTTTATATTCCTTTAAGGCGATGGATACAAATATTTCATTAGGAGTAATTTCTATCTCACTACTTCCCTTTACTTCAATGGATCGAACTTCTGACTCCCCTTGTGCAAAAGACAGAAAACCGGTTGCGACCAGCATGACAATAATTAATTCTTTCATTAGTGTATTTGATTTTATCATATGATGCGTATTCTAAAGAAATTCCATAATATTTAATCAGAAACTTCTTCAGTAAGAATTTCTGGTTTTCCTTCTAATGTTTTGTGAACCGGACATCTGTCTGCGATTTCCACTAATCTTTTTCGTTGTTCCGTGGTAATGTCTCCTTTTATTTTGATTTGTCGCTTTATCTGATCAATCTTTCCTTTTGAGCTTTCACTATTGCCACAATCTTCTTTGTGTATTTTATCGTGGGTTAAATGAACCTCTACTTCTTCCAGTTTTATCTTCTTGTAATCTGCGTACATTCTCATGGTCATAGCTGTACATGTTCCAAGGGCTGAAAGAAGGTATCCATAAGGAGTAGGTCCTTGATCATCTCCTCCAACACTTGGTGGTTCATCTGCCAACATTTGATGTCTTCCTGCAATCACTTCGGTGGTAAATCCTTTTTCTCCAATCCTGGTTTTTACTTCTCCTTCAGGCATTTCATCTTGTTCGTTGAGCTCAATGTACCTATTTGACCAGTTTGCGATCATGGAACCAACATATTTGGCATCTGCTTCTTTAGTCATCAAATGATCTGCACCATCCAATGAAATAAAGCTTTTTGGATGTCTTGCATGAACATAAATGTCCTGAGCATTTTCTATACCAACAATTGTATCCTGCGGTGAATGTAAAATGAGCAGGGGTTTTCCAAGGTTACTAATTGGATCCTTTCCTCCAAGGCTCTCGAGATCATCTAAAAACTGCTTTTTCATACGAAAAGGTCTTCCACCAATATTGACTTCCGCTTCACCTTTTTCTTCCAGCTCTTGCTTGCCACTGCTTAATAAATGAGCAACATGAGTAGGATCCGTTGGGGCTCCAACTGTCGCAACCGCCTGTACTTTAGGTAATTCACTAGCAATATGGAGAACAGCAGCACCACCTAACGAGTGACCCACAATGATTCGTGGCGCTTCATAATTAGCTTCCAAATAAGTGTAGGCATCTTTTAGGTCAGAGAGATTGGAGCTGAAATTCGTATCGGCAAAGTCTCCTTCACTCCGGCCCAGCCCAGTAAAATCAAATCTTAGAATGGCCATTCCTAATTGAGTAAAAGCCTCAGAAATTCGATCCACTGATTTTAAATTTTTAGAACATGTAAAACAATGAGCAAACAGCACAAATGCTGTGGGTCTACTGACAAGCGGAAAATCGATTCTTCCGGAGAGGTTTTCTCCAGAAGAGTTTTGAAAAGCTACCTTTTGAAATCGCATGAGTTAGAAAGTGTTTTTTATATTACTGGTAATTCGAAACATTTATTTTTTGATATTGTCATTAAGCTAAATCATTTTTATTGCTTGAAGAGGTTCCTAACCATAATATTATTTTTAACTGTCGGTCAGATGGCTTTCGGTCAGGTTTTAAATTATGATGTGGTAAGAGGTAGTAAAAAACTAGGAGAAATGACAGTTAAGAGAACTGCATTGGAAAATAGCACTTATTACGAAATTGATAGTAAGGTGACTTTTCGAATTTTGTTTTCCTTTACCGTCGATTATGAATCGACCAGTGAATACAAATACGGTCAGCTTATCAAGGAGTATACACACAATCAATTAAACGGTAGTACCCAAAAAAAATCAACTATTTGGTTTGACGGTGAAAAATATACACTTGATTTAAATGGTACTCGTTATGCAGAAAAACCACCAATAAAGTATTCTGTAGCAGCAATTTATTATGAAGAACCAAAGGATAATCAAAAAGTCTACTCTCCTCAATTTGGAAAATACCTAACCTTTGAAAAAATAGGCGAACACCGTTATGAAATGGAATCTCCGGACGGACTGAACATTTACACGTATACCAATGGTATATGTACGGAAGTGCGAGTAAATAGAGATTTTGCGAAATTCTCTTTTGTGATGACACCAGAGTCTTTGATAGCCGTGAAAAATAAGCGAATAATTGGTGGTGGAATGGTGGTGGATTAGCTGATCTTATTCTTAATTTCATTTGTTAAATATTCAACTACTATGATCACCTGTATTTCTATAGATGACGATCGGTTATTTCTTCGGATACTTGAATCCCATTTAGAAGAAATTGAGGGCATAGAACTTCTTGACTCTTTTGACAATCCAGTCAAGGGAATTATGCAAGTAGTTAAACAAAAACCGGATATTCTGTTTATCGACTGGGATATGCCGAATCTTGATGGTTTTGAAACGCTGGAAACACTAGACAAAAAACCTAAAGTCATTATGATTTCTGCTAATGTTAATCAGCCAGTAAAGAGCAAGATAATTGAAATTGACAGCTATTTGAGGAAAGTAAAATTAGACAAACAGGTGCTGGAAAACGCTATTAATAGAGTTATGAAAATCAATTAGCTAACAGTTCCTTAATCCATGTCTGCAAGTATTTTCTTAATCAATAGTACATAGTCTTCTACTCTATGTATCACTAAAATGAGTGATATTACCACATAGCCTGAAGAAATTCGCTACGCTGCATTATGTAAGTACTACTTCTTGAAAAATGAATCAACAAACTCTGTCTTATTGAAGACCTGTAAGTCTTCTACTTTTTCACCCACTCCAATGTATTTAACTGGAATTTTAAACTGATCTGAAATTCCAATCACCACACCTCCTTTGGCGGTTCCGTCGAGTTTGGTGATCGCAAGAGAAGTCACATCCGTAGCTCTAGTAAACTCCTTTGCTTGAGTAAATGCATTTTGCCCTGTACTCCCGTCCAACACTAACATCACGTCGTGAGGTGCATCCGGAATGAACTTTTTAATGACGTTCTTAATCTTCGAAAGTTCATTCATCAAATTGACTTTCGTGTGAAGTCTCCCTGCTGTGTCAATGATCACTACATCCGCTTGTTCTTCTTTTCCTTTTTTGGCAGCTTCAAAAGCAACTGCCGCAGGGTCTGTATTCATACCTTTGGAAACTACAGGAACGCCAACTCGTTCACCCCACATAATTAATTGATCAACGGCTGCTGCTCGAAAGGTATCAGCAGCTCCCAATACTACTTTTTTCCCGAGCGCCTTAAACTGGGACGATAGTTTTCCAATAGTGGTGGTTTTGCCTACTCCGTTGACACCCACTACTAAGATCACATAAGGTCCATCTACTTTTGGTATGTCAAAGTCTTCGAGATCTACTGTGTTATTTTCGGATAGGAGACCTGCAATTTCTTCACGTAATATTTTATTTAGCTCAGAGGTATTCAAATACTTATCTCTAGCTACACGTTCTTCAATTCGCTGGATAACCTTTACTGTTGTATCAACGCCAACATCTGATGTAATAAGTACTTCTTCCAATTCATCCAATACTTCATCATCAACGGTTGATTTACCAACGACTGCCTTATTAAGCTTGGTAAAGAAGTTCTCTTTAGATTTCTCCAATCCCTTGTCAAGAGATTCTTTTTTGTCTTTCGAAAAGAAGCTTTGTAGGCCCATTAGTTAGTTATATTGGGGTAAAAAAAAGCCACTCTGACGTATGTCTGAGCGGCTACTTTCTTTCAGGATTTAATTTCTTATTTCGCCAGTGTAGCCTTAACGTCTCCTTCTAGAACCATTTCTTCACGATAAGAATAAGAGCCATTCTCGTTTTTAATCGCTTTGATCACTTTTGCGTATTTCGCTCCACCAGGTTGTTTTAGGGTTGCAACTACTTTCTTTGCCATGGTTACTTAATTTCTTTGTGTATGGTATATTTTCTCATGATCGGATTGTACTTCTTTAGTTCAATTCTTTCAGGAGTATTCTTTCTATTCTTGGTAGTAATGTATCTACTGGTGCCAGCTAGGCCACTGTTTTTGTGTTCTGTGCACTCTAAAATTACTTGTACTCTATTTCCTTTCTTTGCCATTTTAGTTCTTCATTTCCAAAAAGGAACGCAAACGTAGCGTATTTCTATCTGATTTGAAATGTATAAACATAAAAGTTATTATCAAATTCAACATTTGATACCTCTCCATCAAACTTTTGGTATTGATTCTTCGCCTCCAGAATCGTCTCCTCCCCATTAATTGTAGCTTTTATTGGCATTTCAAATCCCCTCATGCAGTTGACCCAACGATAGTACATTCCATCTTCGTTGATTGCATATTCCAAGACAGGGATACGAACATCTCTTAAATACTGTTCAAATACTTTCGATAGATCAATTCCTGATTTTTCACTTATGTAATCTTCGATCTGCTTAGTAGTCACTGTTTCGTGGTAAAAATCTTTATTGAGCCCAACAAGGATTTCTCTCCATTTTTCATCATCATTTATGATTTGACGGATTGTGTGAAGCATGTTATGGCCCTTGCTGTACATGTCACCGGACCCTTCCTTGTTTACATCGTATTCTCCGATAATTGGCTCTCTGTTTGAAATACCAACCCTTAACCCTCTGGTATATTCTGCTCCTGCCTCTTTCCCATAAAAATACTCTGTAAACAAACTTTCAGAATAAGATGTGAACCCCTCGTGTACCCACATATCTGCGGCATCTTTATAGGTGATGTTGTTTGCAAACCACTCATGACCAGTCTCATGGATGATAATGTAATCCCACTTTAGACCCCATCCGGTACCACTTAAGTCCCTGCCCCGATAACCCTTCTGGTATCCATTCCCATATGTCACAGAACTTTGATGTTCCATCCCTAAATAGGGAACCTCGACAAGCTTATAACTGTCTTCGTAAAAGGGGTATGGACCAAACCAATGCTCAAAAGCCTCAAGTGTTCTAAACGCATCCTCAAAATGCACTTCCGCTTTTTCCTTATTGTAACTCAGCACCCAGAAATCAACATCTAACGTACCATTTAACCCATCGTATTCAGACTTAATATTTACATAATCACCGATATTGACATTTACCCCATAGTTGTTGATTGGATTCACCACCTTCCAGGTATAGGTTACCGTTTTGTTTTTTTCTTTTTTCTTCTTTTCTAGGCGACCATTGCCAACTGCTACTAATCCAGCAGGAACATTCATACTTAAGATCAAACCATCTTCTGGTTCATCGTACATATGATCCTTGCAAGGCCACCAAACACTGGCACCTAATCCCTGATTTGATGTAGCGATAAAGTGATTATCGTTATCATCTTTCTTCCATGAAAAACCACCATCCCATGGAGCTCTAACGGCCTCTCTCGGTTTCCCATCATAGTGAATCGTAAGTTGCTTCATCTCTCCAACATTCTGTTCGGCTTCTAATTGAATGAAGAAAGCATTACCGTTTCGATCAAACTTCAACTCTTTACCTTCCTGTTCGACCTTTATAATATTCATCGGTTCTTGAAGGTCAATCTGCATAGTATTGTACTGCTCAAGTACTTTATAGCTTACAGTATTCTTCCCAGATATGCTTTTTGCTTCCGGGTCAATAGATACGTAGAGGTCGTACTTTTTTAAATCCCACCAGACACGTTCTGGAGTAATAGAGCCTCTTAAGGAGTCTTGCTCGGAAAAACGAACATTTCTCCACTTAATTTGAGCAACAGTATTAAAGCAAACAAATAGTGTTAGAACTATAATTAATACTCTCATATCAATCTTCTCCCAGATTAGGTAAATTAAATGCATCAAGTGGGCTTGGTTGTTTCATCAACTCCTCGATCTCCTCACTTTTTCTGGGAGCCAAATCAGACAAAAGCTCACATCCATCTTTAGCTAGCAAGAAATCATCCTCAATTCTAACTGGAATGCCCCACCACTTTTCATCACAGGGACTACCTCCAGGTATGTAAATACCCGGTTCAATGGTTATTACCATGTTCTCCTCGAGTTTATCATATAGTCCTTTGTCATGAACATCAAGCCCTATGTGATGACAACATCCATGTGGGTAGTATCTATTTCTCCCTGTCGCTGGATCGATCATGTCCTCAGGATCTGTGCTCTTGTAAAGACCAAGCTCAACCAGTCCTTCATTTACGACTTTCGCTGTGGCCTCATAAACTTCTTTAAAAGTAGCTCCCGGCTTACATACCTTTCTTCCAGCCTCTTGTGCTTCGTACACCAAATCATATATGAGTTTTTGTTCTTTGGTGAATTTGCCGTTGACGGGAACCGTCCGAGTTACATCTGCAGTGTAACCATGATACTCTGCTCCCAAATCCATTAGGATAAGTTCTCCATCTTCAATCTTTGGTTTATAGTTTTCTATATAATGGAGTGTACACCCATTATTCCCCGCCCCTACTATGCTTGGATAACCCTCATACTCGGCTTGATACTTTTTGAAAACAAATTCATGAATACCTTGAATTTCCGTTTCTGACAATCCAGGTCTCATTGCTTTCATTACTTCTGCTTGTCCAAGTGTTGATATGTCAATCGCTTTTCTTAATAAATCTAGCTCTGCTTCAGTTTTAATTCCCCGCATTTCTTTCATGTAGCCATCCAATGTTTGGGTATCGAGATTACTTGACTTTCTCTCTCTTGAAAGTGGAGATTCAGGTTTGCTATAACCGGTTTTTGTTTTGAACCAGGCAATCAAATCATATAAGTCGCCAACCTCATTTGTTTGTCTCACATCGTCAAAAAATTCATAAAAGAGCACTTTATCAAACTTTTTAAAATCCAGATTGAAGTTTTCAAAATCTGGCCCTTCAAACGCTGTTTGTAGATCTAACTTTTCAACTACTCCTTCTTTACCTAACCTAGGCCCATCATAAAGTTCTTTGAGTGCATCATGTGCTCTTGTGAAAAATATCTCATTGGTTTCTATGCCATCTAATTGCTGGTTTTCCTTGAAAATCAGCAGCATAGCATGAGGTTCTTTGTGTCCAGTGAGATAATAGAGGTTCGGGTCTTGATGATAGACATACTGCACATCATTTGCCCTATTCCGAACAGGATTGGCAAAAAAAACAGCTACCGTATTCGCCGGCATTTTATCTCGAAGAATAGCGCGTCGTTCTTGGTGGAAATCGGATGATAGGTAATCTTTTGTTGGATCTTGAGCTGTAGATAAGAATACAGTTAATAACAACAAAAAAGTGATAAGGAAAGATGTCTTCATACAATTTGATTTAGAAAAACATTCAAATTAGCGAAAATCAAACGAAAAAGGACAAAAAAAATCCCATCACGTGTGCAATGGGATCCAATATTTTCTTGCTAGTTGATTTATTCTATGATCATTCCGTTCGCCGTGGCTTTTTTCAATACTGCAGTAATTCCATTCTTATTGATGGTTCTTAGCGCCGAAGTAGAAACTTTTAAAGTTATCCACTTGTCTTCCTCAGGAATATAGAATCTCTTCTTTTGAAGATTCGGATTGAATCTTCGTTTAGTCTTTATGTTAGAGTGAGAAACGTTGTTTCCTACTTGTGGCTTTTTACCGGTTAAATCGCAAACTTTTGACATTTTTCTCGTCCGTTTTCAAAAATGGAATGCAAATATCGGGATTTAGAAACAATAAGCAAACTATTTCTTTACATTTTCATGACCATACGGGCAATGTTTACAAGCATTCCCACAACAATAACCTCTTTTCAAATGGTATTGCTCAGTAAATACCATTAAGCCCTGTTTATTGAAATAATAATCTTCTGATGCTAATTGTTTTTTCAATTGTACCTGCCTGTCTAAATGATTAATCTTGTAACCAAGAATAAACAGCAAAGTTATGATAGAAAATAAGACCCTCACCAGCACCGATTTGATGAAACTTGAAGATCAGCATGGTGCACATAATTACCATCCATTACCCGTTGTTCTTGCCAAGGGAGAAGGTGTTCATGTATGGGATGTAGAAGGGAAAAAATATTATGACTTTTTGTCCTCCTACTCAGCGGTAAATCAGGGTCACTGTCACCCAAAAATCGTTGACGCCATGCATGAGCAGGCTCAAACGCTCACATTAACCTCACGTGCATTTTATAATGATGTTCTCGGACCATACGAAGAATACATTACAAAGTATTTTGGTTTTGACAAAGTACTTCCAATGAACACAGGAGCGGAAGCGGTGGAAACAGCCATAAAAATCTGCAGAAAATGGGGGTATGAAAAAAAGGGAGTGGAAGAAAATAAAGGGCAAATCGTGGTTTTTGATCAAAACTTCCATGGAAGAACGACGACTATCATTTCTTTTTCATCCGATCCTGATGCAAAGAAAAATTTTGGCCCATATACCCATGGTTTTATCAAAGTAACATACAATGATGTTGATGCCCTTCGAGAAGCTTTTGAAGAAAATGGTCACATCGTCGGTGTTTTAGTAGAACCGATTCAAGGGGAAGCTGGAGTGATGGTTCCCAATAATTCCTTCATGAAGGATGTTGCAAAACTCTGCAAAGAGTACAACGCTCTTTTTATGGCGGATGAAATACAGACAGGAATAGGACGAACAGGAAGCCTTTTGGCTATTTGTGGTGACTGTAGCTGCGAAGGTCATTGCGAGAGGCAAGCAACCTATGCTACTCCAGATCTTCTCATTCTAGGTAAAGCGCTTTCTGGTGGTGTTTATCCGGTTTCGGCCGTTTTGGCAAATAATTCGATAATGAGTGTGATTACTCCCGGAACACATGGATCCACTTTTGGAGGAAATCCACTCGGTTCAAAAGTGGCTATTGCGGCACTGGAAATCATCCGTGAGGAAAGGCTCACACAAAATGCTAGAAGACTAGGAAAGATTTTCAGAGATCGTATGAAAGCAATAATTGAAAAGACCGACATCATTACACTAGTTAGGGGAAAAGGGCTCTTAAATGCAATCGTTATCAATGACAGTCCAACCAGTAGTACAGCTTGGAATCTTTGCGTCAAACTCAAAGACAATGGCCTGTTAGCAAAACCCACTCATGGTAATATCATAAGGTTTGCTCCTCCACTGGTTATGACAGAGGAAGAACTACACGAATGCTGTGACATCATTGAACAGACAATTATGGAGTACCATCGTTAGGTAAGAAATTTTTAACCTCGATTATGCATTAGGATTTAATAATTAGTCCAAAAAGTTTGATTCT
>CAYWOQ010000020.1:0-53245 GCA_964459925.1 uncultured Roseivirgaceae bacterium
AAAGACCCATCAATAATTTGAAAGTAGCTTTGACTTAACTAGCACAACGGGTAAAAGATAGTATTTGAGAACCGTCATTATAAGCTGAAGTATTGATCATCCATTTTCTGGAGAATCAGTTTGATTTCATCGGCCCGATGATAATCACCCAATTTTTCGAATGAAACAATCAGGTTTCTGAGTGCTCTGAGAATGATATCAAGATTACTACAGGGTTCATAAAAAATATCTTGCTTTTGCAACTGCAGATTTTCCAGGTAGTTATCAATGTCTTCTTTAGTGAATATAAGTCCACGATTAAATACGTTAATGTAAAACGCGTCATCACCTACTTTATAAGTTAGTATGAAGAGGTTTGGTAGATTAACTCCATAAATGGGCAATTCCATTTTTTGAGCTAGTAAAAGATAGACAGAACAAAGAGATATTGGATTTCCCTTTCTTGTTTCCAATACTGCATTTATCATCGAATTGGCAGGAGAATGGAAATTTTTGGTATTGGCCCGAAACCTGAACTGGTTGAAAAAAATATCATTGAACACCTTGATTCGTTGATGAGGAGTCATTTGATCCTCCATGTGTCTCCATAACTCATGGTAAAGCTGCTCGATATCCTTGACCAATTCGTCCATTTCAAGATCTGGATATTGATAGGTGGCTACAATCCATAGGCCTTCCAAGAGACTTTCTGCTCCGGATTCTTTCCAGTCTAAAAACCGCTCTTTCAATAATTCAAATTGAAGTTCATGAACCAGGTCTTCAATTTTATTTTGAATGATTGGATTAAACGTACTTTCCCACTCTTGCTCAAGAAAAGGAATCACCTGGGTCCCGATAGACATGATTTTTTCCTCTACGTGAGAAACCACCTCATGATCTTCATCATCAAGAAGTAATACCAGTGCTTTTATTTCAGAATCAGATAACACTACTTCAGGTTTGAATCACTCCAACATTCATTTGTTTTTCTATCGGCGCGTGATTCGCCATTTCAATTCCAGTGGAGATCACTTTTCTTGTCTCGATGGGATCAATAATTCCATCTACCCAAAGCCTGGAAGCTGCATAGTAAGGGCTTAGTTTTTCGTTATACGAATCTTCAATCTTTTTCAATTGCGCCTTCTTTTCCTCCTCAGTCAATTCCTTCCCTTTTGCTTTCGCAGAGGCAATCTCAATTTGTAATAAGGTTTTAGCAGCTGAGCCCCCACTCATCACTGCGATCTCAGCAGTTGGCCAGGCAAAAATCAGTCGTGGATCATAGGCTTTTCCACACATAGCATAATTACCTGCACCGTAAGAACTACCCATCACTATACTAAATTTTGGAACGACAGAGTTGGATACGGCATTGACCATCTTAGCCCCATCTTTGATGATTCCACCATGCTCTGATCTTGAGCCTACCATAAAGCCATTCACATCATGTAGAAATACCAATGGAATTTTTCGTTGGTTACAGTTCATAATGAACCTTGCCGCTTTATCCGCAGAGTCAGAATAAATCACACCCCCCATTTGCATCTCACCCTTCTTGTTTTTTACGACTTTTCTTTGATTAGCAACAATACCAACACTCCATCCGTCAATTCTTCCGTATCCACAAATAATGGATTTTCCATAGAGCTCTTTGTACTGATCGAACTCAGAATGATCAACCAGGCATTTTATGACATCCAACATGTCATATTGAACACCTCTATCTGCTGGAAACTCTCCATAGACATCTTCTAATTTCTTCTTTGGAAGTCCTGGTTGCGTTCGATTAAAGCCGGCATTTTCTGGGTTAGCTATCTTATCAAAGATTCTTTTGATCGCATCTAGTGCCGCTTCATCATTTTCAAATTTATTATCTGTAACTCCTGATATCTCACAATGAGTGGTTGCACCACCTAAAGTTTCATTGTCTATGTCTTCACCAATCGCTGACTTTACCAAATAACTTCCTGCTAAAAAAACTGATCCTGTACCATCCACAATAAGCGCTTCATCTGCCATGATGGGGAGATATGCTCCACCAGCCACACAGCTTCCCATGATAGCTGCTATTTGGACAATTCCTTTAGAAGACATGACAGCATTGTTCCTAAACTGTCTTCCAAAGTGTTCTTTATCAGGAAAAATCTCATCTTGCATAGGAAGAAAAACACCGGCACTATCCACCAAATAAACAATGGGTAAATGATTCTCTATGGCTATTTCCTGTGCTCGAAGATTTTTTTTAGCAGTCATCGGGAACCATGCTCCAGCCTTAACCGTGGCATCATTTGCAACGACCATGCATAGTCTTCCTGAAATCTTGCCAATACCTGTTACCACTCCTGCACTTGGACAGCCTCCCACCTCCTGATACATTCCTTCCGCTGCAAATGCCCCTACTTCCACAAATTCTTTTGGCTCATCAAGCAAGTATTCGATGCGCTCGCGAGCTGTGAGTTTATCTTTTTTGTGATGTGACGCGATCTTTTTTTCACCTCCACCATTCTTTACCTTTTTTAAGCGTTCGCTGAGCTTATAAACCAACTGTTTGTTGGCGTCTTCGTTTTTATTAAACTGAATATTCATCCGGGGTTTGATGCTAATTTCCTTGAGGAGCCACTCCTTTTAGCTTCTTATTTTTCCTTCCAAGTGGCTTCATAAAATCTTTTGGGTAATTGTTGAAATGAATGATAAGTGCATCCAAATCAACTAATAATTTATTGAGACTATTATATACAGAATCGTTATTGAGTAATTTACCAACGGTTCCTTGATCCGATTGAACAGCAAGCAATAATTTATTTACCTCTGCAAGCGAGGCATTCACATTTTCCATTGTCGCAGCCAAAGGAACTTGATTTAATGAATCAATTAATGATTTAGAACTTTCCAATAGCCCTTCTAGCTCTTCAGATCTTTCCTTAAAACTGGCCAGTAACTCATTAGTGTTATCAATTGTGCCTTCGACATCTAACCTGTTGGCTTTTCGAGTAAGAACAGCAATTGAATACTTCAAAGTATCAACTGCTCCTGCAATATCTGTACTGTTCAGTTGATCAAGAAGTGCATTAATCTTGGTTATAGTGGTATTCAGGTTATCAGCAACAGGTTCAATTTGAGAGAGTAAGTCATCGTCTATTTTCTCTACTAATGTATCCCCCGGAGTTAATGCTTCTCTTATAGATCCTGGACGAATAATAATCGCCTTTGTTCCAAAAAAATCATTATTAGCAAGGCTTGCTGTATCCACTTTTCCCACAAAAAAACTGGCATCTATATCCACGGCAACCACGATTCTATTCCTGTCTTGCTGAAGGTTTAAACCACTAACTCTACCTATATCTAACCCATTAAATAGTACAGGATTTGATACAGTTAATCCTGCGACATTTGGATAAATCACGTAATACCGGTTGGATTGAGAAAATAGATCTGATCCCCTGAGGAAATTAAATCCATAATATAAAAGAGCACCTGCAACAATGGTTATTAGTCCTATCTTGAATTCTTTTGACACAATTATTCTTTTTGGTTTTGAGCGTCGATCGCTTCTTTATATTCTTTTACGGCTCGATAAATGCCAGAAGCAATATATGATTGAACTTCCGGATCATTTAATTCTTTTTCTTCTGTTGGATTCGAAAGGTAGCCAATTTCCACCAACACACTTGGCATTGCCGTACTCCATAGCACATAAAGGCTGGATTGTTTCACACCATAGCTTTTCCTCCCTGCACGATTCTTTAATTGATCATCTATCAAACTTGCCAGCATTAAGCTATTATTTTGATAAGCAGATTGCGTTAGATTAAACAGAATATATGATTCTTCAGATTGTGGATCAAAATCATAATTCTTCTCATAATCCTCCTCAAGGAGAATTACAGAGTTTTCTCTTTTTGCCACTTCCAGTGCCCGCTCAGTATTTTGAGCTCCCATCACATATACTTCTACTCCTTTAATTGATCTTTTTCTAGATAATGGGGTGCTTTTTGGTAAAGAGTTTGCATGAATCGAAACAAAAAGATCTGCATTATGCCCATTTGCCAAAGACGGCCTCTGCTCAAGTTTGACAGATTCGTCCTTCTTCCTGGTGTAAATCACTTCTACACCTTCCACATTTTTTTCTATGTATTCACCAACCTTAAGAGATACCGCCAGCGCAATATCTTTTTCTTTGGTACTCGAGCCTATGGTTCCCGGATCTTTTCCACCATGACCAGCATCGATCACTATTCTTGTCACAGCGAAATTTTTCTTACCTGCCGGATGAAAAGAGCTTAGGATGATGAAGAAAGAAAGACTAATCAGTAATGCAAGGTTTCTCACGTTTCTAATATGCTAAAATGAAATACTTTTACGCAAAATTTGAATTTTACGCATCAATTAAAGATTTAACGACGATCGAGCGTGCAAAAAATCTGCCATTCATGCAAAATCTTAAACATCTCAAAGATAATTTGGTCACGGTTCAATATCAAAAAAGCGTAGAAGGTTGAGGTGTTGTTTTATAATCTTATTGTTAACGTTCGTTTTTGAAGGCTTCACTCAAGAGGTCGATAGTTTGAAAAAGGACTCTACCTCATTCGTCTTTCCTCGGGATACTGTGTCTTCAGACGCTGCATTCACAAAATTAGATACCACAAAGACAAAAACGTACCGGCAAAGTGACGTTGAAACCACCATAAACTACAACTCACGAGACTCCTTATACTTCGATGTGAAAACTCAAGAACTCTTTCTCTATGGAGATACACATATTGACTATGGAGAAATAACACTAGATGCTGAAAGAACCGATGTAGACTGGGGTAGAAGAACAATTCATTCGCAATTTGAAACAGATTCCACCGGGAAACAGATCGGAAAACCTGTGTATTCTGATGGGACTGATGTGTATGTAACCGATGATATTGTTTATAACTTTAAAACAACCCGGGCGGTAATTAAAGGAGTTGTCACTCAGCAAGATGATGCATTTATGCATGGAGATGATGTTAAGAAAAGTAAGGAAGGTGAGTTGTATATCAGAGGTGCCAGCTATACAACTTGTTCTTTAGCTGAACCGCATTTTGAAATTAAAACAACTCAATTGAAAGTTATACCGGGAAATAAGGTTGTTTCCGGGCCATTCAACATGAGGTTTAGAGATCTTCCAACTCCTCTTTTCTTTCCATTTGGTATGTTTCCACAACCTAAATCCAAAGCATCAGGTATTATTTTTCCATCCTATGGGGAAGAGACAAGAAGAGGCTTTTTCTTAAGAAATGCAGGATACTACTTTGCCATCAATGATTATGTTGATGCCCGAATAACAGGAGATATCTATTCTAAGGGAGGCAACGCATTAAATATCAATTCCAACTATTTTAAAAGATATGCTTACCGGGGCTCACTTAATTTTTCCTATACCAGGACAGTGACTGACGAACTGGAAAACGGACTTGAAACCAACGATTATCGAATTCGATGGAATCATAGTCCACAGTCAAAAGGTAATTCCTCGTTCTCAGCATCAGTTAATGCCGCAACTCAAAGCTTTAACCAAAACAACAACCTAGTAGTCCAGGACTTTGCGCAATCTATCAATTCTCAGCTTGCCTCTAATATTTCTTACAGGAATTCTCTTCGCGGTACGCCTTTTAATATGTCTTTAAACCTTCGTCACAATCAGAATCTCAGGACGGAAATTGTCAATCTTACATTACCTGATTTCAGTTTGAATATGAATAGGATTTTCCCTTTCAAGAACTTGGTAAAATCCAGTAAATCACCGCTCGTTAACCTGAATTTCAGCCACAACTTTGTCGCAAGACATGAAGTATCCAATGCTCAAATCAATGATGGGGCATTTAATAGTTTTGAGATCGCTAATCCAAATCCACTGGCGGATTCAGTCCTACAGTTTAATTCTGATAACCTCAATCTGATTCTCGATAGATCCAAGCTGGGAGGTAGACATACGATTCCAATATCTACCTCCATGAATGTGCTGAAATATTTCACGCTCAGTCCATCATTTAATTATGAAGAATTATGGTACACAAAAGAACTGAGCTATGAATTCATAGAAGAAGAAAATGCCGTTAGAGTGGATACCATTCAGGGTTTTAGCCGTGCGGGTAGCTGGTCTACCGGTGCATCATTAAATACCCGAATGTACGGGTTTGTAGGATTTGGAAATGGAAAGATCCAAGCCATCAGGCATGTAATTACTCCAAGCATATCATTTAGTTACAGTCCTGATTTTTCAGATCCAAAGTATGGGGTTTATAAAGAGGTACAGGTTGATAATGACTCTACCATCAGGACTTTGAGTCGGTATGAAGGATTTGTGTTTGGATCTCCAAGGGGTGGTGAAAGTAAAACATTGGGTTTTTCACTATCCAACAATATTGAAATGAAGGTTGCGAGTAAAAAAGACACGATAAAGGGAACCAAGAAGATTAAGATACTAGACAACCTGGGTTTAAGTTCAGGATACAACCTTGCTGCAGATTCTTTCAAGCTTAGTAATATCAACGTAAATGCCAGAACCTCTTTTTTTAATAATAAAGTATCGCTCAACTTCACTGGTAACCTTGATCCATACGAATATTTATTAATCTCTGAGAGTATAAGGTCAGATGGGTCCAGAAACGTTCAGCAAAGGCGATTAGATCGATATACATGGAATAATGGAAATGGAATTGGCCGATTGGCTAATATGAATGTATCACTTGGGCTAAACCTTGCACCGAAAGGAAATAGAGGAAGCCAGAATACCTCTAATGCATACGATGAATCAGCCGCCATACAACAAGGAACTGGATTGGCACCACCTGGTGAGGATGTTAATTACGAAGGATATACCCAAGAAGAACAAGAAGAAATCGCACGGATTCAAAATAACCCGGAAGAATACATTGATTTTGATGTACCATGGACCTTGAGAATGCAATATTCAATTAATCGATCTAAGCGAGGTTTTCAAGACCCTACCATCAGGCAAAGTTTTCAATTCAGTGGTTCATTAGGTTTAACCGATAAAACACAAATCACCTTTAATTCCGGCTATGACTTTGAGGCTAAGGATTTCACCACCACCAGGATTGGCGTCTCACGCGACCTGCATTGCTGGACCATGAATTTTGATTGGGTTCCTTTTGGTCGCTTTCAGTCTTACTTCTTTTCCATCCGCGTTAAATCCACTTTACTGCAAGACCTCAAACTAGAAAAGAGAAGGAGTTTCTTTGATTTCTTTAACTAGATTTTCAATATCTTCCAATGTATAAAAAATTGTAAAAAAGCGCTGTAACACTTTCAGAAGCCTCATCCCCTTATGGTATGAGGCTTTCTTTTTTACAATTAATCAGACTTTTTCAAAGCTATCCTTACGTGTTTAAATCAATTTTTCAACAAACAAATCATGCTTATGAAAAAGATTTTCTTTTTGATGATTGTATGTCTTTTAGCAACGTCTCATGTCATTGCTCAAAGCACGGTATCCGGAAAAGTCACTGATGATTCAGGTGAAGGACTTCCCGGAGTGAATGTACTCATTAAGGGTACTACAAATGGAATTCAAACAGACTTAGATGGAAATTATCGACTAACATTTAACCCTGGTGATGTGTTGATTTTTCCTACGTTGGATTTGAGACTCAGGAAGTATCACCAGGATCTAGAACTGTAATTGATATTGAAATGGGTGGTGCAGTTGAATTACAGGAAGTAGTGGTTCAAGCGTATGGTTCATCCTCGGAAAGACTCAATACTCAACAACTTGAGGTGGTTAGTAAGGAGAACTTTGAAAATTTCCCAGTGGTATCACCTCAGAATATGCTTCAGGGTCAAGCTGCGGGAGTCCAAATCAATTCCACTTCAGGCTTGATAGGTTCTTCTCAAGTGGCCAGAATCAGAGGTGTAACAACTTTTGGTGCTAACTCGGGATCTTCTCCTTTGTATGTAATCGATGGGGTTCCTCTAAATGATGGCTCAGGTCAGAATGCTGCTAACCAGATGTCAACAGCTTCAGGAGCAACATCTTTAGATCCTCTAATGAATCTCAATCCGAATGAGATTGAGTCTATGACGGTATTAAAGGATGCGGCAGCCACTGCATTATACGGATCCAGAGGAGCGAATGGAGTGATCCTTATCACGATCCTTACAGAAATTTCGTAGAATAATTATACATTTGGTAAATAATCAGCTACAGTCGGCTATGAACAGGAAACGCAACAACTGGATCAACTTTAAAAACATTATCCATTATGCATTCGATGACATCTGGCGTAGTATGTGGGAATTTTTGCTAAAGCGGCAAAATAGATTTCATCAGCATCATCATCATAGGGATTAGGAATAAAGAATATTAAGCCGGTTAAAGACCGGCTTTTTTTATCCCTGAACTTCATTCTCTCCTTAGACTACCTAAGCAATGAGTATTTTTAAAAAATTTTTAATGTCCACGCAACCAATAGAAAACTAGCAGCATCTACTCCATGAAGGTCAAAACCATGTTGCGAATAAACAAATCATTAACCGAAGAAGAATTACTTGAAGGGTGTCGGAAAGGCAAACCTGTTGCGCAGCGTAAATTGTATGACCGACTTGCTCCTAAAATGTTAGGAGTTTGTATTAGATACATCAAAGACAAAGAGGAGGCGGAACATGTATTGATCGGCAGTATCGTGAAAGTATTTGACAAATTGGATCAATTCAAAGGAGATGGCAGCTTTGAGGGTTGGGTTAGGCGAATCATTGTGAATGATTGCCTCATGTATATACGGAAAAACAGAAATATGTCGCTGCAAAGCGACATTGATGAAGTACATGACGATCCTAATCTGAATGTGATGGAAGACCAGCTCAGTGAGCAGGACCTCCTAAAATTAATTGATGAATTACCTGTTGGATATAGAACAGTATTTAACCTTTATGCAATAGAAGGGTACAACCATGCTGAAATAGCGAAGCAACTCGACATTAGTGAGAATACTTCAAAATCTCAGCTGAGCAGAGCCAGGAAGTGGTTACAAAACATATTGGCAGAATTAGAAAAAGAAATTGAAAAAACAGTTACCAATGGATCAACACAATATTGATCGCTTATTTAGAGAAAAGCTAGACGGCTTAGAGGTGACACCAACTCCGCAAGCTTGGAGTGAAGTCGAAAGGAAATTAGGTGGGAAGAAAAAACCAATGATCTATTGGGTGGCAGCTTCCATCGCTTTACTTCTTGCGGCCTCTCTTATATTATGGCCGGATCAAGCAACTAATTATCAATTAGCTATGGATGAAATAGATATAGACCATCCCATATTGCCTGATAATCAAAGCTTATCCACTCCTGTAGCCATAACATTAGAGAAAGAAGATAAGAAAAATGCTCGCAATGAATCCTCTAAAAAAAGTTTCGAAAAACGTACTGCAGTTCAGTTAGCACAGGTTGAATCCATTGAAAAATCCGATAATTCTAATCCATCTAAGTCTATTGAGTTAGAAATCAAGAAAATGGTGGCTTTAGAAGAAACTTCAATGATTACGCCTGTTAGCTTAGAACCACCATCAGAGGAAGTAATTGAGGAGGAAGTAAGTTATAACGCGGTGAAAATCACCTATATCGCATCAGAACCTTCAGAAATTGAAGACAAGGCAAAAAATGATTCTACAGGTGTATTGAAAAAATTCATTGCTTTTACAGAGAAAATTGACCCGGGGGAAATGTTGGCCGACATAAAAACGGCAAAAGATAATCTGCTAAACGGTGGATTGAAAAATAAGAGAACAAGGAGTGCAATGATTCCATGAATCATTGAACGCTAAAATCAAAAAGGACAAAATCATGAAAAATCAATATAGAAGAAATAGTAAAATGAAGACAGTATTTTCTGTAGTATTAATGGCATTGGTTTCATTCTCCTTTGCATCCCATGAAGTTGAGAATGAAAGAGATACAGTTATCATAGAATTGAGTAATAAAAGCAAAATTGTCATTGTTACTGAGAGTAGAGCAGATCTTGCCTCTTTGCAGAATTATGATATCAATCAAATGATCAGGGATCTCAACGAGCAATTATCCGATAGTGTAAAATACATGCAGATCGATGACGGAAAAGCGTATGTCAACGAAGACAGTGAAGTGGAAATGAAAGACTGGGAAATTAATGATGACAAAGTCAGGGTGAAACTTGGAGGTATTGAGGTAGACGTTGATCCGGATGAGGTAGATGATTGGGATGAAGACGATTGGGAAGACCGAAGAAAAGTTACTTACGATGCTGAAAGGATAGATCGAACATCCCATCACTTTAACATCGATCTTGGTGTAAATAATTGGTTAGAAGAAGGTCAGTTTCCTGATGGTGATAACGCGCCTTATTCGGTGAAACCATGGGGATCGTGGTATGTCGCATTAAATAGTGTTAACAAAACCTGGGTAGGTGGACCCTTATTTTTAGAGTGGGGTTTGGGTATTAGTTGGTATAATTGGAAGCTTCAGGATCCTGATTTTGTCATCTCTGAAGGAGATAGTGAGATCGAATTTAACCTGGCACCCCCGGAAAGAAATGGATCAAAAAGCAAACTCACTGCCTCGTTTTTAAATATTCATGCCGTGCCAATGTTTGATTTCTCAAGAGGTCGTAGAAGAGTTACAAGCTATGAGTCTTCTGGAGTCAAGGTAAAAAGATACTCTAAGCAAGGATTTCGTTTTGGACTTGGTGGATACGCAGGATATCGATTAGGTGCTCACACAAAGTTCAAGTTCAGAGAGGATGGCAAAACGCAAAAAGATAAAGAGAGGGACAACTTCTATCTTCAAAACTTTAGGTATGGCTTGAGAGGACAAATAGGTTGGAAAGGATTGGAGCTATTTGCCATGTATGACCTGAATGAAGTATTCGCAGGTGGTAGAGGACCTATCAATGCAGATGGAGAAAATGCCGTTTTAAATGCTATTACATTTGGGGTCACACTTTAGAAAAAGATAAAAGAATAAGTAACAAGCGCCTTCTGGCGCTTTTTTTATATCCATTCTTCATGGAGCTTTTTACGATCTTCTTTTGTTAATCTCATGTCTCTCACAAAACGATCCTCTGAGGGACGTAAGAATGAAAACTGGGCTAATACTGCAAAGTAAAGAATCACAAAAAGATAGTGAGCAGTTAACCAAAGACCCAAAAGGCCCAGAACACAAGCAAGTTCTAAAATCAGATATTTTCGTATTTCAGTTCTCCTAAACGTAATCAATTTATCCTTTAGTGTTAATTCCTCTATTGTTATTTGATCCATCATTCCACCCTTCCAAACTTTCCACATGAGCCATAAACATAATGGAATTAAGATCACCAGGATAACATAAATCAAAGCTTCCGTTACTCTTGCTTCCTTAATATCTGTCACCTCCAATTCCAGAAATACCAGGAAAAAGGGAATCAGGGAAATAGCGATTATCCCATGATAAATCCGATAAATGTTGTGATGAAAATCTGTCCAATTACTGAAATTCAACTTCATTCTTCAAAGTAAAAGGAAATCATTTGATAACCTTTTCAAAATTTTTTCGTAAATTGATTTGATATCATATTAATATCATAATAATTGAATGCATGAAATCACTACTATTAACGCTACTATTTTTCATCGTCTTCTCTACAGAATCTCAGCAATTTGAAGAAAAAGAAGTTTCAGTAGGAAAAATAAAAGGTACTTTGACCATTCCTGTTTCAAGTACCAAAACGGCAATTTTGCTTATTGCAGGATCGGGACCTACAGATCGGGATGGGAATAATGCGCTAGGATTCACCAATAATGGTCTTAAAATGGTAGCTCATGAACTAGCCAGTGAAGGATATGCTGTTCTAAGATTTGATAAAAAAGGAGTTGCTGCAAGTCAGGCCGCAGTAACTGATCCTAAAGCACTTAGATTTGAAGATTTTGTTGAAGATACAAGATCCTGGATCGAATTTTTAGATGATAAGGGATATCGCAAAATCATTATTGCCGGTCATAGCCAGGGTTCCTTAGTTGGAATACTTGCAGCTCAAAACAATACCAAAGTTGATGCACTTATTTCACTTGCTGGACCATCAGAAGATGCTGGTGAAGCGATTATTCGTCAATTGAGTCAACAATCTCAAGAATTAGCAGATGAGGCCAAAATCAAAATCGATTCAATCAGAAATGGTCATACCGTATCAAAATTCAATCCTGTCCTTGCTTCGCTTTTTAATCCGCAGGTTCAGCCCTTTTTACAATCTTATATGGCCTATGATCCTGTAGAGGAAATCAAAAAACTAAAAATACCAATTTTAATCATCAATGGATCCACAGACCTTCAGGTAAGAGTAGATGATGCAAAAACACTAAATGAGAGTTATCCTAAAGCTAGTTTGCTAATAATAAGTGAGATGAATCACGTGCTAAAGCATGCTGCTGCTGGTGATTTGGTAGCCAACGGAGCTACTTATAGTAATCCAGATTTACCTCTTAAAGAGGGACTAATGGATGGAATGATAGATTTTATTAAAAACCTTTAAAAAAACGACGATGCAATCACAGGAACAAGACAGTTACCCAATCTCCGGTTATTTAGCACTTTTCATCAATGCGATCTTCCTTGGAGCTACAATAGCGTTATTAGTGATCACTGAGTACCCTATCTGGTCATTATTATTCCTCCCATGGGCACTCATGTTACCAGGGTTTTTCTATGTTAACCCAAATGGTTCGAGAGTCTTAGTGCTCTTTGGAGAGTATGAAGGAACAGTCAAAAAAAATGGCTTTTTCTGGGTTAATCCTTTCTACGCTAAAAAAAGAATCAGCCTTCGTGCGAGGAATTTTGATAGTGAGCGAATCAAAGTGAATGACAATATTGGTAATCCGATCATGATATCAGTCATTTTAGTCTGGAGGGTTAGAGATACTTTCTCAGCTGCATTCGAAGTAGACGATTATGAAAACTTTGTAAGAGTACAGACTGATGCAGCAGTGAGAAAAATGGCCGGAACCTATCCCTATGACAACTTTGACGATGAGCAATCTGAAATCACGCTGAGATCAGGAATAAAAGAAGTAAACGATCATTTAGAAACAGAGCTCGAAGAAAGATTAGCAATTGCCGGTATAGAAATTCTTGAAGCACGAATTGGATATCTGGCATATGCACAGGAAATAGCGAGTGCGATGCTTAGACGTCAACAGGCAACTGCAATCGTTGCTGCCCGGCATAAGATCGTTGAAGGTGATGTAAGCATGGTAGAAATGGCCTTGGATCAATTAGACGAAAAAGGTGTAGTGGAATTGGATGAAGAAAAGAAGGCAGCCATGGTGAGTAATCTAATGGTTGTATTGTGTGCTGATAAGGATGTGGCACCTGTTGTTAATTCCGGAACATTAAATCACTAGTGAAAGTAAATACCATTTTTTTGAAACATTTATGAAAGGCAAAATTCAATTCAAAGAAGAGCAGAGCTTTAAAAATTCATGGATGTATTTCCTGGTCATTGGTATATGTTTTCTTGCACTAGCAAGTACCATGATTCCAATGATCGTAAACAAAGAATTTTCTGAATCAATACTTGGATTGATCATTGCGCTTGTGGTATCACTGGGTCTAATTGCTCTTTTTACTTTTTCAAAGCTTATAACTATGGTAGATGATAAGGCCATCTACTACAAATTCCCACCTTTTATCAATTCAGAAAAAAAATTGACAAGACATGATATAGAAGAACTGTATGTGAGAAAATATCGTCCCATATGGGAATACGGAGGATGGGGCTATCGTATTAGACCGGGAAAAGGTAAGGCACTCAATATTTCAGGAAATATGGGATTACAAATTCGCACATCAAAAGGGGAATCATTACTTATCGGAACGGGAAAACCTCAAGAACTTGAACAAGCCATTGGGAGGTTGAAAGAAAACTGGGAAATGAATGACTAAAAAGAAACCCTTTGCATTAAGGTTGGATGAAAAAACCATGAGGGCGGTTGAAAAGTGGGCAGCAGATGAATTCCGGTCTACTAACGGTCAGTTAGAATGGATCATTAACAAAGCACTGAAAGAGAACGGACGATTAAGAGAATGATGAAGAAGACTATAAGACTCTCCAAAATTCTCGCCTTAGCTTTTATGGCCACCTCAATAGCTCTTTTCAATTTTGAAAATCCTGTATGGATAGGGAATGAAAAAAGTTACATAGGTGTAATTGCAGGATTAATCATCTGGTTTTGGGATAAAAAGTCATGAAATTACTGGCCAACAAAAAAAATAGCATTTGCTAGGAGCAATTTACCATTCTGCCAAAAAGAACGAAAAAGCGGATCATCTACCAAATATACGATTTGACCGCTCCCCTTATTCTCGACTCCAAAAACAAGCGTCTCTTCAATATCCTCTTTTGCATATACTCCTGAAAAGCCACTTAGCAGATTATCTTTCGACTCTATGACTCCCACATTGTTAGCTCCAAGATAGCTAATGTGATTATCTGTGGTTTTCAATGTATAATAAGTTTCCGGATACCCAAAAGCGAGAGGGTGTGAGTTGTCAACCTTTACTTTGTAGATCGCTCCCGGTGTGTTACCCTTCATGTAATCACGTTCTAATTCTTCAAAACTGACCAAGCGACGAGCCTCCCTTCTTTTCTTTGAGATTTCATCAGCCTCATTTTTTGCACTTTCATCCTTGTAAGAGCTAAGCGAAGAATAATCACTATCCTTCCATTTATTTACTGCGCCTTGAACAGCAATCAGTTTTCCTCCATCAGATATCCAGTCAGAAATTTTCTTCATTTCCTCTTCGCCAAAATTGCCATACCAACCATTAGGCATAATGATCACATCATATTTACTTAAATCAACATATTTGAAATAATCTGATCCAAGTACTGCAATTGGGTAACCCAATTCTTGTTCAAAAAAGTGCCACGTTGCACCAAAGGAAAGCGAAGAAGTACCTTCGTATCCAATCAATGCGGTTTTTGGTTTCTTCAGATATTTAATATCAGATGAGCCAATATCTGGACCTTCATCCATAAAGCCAGTTTGAAGAACATCAAGTTTTCGATGATGTTGGTTAGCGATGGTTGTAATTTTTTTTTCAAATTCTTTAATCGATGAATTATCTCGTTTCGCTACAATCAGGCTCCCACGCTCAAATCGCCTACCATCTGAAACCATTGGTTTCTCAGAAAATCTTACTTTGATGTCGTTTTTTAATAGATCCGCCAAAAACCTGGCATCAACCATACTATTCCATTTGCTTACAAAAGCATAGGCATTTGATGGTATTTCCATCTCACGCTTAGGGCTATCTTCTATACTCTTTAAAGGAATTTTCTGGGTAGATGCATAGGCTTCTAATCCATAAGCATATGGTGCTCCCCAGGCAGTAATGTCATAAGTAATTGAATCAACCAGTTTCGTTTTTGGTTCGAACAGAATGTGAGCTAAGGTTGCTTTGGGTTGATCAGTGCTGATTACCAAGTCATTATTCTGAATGGAGAAATCCCGTATAGCACCAGAGCTGTATTGGTAGCCTCTTACTTTTGATTGACTGGTACTACCGTATGCGATTCCGTTCTGGTCCAACCATTTTTTCATCGAATTGAACTTATCTTTATTGCCATCAAATTTTAATACAAAAGTTTTATACTTCAAACGAGGGCTATCTCCAAAGAAATTTTCGAACTGGTTAAGTAATCGATCGGCATTTACGGAAGATATCTCAATACTTGATAAACCCGTAGTGTAATGATGTGCTATTCGATCTTTTAACGTCAAAGAATCACCCTCTTGCTTGATCACACCTAAGCCAGCCCTTCCATGCCCGGCTTGTTCATAAGTCATACCGATTGCACCATTGTAGGTCGGATAAGTATCTCCATAGCTCGGATACAGCAAATCAAAAAACTGCTTAGTATAATAGAACCAGTTATTTCCATCAAAATATTTAGCATGATTCTTACCAATTTCTACTTGAAAATCACGCTGAAATGAGGTGATCAATTCATGATAAGGTTGTGCTGCAGGAGCAAAATAGTACGGTGAATTAATACCTTGCTCATGAAAATCTACATGAATCTGGGGAAGCCATTGGTTGTAGACTTTCATCCTTGCTTGGGTTTCAATTTGGGTTTGCCACGCCCAATCTCTATTCAAATCAAATAGATAATGATTGGCTCTTCCACCCGGCCACTCTTCATTGTGTTCTAAAGAATTAGGGTCAGGATTGTAAGGGTTATTTCCGTATTGCCAATAGAAATTTACATATCTATCTCTTCCATCCGGGTTAATACATGGATCTATAATAACTACCGTATTCTCCAACCATTTAGATCTATCTGAACCCTCCCGAATCAGTTCATAAATGGTGGCCATTGATGCTTCAGTTGATGAGGATTCGTTTCCATGTACATTATAACTGAGCCAAACAATAGGTATTTCGGTGGTAGGAGACCCTTCAATAAGACCCGCTCTTTTGAGATTATCGGTTCTGATGGTCTCAAGATTTTTCATATTCTCTTGTGAAGAGACAATAGCTAATATTAAGGGACGGTTTTCATATGTTCTACCATATTCCATTAATTCCACCATATCTGAACTTTCAGACTGATAAGAATAATATTCAACTACCTGGTGATGTCTTGAGAACTTCTCACCTAATTCATATCCAAGAAACTCCGAAGGACTTTGAATCTGACTTGACGCAATGAATGGTAACAAAGAAAATATTATGATAAATCTCATTCGCTGATATTTTCATCGAAAATACCATCTTTCTTGGCAAGAAAGAAAACACGCAGTAAGTCGTACCCAAAACGTATATTTGATGAGAGAACCATGACTCGACCAGCTACTTTTTGTCTTGTCCTTCTGCTTATCATGAAGGTATCACTTCTATGTGGACAATCTATTCAAGATAGTCTAAAAGAAGAGCTATCTCTTGCCCAAACAGACACTGCTAAAATTTCAATCTTAATCGATCTGGCGTATTCCTCAGAAACGACTCAGGAGTCTCTTAATTATACAGAAAAGGCTTATCTACTGGGAAAGGAAGTTTCCAGTATAAGACATAAAAGCAGATCTGAAATTGTTCATGGCTATTACCTATCGGAGGTATATCTGGATTCTGGGGTGGCATTCATGAATGCTGGAATAAAGCGATATGAAAGTGAAGAAATGTGGCTGCATGTAGCAAATGCACTATATGTTAAAGCTGAAGCATTTGAGTTTTTACATGAATTGGATTCAGCTATTACTTTTTACGAACAGTCCTTTTATACTGCTTCCAGAAATGAACTTCATCAGGAATGGGGTGATGCTGCATTAGCACTATCAGCCATTTATAATTTACGTGGAAATAATGCGGAGGCTCTTAAATGGGCCTCAGAGTCAAAAAAGGCTTACGGGCTTAAAGGAGATAGTGAGACAGAAATAGCAAGTGTACTCAATCAAATGGGTATAATTTATGATCAGAAGAGGCTCTATTCTGAGGCATTGGATTGTTACCTAAAAGCCAGAGAGTCTGCAATTACAGCTGAATACATAGAAGGAGAAATCTTAATCGATAATAACATAGGTGTCATTTATGATAATATGAACAACACCGAAAAAGCCATGAAATATTTCAGTGAAGCACTTGAAAAAGCGAAAATTCATAACCTGGTCTATGATGAGGCGACACTTCTAAATAATATGTCCTTTATGTATCAGAAAAAAGGTGATACTACTACTGCAATTAACCTACTCCAAAAAGCATTAGCCATTGATTTTTCCAATGGATATGGGTGCTTTAAGAGTTATCCACTCGAAGCTATGGGTTCATTACTTTTAGCAAAAAACGAGCTTGATTCAGCTGAAATTTATTTAAACAACGCATTAGCTATTGCTGAAGAATGCGAAGAAGTAGCCATTCAATCATCGATCTATAAAAGTTTAGGACAACTCTACCTGAAACAAAAGCAAACAAACGAGTCACTTGGGGCACTACAAAAATCCCTCAAACTCGCACAAAATGCTGATTTGCCAACAGAAACCCAGGAAGCTTTGCATGCCATATCTCAGTTTTACGAGATCACGAATCAAAGAGAAAAAGCATATACATCTCTTAAAAGATATCAGTTATTTAGTGATTCGCTATTTAAGGCAAATAATATTGAAAAAGCCACAAGATTGGCTTCTGAATTTGAGTTCAGAAAGGAGCTGGTCGATCTAGAACTTCAACAATTGGAATCCGAGCGCTTATTATCAGAACAGATTGAAACAATGACCTCGGAAAATAGAATCATCCTTGGTGGAACTTTCTTACTCCTATTCATTGCTATTCTATTCATTAGAGGATATACTTTGATTCGGGTAAAGAATAAAAATCTCGCTCTTTTGAATGAGGAAAAAAATAAACTAATTGGGGTTGTGGCTCATGACTTGAGAAACCCAATCAATATGATGAAAGGACTTTTACCTTTCCTCGAGGAGTCCCAAGCCCATTCAAAAGACCCAGAGTTTGCTCAATATATTGATATGCTTAATCGACTGATAAAATGTCCAATATGATTGACAGAGTACTTGACATCAGTGCAATTGAAAATATGAATCTTAACTTAAAGATGGAACGAACGAATCTTAATGAATTGGTGGCTAAATCAATCAGAAACTTTGATTTGATAGCTCAACAAAAGAATATTGAAATTATTGGAAATATTGCAGGTGATGTTACTTACACTTCAAAAGCCGACCCAGACTATCTGGAACAGGTTATTGACAACCTAATTTCTAACGCGATTAAGTTTTCTGAAAAAGGTAAAAAAGTATTGATCGAGTTAGCTGATGATAAAAATGAGAATACGATTGAAGTAAAAGATGAAGGGCCTGGAATAAGTAAAGAAGAGCAGCAGAGGATTTTTAATGCCTACACAACAAGTAACGCAAAATCAACCGCGCTCGAAAAATCAACAGGTCTGGGGTTGTCAATTGCCCAAAAATTCATTCAAGCCATGAATGGCCGTATTTCCATTAACAGCGAATCAGGACGTGGTACGACTTTCAAGATATCACTAGAAAAGTATTAACCCATCTCGAGCTTTACTCGGTCAGATAAAGGTTTTCCGAGACAAGTAAGAACGTAACCATTATCCAACTCTTCTTGGGAGAGACCTTCTGCTTCATCAATGCTCACCTGACCATCCAGGCATTTTCCACGGCATGCTGTGCACAATCCACTTTGACATGAATAGGGCATATCCAGCTCATTAGCTAGAGCACGATCCAAAATTGATTCGTTTTTCTTGACAGTAATCTCATACTCCTCTCCATCTAAAAGGATGGTTACTTCACTTTCAGCATTTTCGGTATCGATGATCTCTGTTGGAGATGTTTTTCCAGCTTCAAAGCTTTCCATTTTCACATTTTTATCATCAACCCCGGCCTTTGGTAAGGTTTGGGAAACTAAATCCATCATTGGCTGGGGCCCACATATGTAGCATTCCGTTTCACTGTCTACTTTGAGATCATTACATATCTCCAATATCATTTCTTCTGTTGGCCTCCCTTTATATGGGGATTCCCCTTCTTCAAGAATATGGATCGTTTTGAAACGTCCATTATGTTTTTCTTCTAACTGCTTTATTAAATCCTTAAAAATGATGTATTCTTCACTACGATTTCCATAAATCAGACTGACTTTACTTTCTGGCTCCTCTATCAATAAAGTCCTTAAAATTGACATTAGCGGCGTAATGCCACTACCTCCACCAAAAAAGACTGCTGTTCTTTTTCTATCACGCTGATAGTCAGTTGTGAACATACCCATCGGCTCCATGATCTCTATTTCATCACCAGCCTTAGCATTGTCGTTCAAGTGGTTGGACATTGACCCTCCATCCACACGTTTTACAGTAACAGCAGGATTGTCGTCTTCGTAAGGAGTCGTACAAAGTGAATAGGCTCGCCTGGTTTTCTTACCATTCACCTCCTTAATAATCGTAATAAATTGACCAGGTTGGTATTCAAAATTCTCAGGTTTATCAAAAACCAGATTAACTGCGTCTTTAGCAACATTTACTACTTCTTTTATGGTAAGGGTTTGATACCTATTGTCTTTCTTTTCTTTCTTCTTTTTAAATAATGAAAATGCCATCTTGTCAATTTTAAGGCCGCAAAGTTAATTCTGAAGCCATGGTCAGACAAGTAAACATGATAAGGTAATTTTGTGTTCGAATTCAATCAATAATACATGAATTTTAATGCATTGGAAGGTATCTCTCCTATAGATGGGAGGTATAGGAAAATCGTTGCTGAGCTTTCAGACTTCTTTTCAGAAAAAGCTCTGATTCAGTATCGACTAAAGGTGGAAGTACTCTACTTCATAGCACTTCATGAGGCAGGTATTCCTCAGCTCACAGGGTATGATTCTTCTAAAAACTCTCAACTGGAAGAGCTATTTCATAATCTTTCGCTAGAAGATGCCTCTGCCATCAAGGATATTGAAAAAATAACGAATCACGATGTGAAAGCGGTCGAATATTTCTTGAAAAAGCAATTTGATAAACTTGGGTTATCTGAAGTAAAAGAATTTATCCATTTTGGATTGACTTCACAGGATATCAATAACACCGCAATACCGCTATCACTCAAAGAAGCCATAAATAAATCCTTGCTTCCAAAGCTTGAGGAAATCATTCAGGATTTGGAAGAAAAAGCGACTCAATGGAAAGACATACCCATGCTTGCGAAAACCCATGGCCAGCCTGCATCCCCCACACGTCTGGGGAAAGAAATTCAGGTATTCATTGTACGATTGAAAGAACAGGTTTCTTTGTTAAAACAAATCCCTTTTGCTGCTAAGTTTGGTGGGGCAACAGGTAATTTCAATGCACACACAGTCGCCTATCCAGCTATCGACTGGCATGCCTTTGGAGACAAATTTGTGACTGAAAAGCTGGGATTGAAAAGAAGTCATCCAACCACTCAAATTGAGCATTACGATCACTTAGCGGCCATTTTCGATGGACTCAAAAGGATCAATACGATTTTGATAGACTTTTGCCGGGATGTCTGGCAATACATTTCCATGAATTATTTCTCCCAAACCATTTCAAAAAATGAAGTAGGATCCTCTGCTATGCCGCACAAGGTAAATCCAATTGATTTTGAAAATGCGGAGGGAAATTTAGGTATTGCTAATGCACTATTTGAGCACTTAAGTGCTAAGCTCCCGATATCCCGGCTTCAAAGAGATCTTACGGACTCAACTGTCCTGAGGAATATTGGCGTACCCATTGCTCATTCGCTGATTTCTTTTGCTTCTTTAAGTAAAGGCCTATCAAAAATTCATGCTAACGAAAATGTCATTCGAAAGGACCTGGAAGATAACTGGACTGTGGTGGCAGAAGCCATTCAAACCATTCTGAGAAGGGAAAACTATCCAAACCCATATGAAACCTTAAAGGAACTTACCAGAACCAATGAAAGAATCACGGATGATGTGATAAAGTCATTCGTTCAAACGTTAAATGTTTCAGATGATGTGAAAGAGGAATTAATGGCTATTACTCCCTTTAATTACGTGGGAGCTTAATTTTTTCCTGCCAGGAGATACAATACTGCCATCCTAACAGCAACACCGTTTTCTACCTGCTGAAGAATGATCGAGTGTTCAGAATCAGCGACATCACTCGTAATTTCCACCCCACGATTGATAGGGCCGGGATGCATGATTACAATTTCTTTTTTCAATGAATCAAGTAATTGCATATTCACACCAAAGTACTGTGCATATTCTCTCAATGAAGGAAAGTACCTCATCTGCTGACGCTCAAGTTGTATCCTCAGAATATTGGCTACATCACACCATTCAAGCGCCTTCTTAATGTTTGTTTCTACTCGAACGCCTAACTCAGCAATGTGCTTAGGAAGAAGGGTAGCTGGTCCGCATACCATTACCTCAGCTCCCAGGAGTTGAAGCGCAAAAATATTAGATAATGCCACCCTGGAATGTAGAATATCACCAACAATCACTACTTTTTTTCCTTCTACACTTCCAATCTTCTCCTGAATAGAAAATGTATCTAGCAAGGCTTGGGTAGGATGTTCATGTGTGCCATCACCCGCATTAATAATATTTGCATCTATATGTTTTGACAGAAAATGAGGTGCCCCAGGACTGGAGTGCCGCATGACCACCATATCTACTTTCATTGCCAAAATATTATTGACTGTATCTAATAATGTCTCACCCTTTTTAACCGAACTTCCTGATGCAGAAAAATTGATAACATCCGCAGAAAGCCTCTTTTCTGCCAACTCAAAAGAAAGTTTTGTGCGTGTTGAATTTTCAAAGAAAATATTGGCGATAGTCACATCTCGCAGCGAGGGGACTTTCCGAATAGGCCTATTGATTACCTCCTTAAAGCTTGCGGCTGTTCTGAAAATAAGTTCAATCTCCTCTTTATCAAGGTTTTTTATTCCTAGGAGATGTTTAGTTTTCAGTTGACTCATTCTTCGTTCGTGATTAACCAGATATTGTCTTCCTCTCCTTGCTCTTTGAGTTCAACTGTCACCTTCTGTGATTGAATGGTATTTACTTTTCTACCAACATAGTCTGCTTTAATGGGAATATGTCGACTATACAATCGATCGATCAGTACAAGTAATTCCACTTTTGCCGGTCGGCCGAAGGTATTCAGTGCATCTAATGCAGCTCTAACTGTCCTACCTGTAAATAATACATCGTCTACCAGAATAACATTCTTATTTTCTATTAAAAATGGAATCTTGGTTTGACTGGCAGCTATGGGCTGGTCCCTCCTTCTAAAATCATCTCTATGAAATGTGGCATCCAGGTATCCCAGATTCACTTCAT
Source organism: uncultured Roseivirgaceae bacterium (assembly GCA_964459925.1). Lineage (GTDB taxonomy): Bacteria > Bacteroidota > Bacteroidia > Cytophagales > Cyclobacteriaceae > Ekhidna. The sequence goes on from CAYWOQ010000020.1 coordinate 22,829, forward strand.
GATTGACAAGTTTTTCTAGATCTTTTTTTATACGTTCGGCAAGATAGATGCCTCTTGGTTGCATCCCGACGATTACTGTTTCTGAGAAATCATCATGAACTTCTATCAGTTGCCGACACAATCTACCGATGGTGACGTCAAGGAGTTTGCTATCGAAAAGCAGTCGCTTTTGCATGGTTTTCGACAGCAAAAGTAATGAGTATCCCGCTAATTTGGTTGCATACCAAGATTGTATTGAATCTTATTGATATAGAATACTTTACGATTAGTTTTTCCGTTAACCGCTAACTGATTTTTAATGGACTGCTCCCCATACGCAATTAGCGTATCTCCATACCATTCTTCAACTTTTTCCAGTGAAGGATCTCTTGTCTTTACCTCATCTGATTCATAAGATAATTTAACAGGATTAAACGTCCTTCCCTCCAGTACCTTTTCGCCTTCAATGACCTTTGTCCGAATTTCATTCTCTTCCAGATACATTAATATCACCCGATCACCAGAACCACTTACTGCTATATTTTCTTCTAAGGAATACGTCTGAGTATCTTCAATTTTAAAGGTATGGTCCCACAGGATATTACAATTTCGATCAAACCCAACCACCACTGCATGGGTATATTTATAACCTAAGAAAAAAGGACTAAACTGTGAATTTTGACTAAAACCATAACCATAATGTCCAAACCCACTATTTGAATTTGAATAATTATACCTCGGATAGTAAGCCTCTCCAATTAGTATATATTGATCACCTCTTTCTAGAATCTCATGAACAAGTAACCGATAACTAAACTTTTTTACTTTGCCTTTTTCTTTTTTTCTTTCAATCCGACGAAGTATTCTTTCTTCTCTTTTTGGATTTAAATGATCCCAAAAATTATTTAATTCTGCAAACGGGTAATACTTATTGAACTGCTGCTGACCATTAATGAATTTGCTCAGGTAAAATCCGTGACTGTATTGCAAAGATTTTCTTGACTGGGTTCCAGCGAGGTATTGTAACCCTCCAGAAAAGGTAGTAGTGGCACCATCAAGTAAACTTCTTTTTTCACCTGGATCTAATATGTTATCCTGAATAATATCACCCCTATCATTAAATGTTTTTACCCGAATCGTATATCTTTTGTTTCTCATTTTTTCAGACATGATAACTGTGAAGAGTTTAGTCTTTTCATCCACTACCAGATCTAAAATATCGTTCTTATTGTCATAAAATCCTGGAACTACACGAGGAATACGCTCATTGATATTATAGGTAATAACCACTGGTCTGTAATTAGCATACCCGGCAATAAGAATCGTTTCTCCAACGGATTCAAAATGAGTAATCTCAATGGGAAAAACAGTGGTGAGTTCAAAGGATTTTAAGTCCTGAGATTTTGCATTAAGTTGATATACAAGCAGGTCCTCACTCCTATAAAAATTCTTATTGAATAATAGATAGAAGTTCCCATCAAAGTACTCATACCCAATAAAGGAGCCATTTGTAGGAATAATATCTGATCTTGACCATACAATATTGAATGATGTATCAACCATGTGAAGTTTCCATATGTAACCCCCATATGGAGTCAACTCATTGGTTTCTTCTACTACCAATAATCCATCCAATCCGCCAGAAACCACATAAAATTCGGATTCGGTTTCGTCTTTTTTAAACTCCAGCCGATTGGGTTGGGTGATCACTGTGCTTGTATCTCTGTTTTTTTTTCTCTGAGAAAGAGACAAAACAGGAAGAAGTAGTAGAACAATGTAGATAAATCGGATCATAGTCAGCATTTAACAATTCTTGTATCAAAAACCCTACCGAACAAAATTGTTAGATATTTACTTGTAGATCTAACTTATCCGTAGTAAAAAAGTCTATTGGTCATATTTAATTTTTATGAAAATTTTACTAATTCAGACCGGTTCGATTGGTCGCATTGTTCAAACCTCCCCGATAATCCGTTCGATACGGAATAAGATGCATACTAAACCTGATATCGTTATAGATCCTAAATACAAATTAGTATTGGATCAGCATCCGAATGTTGGAGAGGTAATTGGGAGCAATGAAATTCATTCTAGTACCAGTCTATACGACATAATCATAGATTTGGTCTATGATAAATTTTCCAGGAAACTAGCTAAGGAGTTAGGTAATGAAGTATACTCTTTTCGGTCTAAAACCAGAAAAGAATGGCTTTTTATCAACTTTAAAATTAATCGGCTACCTAACAAACATAGAATAGAACAACATTACGATTTTTTATCCACGCTAGATTTAGAATTGGATGAAAAAGGTTTGGAATACTTTATTCCGGAAAAAGATTTGGTAGAAGATAATTGGTTACCTGAAACCCATCAGCATGGGTATGCTGTGTTCGCTCTCAGCTCTCCTAATAAAACTCAGCAGCTACCGGTTCAAAGAATGATAGAGCTATGCGATAGAATCAATAAACCTATAGTACTACTTGGAGAAAAAAAGGATGATTCACTAGCAGAGGAAGTTGAAAATTTCTTCAGAAAAGGAACTGAACAACAGGAACAAGAAATTGAAGATTTGAACAAAAAAGCCTCCATATTCAATGGTTGTGGTAAGTTCAATATCAATCAACAGGCATCAATTATAGAAAAGTCAAATTGGGTTTTTACTCATGAAAATGACTTAATGCATATTGCCGCAGCGTTTAAAAAGCAAATTTTTTCCATTTGGGGTAGTAGCTCCCCACTTTTCGGAGAATATCCATTTGAAACCAAATTCACCATTTTTGAAAATAATAAAATATCGTGTCGTCCCTGCTCCAAAACAGGTTATACTAAATGCCCTAAAGGACATTTTAAATGTATGAAAGAGGTATCTTTCGACTTTTATTTACCAGACTGATGAAAACCTTATACCTGATCAGGCATGCAAAATCATCTTGGGCGTTTGAGCTTTCTGATCATGATCGTCCATTGGGAAGACGAGGTAGAAAAGACGTCTTTAAAATGGGAAATCAATTACTTGAAAGGGAATCCCCTCCAGAAAGGTTAATATCTAGTACTGCAAGTCGTGCATTTTATACAGCCTTATTCCTATGTGACCAAATGAAAATAGATGAGGGTCGCATCAGCCTAACCAAAGAATTATTTCATGCGGGAACAAATGAAATAATTGACGTTATCAGAAAAGCTCCTGAATGTAAAACATTAGCGGTTTTTGGGCATAATCCCGGATTTACAAGTACTGCAAATGCTTTAGCTAATATTTCAATCGCCAATATCCCAACCTGTGGAATTGTTGGGATATCATTTAATATCAGCTATTGGTCAGAAGTTGAAAAAGGCATCGGAAAACACCTATTCTTCCACTATCCTAAAGGAATTTAAGCTTTAAAGTATGTATCTACTGAGGTCTTTATCCTTAACCAATCCATCCAATTTCTCCTGAACCTGTCCTTTATCTATCACAATCTTGGCATTTGGACCGATGGTATCTGGAATATCAAATAATATCTCATTCAATAACTTGCTCATTACTGTATGTAACCTTCTTGCGCCGATGTTTTCCACCTCTTCGTTAATTCGGAAAGCCATCTCAGCGATTTCTTCAAGTGCCTCTTCCTGAAAAGTAAGCTCGACCTCCTCAGAAGCAACTAATGCTTCGTATTGTTTGGTAAGAGCATTTTTAGGCTCTTTTAAAATTCGAAGGAAATCTTCTTTGGTTAAGTTATCTAGTTCAACCCGTATCGGGAATCTTCCTTGTAATTCAGGAATCAGGTCTGAAGGTTTGCTAAAATGAAATGCACCAGCGGCTACAAAAAGAATATGATCTGTATTAATGATTCCATATTTTGTATTAACAGAACTTCCTTCAACAATTGGTAACAGGTCCCTTTGAACACCCTCTCTGCTTACATCAGGTCCCTTACCTCCTTCTCCTCCTTTAGCAATTTTATCGACCTCATCGATGAAAATAATACCAGTATTTTCCGCTTTAAAGATTGCTTCCTCCTTTACTTCATCCATGTCAATCATTTTGGAAGCCTCCTCTTCCAGTAAGATTTTTCGTGCTTCAGCTATTGAGACTTTCCGCTTCTTCTTCTTTTTTGGAAGCATGTTTCCGATCATCTCCTGAAGATTGATCATTGAAGCCTCATCCATACCTCCTCCAATCATTCCGACATTGCCATTCGACGCTTGAGTTACATCTATCTCAATTTTTCGATCATCTAGTTCTCCATTCTTTATTTTTTCCCTGAAACGTGCTCGTGTTTGCTCATTTAATTCTACTTCACTTTCAGGTTCATCACTACCTATCTGAGTTGCAAACGTATTTTTCGTCCCCTTTACAGGAGGAATCAGGGCATCAAGTATGATGCTTTCCACTACTTCCTCTGCTTTTTCCATGACCTCTTCTTTTTTAGAAACTTTGACCATGTTTACCGCTTGATCAACCAAGTCACGAACCATGCTTTCCACATCACGTCCAACATATCCTACCTCTGTAAATTTTGAGGCTTCGACTTTTGTGAAAGGAGCATCTGCAATTTTGGCTAGTCTTCTTGCAATCTCAGTTTTTCCAACTCCAGTAGATCCGATCAGCAGTATATTATTTGGCACTATTTCGCCTTGAATCTCCTCCTTCACATTCATACGTCTCCATCGATTTCTTAATGCGATGGCTACATTTCTCTTCGCATCTTTTTGACCAATTATATATTTGTCAAGCTCCTCAACTATTTGTTTTGGAGTCAGGTCGTTGTTTATCTTTTTCATAAAATCTTCTTAAAATCTTTCAAGTTTGTCTGCAGGCTAATAAAGCTACTTCCTCCAGCCGCATGATAAGTCGCTCTTGAAAATCGTAACTGTATCTTTTTTACCTTAATCATCAATCCATAGGAAAATCCGGCACCTCCACCAAGTGTCTCTAATCTTAACTCCTGCTTGCGTTTATGGTTGTAACCAAAAAGTAAATGAACATGCTCACTCAAAAGAAGTTCAGTACCAATATTGATTCTTTTCAATACATCATCTACAGCTCCGGTCGATCTTCCACTTGTTTGCTCATCTAATGATAAATTTTTATTAACAAGGTTAACTGAGGTCAAAGTAAATCTCAATGGCATATAATCAGGTTTAAAAGAGGTACCCAAGACCACATTAAATGGTAATTCTGCTGGATTTAGTTCACTATCGTTTACCAGTTGAAATCCCATATTTTCAAATACCATAGCAATTGTCCAGTTTTTATTGACATGAAAAATACCTCCGAGATCAAAAGCCAAAGCAGAAGATGAGTAAGTATCAATTAGAGAATTAACAAACTTCAGGTTTGTTCCTAACACGAATGGACCCAATTTATGTGCTTTTCCAATAGAAATCACATAATCGGCTGCTGAGAATGAACCCAAAACCTGACCCGTTTCATTCGTTTTCTCAAAGGAACCAAGATTTATGTAGTTCAAACCAACTGCAAAGCTTTCTAGGTTCTTTATATTAAACCCGTATGAAAATGTGTAGCTGGCTGCATCAGTGAAATAGGGGTTGATATGAACAAAAACATCTCCGGCTTCTGTCGAGTCAAGAACCGCTGGATTAGTGAAAAATTGTGAGATATCTCCATCAGCCAATGAAATAGTAGTCCCAGCAAGTGCAGCTGACCTTGGATTAGTTGTAAGATTCAATGCTTCATAGTCCAACCGACCACCTATTTGACCAGAAAGAAAAAAAGGCAAGACCAACAGTATGATGAAAAATTTCCTCAACCTTTCTTTACTTCGGGTAATATGAATTCAATCGGATTATTTGGTTTTTGATTGGTCAACGCAATGTCAAGTACTTCAGGTACGTATTCAACAAAATGGATTTTGAGACCTTTCAAATATCGTTGTTCGATATCAGATAAATCCTTTTCATTTCGCTTACACATAATTATTTCTTTAATTCCTGCTCTTTTAGCGGCAAGAATTTTCTCTTTTATTCCACCAACAGGTAACACTTTTCCTCTTAGCGTAATTTCGCCTGTCATGGCAATCTTCTTTTTTACCTTCTTTTGTGTATAGACGGAAGCCAAAGAAGTAAGCATTGTAATTCCCGCAGAGGGCCCATCTTTTGGAATGGCACCAGCTGGCACATGTACGTGAAGATCGTACGCATCAAATACACGATGATCTATGGATAATTCTTCTGCATGCGACCTAAGATAGGACAATGCGGCCACCGCCGATTCCTTCATCACATCACCCAGCTGCCCCGACAAAGTCAGCTTACCTTTACCCCTGCTTAATGAGGATTCAATGAAAAGGATATCCCCTCCAGAAGGTGTCCATGCTAAGCCCGTAACCACGCCAGGAACTGAATTGTCTTCATAATTTTCTTTATCGAAAATTTCCGGTCCAAGAATTTCAGCTATTCTTTGTTCATCAATTTTCTTTTCATAATCCTCCTCCATTGCTACAGATTTAGCAATGTATCGAATGACAGAGGCTATCTTTCTTTCAAGATTACGAACCCCTGATTCACGAGTATAGTCATTGATGATTTTGGTTAAAGCAGATTTATCAAACGTGATATCTGTGCTTTTGAGCCCATGTTCCTTTCGTTGCTTGGGAACGAGGTGCCTTTTTGCAATTTCCAGCTTCTCTTCTTGTGTATAACCGCTAATATCAATGATCTCCATTCTATCCCTTAAAGCAGGCTGTATGGTATCAAGTGAGTTTGCTGTAGCGATGAATAGAATCTTTGACAAGTCGTAATCAACTTCTAAATAGTTATCCTTAAAGGTTGAATTTTGCTCAGGGTCTAATACTTCAAGTAAAGCAGAAGAGGGATCTCCACGAAAATCAGAACTTACTTTATCAATTTCATCCAAAATAAATACAGGATTGGAAGCACCAACTCTATTTAAATTTTGAATGATCTTACCTGGCATTGCACCTATATATGTTTTTCTATGTCCACGTATCTCCGCCTCATCATGGACCCCTCCAAGTGACATACGTATATATTTTCTATTTAGTGCATCTGCAATAGACTTGCCTAAAGACGTTTTGCCAACGCCTGGAGGGCCATAAAGACATAATATTGGTCCTTTAAGATCTTTTCTTAATTTTCTAACAGCCAAATATTCAATGATGCGATCTTTTACTTTCTCCAGGCCGAAATGATCTCTATCCAATATTTTTTTGGCGTTAGCTAGATCAAAATTATCTTCAGTAGTTTCATTCCAAGGAAGGTCTACTAGTAATTCGGCATAATTCATGGCGACTGGAAATTCAGCAGCTGCAGGATTCATTCGAGATATTTTATCAAGCTCTTTGTGAAAATGTGACTCAACTTCACTGGGCCAATCTTTTTTATCTCCTTTATTTCTTAGTGCATCTAACTCCTGATCTGGTCCATCCTGGCCTAATTCATCTTGTAGTATCCTTATTTGCTGGCGGAGAAAATAATCTCTTTGCTGCTGATCAATGTCTGTATGTACTTTGTCTTGGATCTCTTGCTTCAGCTCCAACATTTGTAGATCCTTAAGCATAAACTGTAATAGCTTTTCCGACCTCTCTTTTGGATCGTCTATTTCTAGAAGTTTTTGCTTCTCATCAACCTCGGCATTCACATTTGATGACAAAAAATGAGTTAAAAAATTAAAATCATTGATATTGTCAACTGCCACTTTAGCCTCTTTTGGAATTTCCGGGCTTAATTCCATTATTTTACCGGCAGTATCCTTCAAGGATTGTATGATAGCTTTCTGTTCTTTTTTGCTAAATGAAATGGACTTATTTGGAAGGATCTTATAATTCACCACATGATGTGGTTCTTCAGATATTGGGTCGGTTATTTCAAATCTCCTTTGGCCCTGAATAATAATTGTCGTGTTTCCATCAGGTAATACAATCATTTTAATAATCTTGGCGATTGTACCAATCTGAAACAAATCCTTAAATCCGGGATCTTCTGTTTTAACATTTTTTTGGGCCACAACCCCGATTATCCGATCTCCTTTATAAGCTTTTTTTACAAGTTTGATGGATTTAGTTCTGCCGACAGTAATTGGTAATACTACACCTGGAAATAAGACCGTATTCCGAATGGGTAAAAGAGATAACTCATCAGGGAGGTGTTCGTCAGGTATTTGATTATCTTCAGGAGCTATTATTTGAATAAGTTCATCTGAATCATCATCAATAAATTCTGGTAGTAGGCTAGATTGTAATAAAAGATCTTTCATATAATGCCAGAGTGGCAGTTTTGAAGTTGTTTAACTTTGATTTCGCAAAGCAATTATTTGGTTCAATCGCTATGCCAAGTTATATGCTCAAGTCAAATAGTAGTAACTTTAAGCACGATTTTAGCTATTCCTGACGAATAGACAGTATGTTTAAATATTCCCAACTTTTAATAATAGCTGCTTTTATCCTACTAGCCAACTCTTTAGTTGGACAAAAAAAACAGAAGGAAGTTCAAATATTATCCGATTCAATACCTGAAGACGTAGTTTACAACGTCTACGATTTTAAAGGCATCAACAAGTATCCAGGCTATTATAATCCTCAACAATTAAATCGAATCATCGAACTAGATAAAGCCGAACGATGGGAAGAACTTTATTATGAACTGAGAAAGTATGTTAGCCGATTCGGTATAGAAAATTTTTACACTGATACTCGTCTTATTTGGAGGTTAGCGAAAATGACTGAATTATTTGGTGATCCCAATGAGGCAAAGACACTTTACCGAATGGTGCTTAGGCATCATTATGAGGGAATAGACATTAAAGAAATTGAGCTTTACTACGACTCACTAAATAAACAAGCGGCCGAGCAGTTTGTACCCATTGATTACTACTATGAATTGGTAGAACATCGGAAACTAATAGATACATTGAGACCACCGAGGGGCGTTTTGTTAAACATGGGTATGTTAGTGAATAGTACAAGTGCAGATTATGGACCATCACTCAATATTCATAACGACATACTTGTATTTACTTCCAAGAGGAAAAGGCGTGATGAGACTATTCGATTCAGAGAAGATGAAGATTTATATTTCAGCAGAAAAGATGCCTATGGAACATGGTCAAAAGCTAAACCAATAAAAAAACTTAATTCTCACTACAATGAAGGCTCACCCTGTATAAGTGGTGACGGACAAACCTTGGTTTTTTCCAGGTGTGGATCTCCTGATGGAATTGGTGATTGCGACCTCTTCATATCAACCCTACAAGAAGATAGTACGTGGACGAAACCTGAAAATCTTGGTGTAAGAGTCAACAGTGTGGCCTGGGATTCACATCCTGCACTTTCTCATCAGGGCGATACGTTGTTCTTTGCCTCGGATCGGTTAGGTGGATTTGGTCTTTCTGATATCTATTACACTACAAAAGACAAACGAGGAAACTGGAAACCTGCGCTTAACATGGGGCCAGTGATAAATACAAGAAAGAATGACGTCAGCCCCTTTTATCATCCGGTTTTTGAGGTACTCTATTTCAGCTCTAATGGACAGCTGTACAACTTTGGTGAATTTGATATTTATAAGGCTTATAAAGTAGACGGGCACTGGACCGAGCCGCAAAACATTGGCCCACTAGTCAATGGCAGGGGAAGTGAATTCTATTTTACCATTGATTCTAAATCTGAATTACTGTTTTATGCAAGATCATCATCGAGAGACCTTAATAAACAAGATATCTATTCTTTTCCTCTTCCAATGGTTGCACAGCCAGGCGCTACAACAACAGTAACAGGAACACTCTCAGATTCACTTACAGGTGCCCCTTTCCAGGGTATTGTTTCCATCATTGATTTAGATAAAGGTCAAGAAGTAGCACCAAAATTTCTCAAAAATGATGGCTCTTTTGAATTTGATTTAGTGAATAATCGTAATTATTTGCTTGTCTTGCAAGGTGATGATTTCTTTCGTATTGAAGAGGTTTTTTATCTCGACGGGCCAATGGAACTAAATAAAATTACTCAGCCATTAGCATCCAAAGTGAAATTTGAATCTATTGTATTTGATGTTGGAAAAGCGGAGCTAAAAACAGAAATGTACGCTGATTTAAACAAGATTGTTAATTTCTTATACGACAACTATGAGTTTAAACTTAAAATATCAGGACACACGGATTCTGTAGGGGATCCAGATAAAAACCTCCAATTATCTAAAGAAAGGGCTCAAAACATAAGAGACTATATTGTGATTTTCGCTGGCATCTTTGAAGCACGCGTACAAGCGGAAGGATATGGAGATACCCAACCGATTGTCCCTAATGAATTAACGGAAGCAGACCGAAAACTCAATCGAAGAGTTGAATTTGAAATCTACCGAGAAGCACCTCAGTCTGATGAAGGAGTTGAAAACTAATGACTTTTAGAAAAGGATGATAGTATCGTTTACGATAACAAATGCCATTAAGGTAAGAAGAATGACCATCCCAACCTTTTGAGCATTTTCAAGGAATCTATCAGAAGGCTTTCTTCCTGTTACGATCTCCCATGTCAAAAACATAACATGACCTCCATCAAGCGCTGGAATTGGTAAAAAGTTCATGAAAGCGAGTACCATGGAAAGTAATCCTACAATTCGCCAGAAATTATTCCAATCCCATGTTCCACCAAAGAATGTAGCAATACGAATAGGCCCTGATAGCGATTTCCTTACATCCACATCACCCGCTATCATTTTTTTGAATCCTTTGATATTTAACCAAACAACGGCAAATGCATTGTAGGTCCCTTCGTTAACTGCTTCAAAAAAATCAAAATCCCTGGATGTAAAGTTGATTTCACGTTCCGTATAGAAGCCTATGGTTCCATTATCATCGACTTGAGCTACAACATCGATTAATTCTCCATTTCTATTTACGTCTAAAGTAATTTCTTGACCTTGAAGAGAGTCAAGTGCGCTACTAAACTCATCAAAGTATTTAACTGGTTCTCCATTGACCTTATTGAAGATGTCACCAGCCTGTATACCTGCTTTTTCTGCGTTACTCCCTTTGGCTACTGATGCAACTGAAAATGGAAATCTAAATCCAATTACAAACTCTCGATTTCTTTTATCCGCGACTTTATCTAAAAAGTCATTTGGCATGTCAATTCTGACTTTTTCTCCATCCCGATCAACAGTGTAGTAATTATCACTACCTAATAATAAATCAGGACTTACAATATCAGCGAATCGCTCATAATCTTTTCCGTTGATTGATAAAACTCTGTCTCCTGTCTTGAAACCTAATTGTTCGCCTAGATCATATGCTACAATCCCGTGTTTATTTAATTCTTCTTTGGGAAGAAAAACTTCGCCATTAACAAAGGCTAATATGATAAATATTATAATTCCCGTAATAACATTCACGATAATACCGCCCATCATTACGATCAATCGTTGCCATGCTGGCTTAGCCCTAAATTCATAAGGCTCTGGCTCTGCACTCAAAGACTTGGTGTCTAAAGATTCATCGATCATTCCAGAAATTTTCACAAACCCCCCTAGCGGAATTGCACCGATGGAATATTCTGTCTCGCCGTACTGCTTTCCCCAGATTTTTGGTGGGAATCCAATAGAGAATTTCTCAACTCGCATTCCAAAGGCTTTCGCTGCGGCCATATGCCCCCATTCATGAACTCCTACCAAAATTGACAATCCCAAAAGCAATTGCCCAACCATTATTAGTGTTTCCATTTATCGTATTATTTCGAGCGCTTTTGCTCTAGTTTCTTTATCAGTTTCAACAAAATCTTCTATTGCAGGATTGCGAATATAACTTACCTTTTGCAGGCAAGATTCAATCACATCTGAAATTTCGAGGAAGCCAACTCTATCCTCTAGAAATCCTTGAACGGCAATTTCATTCGCAGCGTTCAAAATACAAGGCTGATTTCCGCCTTCTCTTCCAACTGCAAATGCTAGTTCAAGGTTTCTAAACGTTTCAATATCAGGTGTTTCAAAGGTCAATTGGGGATATTTCGAAAAATCAAATCGAGGATAATCTGCTTTAAACCTTTCTGGATAAGTCAAGGCAAATTGAATTGGTACCCTCATATCAGGTAGGCCCATCTGTGCTTTAATTGATCCATCTTCAAACTGAACCATTGAATGGATAATTGATTGTGGGTGTACCACCACTTCTATGTCATCTAAACCTATTCCAAATAGCCACTTAGCCTCTATAACTTCTAGTCCTTTGTTCATCATAGTAGCTGAATCAATAGTGATCTTTGCACCCATCTCCCAATTTGGATGCTTTAACGCTTGCTCCTTTTTCACCGTACTACAGAATGACCGGTCTTTTCCTCTGAAGGGACCTCCAGAGGCAGTAAGGATGAGTTTCTCAATTGGATTGTGAAATTCTCCCAATAGGCACTGAAAGAGCGCAGAGTGCTCAGAATCTACCGGAAGTATATTCACTCCTTTTTCTTGTGCCAATTTGGTGATTATTTGACCCGCAACCACCAAAGTCTCTTTATTCGCTAATGCTATTGTTTTTCCTGCGTTTATCGCATTAATTGTAGGTATTAAGCCTGAATAACCAACGAGGGCTGTTAATACCACATCAATGGATTCCATCTCGACTATTGACGCCAGTGCTTTTTCTCCCGTATATACCTTGATATCCAAAGGATTTAATGCTTCGAATACAGCTTGGTAGAAACGCTCGTTAACAATTACTACACTGTTTGGTTGGAATTTTTTTGCTTGGGTAATTAATAAGTCTGCATTTCTCTGAGCAGTCAATACCTCAATTTCAAATTTTTCTGGATGTCGACTAATTACATCGAGCGTTTGAGTACCAATAGAGCCAGTTGATCCGAGAACTGCAACATGCCTTTTTTCCATTATGAAATGAGGTAAATGAGAAAGAAGAAACTCCTTCTATTGTATTTGGTTTTAATTTTAATAGACAAAGTTAAGGGTTTGCATTTTTTAACATTGAATTGGAATAGAAAACCACAAACTTCAGTTTAAATAGTATAAAGTTTTAAAAATCGCTATGAATAATGTTAGGACGATTGTAATGGGACTCATTGCTGGTTTTTTAGGAGCCTACCTAATGATTTCAATTAATGATCGTATAAAAACTGAAGAATCGAATACTACTTCAAATGAGTTCTATGAAGAACCTGTTACATTTCATGAGACAAAACAGGTAAGCAATACTCTCAACAGTTTTATTCCCAACGAAAACTTTGTGAATGCATCCAATAAAAGCACATCGAGTGTGGTATTTATACAGACCTTGAGTGAAGTGGAGTATCGAACAGGGGGTTGGATGGATTGGTTTTTTGAGCCAAGATCGTCTCAAAGCGTAGGTAGTGGTTCTGGTGTTGTTTTCGCTAAAGATGGATTCATTGTTACCAATAATCATGTGATCCAGGACGCAGACGAAATAACTGTTATCGCCGGAAAAAGAAGCTTCGAAGCAGAATTGATTGGTAGAGATCCTAGTTCAGATTTAGCTGTGATCAAAATTAGTTCCGACGTACTACCTGTAATTGAAATTGGCGATTCAGAAAGTGTAGAAGTCGGTGAGTGGGTGCTCGCCGTTGGAAACCCTTTCAATCTAACTTCCACCGTTACCGCTGGTATCGTAAGTGCAAAAGGAAGAAATATCAATATTCTTAAAGATAAATTTCCAATCGAAAGTTTCATTCAAACGGATGCGGCAATTAACCCAGGAAATAGTGGAGGAGCGCTGGTCAATTCTAACGGTCAATTGATTGGGATCAATACGGCAATATTATCGAGGACAGGATCTTATGCTGGATATGGTTTTGCCATACCATCAAATATTGTAAAAAAAGTATTTAATGATCTTGTGAAATATGGTGAGGTACAAAAAGCATTTACTGGACTAGAATTCATTGACATAGATAGTGAGTTGGCATCCAAAATCAACATTGAAAATTTAAACGGTGTATTGGTTACTGAAATTAAAAGAGGCAGCGCCGCTGATAAGGCGGGAATTGAAGAAAGAGATGTAATTAGAAACATCAATGGCCTTACAATTGAAACAAGATCACAAATGGAAGAAATCATTGCAAAAAGCTATCCAGGTGAAAAGCTCAATGTGACATATGAACGAGATGGCGTCAGGAAATCTGCAGAGATGATTCTAACAAACAGAGAGGGAACCACTTCGATCATAAAAAGAAATATTTATTATTCTGAGGATCTTGAGGCCAACTTTGAAAGTGTATCTAAGGTAGAAAGAGAGTTTTTAGGTATTGAGAGTGGAGTTAAGGTAATTAACTACGAAAACAATGGATTTTTTGCCGCATTGGATATCCCTGAAGGATTCATAATTACTCAAATCAACAATCGTCTAATTGATAGTCCCAAAGAGCTTGAGAAGATTCTAATTAATATCCGCGGCAGATTCGATGTAATTGGGATAAATGAACGTGGAAGAAAAGTTTACTATCCCTACAGAAGGTAATTAAATGGTTCGCATCTTAAGTTTCTTCTTTAACTCATCAACTGAATAGCGGAATTTGGCATCTGTATCAATCATGTCATTCACTGATTGAAGTGCATGGATCACTGTACTATGATCTCTACCTCCAAAATGGTACCCAATTGATTTTAAAGAATGATTCGTATAATCCTTAGAGAAATACATGGCTACCTGCCTTGCTATCACGATCTCTTTTTTACGAGTTTTAGCCTTAATGTCATCTTGACTAACATGAAAATAGTCAGAGACGGTCTTTTGGATGTAGTCTATACCAACCTCAGAATCAATTTCTTTTACAATATTCTTAAGGACTTTTTTCGCTAACTCTAAATCGATTGGAATACGCATCAAAGAGGCATGGGCGACAAGTGAAACCACAACACCTTCAAGTTCCCGGATATTGGTATCCACCGTGTAAGCAATGTATTCCAGCACTTCAGGCGGAATGCTAACACCATCTTCTTCAATTTTTTTCTGGATGATAGCCATTCTCGTTTCAAAAGCTGGCTGCTGCAAATCTGCTGTAAGACCCCATTTAAATCGAGAGACAAGTCTTTCTTGTAGGCCTTTAAGATCACGAGGAGCGCAATCACTTGTCATTATAATCTGTTTGCCCGATTGATGCAAATGGTTGAAAATATGAAAGAAAATTTCCTGAGTTTTCTCCTTATCTTTTAAAAACTGAACATCATCTAGAATAAGAATATCTACCTCTCTGAAATAGGAAATAAAATACTGCACATTGTTGTTACGCAATGCGTTGATAAATTGATTGGTGAATTTTTCTGAGGCAACGTAGATAATTTTCTTGCTATGATCTTGCGTTTTTATCTCGTTACCAATCGCTTGGACAAGGTGGGTTTTACCTAACCCTACTCCACCATAAATCATTAATGGGTTAAAAGAAGTTATGCCCGGTTTTTTTGCTACAGCATATCCTGCAGATCTCCCAAGCCTATTACAATCACCTTCTATAAAGGAATTAAAGGTATATGTTGGATTAAGACTATTTACACTGTTGAGATCTGCATTAAATTCTTGATTAACTGTCTTGTTATTAATGCTTTTCCGATCGTCCAGGTGATTGATTTTCAACGAGGTAGACTTCCCGTTCGAACTCGCGCTATCCTCCATTACAACGGAATATTCCAATTGACCAGTAGGACCCATCTCTTTAGCAATAGCATCTTTGATGGTATGAACGTAGTGCTCCTCTAGCCATTCATAAAAAAATTGACTCGGTACTTGAATAGTCAATACATTACCATTTGATTTTAAGGGTTTTATCGGCTTAAACCATGTGTTATAACTTTGATTGGGAATTCGCTCTTTAATGTATTCAAGACAGTTTTTCCATATCAATTCATGCATCAGCCGATGGGTTAAAAGTGGTTTATAAAATGGCTTAGGTGGCTTTCATAAATAATGAAAGGACATCAAATATGGGTCAATAAATTTTCTAAAAAAAATGAAATCTTTCCTTGACTTTTTAAAAAATCGACTAACTATAAGTAAATGGTTTTTTCAATTGAAAATTCTTTAAAAAATGCAATTTTTCTTAACATAGAAATTCTAAATTAAATTCGTGATTTATTCAACAAAATCGCAAAATAATTGGAAACCCTAGACCTTTCATCCTTCCCAAAACCAGTCAAAAACGATTGGTTAAAAACAGCTGAAAAACAACTTAAAGGCGAAGATCCTTTTGTAGCCTTAGCTTGGGAATCTTCTGGATTAAGTCAGTTAAAGCCCTACTATGATTCAGAAGATACTCAAGACCTAAATCACCTTACAGCATTCTTCAAAGGCCTTCCATCACACCGATGGAAACTGTACGAAAAAATAACGGTAGACGATGAGAAAATGGCTAATCAAAAAGCCCTGTCTGCATTAGCTGGGGGTTGCGATGGAATCATATTTTTAACGAGCAAGGAATTCAATGAAGAAGTCCTAATTAAAACCATTGACCACACCATTTGTGAAATATCTATTCCTACTCTTATTGCAACAGAAAAAATACGAGGCATGAATGCATCTAATACAATTTCTCAAAGTGAATCAGATTTAAACCCTGCCGATCAGATCTCACAAATTGTCAAATCTTTGGATGAGCGGACTAAATGGATAAACAGATATGCATTACCCGATTTTTTTGTGGAAATCGCGACGATTAGGGCTCTTAGATTTATTCTCAACACAGAAAAAAATAAAGGAGAGGTGCGAATTCATACGTCTATACCAAGACATGAATCAGATGAACATCAATGGTTTTTAAATACGACCGCAAGCCTTGCGTCAATTCTTGGAGGATCCTATTCTATAGACATGCCAACGGCAATCGGGGATAGTCGAATCACAAGGAACACAGGGAATCTAATAAGAGTGGAAAGTGGTATAGAACGTTATGAAGATCAGTGTGGGGGCTCTTACCTTGTAGAATCACTTACACACCAAATCATCCAACAAACTCAAAACAACCTATAATGAGTAAAGCAGAACATATACAATCAACATATACTGCAGGTATTCCTCCATTCCTAAGAGGCCCATATGCAACCATGTACGCTTCCAGACCATGGACAATTCGCCAATATGCTGGATTTAGTACTGCGGAAGAATCGAATGCATTCTATAGAAGAAATCTGGCTGCAGGTCAAAAAGGATTATCAGTAGCTTTCGACTTAGCCACCCATAGAGGATACGACAGTGATAATCCAAGAGTAAAAGGTGATGTGGGAAAAGCCGGTGTAGCGATTGATTCAGTAGAAGACATGAAAATTTTATTTGATCAAATTCCATTAGATCAAATGTCTGTATCAATGACTATGAATGGTGCTGTTATTCCAATAATGGCTTTCTATATAGTTGCTGCCGAAGAACAAGGCGTTTCACCTGTGATGCTTACTGGAACCATTCAGAATGATATTCTCAAAGAATTCATGGTGAGAAATACATACATCTACCCTCCGAAAGAATCGATAAGAATTATCGCTGACATATTTAAATATACTTCTCAAAACATGCCTCGCTTCAACTCAATAAGTATTAGTGGCTACCATATGCATGAAGCTGGTGCGACCGCTGAACTCGAGTTAGCATTTACGCTGGCTGATGGTTTAGAATATGTAAGAACTGGGATCGAAGCAGGCATAGACATTGACTCCTTTGCACCTCGCCTATCCTTCTTTTGGGGAATTGGGATGAATTTCCTGAAAGAAATTGCTAAGATGAGAGCTGCCAGAGTTCTATGGGCCAAAATCATAAAGGACTTTAACCCAAAAAGCGAAAAATCCATGGCACTGAGAACCCATAGCCAGACCTCTGGATATAGTCTGACAGCCCAGGATCCTTACAATAACATTGCACGAACAACCATTGAAGCCCTGGCTGCTGCACTTGGACATACTCAATCTCTGCATACAAATGCATTGGATGAAGCGATCGCTTTACCAACGGATTTCTCGGCGAAAATTGCTAGAAATACACAAATCTATTTACAGAAAGAAACCAATATCACCAAAGTAGTAGATCCTATGGGTGGATCGCGTTTCATAGAAGACCTAACAGAAGAATTAATTCTCAAAAGCTGGGAAATCATCCAGGAAGTAGAAGAAATGGGTGGTATGTCTAAAGCAATTGAGGAGGGCTACCCAAAAATGAAAATAGAGGAAGCTGCTGCTCAAAAACAAGCGAGAATTGATTCAGGCGAAGAAGCAATTATAGGTGTAAACAAGTTTGTAACTGATGAGGTAACTGAAATAGATATCTTGAAAGTTGATAATGATCAAGTTCGACAGAAGCAAATAGATCGAATTGAGTCCATTAAAGCGGAAAGAGATGAAGCAAAAGTTCAAGCCTGTTTAAAGGCCATTGAATCGGGAGCGAAAGGAAATGAAAACTTACTTGAACTTTCTATTATCGCTGCCAGAAACCGGGCTACCCTCGGTGAGATTTCTTTAGCGATCGAAAATGTTTTCGGTAGATTTCAAGCAACAAATAAGACAATTACAGGAGTGTATTCATCAGCAATTAAGAACAATGAAGACTTCAGGAAAGCGCAAGAACTTTCAGATCAATTTGAAGAGTTGGATGGCAGACGTCCAAGAATCATGATCGCAAAAATGGGACAGGACGGACATGATCGTGGGGCCAAAGTTATAGCTACCTCGTTTGCTGATCTTGGTTTTGATGTTGATATTGGACCACTTTTTCAAACACCTCAAGAAGTAGCAAAACAAGCCATTGAAAATGATGTACACCTTGTTGGTGCCTCCTCTTTAGCCGGAGGACACACTACTCTTATACCTGAGTTGGTGGATGAATTGAAAAAAATGGGAAGACCAGACATATTGGTTGTTGCTGGAGGTATCATCCCCGAACAAGATCACCAGGAGTTATATGACAAAGGTATTACGGCAATATTTGGACCTGGTACCATTATCTCAAAAGCAGCAATGGAGATTCTTAATAAATTAATGACGGTAGAATAGCAGCAATTTCCATAACTTTATTTCAAGTCTGATCAATGCACTAGAAACAAACTAAACTTAATAGTGCAAATACATATCATTCGCCATTATTTATAAAAAACATATTCCCATGAAATACATGCAACACATTCTTGTTTGTATCACCTTGATTAGCCTCTCAGTAGCTGAAGCACAATATCAAAAATCTATCGATAAAGCGGAGTCCGAGTACCAGAGCGGAGATTATTCTTCAGCTAGAAAGCAAATTGCGAAAATGCAGAAGAAAGTGCTCAAAAAATTAGGAGCTGAAAATCCTTTCTCTGCCATAGCCTTGGTTAAAGAAGCAAAAATCAATGTGGGTTTAGGTGAATTGGTGAGTGTAATGGAACCTCTCGAAGCTGGGATCTCCATGAGCAAAAAAGTAAATGGAGAAAGTAGTATTGAGCATGGTTTTATCATGATGGAAGCCAGTGAAGTACTAATTTCTTATGGAAATTATAAACTTGCCGCTGATTATGTAGAGCAGGCGAGCCAGGCATTTGAAGCTTCTAATTCCCTAATTGAGGATATTAAATCACAGTTAGAGGTTATGAAAGCTCAAATACTTTCTGGCAAGGGTTTCTACAGCGAGGCTATAAAGGTAGTTAATTCACAAGAGGATTATTATCTACAAAGGGCACTATCTTCAGAGGGCAGCAAAGAAGATCAAGAAAAAAGAAAAGAAGAATTTGCTCAAATGATGATTGCAAAAGCAAATTCTTTACGAAAAATGGGTGACTATATATCAGCAGATTCTGCTTTCATTGCTAATTTGGACTGGGTAGATGATAATTTAAAAAAGAGTCACCTCTTATGGGCACAAAACGCCTTCCTGAATGCAAAGCTCTTAGAGGAAAATGGTTTGGCCATTGAGGCACAGTCTAAACTTTATGAGGATGCTTATGTCTGGGCAATAAGAAAGTATGAACTTTCTCACAACACAGTTATGACGATGCAAGCTAACCTGATGAGAACTTACTATCTCAATGGACAAAAAGCACGTTTGAAAATCACGCAAACTGATTTTAAAAAGTCATTAAAAGAATTCAAGAAAACCAGTATTTTCAATCTCGCTGAGGAAAAGATGGATCTGACCTATGATATTGCCGATCAGGACATCGGAAGGTTGGAAAACAAAATCAATGCGATGCTTTCCGATCCAGTTATTCCAAAATATCATCAAGAACGCATTGAATTACTTGAGTTAGCTAAACGAGTAGCCCTTTATGCGGGAAGGCATAAAAACACCGAGGCATATGATAACCGGATTTTAGAAATTAAAAAAGAGCTACTCGGAGAGGATGCTCCTGAATATCACCTAACCAAAGTCAAACTAGCTAACTATTATGTTGATTTTACTGACAAGTTCAAAGAAGCGTATGATATCTATGCTTCAAGTTATCACACGATTGTTGAACCGGAAATTACAAAAGGCCACATTGATTACCTGGATATACAAAATCACTTGGCCAAGTTTTACGAAGAAACAGATGACTATGCTAGAGCCTCTAAAATCTTGGATGAGGCACTATTAGCAGCGAGGGTGAAATACGATAATGAAGACATTGAATATGGTAGGGAACTAGAAAAAATCGCAAATCTTCAAATAAACATAGGTGAATATGACAAAGCAACCGAGAATTTAGAGACAGCCATTGAAATTATGGCTGACACTAAAACAGATGTAGCACTTACATACCTGGCAGATGCCCTAATTACAAAAGCCAAATTGCTTTCAATAAAGGGATTATATGACGAAGCAGAGGACCTTATTTATGATTCTGAAAACTTCCGGTCTCGAGGTGCACTAACAACTGACGTTAAAGGGCTTACTTTTTCAGAAGACCTTGGTGGTCTCTATATGAGTATCGGAAGATACACGGATGCTACAGAACTCTTAACACGTTCTCTTAAGGAAAAAGAACTACAGTTTGGTAAAGAGAGTCGACATTTAAACTACCCGCTCGTTCAAAATGCCAAATTAAATCTCATCAAGGGAGACTACACAGAATGCGAGAAACAAGCCAGAAAAGCCAATTCATTAACCACTAGCATCTTTGGTGAAGAATCCACGAAGACGGTACCATCCATGCTTATCCTGGCCGATGTTTATACTTCTATTGGAGACTATGAAAAAGCAGAAGGGCTTTTAAAAAACGCAATTAAAATACAGCAATCTAAATTTGGCGAAGAACATATTGATGTAGGTAAATCCATATCAAAATTGGCTTTAGTGAACTTCTACCAAGATAAATCACTAACGGAAGTTCAGAAACTATTCCAACAAGCAGAGGGTATTATTGGAAAAAAATTAGGATCAAATAACCCAACGTATGCGGATATTCTTAAAAACATGGCAGTCGCCAATATTGCTGCCTCCAATTATTCACTAGCATTCAGTTACCTAGATCAAGCTCAAAGTATTTGGTCAAAGAAAATCGGCAAAAGAAATAATATCAATGCGGCTACAACTCAAGTGCTGAAAGGTGATATCTACTACAAGCAGAAGAACTACAATCAAGCAGAGAAATTTTACAAAGATGCGCAAAAGCAATACGAGAAAGTCTTCAATAAGACGCATCCTGAATACGTAAAAGTTCAATCCAAGCTTAGCAAGACCTACTTTATGCAGGAACGTTACAGAGATTCTCAAAGTGAGATGGAAGAGGTATTTGCTAATTACAAAGGATTCATCCAAGAATATTTTCCGGCGCTTAGTGAACGAGAAAAAGCCAAATTCTGGAATACGATCAAGGAAGACTATGAGTTTTATAACACTTTAATTATCAGTAGAAATAGAACTAAAAAGTACATTGGGGAGCTATACAATAATGCTCTCTTGACTAAAGCTCTTCTGTTGAATTCATCTATTAAGGTTCGTCAGCGGATTATGAATAGCGGTGACGAAGAACTAGTCAACCTTTATTCCAAATGGATTGAGAACAAAGAACTTTTGACTGCTGCTCTTTCCATGAGCACCCAAGATTTGGTGGAGAATAATATCAATACAACGGAACTAGCCTCCAGTGTAGAGCAGCTTGAAAAAAGCATTAGTTTAAAATCAGAAATTTTCGCTGAAAGTACAGATAGTAAGCCGATTACCTGGAACAACGTAAAAGATGCACTGGGTGAAAATGAGGTAGCCATCGAAATGGTCCGCTTCAGGTATTTTAAACACGATTTTACCGATTCAGTGATGTACGCACTCCTTTATATAAAAGGAGAGAAAAGATCAGAACCAGAAATGATCTTACTTTCCAACGGTGATAAGCTAGAAAGCAGGTATCTGAAATACTACAGGAACAGCATAAAATTCAAACGAAAAGATAAATACTCCTATGAGCAATTCTGGAAACCAGTACAGGAGGAGCTCGGAGCAGCACTCACGCTTTATATTTCACCGGATGGCGTTTACAATTCAATTAACCTGGAAGCGATTCCAACTCCGGATGGGAAATATGTGCTAGACAATTCCAATATCATTTTAGTTAGTAATACGAAAGACCTTCACCTCAATAGAATCAAATCCAAAAATATTTCTGAGAAGCAATTTGCGATGATGTTTGGTAATCCACAATTCTACGTTTCTACTGAACCAGGAAGTCCTTTACCAGCTTCAGGCCTAACACGTTCAACTGCTGAAGTCGTAACTCCTCTACCAGGCACAAAACGTGAAATCGAGGAACTGGATGATCTATTGGATCGAAAAGGGTGGGAAACGGAAAAATACACAGAACAGCTAGCTGGTGAAGTAGAAATCAAAAAGGTTACCAATCCAAGAATTTTTCATGTGGCTACGCATGGTTTCTTCCAGAAAGAGAAAAAAGTTGCGCAATTGGATCAAGAGTTTAATGAAACAGCAGCTTATGATAATCCATTACTTAAAACCGGTCTATTGCTATCAGGAGCTGGTGACATTTTGAATCAAACGCAATTCAATTACAATGTAGATAATGGTATTTTGACTGCCTATGAAGCCATGAACTTAAACCTGGATCAGACGGACTTAGTAGTACTGTCAGCTTGTGAAACAGGTCTAGGTGAAATTGAAGCAGGAGAAGGGGTTTATGGTCTGCAAAGAGCCTTCTTAGTGGCCGGTGCTAGAACAATTGTCATGTCTCTTTTTAAAGTAAGTGACGAAGCTACTCAGCAATTAATGCTCAAATTTTACAGGAAATGGATTGAAACAGGAAATAAAAGGCAGGCCTTCATTGATGCTAAGAAAGAAATACGTAACGAATATGGGGATCCCATTTATTGGGGACCTTTTGTGATGATTGGATTAGATTAGAGATTAATAAAATGATCAATAGTAAAAGCCAGCGCATGCTGGCTTTTTTTATATGTCCAAAAGCAAGTAGACCATTGCGGCAAGTATTCCTCCCGTTATGGGTCCTAACACCGGAACCCAGGCATAACCCCAGTTGCTATCTCTTTTTCCTGAAATGGGTGCTAATGCATGAAAGATCCTGGGACCAAGGTCTCTAGCAGGATTAATTGCATAGCCAGTAGAACCTCCCATGGCCATACCAATTACAACTACTAACAACCCGACAGGCAATGCACTCAATGAACCTAATCCATCTCCATCAACAAGAAAAAACACACCAAAGACTAGAACAAAAGTGCCAATGACCTCTGAAAGAAAATTATCAAAACTGCTTTTAATAGCCGGACCTGTACTGAATAGTCCCAGCTTGGCATCTGCATCATCGGTGGCCGAGAAATGTGGACGGTATTGAAGATAAGCTCCCCATGCACCTAAAAAAGCACCTAACATTTGCATCCCAATGTATCCAGGAACCATGCTCCATGAAAATTTACCCCCTGCAGCTAAGCCTATGGTCACAGCTGGATTAATATGTGCCCCACTTGAGGAACCTGCGATGAAAACAGCAGTGAATACGGCCAAGCCCCCAACCAAGTGTTATAACAACCCAACCATAGCTGTTACCATAAGTCTGTTTCAGTGATACATTCGCATTCACACCATTTCCTAAAATCATTAAAATGAAGGTGCCAATTAGTTCGCCAAGATATGGATTCATATTTTCTAAGTTGGAGAAGTGAAAATAAGTAAAATGTATTATTTCATTTTCACCCCTCTTACAGCTTCTGCTGTCCACGGATCATACGGCCATTGATGCTTAGGATATCGACCTTTCAATTCTTTTCGAACTTCAAAATACGTTTCATTCCAGAAATTTTTAAGATCAGTTGTAACCTGTACAGGCTTGAATCCTGGAGACAGCAAATGAATGAGAAGTGGTTTCTTTCCTTGATTGACCTTAGGTGTTTCATCCATCCCAAACAGTTCTTGAATCCGAGCAGCTAAAACAGGTGCCTCTCCGTTCTCACGATACATGATTTTGATACTAGAGCCACTAGGCACTTTTATCTTAGCAGGTGCTAACTCCTGCAAGAGTTGCTGCTTGTCATAGTCCAGCGAATGAAGCAAAACATCATGTAAATCAATTTTTTTGAGTTCATGAGGTTTACGAACACCATCCAAATAGGGCATTAACCATTCACTGTTTATCCTCAATAAATTGTCCATACTGAAATCAGGCCATCTCTGGTTCGGTAGCCATTTAGTAAGACTTTTCACTCTATTTTGTAATTGTTCTACTTGTTCATTCCAGTCAAGTAGTGATTGCCCTTCTTTTTTGATCGCTTCTGAAATAGCTACTACCAGATGAGAGGGATCGGGATCGGGTAGTGGCACGGACTTAAGTATGATATTACCGATTCTTAAGTCCTTGCTGGCATTCAAACCACCATCTTCGGTATCCCAGGTTATGACATCAACTTCCTTAACTCTTGTGGCCAAATCTTTTGGGTTTAAAGGGGCGGCCAAAAATATTTTACCCATACCATCACGAGCGTCAAGATTGGCAACAGCTAACCATGATTCATGCGACAAATCATCTTTATGGCCAGCCATAGCTATCCTACCATTTGCAAGTTTGAATTGGGCATTATTTCCAGGACGATTATGAGCGATTCGTTCCGGGAAAGCATGTGTTAGTAACAAACCTGTTTCATACGGATCGAAGGAATCATTCTCCTCTTCCACGTCAAAAAGTTGACGATAGGATCCAGCAATCTTTTCCATACGATCTAAAAGACCTCCTTTGCGTTGCTCTCTTCGATGGGTTCGTAAGGCTTCAATACGATGGTTAATGTCGATCCCTGCCTCTTTGCCTAATGGATCTCGCTCTTCAAGTAGTGCAGCAATGTCAGCAGCTAATGAGACCTGATCCTCTTCTTCCGCCATAAGCATCATGTGTGCAATGCGAGGGTGACATGGGAGACGATGTATTTGCTTGCCATGTTCCGTAATCTTACCATTTTCCAACGCCTCCAACTCATGTAAGGTATTTACAGCTGACAGCCATGCGCCCCTTGGGGGTGGTGTAAGCCACGTAAGACTATTTGGATCAGAAATCCCCCAACTTGCAAGATCTAAGGCAAGTGATGCAAGGTCTACTTCCAAAATCTCCGGAGTTCTATGTTCCTGTAGACGATCATCTGTGGTTTTAGACCATAATCGGTAACATACTCCAGGGCTCAGCCGACCTGCTCTTCCTGCACGCTGATCTGCTGAATCTCTTGAAATTTGGACCGTTTCCAACCTGGATAATCCAGAACGAGGATCCCATTTTTGTGTTCGACCAAAACCTGAATCAACGACTACCTTGATACCTTCTATTGTCAAGCTGGTCTCTGCAATGGAAGTTGCTAAAACAACTTTTCTTCTCCCTTCTTTATCGGGAAGAATGGCAGCCTTCTGTTTATTAAATGAAAGCTGCCCAAAGAGTGGATGAATGGAAAATCCCCTGAGCTTTGATCTCAAGATTCCTTCGCATTTCTTGATCTCTCCCTGGCCAGGAAAAAATGCAAGGATATCTCCTTCATGAGATTTGGTTGCCTTAATAATAGTATTAGCTGTTATTTCCGGAATCAGGAACTCGTCTTGATCCCCAACATGAATAATATCCACTGGATATTGTCTGCCTTTACTTTCAATTACTTTCGCATCTAACAACTTTGAGAGCTGAGGGGTATTTAGCGTTGCAGACATAATCAATATTTTCAAGTCAGGACGCAAAACCTGCTGCGATTCTCTACAAAGAGCGAGTGCTACATCTGCATGAATACTCCGCTCATGAAATTCATCGAAAATCACTAAACCTACTCCTTCAAGTGAATTATCTCCATGAAGCATGCGGGTGAGTATACCTTCTGTAACAACCTCAATTCTGGTTTGCTCGCTTACTTTAGTTTCAAAGCGAATCCTATAACCAATCGTTTTTCCAACCGGCTCCCCTATTAGTTCAGCCATTCGCATAGCTACCGATCGAGCGGCCAACCTCCGAGGCTCCAACATGATGATCTTTTGTCCATTCAACCAATTCTCATCAAATAATGCTAAAGGAAATACTGTACTCTTTCCAGCTCCGGGTGGGGCATGTACTATTAAAGTAGAGGCTGGAGCTAACTCACCTTTTACCTCATCGAGGATTTCTATGATAGGAAGATCAATGGTTTTTGGATCAAATGACATGAAAGGCGAAGTTAATCTTGATTAAAACAAAAAAGGTGCAAGCATAGCTTAAACCATTTCTCAAGCTTTCATCAATATTATTCTTCGTTTTTCTCGAGCGCACGTGTAATAAAAAATCCAACAACTAATCCGAGACCTCCAAAAATGAATAACATTGAAGGAATCATGATGTCTTCATCCATTTCAAGAGATGTTGCCAAGTAGTTGCCAAAGAAAATCCCTGCACCAATACCCATAAAAAGTAGTGCAATATTGAGGATGAATTTTGCAATCGAAAACTTAGGTTCTTTGGTAGCGAATAATGAAGCATCCATACCTTTTTCGATCAATGCTAACCTTTCACGATTTCTTGTGGTCAAGAATACATACGAAATACCGAAAACAATACCAAAAAGCGATAGAAATACTACAACTGGTTCCATATCATTTGTTTAAATTATTAATCGATTTCAAGGGCATGGACTACATCAAGAAGTATCTGGTTACAAAAAGTTTGAAAGTTTTAGTAACCTCTTGCAAAAGCATGTGGTCTAAGTACACGAATGAGTATGAAGACCGAAGCTGAACTAATCGAACGAATATTAAATGGTGAATGGCGGAATTTTGCTATCCTGGTAGATAAATATGAGGACAAGGTATTCGGATATGTAAACTATTTAATGGGAAATAAAGAAGATGCGGAAGAGATAGTACAGGATAGTTTTGTAAAAGCTTATCACTCATTGCATACGTTTCGCGGAGATGCGTCCTTTTCAACATGGGTTATGCGAATCGCACATTATGGTGCTTTAACCCGATTGAGACTGAAAGTTCCACAGAAAGTTTCACTTGAAAAGGCTAATGAAGTTATAAACCTTCCCTCTGAAGAGTTGGATCACCAAGATAAATCTGCTGTTTTAGCTGAAGCGTTACGGCACTTAAAAGAAGATGAAAGGTCAGTAGTTACCTTGTTTTATTACAATGAATCATCGCTTAAAGAAGTGTGTGATGTGACAAGTTTGACTCTGTCTAATGTGAAGATCTTACTTCACCGGAGTAGAAAAAAATTACTAGCAATATTGAAAAGAATGGGAGTTAAAGAATCAACGCTATGAATGAAGAAGTAGAAAATAGATTTTTAAAAGATCTTTTTAGAGATAATTTAAAAACTAAAATAGAAATCACTCCAAAAGTGATGCAACGAATAGAAAAATCATCTGAAATATTCGAGTATCGTCCAGTTATCAGTAAGTCTGCGTGGATAATAATAGGTACTATCTTCATTGTTACCTTGGTTTATCTGATCATGCAATTTGAGACCAATACCATCAATTATCCGGAGCTAATCACTTCCATTGGAAATGGATTTTCAAAGATGAGAAATAGTTTATTTTTTGACGTAAGTGAATTCAATTTCCCAATCATAAATTCATTTGTACTCATTGCAATAATGTCTTTTAACATAATAGGGATATACCTGATTTTCTCCTATCGCTGGTCAAGGAGATTATTTAAATAAAAGCCATTCCATTCGATAAAAAGTGGATAACTCTTTTCAATAAATAGCACATTGAGATACTGGCATCCTTATTTTTGGCAACTATTTTTTGGAGAAAGATCTATGAGATACGAAGAACGAATAGCCAGAGAGCTTAATATCACTTCAGGGCAAGTGACATCCACGATTAAATTACTAGACGATGGATCTACCGTGCCCTTTATTTCACGCTATCGGAAAGAGCTAACTGGAAGTCTGGATGATCTACAAGTCGCAGCTATTCGTGATCGAATCAATCAGCTTAGGGATTTGGATACCAGAAGAGAAGCCATTCTTAAGTCCATCAAAGAACAAGAAAAACTGACACCAGAACTTGAGAAGAAAATCAATGCTGCGGAAACCATGGCTGCACTGGAAGATCTCTATCTTCCATATAAGCCCAAGCGCAAAACACGCGCAAGCATGGCAAGAGAAAAAGGTTTGGAGCCACTACCAAACAGTCTATTGGAGCAAGGGAACATTGATGTTCAATCAGAAGCGGCTAAGTTCATCGATAAAGAGAAAGGTGTGAACTCGGCAGAAGAAGCCTTACAAGGGGCAAGAGATATCATTGCAGAAACGATCAATGAACATGCGGAGACCAGGCAACGAATTCGAGACCTCTTTATGAAAAAGGGAACGATCACCTCAAAGGTGCTCAAGAGCAAGGAAAAGGAAGCGGATGCACAGAAATATAAAGACTATTTTGAATGGGAAGAGCCTATCGCAAAGATCCCTTCCCATCGTTTGCTAGCGATTCGCCGTGGAGAAAAAGAAGGGTTTTTGTCTATGTCCATTGAACCTGATGAGGAGACGGCACTAGATATCATAGAAAGAGCATTCGTGAAAGGCAACAATGATGCTAGCGAACAAGTAGCAATAGCAGCAAAGGATTCCTATAAACGATTGATGAGTGTGAGTATTGAGACTGAGGTCCGGATGGAGACCAAAAAGAAAGCAGATGAGGAGGCCATCAAAGTATTTGCTGAGAACCTAAAACAGCTATTAATGGCAGCTCCATTGGGGCAGAAATCCGTAATGGCCATTGATCCAGGATTCAGAACCGGTTGCAAGGTCGTTTGTCTGGATAAACAAGGGAAATTACTTGAATTCACTTCTATCTATCCAAATGAACCTCAGAAAGATACTGCCAGAGCAGGTGAAACAGTAAGACATTTAGTAAAAAAGTATCAAATAGAAGCTATTGCCATTGGTAATGGAACAGCCAGTCGAGAAACGGAGCACTTTGTGAAGAAACTTGGGTTTCCCAGCAACGTGATTATTGCAATGATCAATGAAAGTGGTGCTTCAATTTATTCTGCGTCGGAGGCTGCCAGAGATGAGTTTCCCAATGAGGATGTAACTGTCAGAGGTTCTGTCTCCATTGGTAGGCGTATGATGGATCCGTTAGCAGAGCTCGTTAAGATCGATGCAAAATCGATCGGAGTTGGACAATATCAACACGATGTGGATCAGAATGCGCTAAAGAAATCACTCGACGATGTAGTGATGGGCTGTGTAAACAATGTAGGTGTGGAATTGAATACGGCAAGTAAACAATTACTAACCTATGTATCAGGCTTAGGTGCCAGCATAGCCGAAAACATTGTGAAGTTTAGAAATGAAAATGGACCTTTTAAATCTCGAGAAGCATTGAAGAAAGTACCAAGGTTGGGTGATAAAGCCTTTGAACAAGCAGCAGGATTTTTACGAATCGAAGGTGCAGATAACCCCTTAGATAAAAGTGCAGTTCACCCGGAGAGGTATTCGACAGTAGAGCAAATGGCAAAGGATGCTCAAACGACAGTTAGGGATCTAATGTCCAGTCCTGAATTAAGAAAAAAGGTAAATCTCAAGCATTACGTTTCTGAAGAAGTAGGACTTCCTACACTTCAAGATATAATGAATGAGTTGGATAAGCCTGGTCGTGATCCGAGGGATCAATTTGAAGTAGTACAATTTCAGGATGGAGTTAATGAAATTGCTGATTTGAAAGAAGGTATGAAACTACCTGGAGTCGTTACAAACATCACCAAGTTTGGAGCCTTTGTGGATGTTGGAGTACATCAGGATGGACTGGTTCATATAAGCCACCTTTCAAATTCCTTTGTATCTGATCCTACCCAGGTGGTGAAATTGGGACAAAAGGTGAATGTGACAGTCCTTGAAGTGGACATACCAAGAAAACGAATTTCATTTTCCATGAAAGGTGATGTACCTCCGGTTAAGAGATCTGAAAAACGTTCATAACGTGTATCTCAAGTTGATAAAAAGAAGAAAGAAGAAAAACTACCAGATGGTGATCTTCAGGCGAAACTGAATATGCTTAAGGGAAAGTGGGGCGGTTAATCCTCGATTATGCATTAGGATTTAATAATTAGTCCAAAAAGTTTGATTC
>CAYWOQ010000021.1:0-52080 GCA_964459925.1 uncultured Roseivirgaceae bacterium
ATTCTAAATGATGGGATTTTAAATTCTGGAAAGACCATTAATGTTGCTTATGAAAAAGCGGATCTTTTCAATTTTCAAACAAGGACGCTAACCGGAGCACGATTTGACTATCGATTTAATGATAATTTTAACATCGGTGCCACGGTGCTGCATCTAAATGAAAGACCTGGAGGAATCAGTCGGTTTGCTGTAGGAAATGAACCTACCGCCAATACTAAATACGGCTTTGATATCAACTATCAAAGTGACTCAAGACTTTTAACCAAGATGGTAGATGCATTACCCCTGGTAAGCACTAAAGAACCTTCGTCCATAACTTTTAATGCAGAGTTTGCTCAACTAGTTCCTGGAACGAGCAATAAAGTAAATGGAGAAGGCACCTCTTATATTGATGATTTTGAAAGCGCAATAACCCCTATAAACATTGGAGGGTGGCAATCATGGAAACTAGCTGCTACCCCTGCAGTCATCTCAGACTCCAGGGGTCTTGATAATCGATTTAGGGCTGCTAAAATAGCCTGGTATACAGTTGATAACAGTATTTTTTACAATACCGGGGTGAATAATAATCGACCGGAAAGTATAGATGACCTTGCATTAGAGAATCACTATGAAAGACCAGTCCTGCCTCAAGAGATCTTCCGTCAGAGAGATCAAACATTGGTCAACTTCAATGAACCAATATTTGATATAGCTTATTTTCCAAATGAGCGAGGGCAATATAATTATGCAGGTAATCAATTTGAAACGGGTACTACTGATGCTGCAAGAACCGAGGTGGAGAGGCACTGGGGTGGCATCACAAGAGCGATAACCAATGAAGTAAACTTCAATAAAAATAATATTGAATACATTGAATTCTGGTTGTTGGACCCTTTCATAAATGCTGAAGTAAATGAAAGGGGCAGAATAAAAGACGGGTTCATTAACGGGTTTGCGAGCGAGGATGATAATGGAGGTCAACTTATTTTCAATTTAGGGAGTGTTTCGGAAGATGTAGGTTTTGACGATCAACATGCTTTTGAAAATGGGTTACCAATTGATGGTCAGGTAACCACACCACTAAACTCTGCCTGGGGTCAAATTTCTACAGAGCAGTTTCTAACCAATTTCTTTGAGAATACACCAGGAGCACGTGATAATCAAGATATAGGATTGGATGGGCTGTCTGGAGATGATGAAAGAGAAATACTAGCATTTAATGCATTAACTAACAATTTTGATCCGGATGAACCAGATGTTTCAGCAGACGATTTTACCTACATCCTTGATGAATCATACGATCAGGTTGGCGCTACAATTGTCCAGCGGTACAAAAACTGGAATGGTATGGATGGAAACTCGGACACTGAACCCATTGGGAACTTTATACCAGCATCCACGAACCTTCCAGACAATGAGGACTTAAATCAGGACAATACGGTTTCTTCTCAGGAACAGTATTTCGAATACACCATACCTCTTAGACCCAAATCTCAAACAGGAATTCCAGAAGGGGGTAATCTGGAATTAAATCGTTTCATCGTGGATCAAATAAATGGTACAGATCCAAATAATGAATCAACATGGTATTTATTTAGAATTCCTATCAGGACAACAGGAAGGTCTATTGGAGCTCCTTCGTTTGATAATATAAAATACATCCGAATGTATTTAACCGGTTTTAGCAGGCCAGTGGTTTTGAGGATGGCACAAATGAGAATGGTGGGTAGTCAATGGAGAAAATATGAAGAGGCATTGAATGAGCCGGGTTTGAACGAGATTCCCAATACCAATCCAACCGATTTTGACATATCTGTCGTAAGTATTGAAGAGAATTCAACAAATGATGCTGGGGGAATTAGGTACGTTTTACCTCCCGGATTGGATCGTGACATAGACAATACCACAGCTCAAAATAGGAGAATCAACGAGCAATCCTTACAGGTATGTGTAGAAGATCTTGATGATAAGGATGGAAGGGCAGTTTATAAAAATGTCAATTACGACCTGGTTAATTACGGTCGCATGAAAATGTTTTTTCATGCAGAAAGAAATGGAGATGAATCCTTAGCTGATAATGATGTATCCGCATTTGTTCGTCTTGGGACTGATTTTGATGAGAACTATTACGAGATCGAGTTTCCGCTCGTCGTTACAGAGGAGAATTTAATGGGAAGTGATGCAGATATACGAAGGCAGGTGTGGCCATTAGAAAATGAGCTTGATATTTCCATTAAGGAACTCTTGGGGACTAAATCAGAGAGAAACCGACTTAATCGAGATGAAAGTACTCCATATTCTTCAATTTCAAATGATGGAAAATATGTGTTTAAAGTAAAAGGACGACCAGATATTAGCTCAGTCCAGGTTTTGATGTTAGGTGTAAGAAATACAGGAGACGATGATGCTTTTCCAGAGTCTGTCTGCGTCTGGGCAAATGAACTGCGATTAACTGATTTTGATACGAACGCCGGATGGGCTGCCAATGCTCGCTTGAGTACTAAACTGGCTGATTTAGGTACTATTTCTGCTTCTACCAGATATACGTCAATAGGTTTTGGAGGTATTCAGCAACGGATTTCTGAGAGAACAAGAGCCGAAACCACACAGTACGATATATCTGCAAATATCAATCTGGAAAAGTTCATGCGACCGGATAAGACCGGCCTAAAGGTGCCGATGTTTGTGAGTTATGAGAAAACAAGAGTAACCCCTCAATTTGATCCTTTGGATCCTGATGTGCCTTTGGAAGCCTCTCTTGAAACTTTTGATACTGAAGAGGAACGTGCCAGGTACAGGAGAATTGTTGAAGATAGGACTACCAGACGAAGTATCAATTTCACGAATGTGCGTAAGGAAAAGGTAAATCCAGAAGCTCCACGTCGTGTATACGATATTGAAAATTTCTCTTTTAGTTATGCCTATAGTGATCGTGTGACCAGCAACGTAAATACCCAGCAATTAGTAGACAAAACCGTCTCAGGCGGTATTAATTATAATTATACCCCCACTGCAGTCACATTTGAACCATTTAAGAGTTCAGAAAAGCTGTCCAGTCCATACTTTGCTTTATTAAAGGAGTTTAACGTATCTCCAGTACCATCGAACTTTTCATTTTCGGCGAATCTTAGAAGAGATTTTCGGTTGACTCAATTTTACAACAATGAGCTAACAACAGATGGCGTAGATCCACTCTATGAACGCTTATTTACTTTCATTCGGAACTACAGTTTCAGATGGGATTTTACCAGAAGCCTAGGTTTAACCTATAATGCAACTGCCAATGCGGTGATTGATGAACCAGAAGGTATAATAGAAGGAGACATTACTAACTCAGCAGAGAAAAGATTCATTTGGAATCAGATTCTGGATCTAGGTCGAATGAAAAACTTCAATCAGACCATCGGTTTGAATTATAAGCTACCACTCGATAAACTACCGTTCACCGATTGGCTGTCCGCAGATGCTAGGTATTCGGTAGGGTATAATTGGGTTGCCGGAGCAATCGAAAGAGGGGGAGGTAACAGGAATGTGATAAATCCCTCAGATACAACCGATCAAATCGATTTATTCTTTGGAAACTTCATTAGTAATCAACGAACGGTTGGATTGAATACAAGAGTGGATATGACCAAACTCTACAACAAAGTGACTTTCCTGAAGAATGCTAATGAACCACCAGGTAAAGATGAAAAAGTCAGTGCTGGTAATCAATTTCTTCGCTTTTTAATGATGCTTCAATCAATCAATGGGTCATACACCATTAATGAAAGCACGTCACTCCCGGGATTTACACCACAAGCCTTTTTGTTTGGTTTGGATAGTGGATTCAATGCACCCGGAATTGGTTTTATTTTAGGTAGTCAGGATCCGGAAATTAGAAAAAAAGCAGCGCGAAATGGTTGGCTGATTGAGAACCCGGATCTTAATTCCCCCTTCCAGCAGAGTTATGGCACAGACCTTGATATTCAGGCGGATTTACAGCCAGCAAAAGATCTAAGGGTTCAGTTAAGCTGGAATAGAGGGATTAACAATCAATATCAGGAAATATTCAGGTATGTGGAAAATGGGAGTAGTGGTACTTTCGAGACTTTGACCCCTACTCGATCAGGAAGTTACTCTACTTCATTCTTATCAATTCGCACTGCATTTGAAAAGAACAGAGACGATAATTTCTCGCAGGCCTTCGTTGATTTTGAAAACAACCTTGAAATCATAAGGAATAGGTTAAACAACCAAAATACGGAAAGAAATGGGATTGAATACGACCCACTATCTCAAGATGTGCTTATTCCTGCATTTAGAGCAGCCTATGCTGGACAAGGTGCTGAATCCATTGATACGGATCCTTTTCCTGTCATCCCTTTACCAAACTGGCGACTGGACTACAGTGGACTTACCAGTATACCTGCACTAGCTGAGATTTTCTCTTCCTTTACCATTTCACATGGTTATTCCTCTACCTACAGTGCATCGGCTTTTACAAGTAATAATATCATTTTGGGTGAAGAAAACCCTTCAGAATTAATTGACCTCCAAAATAATATCCTGAACTATCCGCTTGCTATACCTGACTCCACTGGAAGCCTGGCCCCTGTTTTCTTTATCGGGCAAGTCATAATTTCAGAGCAATTTGTGCCTCTCATTGGATTTAATATCCGTACGCAAAATAATATTTCAACAAGAATTGAATTTAGAAAAAGCCGAAACCTTTCATTAAATACCTCAAATGCCCAGGTAGCTGAAACGAAGAACAATGATGTCACTGTTGATTTCGGCTATTCAAAAGTTGGATGGAAATTACCCTTTAGGTGGCAAGGAAGGACAGTTACACTTAAGAATGATATCACTTTTAGAATAGCCGCATCAGTAAGAGACTCAAAAACGGTCCAAAGGAGGTTGTTTGGAGAGAGCGACATCACCAACGGAAACTTCAGTTACCAGTTCAGGCCCACTGTAACCTACAAGATTAATAATCAATTGGATTTTACCTTCTATCTCGAAAGGAACGTTACAGATCCACGATTCGGTAACACATTTAAACGGGCAACAACTGCCGGTGGATTTCAGTTAAGATTTAGTCTTTCTCAATAGGGCAGTTGTCATCAAAATATTATTTTTGATAACACATTAAAACGCTAGAAGAATAATGAACATTCCATCAGATTTATTTTATACAAAAGATCACGAATGGGTTAAGATTGAGGGTGATATCGCTACAGTTGGTATTACCGATTTTGCTCAGGGAGAGCTAGGTGATATCGTTTATGTAGAAATTGAAACAGAAGGTGAGAGCATTGATGCAGGAGAAGTATTCGGGACTGTTGAAGCAGTAAAGACCGTTTCCGATCTTTTTATGCCCGTCTCTGGTGAGGTGATCGAAGTAAATGAAGGGCTGGAATCTAATCCTGAGGCAGTTAATTCTGATCCTTATGGCGAAGGCTGGATGATAAAAATTAAGATTTCAGATAAAGGAGATTTACTTGTTTCTTCGGAAGATTACAGCGCTGAGGTTGGAGCTTAATAAACTGGAATGTTTTTTGCTGTAAGCTTAAATCTAAAATCTCTTTTAGTAATTGATTGTTGAAGAGATTATATTTGATGTTCAACTCCTAAAAAAGGAAACATGGAACCAAAAAAAAATCCAAAAATAGACTTGTCAAGAAAGACAGGTATGTTCCTAAATATTGGAATGGCCGCTAGTTTGCTCTTGATCATTGTCGCATTCGAATGGAGATCTTATGATGATGCTGCTATCATGGATCTGGGTAATGTGGAAGATGACTTTGAAGATATCTTAGAGATTCCACCAACTGAGCAACCTCCTCCGCCACCTCCAAAGGTGCAGGTGCCTGAAATAATCGAGGTACCGGATGAAGAAGAGATTGAAGAAGAAATCGAGGTAGAACTTGATGTAGAAGTAACTGAAGAAACAGTCGTAGAAGTGATTGTTTTTGAAGAAGCGCCTGAAGAAGAAAATGTTGATGAAATATTCACTATTGTAGAAGAATCAGCAAGTTTCCCTGGTGGCCTGTCAGCTTGGGCAAACTTTTTGAAAAAAGAGCTAAAATATCCCAGACAGGCACAAAGAATGGGAATTGAAGGAAGAGTATTTATCCAGTTCATTGTTGAGAGAGATGGTTCACTTACAGACATTAAAGTGGTAAAAGGTATCGGTGCTGGTTGTGACGAAGAGGCTGTAAGAGTATTAAAAAATTCTCCTAAGTGGAAACCTGGTAAACAAAGAGGTAAAGCTGTTCGTCAGAAATACATTCAGAACATCATGTTCAAGTTTGCGAACTAAAATTTAAAAATTACATCATTGAAAAGCTCCAAAAGGAGCTTTTTTTGTTACCACGCTTCATTAATCAATTGCTCTTTTCTTTGATTGTATTGGACTAAGAAAGACAGATATTCCCTATTATCTATCATCTGTTTTAGTTGATCAAGTGATTGCTGGGCATACTCATTTAGGTTCCATTCCAAAGCAGTTAAAATATAGCTTTTAAGCAAATCGACAGAGTAAGGATTAATTTCAATTGCTTCAACCAGAATGTCATAACCACTTAATGTGTCTCTGGCATTGAGCTCTGCCACTGCAGGAATGATAAAGTCCGTATCAAACGCATTTCTCTTCGCACGACCAATTAAATCTTCAGTCTTCATTGAATCAACAGCCACGGATAAAGGCATGGGTTTTTTAACCTCATACGTTTCTAGTCTACTTAGTAATTCATTAGCCAGATGTGTAAAGCCGGGATCTTTTTCAATAATCTTTAAGAGTTCATTCGTGAATTTACCTTCGTCTTTAATAGCGGCGAACGTTTCAAGTCTGCTGATCCTTGAAGACTCAAACCCCTCCTCAATAGCCTTGGTAAAGTAATCATTGGCCAGTTGAAAGCTTTGTTGATCCAACGCAAGTTTCCCCAATGCATCTAAATATTCACCCTTGTGAAAACGGCTGGCATTCGCTTGCAACTCATCCAAAACAATAAAAGCGTTATTCACTTCTCCTTTTCTGTAAAGATGCAGCGCTAGTGCTTTCGCTAGCTTACGATTGGTTGTTGCATTATCTGATACCAATAATTCCTTTTGTATAAGACGTTCAATGGAATCATGAGTAAAATGGAAACTGCTATTTAACAAATACGCTTGGCGATGAAGGGGTTCGGCAACATCTATTTGACCCATCTCGAACTCAAAATCACCTGCCTCTACGATCGATGTTAAAATATTTGCTTTAGCCCCAAAAGTTCCATTTCGATATTCCTTCATTATGGAGGAGGGATCATAGGTTTCGGTTTTCTTTAAAACATTCCATTTATTGATCAATGGAGCATCATTCCAGTTTTGGGATGAGGTTGTCTTGTCAAAATAATCGAGTGCTCTTTCTCCTTCTCCTTTCTGAAGATGGATTAGTCCTAAATTATTGATCATTTCAGGACTATTCGATTTCCGAAGTGCTTCTTCATACGTTGCCTGAACTTTATTCGGATTTATCTCAGCATCTATGTTTCCATAGTTTATCAGAGCGAATGCCGATGGGTATCGTTGGGCTGCATTATAAAAATGAGATTTAGAACTGAATTTCTTTCCTTTCTTCCACTCTTTCCAAGCTAGTTTATAGTTGGGATAGTGTGTATTGAATCCTAAAAATTCGGCATGTGAGAGATATTCTTGACTCAATAAGTCACTATCAATTGCGGCTTCTTTTTCACTTAAGTAGCTATAATACCCAGATCTTAATAGGTTATAAGGTTCCTGACCTGACAAAAAGTAAAATGCAGCTATTGAAACTAAACCACCAAGCCTCGCGGTTACATAGGGAAAATTCCTTTCTCGATAGGCTATCTTATAAATTTCAAATCCCTTAATGAGTGGATCTATAAAATTTGCAATGATATATATGAAGAAGAATGCACCAAAACCGATATGAAAGTATACGATGAAATAGAAAAAAGATTGATAAACGCTATCCATCCCTCTACTTATCGATAAGCTAAGAAATCCAAATGTGATAATTCCCAAAGAAGTAAAAACTACTGATAGTAATCCTTCCGGTATTAATTCATTTAATAACTGGTTTTTGAATTTCAGACTCCAAAAGGCTATCAAGGTTGAAATGATGAGGAGTATGAACGGATCAAAAAAGAAGAAAGAGTTTTCATATATCCCTGACTTATTTAGGTAAAAGAGCACAAGGTTCCCCAGATAAATAATGGATAAGATGATGAAATGTATATGATTGCTCTTACCTCCTCTGGAGGAGCTTACAACAAACAATAAGGAGAAAATAATCTCCTCAGAAATAAGGATAAGAAACATCAGACTGAATAATGCCAGGCTAAATAAGGAATGTGCGATGAAATGATCTGTGAAAATGGCGGAATTGTCTATTCCAAAGCAAAGTCCGATACTAAGAAGTATTAGCAGACCTAATCGAATAGGGAAAGAAACTGTTTTATTGAATTCATGGAAATAAATAAGTGGTACTGAAAACAAGATAAATGGAATGATCATTACCATTTTATGGGTAATACCAAATAGACCTACTTCAAAAAGGTTGAGTCGGTTTATCATCAAAGCAAACGACGCGATTATTACAAAAAAGAAATA
The DNA here is from genome assembly GCA_964459925.1 of uncultured Roseivirgaceae bacterium. GTDB lineage: Bacteria > Bacteroidota > Bacteroidia > Cytophagales > Cyclobacteriaceae > Ekhidna. The sequence continues at coordinate 8,599 of CAYWOQ010000021.1, forward strand.
CCTATTGAATGAGGTAGCCAGCGCCAAGAAAATGCATAGACCAAACCAGATAATTCCCAGGAAGACTTGATCCTCAAGTAAGTTTCTTTTGATTTCGCTGCCAGTATATTTTTCTTGAAGCAGATACATTTCTCCATTGATTTGGTGCTTAACCAGTCCATTATCTAATTCCCATGCAGGGAAATCGATTGCTTCTGCTGTAGTGATTACTTCCCAGTTGATTGCATTACTGTATCCGTTCTGATACTTCCATACAGCTAGTAGTACTACTGAAATGAAAACTCCAAAAACAAACTTTTTTAATTGATTACTCAAGAAGAATTAATTAAAATTTTAAATGCTACGAAAATAGCGATTAGCTATCGATTGTTTCTTTATCCAATGATGATTGGATAACACGGAAAACCTCTTGCTTAAGTTGTTTGATTTGCTCATTACCATTTCCATTTGGATAAATGGGGTGATGATAAATTATTTTACATGTTCTCCTTCTCATTTCTAAAACCTCATCATCTGGTAGGATTTTGTAATTATTGTGAAATGTAATGGGAATAATTGGTGTATTCGTTTCAGTGGAAAGAATAAAAGCACCTTCTTTAAACCTTTCCATTTTAGGGAAATTGGCTGATCGTATACCACCTTCCGGAAAAAAGCCAATGTTGTAACCATTTGCCAATTCTCTTTTAGCTTTTGAGAGACTATTGGCTCTGCTTTTAAAACTCGAACGGTTTACGGTGATATGGATTCTCTTATACATAAATCCAAATAATGGGATTTTGGCTAGTTGACTTTTGCCGACAAATTTGAATGGCTTTGGAAATAATCCGAGTGCAGGAATATCGATATAGGAAAAATGATTTGCACAAAGGATGTATTTTTCACTGCTTTTAGGTTCAAATTCCCAAATGGTTTTTACAGGAATGAATGCCATTCGAAAAAAGCCCCAAGCCCATAAATAATTCAACCATAAAGCGATTCGATGCAGTTTTTTGAATGGAGTGCAAATGATAAGTGGAACGATAAGTAAAAAGAAAAACGAAGCCATTGAAAAGATGACCCAAAAAGAATACAAACGTCTTAATATCATTCCCGGTCAGGTATTAGATTCCGCCACTAAATTACGTGGATTTTCCAGCTAGCATAAAAATTCTATCGCAGTTGTAATAAATTCATAGTTTCGTGAACTAATCATCATAAATAGAAAAATATCAACGTGCTAAAAATTGAAAATATCAGTAAATCCTACAGCGAACATCAAGCGCTAAAGGATGTAAGTATGGAGATACCAAAGGGTAGCATCTTCGGTTTGCTTGGACCTAATGGTGCAGGTAAGACTACACTTATTCGTATCATTAATCAAATCATTGAAGCAGATAGCGGTACCATCTACTTTGAAAACACTCCGCTTGATGAAAGTCACATCAGACAAATTGGTTATTTGCCAGAAGAAAGGGGTTTGTACAAGAAAATGAAAGTTGGAGAACAACTGGTTTATCTTGGACAACTTCGTGGACTTTCTTTCAAAGAGGCCATAAAGAGCGGGAAAGCATGGTGTGAGAAAATTGAAATAATAGACTGGTGGAGCAAGAAGATTGAGGACCTTTCTAAAGGAATGGCTCAGAAAATTCAGTTTATTTCCACGGTTATGCACTATCCAAAATTGATTATCCTGGATGAACCTTTCTCAGGTTTTGATCCGGTTAATGCTAACCTTATTAAAGATGAAATTTTAGAGCTTAGAGAGAAAGGATCTACTATCATCTTCTCAACCCACCGAATGGAATCAGTGGAGCAGTTATGTGATCATATTGCTATGATTAATAAATCCGATAAAATACTTGATGGCTCAAAGCAGGAAGTGCGAGAACAGTACCGAGATGGTTCTTATTTTGTTGAGTATCGGTCGGGAGATATTCAAGCTGGTGCAGACTATGAAGTAATAAGTACTACTGAAATCGGGTCTGATCTGAAGAAATCACTCGTTAAATACAAAGTAGCAGCAAAACCGAATGAATTGTTAAAACAATTAATTGCTCAAGTTGAGATCCATTCATTCGTTGAAAGAATACCGAGTATGAATGATATATTCATTCACCTTGTGAAGGGTGAAAATCCTGAATTAATTGAAGCTTAAATCACCTCAAAACCTTTAATAATGAATAAGATTTTTTTAGTAATTCAGAGAGAATTCATGAGTCGGGTCAAGAAGAAATCCTTCTTGTTAGCAACTATTTTGGTTCCATTAATTTTTCCTGCTGTGATTGGTGTAATGGCCTACATCAAAAAACAGGAGGAGGAGAATAAAGAACAGGAAATAATCTATTTACTAAATGAAAGTGATATTGTCACATTCGAAGATTCAGATAGATATCAATATAAGGAAGTTCAAGGACCATTAGATACGGCAAAGGCCACGTTTGCTAAATCAGATGCTTTTGCATTGATTTATGTTCCATCCATTAGTATTGATGATCAATCGGGAATCTCGTTTTATGCAAAGACATCCCCCGGTGTTACGCTGGTAAGAGGTTTTGAACGAAACATAGAAGGACAAATCAGAGACCAAAAACTTACACTAGCAGGGCTTACTGAAGATCAGCTAGATCAGCTACAAACGGATGTCTCCATTTCATCTTATAATATCACAGAATCTGGTGATGAAAAAGAAAGTGATGCTAATTCCACTTTTTGGATTAGCTATGTGATGGGCTTTTTGATTTATATCTTCTTGTTTGCTTATGGTTCACAGGTGATGCAAGGTGTAATTGAGGAGAAAAGTAGTAAGATCGTTGAGGTCATTGTTTCTACGGTTCGCCCTTTTCAAATGATGGTAGGAAAAGTAGTTGGTGTCGCATCAGTAGGCATTCTTCAATTGATAATTTGGATTGTGCTCTTTGGTGTATTTTGGTCCGTTGCTGTTTCTTTATTTGGAATCAATCCTGGTGGAGATCAAGAAGCAGCTGCCCAAATGGCGGAAGCTAGCTCGAATGGATTTTTTGATGTTTTGAGTCAGGCTAATTGGTTTCAAATTATCCCCTTATTCTTTTTCTACTTCCTTGGTGGTTATCTACTATATGGTGCCCTTTTCGCAGCTGTAGGTTCCGCAGTTGATACACCTGCTGATGCTCAGCAATTCATGATGCCGATTATGCTTCCCATTATCATCAGCTTGATGGGACTATTCCTCTTCGTTTTTGAAGAGCCAAATGGTGCACCAAGCTTTTGGTTATCCATCATTCCATTTACTTCTCCAATTGTGATGATGGGTAGAATTGGATTCGGTGTGCCTGCATGGGAAATTGCTTTAAGTGTTTTGCTTCTTATCGCAGGTTTCTTTTTCACTTTATGGTTAGCTGGAAGGATCTATCGTATCGGTATTCTCATGCATGGTACAAAAGTGAACTATAAGGTTTTAGCTAAATGGTTCATGATGAAAAACTAAAATGTATAACTATCTCTGAATCCTCGTTATTTTTATAGCTAAAGGATTCGAGTTTGAAAAAGAATTTTCAAGAAAAGACCAGTCATACGCTCGCCCCACTGCGACCTCATTTAAAATGGATTGTAGTGGGGTTTGCTGTTTTTATCGGTATTGGCTCTATTGTATATACTAATAGTCTTGTTGAACAAATAAGGGAAAGAGAAAGTAGGCAGATTGAGATTTACGCCAAGTCCCTGGAGTTTCTGGCTAATGAAAGAGACTATACAAACTTCATTCTGATTTTAGATGAGGTCATTAAGGCAAATAACTCAATACCTGTAGTTCTTACAGACATTAATGGCAAACCTCAGGAATTTCGGAATTTGGAAAAAGCGGAGAAACTAACTGGTGAGCTGCTCGAAAATTATTTGAGTGCACAAATAGCCATAATGAAAGAACAACATGAACCGATTGCTGTAACTCTTATTGGGCCTAAGGGGAATGTTTATGGAACCAAATATATCTACTATAAAAATTCATTTTTATTAAGTCAGTTACGATACTATCCATACGTTCAGCTTTCTGTTATTGCATTGTTTGGAGTGGTCACATTTCTGATCCTTAATTACCTCAAGACCGTGGAGCAGGATCGAGTTTGGGTGGGACTTGCAAAAGAAACTGCTCATCAGCTAGGCACTCCATTATCTTCTTTGATGGCTTGGTCCGAATATTTTAAGGGACTATATCCGGAAGAAAAAAATGCGCTTGTAGAATTTGATAAAGACGTTGATCGGCTTAAAGTAATTACAGATCGCTTTTCAAGCATTGGCAGTGAGCCGCAGTTATCCAGGCTTAACATCACTGAGACCATTGAAGAGATCGTCTCTTATTTAGCTAAAAGATTATCTACAAAAATTGCCATGACAGTTACCTATTTTCCTAACCGGGAAATAGAAGCCAAAATCAATCAATCATTATTTGCCTGGGTCATTGAAAATCTTTGTAAGAATGCAGCTGATGCCATGGAAGGCAAAGGATCCATTCAAATCAATATTTTGAAAGCTAATGAAGGTCGCGTGGCTATTGATGTGAGCGATACTGGAAAGGGCATCAATAAGAATAAAATCAAAAGTGTATTTAAGCCTGGATTTACCACCAAAAAAAGAGGTTGGGGGCTAGGTTTGACCTTAGCTCAACGCATCATCGAACAATATCATGAAGGCAAAATATTTATTAAACACTCTGAGATAAACAAGGGTACAACATTTCGTATTTACCTTAATGGATGAGTGGAAAGATATCTTTTTCCTTATGGTTTTTTCGCTTAATTTCGCACCAAATTTCTAAAACAACCCCATTTTAAACCACAGTAAATAATGGCAAATAAAGGTAAAGTAACCCAGGTTATTGGTCCTGTAATAGATGTGAGCTTTGGAGCTGAAGGATCAAAACTTCCTAGAATTATGGATGCATTGAAAGTAACTCGTCCTGACGGAACTGATGTAATACTAGAAGTGCAGCAACACTTGGGTGAAGAATCGGTGAGAACTATCGCAATGGAAGGCACTGATGGAGTGAGTAGAGGAACCGAGGTAGTTGATATGGAGGCACCTATTAAAATGCCGACAGGAGATGCTATCAGAGGTCGATTATTTAATGTGGTTGGAGCAGCTATCGATGGAATGGAAGAGGTATCAAATGAAGGTGGCCTGCCAATTCACCGAGATGCTCCGAAGTTTGAGGATCTTTCTACTTCAACGGAAGTGTTATTTACAGGTATTAAAGTTATTGATCTGATTGAGCCTTATGCAAAGGGTGGTAAGATTGGATTGTTTGGTGGTGCTGGAGTAGGTAAAACGGTATTGATCCAGGAGTTGATTAACAACATTGCAAAAGGTCATGGCGGGTTGTCTGTATTTGCAGGTGTTGGTGAAAGAACAAGGGAAGGAAATGACCTTCTTCGGGAAATGATTGAAGCAAGTATTGTTGATTACGGGGATGAGTTTAAAGAATCAATGGAAGCAGGTGGATGGGACCTGTCCAAAGTAGATAAAGAAAAGCTTAGAAATTCGAAGGCAACCTTCGTTTTTGGCCAGATGAATGAGCCTCCAGGAGCAAGAGCTAGGGTGGCGTTGTCTGGATTAACGGTCGCTGAACACTTTAGAGATGGAGATGGTGAAGGAAAAGGAAAAGACATCCTATTCTTCGTTGATAACATCTTCCGATTTACTCAGGCAGGATCTGAGGTATCGGCCCTCCTTGGTCGTATGCCTTCTGCTGTGGGTTATCAACCTACATTGGCTACCGAGATGGGATTGATGCAGGAACGAATTACCTCAACAAAGAGAGGGTCCATTACTTCGGTGCAAGCAGTTTATGTACCAGCGGATGACTTGACTGACCCTGCACCAGCAACAACATTCTCTCACTTGGATGCAACAACAGTACTTTCAAGAAAGATTGCCGAGTTAGGTATTTATCCGGCGGTTGATCCATTGGATTCTACCTCAAGAATTCTAAGTGCAGATATACTGGGAGATGATCACTACAATTGTGCACAACGAGTGAAAGAGATTCTACAGCGATACAAGGAGCTTCAGGATATTATCGCGATTCTTGGTATGGATGAATTATCGGATGAAGATAAGGAAGTTGTACACCGAGCAAGACGGGTACAAAGATTTCTTTCTCAACCGTTCCATGTAGCAGAACAGTTTACAGGACTCCAAGGAGTATTGGTGGATATCAAAGACACCATTAAGGGCTTTAACATGATCATGGATGGAGAGCTGGATCACTTGCCAGAAGCTGCTTTTAACCTGGTTGGAACCATTGAGCAGGCGATCGAGAAAGGCGAGAAAATGATGGCTGAAGTCGGCGCATAAATAGTAAGCTATGTTTCTAGAGATCGTAACACCAGACGAAAAAGTATTTGAAGGAGAAGTGATGCACGCCACCTTTCCTGGGGCTGATGGGTCTTTTCAACTACTTAATAATCATGCGGCAATGGTGTCTGTTTTAGGTAAAGGCGACATCAAGTATCAACAAGAAAAACAGAAAGAGGTACACATTATGGTAGATGGTGGAGTGGTAGAGGTCATGAACAATAAAGTCAATGTGCTAGTGGAAAAGATTGTTCACGAAGAAGAATAACTTCTAATAAAGATTTTTATAAAGCCTCTCAGAATCTGTGGGGCTTTTTTGTTTTACCAATCAAGAATATGCTCACTTCTATGGAATAGGGGGTTCAGTAATTGGACACACCTCGCCTTTATCAAAAAACCATTGACCAGCGCTTCTGGAGCTATTTTTAGCTATGCACTCTTCTCGAGAAATGTTGTCGCAGATAACCTCCCCTATTCTACCTTCTTCGTTCTCAAAATAACAATAACTGATTCTTTCCTCTTCCTTATTGCACGCTGTTGCCAAAAGAAGACTTAATGCGCAAATAATTCGAAACATAGGTATGGTCTTGAATAGCCAAGATTAAAATTAATATTTGAACAGCTAACTTTAGTTACTTATTAAGTTATCAATTGCTAAGATCAGATAGTATTTCTAGAGGTCAGGCAACCAAACCTTTAGTATCTTCATTCTACGAACAAATGGAGATCAAACACCTAATCGAAGATAGCAAATCGGGTAACAAAAAATCCCAACAGCAGCTTTATCAAAAGCTAACTATTCCAATGATGGGCGTTTGTCTCCGGTATATGAAGAATCAAGAAGATGCTGAAGATGTCCTTATGGAAGGTTTTTATAAAGTCTTCAAAAACCTTGAACAGTTTTCATATGAAAGTGAAATCGCCTTTTTTGGATGGGTGAAGCGGATCATGATTAATGAATCACTGATGAAGCTTAGAAAGAACAAAGACATTCAAATAATGGCGATTAATGAGGATCTGGATGAAGAAGTAGACATTTCTCCACTGGAAGATCTTAATACAGCTTACTTACTTAAGCTGATTCAGACGATACCGATTGGGTATCGAACAGTATTTAATCTCTATGAAGTAGAAGGGTATTCGCATGAAGAAATTGCAGAAAAATTAGGTATTTCAAAAGGAACTTCTAAATCGCAGCTCTTTAAAGCGAAAAGACTACTTCGAGAAAAATTAACAGCAAAAGATGTTGGTTATGGCGCATAATGAACTAGCAAAAAAATTGGATAGTATAACTCATGAGGATCTTGGAGTCGCGTTTGACGAAGGATTCATATGGGAAAAGCTTGAATCGAGAATTTCGAAATCGCCAGCAAAAATAGAATGGAGCTGGTTTATTGCAGCATCTCTATTTCTGGGTGTTTTGCTGTTCCCTTTATCCATTTTAGAGAAAGAAGCAGTTCAGTACAATGAGCTCGCAATTTCTGACTTAATATCCAATACATCAGAACCGGCTTTAGTTCTTGAGGTAGCAGAACCCAACATGACGAGCAAAAATCACATAACTACGAATGAGGTAACATCAATTGATCTTAAGCCAGTTAAGAGAAAAGGCCCTGAACTTGCCACAGTTGAATTGCCGATCCCTAAACTTAAGCAGATTGATTTCAATCAATTTAAGACTGAAAAAGTCAAACCGCAATTCGCACTAAGTGACCTTTCCGTTATTCAAGCAAGCCTCGAGAATGCCAGTTTCAATGAACGGAGAATAGAAAAAAGTAGGAAGCTTACCATCAGTGCACAATGGCAAGGTTCTTCAAATAATGACACAAAAAGTACGGATGATCAGGTGCTAAAACTTAAGCTTGATGCTCGAGTCAAGAGTCTGAATTAAAAATTATTTCCTCAAACAATTTATTAATAATGATACTCCAGTCTATCTGGAGCATGAAACAACTATGCATATGAAAAAGACAGCAATGATCATTCTTGGGCTTTTAACCGCAATTATTTCGCTTGCTCAGGATACAGATAAAACAGAATTAAAAAGTAACTATCCAGATTCACTGGTTCTAACTACAGGTAACAGTAATGATATTATTTTTCTATTCAACCGAATGAGTAGGGACAAAGAATACTTTTCATCCGATTTGTGGAAATCCATTATCAATGTCATGGAAACTGCAGTAGAAAGATCCGAAACACCACAAGGAATTAGGGTTCAGTATGAAAGGACTCAAAATGAATCGGTCAAGGTAACAATTACTGAATTAGCACCTGCAAAAAGTGTTTTTACCATTGAGGAAGAGGGTATGAAAGAAGTTCTCTATTCAAGGGTTGAATTTCTTATTATTCAACCTCAGATTGCTGTTTCCTTTAATGTACAAAATGGATCTGAACTTGCTGAAATCAAGGATTTGAATGTGGAATCAGTATGGAGTCAGATTAAAGAAAAATATGAAAATCAGGGGAAGGTGAACCTTTACAAGGGTACAGGTACTGTTAAGTATGGCGAAGTATCCATTATGGAAATAAAAGATAGCAAACCTCGATTAGACAACTTAGAAATCACCTTTTTAGGAGTTGGTCTGGGATATTATCGAGACCAATTTATTCCGGATCTAGGCAGCAAACTAGCCTTTAAAATGTATAATAGATTGGGTGAGGATTGGCTTGATTTTGGAGTCCTCTACACACAACAATACATCTACAGTCGTTCGGAAAGTGAAGGTTTTAATATGGATTTAAATGGATGGCTAACCACCTATTGCAAAGTTCATATTCCAGGAGATAATGAACTAGGGATTGGTATTGGAGGGTTGATACATCGGCAAGGAGAGTTTTATGAAAATGCAACATTCAAATTATCACTTCATGGTAGTCGTTCGAACTCAAGGTTCACATATTCACCGGAACTTATTTTTTCGGATGATTTTAAGGAGTTTTTCCCTGCGATACGTATAGGACTATCCTTTTAAGACTCGATCCATAGTTAATTCAGTTTCACCAAGATCAAGCATCGCATTAATAAGACACACCTTTTCAAAGGCACCTAAATCATTCACTGATATGGGTGCTTCTCTTATTTTTTCCTCTTGAAGGAGTTGTTGTCTTCTAATACCATTCAATAAGCAGGTTTCTGGTGTAAGCCAATCTTTGCCGTCCCAAAACACCAGGTTGAAATAGGAACCATCTGTAATCATTCCATTCACAGAAATAATTATGTCATCTGTTCTTGATTGAGAAACCAATGAGTTAATTCTATCTCGGTTTTCATACTTAAAAGAATAATCAAAAGGATCTGTCTCAATGATTTGAAGAGATGTAATAGTTCGGGGAATATATTCTACATATTCCAGGTCATAATCTGCATCATCTGCATCAGCATCATACACCATTCGTACTTTAAAGATGCCTTGCAATGACAATTTGGGTAATATCATATTTAAGTTGTGTGAAGTGATCTCAGGCATGAACTGATCGAAGGTTCGATCTACCCTCTTTTGATGCAGTTCAAGGTTGTGATAAACCCTATCTTTAAATAAGATACTTTCTATGAATCGCATTTTTTCCTCAATCTAAAATTCTAACTTTATTGGCAAATAACCTTAAACCTTTTCACCATGCTTCGTTTTTGTATGATACTCCTCTTAGCTTCAATCGCTGAAGTTGCGCCAGCCCAAAAATGGTTAAAGAAAATAAAAGAAAAAGTTGAGGAAACTGTTGATGAGGTTGGTAATACCAGTCTCATGGAAGAAGGCGGGCTTGTAGGTAAAGAACGAGCAAAACAGCTCGAAAAAGATACCTCTAACTATAACTATATTTTTTCACAAGGTAATCGCGCTTCATTTTTTGCCAATCGTGACAGTAAGGAAAATATCCTTTTGACAGGGGCTAAAAACTATCAAGACGAAGAAGGCAACAAAGTAGCACTTGAAACCTACGAAAAGGTATTTGATGCCAATCGAGCTGGTGAAAATACCATTTACATAGATGTACGCCTCGCTAGTTTCAACTTCGCACAGGCTGTAAGTCTCTTAACTCGTAATGAAGCCATTGCGTCTACAATTATGGATTCTGTATTCGTGATTTCAAACCTTGTAAATATGGATACCCTTAGTGCTCCTGAAAAGTATGCGCTTGGAAAAACCTTTGCTAATTATTCGATTTTGATTCATGCACAAGGACAGTACAATCTTTCATATGAATCCTTGCTTAGCACCTCTGATTTTTTTGAAAAGGAAATCAGCAATGGTTCTGTGGCATTAGGATCAATTTATTGTAACCTGGGAGTGGTGTCACAATCGAAGGGAAGCTTCACGGAGGCCGAAGCATATTTTGATCGATCACTTGAGATTCTTCGTAAAAAAGGGAAGGGTAATTCACTGAGCTATGCAATTGCACTCAATAATAAAGCATTGCTCTATAATGAAATAGGTCAATATGAAGAGGCAAAGAAAACAATCGAACAAGCGATTTCAATCGCTTCCGGAGAACTAAGAAGTAAAGGGCGGGACAATACAAGTTTTAAGATCAATAGAGGGCTTATACATTACTCATCAGGAGATTATGCGATTGCAGAACAGATCTTTCGGGAAGTGATAGAATTGAAAAAGAAAAGGATGGCTGAAAATCAGACAGATATGGCCAATGTGAAAAATTACCTGGCGGCTACATTGATGGCCACAGGAAATACATCTGAGGTTTTAGGCCTTCTAAGTGACGCTTTGAGCATATTCAAGAAGAAGTATACGGATTCGCATCCAGCATATCTTAAAACCAAGCATAGCCTTGGAAAATACTACATATCAGTAGGTAACTTTAGTGAAGCCAACCGTATTTTATCGGAACTAAATACCTCATATAAAAACTTCTTTGGTGAAAACCACCCTGATTATCTCGGGTCATTGGAGGACTTAGCTGTCGTTGCCTGGAAACAAGGAAATCTTTCTACTGCAAAAAACCGATTCCAGACAGTTCTTGATGCCAACCTGGAGCTTGTAGAAAAATACTTTGGGGCGATGAGCGAATATGAAAAGGGTCAATATTGGGCAAAAGTGAGACCATCAATTCTTAAGTTTTACGCGTATGCAGTTGAGAATGCCAATCATGAGCCAGAGTTGCTCACACAAATGTTCAATCTGCATTTGAAAACAAAAGGTATTTTATTGAGCGCATCTTCTAAGGTTCGGGAAGAAATTCTCAACAGTACAAATGAGCAACTAAAGAAAACCTACTATGAATGGGTTGAAACCAAGGAGAACTTATTGCTTTACTATTCCTACTCCAAAGCTCAATTAGAGGAACAGGAAATAAACCTAGCTGTTACAGAAGCCAAAGCCAATCGACTCGAGAAAGAACTCAATCGATTGTCCGCAGATTTTGCGGCATCTAATCAACTACCAACAACAACCTTGTCAGAAGTAAAATCGAAACTAGGAGCAAATGATGCTGCCATTGAAATCGTTGGCTATCCGGTATTTGATAAGAACTTCACCAGTGATAAGAACTATGCCTTCTTAATTGCTAGTGCCAATAAGATACATCCAGAATTAGTCGTGATAGAGAAAGGTCAAGACCTGGATACAAAATATGCGAAGGCCTATCTAAACATGGTCAAACTGAAGGCGGCTGATCGAATTACGTATGATAAGTTTTGGAAGCCCGTGGATGAAAAGCTAGTTGGAAAAGAAAATGTTCATCTCTCTTTAGATGGCATTTATTTCCAGGTAAATGTAGGGGCACTCCCAAGACCTGACGGTTCATTTGTGTCTGATGCATTCGACCTTCATCTGTATGCAAGCACAAGAGAACTTGTGAGCAAAAAATCAACCGGATCAGCAGCTAAGAAAGCAAATTTCTTTGGCAATCCAGATTTTGGTAATCAGGGAATTTTAGAAAACTTACCGGGGACTAAAGCAGAAATCGAAGCAATCAGTCGTATAACCCAAACCAAGGGGTTTAAAACCGATATTTTCACCCGTGGAGAGGCAACTGAGTCTAATTTCAAGCGAATAAATTCACCTTCATTGCTTCACATTGCAACGCATGGCTTTTTTCTCCCGGAGAGTCAGGCATCCGGGGAGAAAGTATTTGGTGTTGATGTAGCAGAGGCCAAGGATAATCCGCTCTTGCGTTCTGGATTAATGCTGGCTAACGCAGAGGCAACAATGGTTGAAGGTACACAAGGAACAGAGGTTAATACCACAAATAATGGAATTTTAACGGCATATGAAGTAATGACCTTAAACCTGAAGGATACAGAATTGGTAGTACTTAGTGCCTGTGAAACCGGACTAGGTGAGATCAAATCAGGTGAAGGTGTCTATGGACTTCAGCGAGCCTTTCAAGTGGCAGGTGCAGAAACAGTGGTGATGAGTCTTTGGAAAGTAAGCGATGATGCAACTCAAAAACTTATGACCTCTTTCTATCAAAACTGGATGGGGGGTAAGCCAAAAGAAGATGCATTTTTCGCTGCACAGAAATCCTTGAGGGCAACTTACCCTGAACCCTATTATTGGGGTGCATTCGTTATGTTGAATTAAGTTGGGGATTTAATTCTTGCTGTTCCTTACACCCCAAAGGATGGCTATTCCACTGTTTATGAACATGATAAGTCCATAAATGGCGGGTGCAATGGCATATTCTGTATTTAATAATACACCTGTAGCGATGGCAATGGCCAGTGTGCCATTTTGAATACCACTTTCAATGGAGATAGATATGGCTTGTTTAATGCTGAGTTTAGCCACACTTGAAAATACATAACCTATTCCCATGGTAAGTATGTTAAGCGCAAGGGTAATGACTCCTGCCTGATCGGCATAAGGCAATAGATTGTCTTTTTCTTTTACGATCACACCTGCTAGAACCATGATGAAAATAACGCCTGATGCTTGTCTAACTGGTTTTTCCATTTTCAATGCAAAATCACCCTTTTTTGATTTTAGTAGCATTCCAAGAGAGACAGGGATGATCACCACAATGAATATTTGAAGCATAGTAGCCAAAACATCTAGCTGAATGGTTGTGCTTCTACCTAAAACTAACTGTAATCCTAGGTTGATAATGAAAGGGATCGTGAGAATGGTAACAAAGCTACTGATGGCAGTTAAGCTGATAGAAAGCGCTGTATCTCCTTTGGCAAGATGCGTAATGAGATTGGATGTAGGACCACCTGGACAGGCCACAAGAATGACTATTCCTATCGCTATGGCAGGAGTTAAATCAAAGAAACTTATAAGTGCAAATCCGATGGCCGGTAATAAAACTAATTGATTCAGCAGTCCAACCAGTATAGCTTTTGGCTCAATAAATACCCGTTTAAAATCAGCCAGGGTGAGCGAAAGGCCCATCCCAAACATGATGATAATCAATGAAACAGCAAGAATAATTGTGGTGATAGGCATGTTACTTTTCTACATAGGTTATGACTAATGTAAGCCATTCATATGATCTTTTTAGTTTTATTACCTCCGCCTCGTATACTAACTTCCTCAAAAATTTAAGCTAATGCAGAAAGTTGCCATCAAACCCGGTGCATCTATCGCCGATTATAAAAATTACGCTTCTCTGGTTAACAAAGTCAATCATTTTCTGGAATTCAATAAAGAAGCAGTTGAAGCACTTAAAGGAAAAACCATTTGGATGATTAACTCCACATCCTCTGGTGGAGGGGTAGCAGAAATGCTCCCTAGCCAGATGACCTTGCTTAGAGAGCTTGGAGTTACTATTGAATGGTTAGTGATTGAAGCAAACGATCAACATTTCTTTGATCTAACTAAACGAATACACAATGCAATTCATGGAAGTGGTGATGGTGTTTTTACAGATGAGGATCGAAAGGTTTATCATGCAGTAAATCAAGCCAATGTGGAAAAGGCGTTGAGTTTCATTCAGGAGGGAGATATCGTAGTGGTTCATGATCCACAACCTATGCCGTTGGCAGGAATGATCAAAAAGGAAACTGATGTGCGTTTGATTTGGAGGTGTCATATTGGTATTGACAAACCTAATGAAACGTCAAGGAAAGTATGGGATTTCTTATCCGCTTATTACGATGATTATGATCATTTTATCTATAGCCTGAAATCTTATATTCCAGATAATCTCAAAAAGGAAGTATCCATTATTTGTCCTGCCATTGATCCATTAAGTCATAAAAATCGCGTGTTACCGATTCAAAAGTGTTTAGGTATACTTAATCAAGCAGGAGTTGTCAATACCGTTCATTCACCTATTTACCCAGCATTTGATCACCAGGTGAGTCGGGTGATGCCAGATGGATCTTTTGGTCAGGTGAATGCTCAAGATGAGTTTGATATAATTTTTTGTCCTGTGATTACCGAAATTTCAAGATGGGATCGACTAAAAGGTTTCAAGGAGCTGATGGATGCATTCATTGAATTGAAACATTCCAATGAAAAAAATGGGGATAAGAGTTCTCAGCAATATCAGCGAATTAAACATGCGAAGTTAATACTTGGTGGGCCGGACCCTAAGTTTGTTTCTGATGATCCGGAAGGACTAGAAGTGCTCAATGAGTTGATTGCTCAGTATAAATCAATCAATCGATCGTTGCAAAAGGATGTTGCTATTCTGCTACTTCCAATGGATAATCCAAAAGAAAATGCGCTAATTGTAAATGCCATTCAAACGGTTTCAACGATTGTAGCTCAGAACTCCATCCAGGAGGGCTTTGGGTTAACTGCCACAGAAGCCATGTGGAAGCAACGACCGGTATTAGTTTCCGGTGCTGCTGGTTTAGTCCATCAGGCAAAACACGATGAGCATGGAAAAATCAATGCGAACCCAAAGGATATAGCAAAATTGAAAAATACACTTGAAGAAATGTTGCAAAGCCAGAAGGAGCTTGATAACTGGGGGTATAGAGGTCAGGTACGAGTCATTGAGAAATTCACACTTTTTACTCAGCTAGAAGAGTGGTTTTCGGTCTTTATGAAGTTCCGGTAGTCTTCTCAATTAGTTTTCTTTGATACAACTCCTGCCATGAAAAGACATATTGCAGCACTTAATAAAATCAGTGCTGGTGCTAATTCTTTTAAATAAAAAGCCATTCCGGAATCAAAAGCGATCAGCAGACCCAATATCTTAAATATCCTTGATCCGCTTGCACCTAAGGACAATGAGTAGAACCCAAGGATGGCAATTCCAATTAAGTGAATAGAAGGATGAATGAATACGACTGGAAAAATTTCCTTAATAAAAGCATTGAGATTGGATGAGTTGATAAGACCAGTGACATATTCAGTTCCAAATCCATGAATAACCGCCACCAGTAGTAAAATGCTACTTCCAATGATACCGAAGGCCTTTTGTTTACTCATTATACCTTTAAAGTTACGCAACACCAGATAAGATGGGCAGGTCATTGGATATAATTTACTTTCCTTTCCAACTATTCTAAGAGCCGCGCTATCAGCTATGCATTTGTCTTTATCTTTAACAGCAACCTAAAATTCTAAATATGAAGCGTTTATCAATACTATTTACACTTATACTAGTTATTGGAGCTGTTACGATCCAAGCTCAACGAAAAAAATCCTCAAGTACAGCGGTGCAGCCTCTCGATGCTAAGCTCTTTACTGACCTGAAACTTCGGAATATTGGTCCGGCATTCATGTCTGGACGTATTGCAGATTTAGCAATCGACCCGACCAATGAAAATGTATGGTATGTGGCAGTAGGTTCTGGAGGAGTATGGAAAACAGTAAATGCCGGAACCACATTCACACCCATTTTTGACGACCAGTCTGTTTATTCTATAGGATGCGTTACCCTTGACCCTAATAATCCTTACACCGTTTGGTTAGGAACAGGTGAAAATGTTGGTGGTCGCCATGCAAGTTTTGGTGATGGAATTTATCGAAGTACGGATGGTGGTGCAAGCTGGCAAAATATGGGACTTAGAAAGTCTGAACATATTTCTAAGATCATTGTGCATCCAGATGATTCTGATGTGATTATGGTAGCCTCTCAAGGTCCTCTTTGGAGTCCAGGAGGAGAACGTGGATTCTTTAAGTCCACTGATGGTGGCAAAACATGGATTAAGACATTAGGTGATGAACAATACACCGGAGTAACAGATATGGTAGTTGATCCAAGAGACCCTAATCGAGTGTATGCAGTTACCTGGGAGCATCATCGGACAGTTGCTGCCTGGATGGGGGGAGGAAAAAAATCAAGGCTTTATTTGAGTGAGGATGCGGGTGATACATGGACACAATTGAAAACAGGATTGCCAGAAGGTAACTGGGGTAAAACAGGATTAGCAATTTCTCCTATCAATCCTGATGTCTTGTATGCTGCAATTGAGTTAGATCGAACAAAAGGAGGCGTATGGAGGTCAGAGAATCGCGGAGGAAGTTGGACAAAAATGTCAGACGCAGTAGCTGGTGCTACTGGACCACATTATTATCAGGAAATTTTTGCATCTCCGCACAAATTTGACCGATTATACATGATGAATAATCGTTTGATGAAGTCTGAGGATGGAGGCAAGACCTTTGATTACATGGATGAAACAGCTAAGCATGGCGATAATCATGCTGTCGCATTCAAGATGTCGGACCCCAATTACCTTTTAGTAGGAACAGACGGAGGTGTCTATGAAAGCTTTGACTTAGGCGCCACTTGGAGGTATATGGAAAATCTTCCGATCACTCAGTTTTACAAAGTAGCAGTCGATGATGCAGAACCATTTTATAATGTTTACGGTGGAACGCAGGATAATAGCACGGAAGGTGGACCTTCCCGAACGGATAATCATCACGGAATAAGAAATGCCGACTGGAAGGTAGTACTCAATTGGGATGGCCACCAGCCAGCAACAGAACCTGGCAATCCAAACATTATGTATGGTCAGCGTCAACAAGGGACACTTTCAAGAATAGATCTAGCCACGGGTGAGGTCACTGACATCATGCCTCAACCAGGAGAAGATGAAGATTATGAACGCTATAACTGGGATGCCCCGGTTTTAGTCTCACCTCATGACCCAGCTACTATTTACCATGGATCTCAAAGGCTTTGGAAGTCAACTAATCGTGGAGATAGCTGGACCTTACTATCAGATGATCTAACCAGAAATCAAGAACGTCTTACACTACCAATAATGGGAAGAACACAAAGCTGGGACGCTCCATGGGATGTAGGGGCTATGTCCAATTTCAATACGATCACATCTATTGCTGTGTCTCCTCAAAATGAGCAGGTGATCTTTATTGGCACAGACGACGGACTCCTCCAGGTGACGGAAAATGAAGGTCAGACATGGAGAAAAATTGAAGTCAGTGCTCTTGGGGTTCCCTCACGGTCTTATGTGAATGATGTAAAAGCAGATCTATTTGATGAGAGTACACTTTACGTAGCTTTGGATAATCATAAGGAAGGAGATTACAAACCTTACTTACTGAAGAGTACCAATAAGGGAGCCAGTTGGACGAATATCTCTAATGGCCTTGGTGATCAAAATCTTGTGTGGAGAATTGTTCAAGATCATGTAAACAAAGACTTACTTTTTGCAGGAACTGAGTTTGGTGTGTATTTCTCAGTAAATAGCGGGCAAAGCTGGACTAAGCTTGAAGGTGGAGTTCCCACCATCTCCTTTAGAGATTTAGCGATTCAGCGACGAGAGAATGATCTGGTTGCTGCATCATTTGGTAGAGGGTTCTACATTTTGGATGATTATTCTGCGCTTAGAAATGTCAATAAGTCGCAAATGGATCAAGAAGGTACGCTATTTGAGCCAAGAAAGGCATGGTGGTACATCGAACGGTCGGTATTAGATTTTGATGATACAAGAGGCTCACAGGGGTCTCAACTATATGTTGCACCAAATCCCGATTTCGGAGCTGTATTTACCTATTATCTCAAGGAAGATTTACTAAGTCTGGAAGAGGAAAGAAAAGCAAATGAAAAAGGAGTGAGCGGAAATATTCCTTTTCCTGGATGGGAAGCTCTGGACAATGAGACCAGGGAATTGGATCCATTTATTTACTTGGAGATCAAGAACCAGTCTGGAAATATTGTGAATCGGGAAATGGCTGAGGGTAAGAAGAAAGGGTTTCATAGGGTAACGTGGAACTTGAAAGTTGGCGGCACACAAGCAATGACACTAGATGGAAGTGTGAGTAACATGGATGGGCTATTGTGTGCACCTGGTAATTACACGGCTACTTTAAATAAGTATGAGAGAGGCAAGTTTACTCAACTTGCTGGTCCCGTTGATGTGGTTGTAGAGCGTCTCGGTAAAGGAACGCTAGCAGGTAGTTCGATGGATGAAGTAATAGCCTTTTGGAGGGAATATGAGAATCTAAGCAGAGATGTTGGTATACTTTCAATTCAGTTATCAAAATTCCAAAAGGTTGCGGACAATCTGTTCTATGCTGCAGCACATGCGAATGTGGATGATGAGTTAATGAGGTTGGTTACGGATATGAAGGAAAGCCTTGATGACTTAGATACGGAGCTCAACGGCAATTCAGCCAAAAACCAGATCGGAGAACGAAGCAAGCCAACGATTGGTGCTAGATTATTCGCATTGACAAGAGGCGTTTCTACTTCGACTTATGGACCTACTCCCACACACGAAAAGACCATGGAAATTATCAAGAAGCAACTTGATGAATTGAATGAAAGTCTCTTGAAAGAGAAAGTTCGGGCCAAACTGCTAGCAGATCAGATCAAAGAAGCGGGAGGCTCCTGGGTTGAAGGAATTGATTAGTTTGACAGAAGGAAATTAAAAAGGCAGTTGATAAAACTGCCTTTTTATTATCCTGTATTTCTCATGGCTCCCGAGAGTGCATTGATGGTCAGTAACAACTCTACCTGAATTTTATCCGTATTCTCATTTTCAGCTTTCATCTTTCTCCACTTTTTCAATAACGACACCTGTTTCTCATGAAGCGGTCTCATTAGTGAGCCCCTTAATAGATTTGAATAGTAATGATTCTTTCGTCGCTTGTCTATTGGTTGATCTATAAGATTCTCCAAGTGCTGGCGAGTGAGAGATAATTCATTCATGAATAATGACTCAAATCGTTTCTTAATTTCCTCGTCCTCTACCAAGTCAATATACATTTTAAATACGTCCTCTTCAGTAGCTGCCAAACTTGTATCAATGTTGGTAAAGACATATCGAATGAAAGTATCTGATTTAAGGGCTTCTTTAATCGCCTCATACTGATCAGGTTTTGATTTTTGCAACTCTTCCAATGCACTACCAACTCCATACCAACTGGTCATGTGAACCCTGGCCTGACTCCAGGAGAAAACCCATGGAATAGCCCGAAGATCATGGATCGTATTCATTCCAGTTCGTTTAGCCGGTCGAGATCCAATCTTACTTACTTCAATGGCATCAATTGGTGTAGCTTGACGGAAAAAAGTGATGAACCCTTCTGTTTGCATCATTGACTCATAATACTTCTTGGAGTGAGAAGCTAACCACTCAATGGTTTCCGCTAGGTAATGAAATTTTTTATCTGCCTTCTTATCGTTAAGGTATTTACTTAGCGTATTTGCAGCCAGAAGTTCTAAGTTATATGCAGCGTTCACATGATTTGCGTATTTCTGCGCAATGGTTTCACCTTGTTCTGTGAGTCTAAGTTCTGAACCTGGGGCCCCATATGGCATGGCTTTGATAAAATAATGGGTTGGTCCCGCGCCACGACTAATGGATCCACCTTTTCCATGGAAGAATCTAATCTTGACTCCAAATTGCTCTCCAATCTCCGTCAGTTTAAATTGAGCTTTATATAGATTCCACTGGCTTGCCATGATTCCGCCATCTTTGTTACTATCGCTATATCCCACCATGATTTGCTGGATAGGCTGATTCCATTTCAATTCCTCTTTTAATCTTGCAAGTGTTCTTTGCGTAATTGGATGATCAAGAAACTGACGCATGATATAGGTACCATTTTCCAGATCTTCAATGGTTTCTAACAGTGGAACCACCGGTATTTTTGAGACCATTCCGTCTTTGGTCATAACCGTTAATCCTGCTTCTCTAGCTAACAGATAGACAACTAAAAGATCAGATAAAGATCTTGTCATACTCACAATAAATGATCCTATGCAATTGGTTCCATATTTATCGGTGTGATTGGCAATCGCTCGGTAACATTCTACTACCGCTTTTGCTTCTGGATCCAATGCTGTTTTGGTATGGGTAAATGGGCGAGCTGAGGTCAACTCCTTATTGAGAAAAGCGACTCGTTTTTCTTCGGACCACTCACTGAAGTTTGTAGCTTCAGCGTTGGAAGCGATTAATAATTGTTCAACCGCTTTATCATGAAAGGCACTGTTTTGCCTAATATCTAAAGCCGCTAAATGAAAACCAAATGCATCAACAACGCGAATCACTGTTATGACATCATCATATGCTGTGGATTTTGCTCCATAATGAATCAATGCTTTCTGTACGAGGTGTAAATCTTCTTTTAACTGTAATGAGTGAACATATGCTCCAGGTTGCTCATTTAGTCGTGTTGCGTGTCCACGAGACGTTTCTACTGGAAGCTTGTGAAGCATTAAGTTGACAAATTGTCGAAACACCTCACCTTTATTTCGTTCAAGCGCCTCATGACCCTTGTCACCCAACTCATTCACCATCTCAGTCATTCGTTCTTGAACTTCCGGTAGTGTCTCTTCAAAGTCACAACTAAAGCTGATGCGTTGAACAAGCATGATTAGTTTTCTCCTAATCACAACAAATGCGTTAAGCCTTAATTTGAGTAGCGTTTGTTGAGTAACATCGGCAGTCACCAATGGATGACCATCTCTGTCTCCACCTACCCAGTCACCGAAGGTTAGCCTGGGGAATTGGTAGTTGGCACATATTTCTTCAATACGCATACCCATGTATTTGGCGGCTTGCAACATACGTCTATCCATGATTGCAATCACCTCTGGAAAAACATTAACGAGGTAATGGAGAATGTTTCTAAGTTCGTCTTGAACATTAGGCTTTTCTAAGTAAATCTCACCGGTTTTCCAGATTCGATAGACTGCTTGTTCAATGTTATGATCAATGTTTTGGATCTCGGATCCGGTATACATTGAATTCTCCTTTTTGATGAGGAGAAGATAAAGCTCGCGATAGTGCTCTAAAATAGTTGCACGTTTAGCCTCCGTAGGATGAGCAGTAAGCACAGGTTCAATCGATATTTCTTGAATCGCTTCCTGTATCTCAGTTGGTGAAAATCCTTCATTTAAAAGGTCTGAGAAATTGCTTGCCCATAACCCATTTACCGAGTATAGAGATTCATCTTCTTTTGCCCTTCTATTTTGAACGGCTCCATTTATTTCCACCATGTTGACTAATTGAAAAACAAGGGAATAGAGTTGGATATGTTTCGGTGTGATGTCCTCACAGTGCACCTCATTTTCATTGATCCATGGAATGGCTAAAGCAAGCGCTTCTTCACCATTGTCAATCAATGCATTTTTTAGTGCATTAAGTAAAAATTCAAGATCCTCATATGGAGGACTCAATTCTGATTTTACCTGATTAAAAGTATCTGTTAGGGCGGTCATATTTGCTTTGATTCTTAATACATTCAAAGCAACACCTCACGTCACTTAAAAACAAGACTTAATTGTTTATTAAATGGATTAAAAATAATTATTGAAAAGGCAAGTAAATTTTATCTAACATTTCCTGATATTCTTTTTCCGCAGAGCTGAATGAGGTAATCCCTCCTCCACTACAATAATAGAGCTGACCGTCTTCTAATTTGATAAACCGAATCATGACGCCAGTATCTAGTGTATCACCATTGAAATGACCACATATTCCAGTATAAAAGTCTCTATCGTAGGTTTCATTTTCTCGAATAATACGGATTGTTTCTGGTTTAGGTGCCCCTGAGATGGAGCCAGCAGGTAGAAGTTTTGAAAGCAGATATCCTAATGTGCTTCTCCAATTAGGCTTTAATTTTCCTCTTATTTCAGAACTTACCTGAAGAAGTTCTTTGTGGTTTGTTTTAATCGTATCCAGGTACCTAAACTTTGTTACTTCGACTTCCGAGGCAACCTGACTTAGATCATTTCTAATGAGATCAACAATCGTAATATGTTCTGCTTTTTCTTTGACATCACCAAGTATTGCTCTTTTTGCATGAGGAAGATTGGCATCTATTGTTCCTTTCATCGGATAAGAATAAATGGCATTATTGGAGATTTTGATGAAGGTTTCGGGAGAAAAAACGACAAACTTGTCTGGGACAAGAAGTCGATACCTGGCGTGTGATAAGTTGAAAATAGTCTCTAAAGAAAAACTCGTTTGAATTGGAGTCTCAAAAGTCAGGTTTGTAAGGAATGAGTTGCCGATATTGATTTCATGAACAACCGATTCGAACGGTTTTATGAAATCTTCCAGACTAATCGGAGCTTTACTGAATGCTAAATCTTGTGCAGGTGATCTATTTTGATTTTGCCCGATCTCTAGCTTAAACGAATCAGGAATCTCATGATCAATTGGCTCAATGCACCATTTTTCACCGAGAAAGTCACAATAGAAGGAAAAAGGTTGGCCGTCTGCACCTAGTTCATTCAGTTTTTTTATTGCCTCATTTTTTGTCAGCATCAAACTTTATCCCAAAGCGTCTAAGTATTTTTTTTTCAAAATTCCAGAAGAAATGGAACTGGCCAAAAATCCATCCATAGGCTAAAAGCAACACTTGGTATGCAACAAAAGTCGCAAAAATCCGGTACGTGATTCTGATCCACGAGGTAGTCTCAGGAGTGATACCGGCTATCCAGTAAAGTGCCTCTTTCACATAAAGTGAAGTCATTCCTGTGCATGCAAAAACAATGAGGATAATTACAACTTGAAAAACATTCTTAAGTCCCCATCTCGCTTGTAACTTTTTAATCCAACTCATCAATAAATGCCTTGAAATCTGGCCAATTTGGTTTTGAAATAACTGTTAATGATTCTTTTTTAACAGGATGTATGAATGATAGTTTGAATGCGTGCAAATCTATGCTTCTGTCTTGATTAGGTTTAGGATAACCATATTTTAAATCTCCTTTAATGGGTGTTTCATTGGCTTTCATTTGTACCCTGATCTGATGCGGGCGTCCGGTCTTTGGCTTAACCTCCAGCAATGAAATTTTGCCATGAGAAGCAATCATTCGATAGGAGAGGGAGGCCCTTTTAGCATTACCTTTTGGCTGCTCATACGCTTTAGCAATATTTTTCTTGGTGTCTTTGTCTAGCCAGTGAACCAATTCTTTTTCTGTGGAACTTGGTGTTCCTTCCACCACAGCTAAATATGTTTTTTCGATCTCATGATCTCTAAACAATTTATTCATGCGTTCAAGTGCTTTGGAAGTTCTTGCAAACGTAACAAGGCCACTTACGGGTCTATCTAACCGGTGGCAGGGCTGGCAGAAGACATTACCATGTTTATTGTATTTTTTTCGAATGTAGGAAGTTGCCCAGTCCGTCAAAGTTTCATCTCCTGTCTCATCACCTTGCACTAACCAACCCGAAGGTTTATTTACGATGAGAAGATGGTTGTCTTCGTATTTGATCGTCGGTTTCATTAGAATTCACTAATGAAATGAAACTCTACCTCGGGAAAATTGTCTTGTACCATCTGTAACCAAGCCTTTGACTCGGCCATAAAAACGAGTTTTCCCTCCTTATCCTTGGCAATATGTCTGAATTTGTCTTTTACGAAAGCATCCAGTTTGGCTTGATCTTGTGAACTAATCCAACACGCTTTGTAAATATTCACTGCTTCAAATCGAGCATTTGCACTGTATTCATTCAATAAGCGGTGTTGTAGTACCTCAAACTGTAAGGCACCCACTGTCCCAACCACTTTTCTTGATCCAAGCTCAAAGGTGAAAAGTTGTGCAAGTCCTTCATCCATTAATTGATTCAGTCCCTTTTCTAATTGTTTGGATTTCATGGCATCCAAATTGATGACTTCTCGAAACATTTCTGGAGAAAAAGACGGAATTCCCTTATAAAGTCCTTTTTCACCCTCACTGAGTGTATCACCTATTTTTAAGTTTCCTGTATCATACAACCCAACGATATCACCAGGAAATGCTTCTTCAACGGTTTCTTTTTGCTGAGCCATAAATGCAGTGGCATTGGAAAATCGCAACTGTTTATCCTGTCTCACATGATAATAATTACTACCTCTTGCAAATTTTCCCGAACATACCCGAACAAAAGCGATACGGTTACGGTGCTTTGGATCCATATTCGCATGAATCTTAAAAATGAAACCAGAGAATTTTTTCTCTTCCGGAGCGATGACTCGTTCTTCTGTTTCCCTGGATTTTGGTGCAGGCGCAATTTGAGTAAAACAGTCGAGGAGTTCTCTTACACCGAAATTATTCACCGCACTACCAAAAAAGACCGGTGCAACTTCACCACTCAGATACGTTGTTTCATCAAAGGGATCATACACACCATTGACCAATTCTATTTCCTCCCTAAGCTCACTGATCATGGATTCCGGGAGGTGCTTTTCCAGCTCAGGGTCATCTACACCTTTTATCTCTACGACATCCGTTACTCGCTTTTGCTTGTTTGGCTCGTAGAGGTTGAGGTTGTTTTCATAAATATTAAAAACACCCCGTAGTGACTTACCCATACCAATTGGCCAACTCATTGGACGAACTTTAATGGCTAATTTTTCCTCAATCTCATCAAGTAATGAGAATGCATCCTGACCTTCACGATCAAGCTTATTGATGAAGCAGATGACAGGGGTATTTCGCATTCTACAGACTTCCATGAGTTTTTCGGTCTGCTCCTCCACACCTTTCACACAATCAATCACCATGATCACACTGTCTACAGCTGTCAAAGTTCTGTAAGTATCTTCCGCAAAGTCTTTGTGACCGGGAGTATCCAGAATATTAATCTTCAAGTCTTTGTACTCAAAACCCATTACAGAAGTAGCAACAGAAATGCCTCTTTGCTTTTCTATCTCCATCCAGTCGGATCGGGTTCCCATATCTATCTTATTGGATTTTACTGCACCGGCTGTTTGAATGGCCCCTCCGAAAAGCAATAATTTCTCCGTCAAAGTCGTCTTCCCTGCATCCGGGTGGGCTATAATCCCAAAAGTCCTTCTACGCTTTATTTCCTGTTCTAATGTCATAGTCCTAATTGGGATGCAAATTTAGGGAAAGCTTCTAATCTCTGATTAGCTTTACTATAATGAGAAAACCATTTCTATTTGTGCTCTACATCATGGTTGGATTCCTAATCTATCAGGTAATTGATTCAGGCGGGGCCGGTTTCACTCATCGTGATGTTCGAAATACGCTACTCATCGGTATTGGTGTCATTTTTGTCCTTTTGGTGGTCGTCCGAATAATCAAGCAGCGATATGATGATAAGGAATAAAAAAAGGCGTTCCATGAAGAACACCTTTTTTTATTTAAGAATTTTCTATGCCTAGAAACTGTATCTTAATCCAAGTTGTAGCTGCCATCTTGATAGAAGCCCTGTTTCAGGCGTAAATGTTTCCTGAATACTTGGATCGAACGAATAAGTAGGATTTCCAGTATCATCCACTGAAACTCCGATTAGCTGAGTGGTCGTAGGAAACTCTCGCACTCCCCACTCTGAACTAATTAGGTTCCCTACGTTCAGTATATCCAAACTAAATTGGATTGTATTTCCATTGTTTAAATTATAATCCTGTAGGATACGCATATCCCATCTCGAAAACCATGGATTGAGTAGCGCATTTCGTTCGGCATAGCTTCCACGATTTTCACTAAGGTAATCATCTTGCTGGATGTAAGCTTCCAGTGCTGCTCGTTGCTCGTCCTCTCTGTTGTCGATATTTCCATCGCCGTCATTATCCACTTCCAAAAACGTCAAGCTATTGAGTTCAGAACTGGTAGGAATATAGATTAGATCATTATTAAATGACCCATCATTGTTGATATCTCCAGAGTAGGTGTAACTAAATCTACCACCTTTCGCATATTCGTAATACAGTGAAAGGGTGGTTCCCCATCTTCCATTTCCATATTTGAATTCTTTATTAGCTGTTCCAACAAAACGATGCTTATTTCCATAAATTGAATTTGATAAGACTGGACGGTTAACATTTCCAAGAGCAGGGTTTAAGTCATATATATCGCTGGTGATCTCAGCACGCAATGAACTGGCATCCTTTGCATCAAGGTAGTTGTAAGCTAGCGTAGCAAAGTATCCATTCGACCATCTTTTCTTTGCTTCCAGAGTCATATTGAAGCTTCTGCCAAGATCTGTATTAGTGAACTGATATAGATTATTAGGATCTCCAAATACTAATGTTCTATCAGTTGCTACGTTATATATCGTCCGATTGTCTGGTCCTGCTAGAGTGCCTGTTGGAAGATTGAGTCCATTATTTTGCACAAATTGGGCATTGATATCTTTGGTGTATGCAAAGTCCGCAGTAAGCACAAGTCCATTGCCGAAATTTTTATCTACTCCAAAGCTAGTCCTCCAAACTCTTGGGAATTTAAAATCAGGATCCGTTGTGGTCCTAAAAAAGAAATCAGGATTTGCGACTTGGTTTCCAATCCATACAAATGGCAAACGACCTGTGAAGAGCCCAGAACCGCCCCTGATTTGAAGGTTTTGATCGCCATTTACATCCCAATTGAAGCCAATTCTTGGTGAAATTAAAGGAGTTTGTTCAGGCAATTCTGTTTGATCAGATGTAAACGGATTACCATTTTCATCGTAATACACTACATCTGGAGCGTAGGTTCCTCCGTCCTCCAATAGTCCTCCTTTTCTAGCAATATTTTCTTCAATTTTATCTTTTGTGTCAAAGTACAATGGAAGGTCCATTCTTACTCCGTAAGTAAGAGTAAAGCGATCATTTAGTTCCCATCTATCTTGAGCATAAAGTGCAAATTGGCCGATTGTAGATTCTGCTAAAGCCCACATGTTATTTGCATTATTGTTATCAAAGGTTATTTGAGCAGCAGCTGCATCTGCGGCCAGACCTGCTGAATCATTGGCGTATGCCAGGAAGTCATTTACTGAGGCAAAACCAGGTCCGAACGTTCCACCATATGCATTCAGGTTAAACGAATTATCAAAATCGAAACGCTCAAAGTTTGTTCCAACGGTATAGGTGTGTTTACCGGAATAGATCTCGAAATTATTGGTAATTTGAAATACATATTGATCCAGTCGATTATTAATAGAGAATGGTTCATGACCTGCAACAATGTATCTCACTCCATCACGATTAATGTTAATTACTGGGAAAGGGGTACTGAATGGATTCCTTGAATCATTAAAAGCAGTATAGCCGATTTGGAATTTATTCGAGTATTTATTCCCAAAGCGACTTCTTAATTCCAACAATCCTGAATTAATCTTATTTTGGATTTGGTATCCGGAATTCCTGAATTGCAGTGTGATCGCATCTGGACCTCTTCTTCCAATCGCTGTAGGATTTGCTGGAAGATCACGAGTCGCGTTCAAGAAATTGTAGGTAGCAATTAAGGTGTGATTGTTATTGATGTTCCAGTCTAGTTTAAAGATTCCCTTCTCGTTATTCGTTTCATGAATGTATCCTTCATAAGCTCCGGGTTCGTATCCAATACTTCTTAGTGCAGATCCAACAGATTCCAAGTCAGCGGCTGTAACTCTTGATACATTGTTTCCGCCTTGCCCGCGATCAGCAAAAAAGCTTGAACCGAGATTTTCTCGTCTTTCAATTTCTGCATTGGCAAAGAAGAATAGTTTGTTCTTTATGATTGGACCACCCAAACTAAATCCAGTTTGAAGTTGTGTCAAGTCTGGCACAAAAACTTCTTCTCCCTTAACCTTAGATCCTGTCAATTCATCTGTTCGATAAAAACCGAATACGGTTCCAGTAAATTCATTGGTTCCACTTTTAGTTACCGCGTTCACGGATGCTCCCGTAAATCCTGACTGAGTAATATCATAAGGTGCAACAGCCACCTGTATCTGATCAATCGCGTCCAATGAAATAGGTTGCGCATCTGTTTGTCCACCAGGAGTAGCAGCATCTAACCCAAATGGGTTATTGAAAATTGAGCCATCCAGTGAAAAGTTATTGAATTGATCATTTCGTCCAGCAAATGAATTACCATCCGAAGAAGGAGATAGTCTATAAATATCAGCAGCAGATCTTGTAATTGTAGGAAGTTTTCTGATCTCTTGGTTGTCAAATGATTGTGCTGAACCTGTTCGATCGCTATTAAATGTTTCACTTGCTGTGATCACAATTTCTCCCAGCGAGGTTACATCTTCAAATAATTGAAAGTCTATATCTAAAACCTGACCTAATAGTAAGTTGATGTCTGTTATTTCTTGAGCCTCAAATCCAACAAAGGAAACCGTAATGGTGTAAGGCCCTCCAACCCTTAAGTTTGGTAGATTATAACCTCCATTTCCTAATGTGATGGTTCCATATTCAGTCCCTGTAGGATTGTGCTTTACGGATACGGTTGCTCCGAGCAGTTCGTTCCCTTTGGAATCAGTCACAACACCCCTGATAGATGCAGTTGTAACCCCTTGACCATTGGATTGTAAACTTCCGAAGGTCATGAGGATTGAGAGTAAGCAGTAAAGTAATTTTAATCTCATAATGTACTTTGTGTGGTTTATAAAAAGATGGATTGATCTAAATCGTGACAAATTTATGATTAACAATGTCTTAATAAAATTTTAATTTTAATGATTTTAGAAAATTTTATTGACACGTTTTCCACATATTTCCTAAATCAACCAAATAAAATACCTGATCATGACAATCTGTCATTTAATGTCCTTTGGCACATCCATTGATAAATAAAAAGCAGACTTGAATTATCGAACTAACAGAATATAAGAAATGGGAAAAATTATTGGAATTGACTTAGGAACTACGAACTCATGTGTCGCCGTGATGGAGGGTAATGAGCCGGTAGTAATCCAGAATAGTGAAGGAAGAAGAACAACTCCTTCAATCGTTGCTTTTTTGGATGATGGAAAAGGAGAGCGCAAAGTGGGTGATGCCGCAAAACGTCAAGCCATTACGAATCCGCATAATACCATCAGTTCAGTAAAACGTTTCATGGGTAAGAAATTCTCCGAGGTTAAAGAGGAGATGAAAAATGTGTCTTATGGATTGGAGGCAGGAAGCAATGACACAGTGAGAGTAAAAATAGGAGACAGAAACTACACCCCGCAAGAGCTATCAGCAATGATTCTGCAAAAAATGAAATCTACTGCCGAGGATTTCTTGGGGCAAGAAGTAAAAGAGGCAGTAGTTACTGTGCCTGCATACTTCAATGATGCAGAACGACAAGCGACTAAAGAAGCTGGTCAGATTGCTGGATTAGATGTGAAGCGAATTATCAATGAGCCGACTGCCGCAGCTTTAGCTTACGGTCTGGATAAGAAAGACAGAGACATGAGAATTGCAGTGTATGACCTTGGAGGTGGTACCTTCGATATCTCAATTCTTGAATTAGGTGACGGAGTATTTGAGGTGAAATCTACGAACGGTGATGTACACCTGGGTGGTGATGATTTTGATGCAGTAATCATCAATTGGCTAGCTGAAGAATTTAAGAACGATGAAAATATTGATCTTAGAAAAGATCCAATGGCATTGCAGCGATTGAAAGAAGCAGCTGAAAAAGCAAAGATTGAATTGTCAAGCTCTTCAGAAACTGAAATTAACTTGCCATATATCATGCCTGTGGATGGTGTGCCAAAGCACTTAGTGAGAAAACTATCTCGAGCAAAATTTGAGCAGTTGGCAGACGATTTGGTCAGAAGGTCGATGCAGCCTGTTGAGGTCGCATTGAAAGATGCGGGTCTTTCTACCAGCGATATCGATGAAGTAATTCTTGTGGGTGGATCTACGAGAATACCCAAAATCCAGGAAGAGGTAGAGAAGTTCTTTGGTAAGAAACCTTCCAAAGGGGTAAATCCAGATGAGGTTGTAGCGATTGGAGCTTCTATTCAAGGAGGGGTATTGACTGGAGAGGTGAAGGATGTTCTTCTTCTTGACGTTACGCCACTTTCTTTAGGTATTGAGACGTTGGGTGGAGTATTTACCAAACTGATCGAGGCTAATACGACAATCCCTACCAAGAAGTCAGAGACATTCTCGACTGCTGCGGACAATCAGCCTTCTGTAGAAATACATGTGCTGCAAGGTGAGCGACCGATGGCGAAAGACAATAAGTCACTCGGGAAATTCCACTTGGATGGAATTCCACCAGCACCAAGAGGTGTTCCTCAAGTCGAAGTTATTTTCGATATTGATGCGAATGGTATCTTGAATGTATCTGCTAAAGACAAAGGAACTGGAAAAGAGCAGAAGATCAGAATTGAAGCTTCGTCAGGATTGACAGACGAAGAAATCAACAAGATGAAGCAAGAAGCTGAAGCAAATGCTGAAGCAGATAAGGAAGTTAAAGAGCGCGCAGAGAAGATCAATCAGGCAGATTCCTTGATTTTCCAAACTGAAAAGCAGTTGAAAGAATTCGGAGAGAAACTTTCAGATGGAAACAAAACCGCTATCGAAGGAGCTTTAACGAAGTTGAAAGAAGCACATGGCAAGCAAGACCTTGCAGCGATTGATTCAGCAATGGAAGCATTGAATACTGCGTGGACTAATGCTTCTCAGGAAATGTATGCAGCTCAGCAAGATGCTACAGGTGCTCAACCAGGCCCAGATGCTGATGCAAATGGTGCTGATGAAGGAAGTGCCGGAGCAGATGACGTTTCAGACGTTGAATTTGAAGAGGTAGAAGAGGACAAGAAATAGTCTTTGATACCCTGAATATATAGAAACCCTCCTCGATTATTCGAGGAGGGTTTTTTGTTGAGTATATTTAAATACTATAAAACTGAAATAAGAAATGATTGATATTGGATTAATTCTAGTTTTAGGAATTCTTACAGCTTACAATATTTATTACTTGACATATTTCAAGTCAAGGGTGAAGAGTTTGGAAAAGTTAACTGAGCAGGATCTTTATTATAAGTTGGATGCAAAGCTTGAATTACTCAAATATTCAGCATTGATAATTATTGCAATAGCGGCACTTTTTGGAGTCAAGGAATTCAATGATCTATCTTCTAAGTATCCTGATATAAAACAATTAGAATCTAATTACTCTGAATTAAGTAAGGAGTATGAAAGACTCGTAAGCACTAATTCAGACCTTGAAGAAAGTCTTATTAAGCTTAGAGAAAGCTGACTGACTTATGAAATAGAGAAGGAAAGATTTGATCTTGAGTTTACTCGGATGAATTATAAAATTCAGGAAGCAACTAGAAAGATACCTTAAGCTAACATTAGAATCTTGACAAAACAATTAATTGAGACCAATTTGAGAGACGTTGGAACTACAGGCCTTTGGGTCGATTCCCCAGATTCGCTAGTTATACATCATGAGCTTTTAAAGTCCATAGATATGCTTAAAAATGCAGGATTTAGTCAATCAGAAATTGATCGAATCATTAAAGAATTGAAAGAAAACTATAAGTGGATCAAATAAAACTTAAATGATTTGATCAAGCCTTGCATGAAAATCTAATTTCCGTGCGTCATTCTGAGCGGAGCGAAGAATCTCCAACCGGAGAATTTATCAAACCAACCTTTTATCTAAAATAAATGGCCTGGCATCTAAGAACCTAACCTTCATGAAGTCATCATGGAGTGGGTTCAATAGATAGTTGTATTCTGAGGGAATGATAGCGCTGGGCACTTTAAGGCAAAGCCTACCTGACTGAATGAAAGCTTTTCCTATTTCAGTAGTTTCTCCACTGTATGGAAATGCATTCCAGTTTTCGGGAAGCTGCGTGAGTTCTTCAATCGGTAATTGATCTGGAAATTCCAGTTCTACACAGTACAGATTCTTGGTGATTTTTTCCCCGGACAGGTTCACAATCACTTCCAATGCAGCCAATGAAAGGCTTTGTGATGTGTAGAGCATGCGAATACCTTTTGGGTTCCATCGTCCTCCATTCATCATTGCGCCGGTTCCGGAGAGGTCGCGAGCGTAAGCTTTAGATGTAATGCGATAAAGGATCATTAACCTGCTTTATTCATGGGATTTAATAGGGTTTTGCTATAAGTAATTGATGTAAAGACGGTTAGCTTCAAAACCAGCTATTTTCTTGTTTCTCAATTTTGGGATTAAGTTCAGCTATCGCAAAGAACATCAATTACCTAATAATCAATTCGTTGTTCTTTCTCAACAAATACCTCCCGAATTATTCGGGTTAAGAATAAACCCCGTGCTCTATCCTACCTAGCAGGTCTTTGACCATGGAAATCCCTGTATCATTATTCATAAAATCGATGGGCTCTTTTCCTCCTAAGGCAATAAGCGGTGACTGAAGCCAGCTTTGAAAGCTCTGATTACTCTCAAATACATTTGAACCGTATTGGTATAAAGAGGCTATCTGCAAAACCCGATCACTCACAACCGGGCTAAGAAGATCTTGGTCCTTAGCTTTTTCTATGGTGCGTTTGGAAACGGGAAGTAACCTGGAAAACTGGGAGAGGTTTAGGCCTGTCTCTGCTACGATGGCTAGAAAGTCTGATTTGGATATGCCTTCCTTTGCTTTTTGGTACCTGACAGACGGTGCGCTTACAATATTTTCCATATCCAAATATACGAATATTTTCGTAAGTTGTTACGAAATTAAACCTAGTAAATTAAAAGCCTGCAAATACTCCTGAATGAATTCTTCCTTGCGCTTTAACCGATACTGCATAACCCATCGCGGATGGGAGAGTGGGATAATTTCCTCAAATAAATCATACTTTTCATTAATCCAGTGGAGGAATTTGATGTTTTGACCTTTCCCAATACTAAAAGCAACGCTTCTAGATATTCCGAGAGGAAGTTGTTTCTTTATCTCACCTATCGCGTAATCTTCAAAAAGGTTCTTATATCCCTTGATATCGTAATAGTTAAGATTGATACCCTCCCTGAGATAGCCTAATGGAGATACTGCTGAGATATAAAATTTAGAATAAAATGCATTCGGGCCACCATAAGCAGCAATCATTTCATAGATAAATCTGGATGAAAGCTCGGACTTTTTTTCAAAAGCATTCTCAATGCCACAAACTACTTCTAATCGTATAGGATCTGTAAATGGTACACCTGTGACTCCCGCACCAAACCTTCCAGGATTAATGCCAAAACAGACGAATCGCTCATTATTATCATTGTAGTATTTATGATAAAAGGTAGAAGCTATTTTAAACGTCTCTTCATTTCGATAAGGATTCATGACCTCCACCTCCTTTGGAAGACCTTTAGGTGGTTGTAGGTCTTCATAATATTTCATTAAAGAAGATGCGAATGTTTTCATTTAAAATACTTAAGGATTAATACAAGCACCCAACAACTTAAACCTTTTCTAGAAAAGAATGGGTATTGGGAGCATTTGTGACCGTAGATGACGATCTTAGTTAATTCTAGATTACAAGGACATCAATCAAAACATTGGTATATCTAACGTAATCGTATTTTCATTGGGTTCTTCCTTAATATCAATTTTGCAATTGAGGTAATTGGCAAGTTTGTAACTAACAATAATCCCTAGTGCAACGCTTTTTTCATTTTGTGTTTTTAGCTCAATTTATCTACAGCAAGAGTTAAAAAATGGTTTAATACGGTAGCATGGGGAACCGGTCAAAATTTAAGCCTAGTCGAAGTAAGCAACGTTATCCAGGTACTATAGTCTCTGGGAACTGTCAGGAATAACAAGATTCCGATATCAGATTTTATGCTGTAATGCAGCACTCACTCTTCCCAAAATTTTCTTTTGATTCTTAAAATCTGTCGTCTCCTATCCTTGGAAAAAAGATTTTTTACCACTCCATGGTAGACCTCTATGGAATCACCACTTAATGCTATAGCGATCAAAGCTATGGTGAGATCAACCTTATAGTTGTAATTGTAGAAGATAATGACAATCAGATAAGAAATAAGAAGCACCTCGAATAACTGGAAAACTTTGGTGATCCCATCGTACCATCTGGGAAGAGCTCCATATACAATCTTAAAACAAGAAAACATTAGTGAGGCATAGTGCTATCGCACAAATAATTCCTGTTTTTGATGACATCTGATCAATGTAATCCTCATCGAGAATCATAGAAACAATATTGGCGTGTACCACCCCTCCAAACATATCGTGCTCTGCCTTGCCTACGTAGTTTTTATTTAACGGTGTAAAGTATCGGTCTTCGTTGGTATTGGTATCACCAAGGAATGCGCCTAAGTGACACATGATGACGATCTTATCTTCCAATAGATCAGCTGTAAACGTCTCATTGAAAATATCTTCCACATCTAATACGAAGTACTTCATGCCATATCTGGATGAGACGAAGCTGAATACATTTCCTTTGTAATTGATGGTTTCTTCCTTATTTCCTCTGGCAAGAAATTTTTCTGTTTTACTTGAATCTGCAGCCATAGCAAGTTTTACTGAAAATGCGTAATGAGTCTCTCCATCTACCTCTTCGTGAGTCAAAAATTCCCTACACATTTTTAAGTCGTCTTATGACTCTGCACTTGTAATGAGATCCACGAATCCCAAGTGATTATCCTGCATGATGTGCATAGGTGGAAGCAATGGAGTGACTGGCTCTCCAGTCATATAATCAAACTGGAGGTCTTCAGCTAAAACGATGTTGTCGGTTTCACTTAATACTCTTACCAATGCACTATCCTCTTCCCAGGTGAGATTCAAGCCGAAAGTAGCGTCTAAACCAATGACTTTCGGGTTGTATTTATTGATGATTTCTATTTGACGTGCAATACCCTCTCTTGGGATTACACCGAAGTTTACAATTACGATTCGGTCATCAGCAATTGGGTCTTCCTGTAGTTGCGAGAAGACAATATCCGTCAATTCGAAATCCTTAAACATTTCACTTATTGGATCGAAAGCTTCCAGGGCATTGGTAAATGTTAAGGAGGCAAACAACCCCATGAGGCCGAAAATAAAAGCTGTGCACAGCACTGTATCAATTAGAAACCTTTTCATTGGTTGGTGAATGTGGTCAAAGAAGTAGCTTTACGGTGGAATGAAGATAACCATAAAAACACTATTTGGCTTTGAAGATATACTGGCTGCAGAGGTTGCCGAACTGGGAGGAGAAAAAATTGAAAAGATCACCAGGGGAGTAAAGTGTGAGGGAAACCCCGCATTTCTTTATCGAGCCAACCTTTCATTGCGTACTGCCATGAAGATCATGGTACCCATCTATACCTTTCATGCGAAAAACGAAGAGCAACTGTATGATAAAATGATGGCATTTGATTGGTCTCTATTTATGGATGTAGATCAAACCTTTGCCATTGATCCGGTAGTATTTTCTGAAATATTTACACATTCCAAATTTGTAGGCTACAAAGCCAAAGATGCCATTGTAGACCAGTTTAGAAATAAATACCGTAGGAGACCCTCAATAAGTACAGAGAGTCCTGATGTGCAGTTTAACCTCCATTGTGCTAACGATTTTTTTACCATGTCAATGGATAGCTCTGGAGCGGCGCTTAATCAGCGAGGCTATCGAGAAGACGGTCACCGAGCACCTATGAATGAAGTCTTGGCTGCAGGTATGTTGACACTTTCAGGCTGGGACAGAAAAATGCCATTGATTGATCCAATGTGCGGAAGCGGTACCCTCTTGGTTGAAGCTGCTATGATGGCTATGAATATGGGTCCCAATCTCAAAAGGAAAGAATTCGGTTTTCGTACCTGGCCTGAATACAGTCCCATTCTGTTCAATAATGTTTTATCAGAAGAGCAATCCAAAATCCGAAAGCCCCAAATGGATATTACAGGGATAGACATTGATGAAAATGCCGTACAACTGGCAAGAAAATCCTTGGGTAAGATTGGACTCAGAAGAGAGGTGAGGATCAAAACGATGGATTTTAGGGAGTTTAAACCAATTAATGAGAAAGGGGTCATTGTTACGAATCCTCCGTATGGGGAAAGAATAGGAGAGGATATGCTAGCGTTTTACCAATCAATCGGTGATGCATTCAAGCAAAATTTTGCTGGTTACGATGCATGGTTAATTAGCTCAAATAAAAAAGCCCTAAAACAAATAGGGCTTAAAGATTCGGAAAGATTCACACTCTACAATGGCAAGTTAGAATGTGATTTCTGTAAGTATGAATTATACTAACCTTCAGGGTTAAGGATTCTTTCAATTCTTTTTTGAATATCCTGTAAGTGTGCCTTTGAAATAGCGTCTCTTTGTCTTCCAATGCCGCTTTTTACATCTCTCTCCAGACGGTTGAGTGATAGCATAGCCACCGATGGAATGTCTGAATTAGCATACTTTGCTTCTTCCAAGTTCATTAACTCACCTAATCGGTTAATGTGTTCTTTTTGAAGGTTTCTACGATACGTATCAATTTTTCTTCCATTGTATAATTCTCCCCAAACACCTTGACGCATATCACCAAAAAGTTCAGTAATGGTGTAAGCATCAGATCCATTGAGTGCTTCATTCTCAATCATTCGCATGAGCATCTCTTCACTAGTAAGTCTACCTGCTATTCGAATTTGGATAGCTCTCATTCGCTCCACCAGTCCATCTTGCTGTATTCTGCCGAGAATTTCCGCATCGACCAGCCAGCTAGGGGTAGCAAAAAGCTGCTCATTTAAAAATTGGACTGCTCGCTTTTGCTTCTCTTTTTCTACATGGGTATAAATGGCTCCATCCTGATCTGCTGTTTTATAGTACTCATAAACGCCTCCTACGTTTGATACAACATGACCTGTATATCGATTGAATTGACCAACAACATTTGCGTAAAGCTCTCTTAGGTCATCGTAGTTCTCTCCTTCCTTGGTTGTCCACTCCATTAATTTATCAAGGATGCGCTTCAAGTTTCGTATACCTAATTCACTAGCGATCATCGAATCATCTCCGATATCCTCTGTTTGGGCTGTAGGGTCAACAGGAAGTCTTCTTTGTCTTCCATAGCGATAAATCGGATCATCTCCTTTTTCTTTTATCCATGCATTTAAGGTTTCTTCCTCATCGTCTGGGTTATCTACATTAGGTATTGCTCTGTAGCCGTACTGTGTTACCCATAGATCGTATTCTCCAATTTTTGGGAAGAAGTTGGTGATGCCATCCTCCGGCTGGGCCACATAATTAAATCGTGCATAATCCATAATTGATGGGGCAACGCCGTGTGTATCTGTAAAAGCTTTATCTCTTAACTGTTCTACCGTATAAGCCGGGGATGAACCCATATTATGTGGGTAGCCCAGCGTATGTCCTACTTCATGAGCTGAAACGAATCGGATAAGTTCACCCATCAATTCATCATCAAACTTTGTTTTTTGCGCATCTGGATTAACAGCTGATGTCTGGATGAAGTACCAGTTTCTTAGTAAGTTCATCACGTTATGATACCAGATGATATCACTTTCTAAAATTTCACCAGTTCTAGGATCATGGACATGAGGTCCCTGGGCATTTTGAATCTCCGTTGCAACATATCTAATCACAGAATATCGAACATCTTCCGGACTCCAATCCGGATCTTCTTCTTTACTTGGTGGATCTTTTGCAACGATAGCATTTTTGAACCCAGCAGCTTCGAATGCTACTTGCCAATCATTGACTCCCTGCTTAATGTAAGGTCTCCACTTTTCAGGAGTAGCTGGATCGATGTAATAAACGATTTGTTTAACAGGCTCAACCAACTCTCCTCTATTGTAGGCGTCCCAATCACTTGGTTCTAGTCTCCATCTTGTGATAATCCCTCTTTCAGAAGCTTTTTGTTCATCCGCGCTGTAATCTACTTGCTCGAAAGAGAAGAAGCCGACACGTTCATCATGATATCTTGGCACCATTGGATCTTCAGGTAGGAGAATCATGGACTGATTCATTTCTACTGATAGCGTACCTGTTAGTTGATTGTCTGGTAGTTCATCTCCACGGTATGTAAGAATATGTCTTACCTCCACATTTTCTGGGAACGATTTGATTGAAGAAATCAAGGATCGACTTTTGTCAATTCCTTTTATTTTGAATCTTTTTCGCTCGGCATCTCTTAGCGCTCCAATCATAGGAATATCACTGGAGAAAAACTCATTGACTTTGATGACGAAGGCGGAAGAATCTTCTTTCATTGTTTCTAATGAGAAAGACTGAATGACTGGCTCGAAATTATTGTTCTTGACAGAGGTGTAAATCGGGTCATCTTCATTCGCTATATCATTATAGGATACAGAGCGCATGAGGATGTTATTTCCATTCTTCTGAAACCTGATTACTTGCTGAGGTCGGGATTTCATACCTGCTCCACCAAAATTCAACCCTTTAACATGTCCCGATATTCGAGAAACAATCAGGATTTCTTTTTCAAGCAGGTCTGATGGAATCTCAAAATAATAATCATCGCCAACTCTATGTGAAGTAATCATTCCTTCATCAGAAATTGCATCTTCAGTGATCACCTCAGAATAATCCTTTAATGCACCTTTTTTCTTTTTGGGTTTGGCTTGTTCTTCGGTTTGATCACCTTTCTTTTTTTTCTTTTTCTTTTGGGCGTGAATATCTGTGCTAAAAGCGACAAAGACCACCGCCACAAATAGTATTAATACTCTTTTCATATTATATCTAGGTTAATTTTCTGCCAACTTAACCAAGAAGTCCTGAATTTGAATTTGGATTTATTTAAGCGGTAGTTGAAAATAAAAAAACCAGCAAATTTGCTGGCTCTTGAATACTGACATTATGTTACTTAATTGAATCCTCTGCGCTTTAGTATCGCATCGAATTCTGGTTCTCTTCCACGGAATGCTACATACATTTCCATAGCATCTCTTGTACCTCCTTTGGAAAGAATGTGTTCTCTAAATGCTTCAGCTGTAGTTTCATCAAATAGGCCATTCTCCTTAAAAGCACCATAAGCATCAGCATCCATGATTTCAGAATTCATGTAACTGTAGTATCCTGCAGAATAACCTCCAGTAATATGCCTGAAATAGCCACTTCGATATCTTGGAACGATCGCATCAATCAACCCAATTTTATCCATGGCTGCCTTTTCAAACTCATTAATGTCACCGGTTATTGGTTCGGTAATCGTATGATAGGCCATGTCTAAGTATGAGGCTGCCATGTACTCAACGGTAGCAAATCCCTGATTAAAGGTTCCTGCCTTCCTGATTTTTTTCACCAATTCATCCGGCATTACTTCACCCGTTTCATAGTGGAATGCATAAAGTGCTAACATTTCTGGTTCGAAAACCCAATTTTCCATGACTTGAGAAGGGAACTCAACAAAATCTCGCGGAGTGGCCGTGCCAGAGATACTAGGATACGTGCATTCAGAAAGTAGCCCGTGCAAGGCGTGTCCAAATTCATGAAATAGCGTCACTGCCTGATCTTGTGAAAGAAGAGATGGTTTATCAGCTGTCGGCTTATTGAAATTACCGACATTGTATATAATTGGTATGACTTTTTCATTACCGATATTGGATTGTTCTCGGATGTTACTCATCCAAGCTCCACCGCGTTTACTCGAGCGATAGAACCAATCGGATAGGTAGATTCCAATTAATTCACCATTTTCATTTTTAACAGTATATGTTCGTACATCCGGATGATATTTCGGGATGTCATCTTGTTCTTCAAATGTTAAACCAAAGAGTTTATTTGCCAGAATGAATGAGCCATTGATCACATTATCTACTTTCAGATAGGGGCTAATCTCGCTTTCATCCAGGTTGTAATCTCTCACTTTGATTTTCTCTGCATAATACCACCAGTCCCAAGGCATGATTTCAATATTAAGCCCTTCTTCAACTGACATTTGCTTCATTAGATCTCTTTCTTTTGTGGCAGCGGCTAAGGCGGCTGGCCAAACTTTATCCATCAAATTGTAGACTTTGTCTGGTGCGTTCAACATACGATCTTGAAGGGCGTAATCTGCATGAGTAGCAAAGCCTAAAAGATTGGCTTTTTCTAGTCTTAGGTTTACAATCTCTTTTAATATCTCCTTGTTATCTAGTTCATCATTGTTATCACCCCTCATGATGTAACCTTTCTTCAATGATTCTCGAAGGTCACGATTCTCTAAGTAAGTTATGAATGGATAGAGACTGGGTCTGTGAGTTGTAAATAAATACTTCCCATCGTATCCCTTTTCAGTAGCGGCTTCTGCACCCGCTTGTCTCACGTTTTCTGGTAAACCTGCCAATTGATCTTCTTCCAGTACCAGTTCAAACTTATTTTCTTCCTTCAATACGTTCTCTCCGAATTGGACCTGAAGGACTGATATTCTTTCATTGATCTCTCTTGTTCTTGCTTTATCTTCCTCACTAAGTGCTGCACCTGATCGAATAAACTGGTTGTAATAGTTTTCCAGAAGCTTCTGCTGCTCTTCATCTAATTCAAGTGATGCGCTATTCTCGTAAAGTGTTTTTACTCTTTCAAAAAAATTTGCATTTAAGAATATATTGTCATTATGGGCAGATAGCTTAGGACTTACTTCCTTTTGAATGGCCTGTAAGTTTTCATTGGTATGCGCTCCGGTCAACGTACTAAACACCCTGGCTACCGTTCCTAGCAGTTCACCTGATTGCTCATAGGCCGTTATGGTGTTATCGAATGTTGCTGGTTCATTATTATTAGCAATCCCTTCAACTTCTTCCAATTGCTCAGCCATTCCTTTCTCGAATGCCTCTAAGTAGTGCTCATCTTTGATTTTGTCAAAAGGAGGAACACCATATGGTGTGTCCCACTCCGTGTAAAATGGATTTTCTGATACCTGCATTTCTGAATTTTCTGATGTTTGTTGACAACTTACAAGAACTGCAATTGCCAATGCGTAGGTCAACTTTTTCATGGGTTTATTGCTTAGGTTAATGACGCAAAAGTAGAAAGAAGGAATGCATGTAGACCTGATTTAGATCATATCAAGACATCAAAAAATGACTGTCTTATTGTTGTGCACTAAAGCTCTTCTCTGAAGATGAATCCAAATAGCACGGGATAGTACGATCTTTTCCAAATCTTTACCTTTTCGGATGAGATCCTCTATTGAATCTTTGTGAGTAATTTTCGTTACTTCTTGTTCTAAAATGGGTCCTGCGTCCAAGTCTTCTGTAACGTAATGACTAGTTGCCCCGATAATCTTAACGCCTCTTTCATAGGCCCTGTGATAGGGCTTGGCTCCAGCAAATGCCGGGAGGAAGCTGTGGTGAATATTGATGATTTTATTTGGAAACTCCGCAATGAAGGAGTTACTCAGGATTTGCATATATCTGGCCAAAATCAGGAAATCAACATTTAGATTTCTTAGTAATTCAATTTGCTGTTGCTCAATATGCGTTTTGTTTTCCTTACTAATATCAAAATGGTAGAAGGGGATGCCGTATCGGTTGGCGACCTCTTCATGCATTTTATGGTTTGATAAAATTGCAGGAATTTCGATTTGCCACTCACCAGAGTAATAGCGTGACAGAATATCGTATAAACAGTGAGAGGCTTTGGAAACGAAAATGGCCATTTTGGGTTTTTTGTCCGTAAAATGAAGTGACCAATCCATCTGATAATTAACGGCGATTTTTTCTTGAAAAGCAGAACGAATCTGATCTTTCGGAATATCAAAACCTTCCAACTCCCATTCTGCCCGCATGAAGAAGATTCCATCTACTTTATCCACATGCTCATCCAGATCTACAATGTTTCCATTATGTTCATACAGGAATTGGGTGATCGTGCTGATTAGACCTTTTCTGTCAGTGCAGTGAATAAGGAGTATCGCATTGTTTTTCATATCATTGATTAAGCTGTTAGCTAAGGCTTGGTAGTTGCCATTTAAATTTTACCGCTAATATTCTAAAGATGACAATGAAAACGATGGTAGCTAAAACGCTGATTGCCTGTTCCACATTAAATCGATCAAGAATAATAAAAAGAACACCACCGAACAGACAAGTAAGTGCATAGATCTCTTTCCTAAAAATGAGAGGGATGTCATTGCAGATGACATCACGAAGCACTCCTCCAAAAACTGCAG
Organism: uncultured Roseivirgaceae bacterium; assembly: GCA_964459925.1. Taxonomy (GTDB): domain Bacteria; phylum Bacteroidota; class Bacteroidia; order Cytophagales; family Cyclobacteriaceae; genus Ekhidna. The sequence goes on from CAYWOQ010000021.1 coordinate 50,980, forward strand.
ATACCATCCCCAATATGATGGCGATGATAGGATGAACACCCAAGCTTAGGGCCTTCAATAGACCTAATAGGGTGAAAACAGCAATGCCAATGGTATCAAACATGAAAAACGTTCGTCTGAGTTTGAGAACCGTTTTTCCGAAAAGTAGTGAAACCATTATACCGATACCTATCATGGACAAGTACATGAGGTCCTGCATCCAACCTACTGGCGTACTACCAAGCAAGACATCCCTTATGGTCCCGCCTCCAATGGCAGTTATTAAACCAACTGCAGATATCCCGAAGAAATCCAGGTTTTTATCTCTTCCGGAAAGAGCGCCTGAAATGGCAAAGACCATCGTTCCCAATAAGTCAATAAAATATAGAATAGTCACAGGCGAAAGTAGTGATTATTCATTTTCAAATGAATAAGATGAGTAATTTGAATGAAAGGATTGTGGTTTTACCATGAGAGTGACTTAGTTTAAATTGAGATAGAATTAAAGAGAATTGATTTAGAAAAGACATTAATACCAACAGCATGCAGAGGGCTCGTAAAAAACCTATTCTTGTATTCATTTTTTCAAGCTTAATGGTGTACTATGCTTCAGGACAAAAATCGATGTATCTGGAGGATAGTTTTAGAAACTCATCAACCGAAATGCCTGCCAAAAGGAAAGGTATTGGAGCTGTTGGTAAATTTGAGTTTGGCCCTTTTAAAATCCTTGCTGGTAAACAAGGCTGGACAAAAACGGAAGGAAAAAGCAACATTCGTGGGGACAGTGAATCTCAGTCAGTCACAAAAAGCTCATTTAAATTTCAAGGAATTAATCAGGAATTGGTAGTTGTGCAGATACTCTACACTTCAACAGTTCAAGTTACAGAAAGTAATAGTCTGGTTTTTCAAATGTTAACAAACTGGTCCGACACTGAAATAGAGCACCAGGAGTTTTATGTTGCTGAATATGATTTTTCAGGAGATACGACGAAATGGAGTTTAGCGCTCTCATACCCTATTATCCATGACGAGAATTCGACATTAAAGATGAAAGACCTTGCTCAAATGTTTAACCTCGATTATGCATTAGGATTTAATAATTAGTCCAAAAAGTTTGATTCT
>CAYWOQ010000022.1:0-51577 GCA_964459925.1 uncultured Roseivirgaceae bacterium
ATATCCAAAACTCTAGCCCACCTTTTGATTATTCTATTGAATAATCCGGGATAAATTGCTTAAAGTTGATTCCAAACAGCGATCTCGGTTATGAGTCGTTTTGTGGGTTAGTACTAAACTTGGCAAGTACACACCAAACTGAAGATCCTTACGGATTTTCATAAGTAAGTGATAACAAGCTATTACTTATAGCCATTGTTGTGCTTTCGTTATTTAATTCAATTTGTTCTTTAATTCACATTGCTTAGTCAATTTGGATTTCATTATATCGACTTCATTTTCAATAAATTGTAATAACTCTGAACGTCTTCTTAACATTACACCTTCCATCACCAAATCTTCGTATAATCTTGACCTTGTCTCATCGGCAATTTTCTGAGGTAAATCTATGCTTAATTGATCCTGTATTTCTTTAGGAAATACTTCTATGCTTTGATGGAGCGTTCCTGTATTAAACCAATCTGCAGTCTGTGTTAATCGATTTGTGACAATACTAAGATTTGCGATCATTGTAGTATTAAAGCCCGCTACTTTTTTAAAATATTGATTTAGTGCTTTCCTGATTTGATTGTTCTTAAGTGTATTAATGTTTCCACTGGATTTGATGTCATCATAAGTGGAAGAATTTGGAATAAATGATTCACCTAAATCCCTTCTTGCAAGTGCACTTTCAATTCCCAATGCTGTTAGGTTTAAGTTTTCACCCTGAATGATAGCAATTGCCCTGTTGGAGCTTTCAATACGCTTCTTGTTATTTTCCAGTAAGGCGGTAATTTGTTCTTTATCCAGTGCGATATCATCTAGCAAAAGACAATAATAGGATTGCTCCAGTTTGGATGCTTTTCTGTTTCCATTCCAAGTATTAATCTGCAGTGCAATTAAAATTCCAATAACCACAAGCACTATTTCACCAATAGCATACTTAAAATACTTTCCAGTTTTGTTTTCCATTAGCAAGTTTTGACGAATGCGCCTAAAAAATTTAATCATTGGTTAGTGGTTTCTGATAGTGAAGCTCACTCATCTTGTGCTTACGTTATGGATTTAATTTTCCAGTTCGATAAACTTATAGGTTTTCTTGGTCAGATCAAGAATTACATGGTATTCTCCAGATTCTACTTTTATGTTGTCTCCATAAGAAATAATGTTGCCTGTTGGAAATTCGCTTCCTCCCCAATTAAACTTCCAAAGATTAAATGTTGAGACTTTATGCTACGTACTGATTTCAAAGCATTCAAGAATAAAGAGTCCTCGAGTAATTTTATAGTTCTATCAAAGTTTGTACAATGAATCTGCAGTTATTCGGTCAAATTTTTCCGCATTTAAAATAATCCTACTATTCTGTATATTGTTCTCGAAAAATGCAATGTCACTTTAGAGATTACTTATGTCCGATTCTAAATCTAGAATCATACTGTTTAAAATGGCTTTAGTCTGATTGGTTTCTATGCGATTAATATTCCAATTATTTACTTGCAGCGCCAGCAGAATACCAATCACGACTAAAACAATTTCTCCTATTGCATAAAGCAGATACTTACTGAATTTATTTTCAGAGAGTAATTTTTGTCTAATTTTTCTAAAGAACTTTGTCATTGGTTATTGTTGGTTATAATGAAGCACAACATCCGGCTATGGTGCACGATGTGCAACATATACCACTTATAGTTTAAGTTAAATCTAGCGGATTCTTACTCGTTCTAAAACTATGGATCACCACATGAGTATAGATTTCAATTGTTTTGCTATAATTATGCCCAAGCTACCGTTAAGAAGACTTTAGGGTACCAGCCGCCAAATGCAAATTATCTGATAGTTTAGTTGGCCTGATACCCCCTCTCCCAAACACACATGTTTCATCGCTCAACCACACGTCTTTCACGGAGCAACCACACGTGTTTTGAAAGCGGACCTCATAAACCGCTTTTAGAGCTCTTAAAGAGGGTTTTTGTTGGACTAAAGCCAGGTTGCAGTAAGCAGACACTAGATGAATGTCTTCCCTTTCCTTCGCTGCACTCAGGACGGGCGACCTCAAGGTGATAGTTTTGTACTTCTTACTCGAGACAGGCTTGCCCCTGCTTATGACAAGGGTGGATCAGTTGCTGAAATGAGAGTGTACGGTTAGTCTCAGGGCGACGCTTGAACTTAAAGTATCGCTCTCAATTCATCAGTGATTGATCGGACGTAAAGAACTCATGATTTGATGTAATGATGACTTGATCTTTATCATAGGAAGCTATTTTGGATCTGTATAGTCTTGCATGCCAAACAACAGCCCATGGAATTCAAAACCATTATTGAACCCTTCAAAATCAAAACGGTAGAGCCTATTCATCTGAGCACCAGTGCACAGCGTGAAGGATACCTGGAGCGAGCCCATAATAACCCGTTCCAGTTGAACTCAGAGGAAGTGATCATCGACCTGCTCACGGATAGTGGCACATCTGCGATGAGTTCAGCACAATGGGCAGGCATAATGAACGGGGATGAGGCCTACTCCGGTTCAAAATCCTGGCAGAAAATGGAAAAGGTGATCAAAGAGCTCACCAACTGTGATCACATCCTTCCTACTCACCAGGGTAGGGCAGCAGAGCGAATACTCTATAGTTATCTTGGAGGAAGGGGCAAGGTATTTATCAGCAATACCCACTTTGATACGACACGAGCCAATATCGAATTCAGTGGAGCGAAGGCCATCGATTTACCCGTTCCAGAAGCGGCTATTCCCTCTTTGGAACTCCCTTTTAAGGGAAACATGGATGCAGAGGCTTTAGAACAGAAGATAAAGGAAATCGATCCACACCATGTGGCGGGTGTTATTCTTACGGTGACCAATAACAGTGGTGGAGGTCAGCCCGTCAGTATGGAAAATGCGAAGGAAATACGCCATATCTGCAAGAAACATGGTATTCTCTATTTGATGGATATCTGCCGTATCGCGGAGAATGCCTATTTTATTCACGATCGAGAGGAAGGATATCAGGATAAGACGTTCAAGGAGATTGCCCAGGAAATGCTTGCCTTAGCAGATGGGGTGATCATGAGTGCGAAAAAAGATGGTTTGGTCAATATGGGAGGATTCCTGGCCATTAAGAACAAAGAGATTGCGGATGCCTGCACCAGTACCCTTATCATCACCGAGGGATTCACCACGTATGGTGGGTTGTCCGGAAGAGACATGGAAGCCATCGCTATTGGGCTGGAAGAGGTTTTCAGGCCGGAATACCTGAAATACCGAATAAAGAGTACGGAATACCTGGGCAAAAACCTGGATAAGATTGGTATTCCTGTGATGAAACCGTTCGGTGGACATGCAGTATATGTTGATGCCAAGACGTTGTATCCGCACATCCCTGTGGAGCAATACCCCGGACAATCGTTGGTTTGTCATCTATACCTGATGGGAGGGATCCGTTCTGTGGAAATTGGGTCGGTGATGTTCGGTACGTACGATGAGCATAAACAACTCATTCCAGCATCCATGGAGTTGGTTAGGTTGGCGATTCCCCGGCGTGTTTACACCAAAAGTCACATCGATTATGTCATTGAAGTGTTTGAGAAAATTTGGGAAGAGAGAGACCAGGCAAAGGGATATAAAATCACTAAAGAGCCGAAGTTTTTACGACACTTTACCGCTCATTTTGAAAGCTTGTAGGCTTATACATGAGAGTTTTTTACCTCTTTACCCACATCAACATGGATGTAGGGGCTAATTCAAAACTTGCCTTTTGACCACCTTTTAAGGTTTTATACGTTTTGGACTTCACACCCGCGATGTTTACTTCGTCAATGGTACCGACCAATTTCCAATTACCAGGAGGGATGTCCACCTCTGCAAACGTGGCTGCTTTCTGACCAGCGTTCATGAGCACCATCACTTTGTTGTTTACAATGTACCCTAATTGCGAGGTAGCCTTTGGTAATATCCACCGATAATATCCTGCCGGAACCGCTTCGGAAACCCTAAATACCTCCCCGTATTCACTCAAACGGAATTGGTTCATGCCTCGCCAAAAGGCATGCATGTTCGGGTAATCGTTTTTATTTTCTTGATTGGGCTGCTGACCTACCGTTTCCCAAATGAATTGGTTGGCTGTGCGATGGTTATAGGTGTCGCGATAACCGTGCATGTAGATTTTATAACCTGCCTTCGTTTCTTTTACCACTTCTTTGAGTGGTGCATGCGCCTTGCTTCGCATGATTTCTGATCCACCATGTGTGACAATAGGACCCAATGTCGTGTAAAGGAGTGTGACTGCCAGCTTATACTCGTTTTGATCAACTGCATATCGACCGTCAAAATTTTTCGTACCAAATTGATCAGCCAATGCGAAATTATCGTGAATGTCGAGGTAAGAAATGCCACTCAATGGGGTCTTGTCATCTGGAAATTTATTGGCCAGTCCTTTCATCACGTTCTTTCGTTCATTGAACTTTCCACCTGGCCAGCCTCTGTCTTTCTTTTTGTCCTTCAGCTCGAAGACAGGGCCTTTATAGGCTCCCCTGGAGTCATCCTGGAAAAAGGTAATGGGCGCGTCCTCTTTGTACCAATCCCAGTCAGGGTTGTTTTCAAATTCGGGATCGTTGGAACCGATCCATGCTTCGCCGTATATAATTTTATCTTCACCAAGGGCCTCTTTTAGGGTCTTCAGCGTTTGTTGATCTATTTGTCCTGCCAGGTCAATCCGATAGCCGTCTATTCCAAATTCATCAATCCAGTGATTACACTGATCAATGATCCATCGCTGTGTCATGGGCCGGTTTTCCGTTTTTACTTCATTGCCATAAGCTCCGATATGCTCGAAATCCTTTGTTCGGTAATAGTATTGCTTATCAATGGCGTTGAAATTGAAAAACCAATCATTGCCATCCATATTCTCTGCCGTATGATTGGGTACGATATCAATGATTACAGCAATTCCATGGTCGTGAAAGGCCTGGACAAGGTCTCTAAATTCATCCCTTTCTTCTCCGGGTGGTTTGCCTTTTGTTCGATACCTGGACTCCACGGCCATTGCAAAAGAGGTACGATACCCCCATTGATAGTTTTCCTCACTCACGCCTTGGCTTATCATGTATTCATCATCTTTAAAAGAGGCTTGCCAGTCGTCTGTCGGGAAGTGAACGTATTCCTGAACCGGCATTAAATGGACTACATTAATGCCTAGGTCCAGCAAGTAATCAAATCCGATTTTCTCCCCATTCGTATTTGTTAATCCTCTTTGGATCATCCCTGGGATTCGACCTTTCTTTTCTTCTGGCAGTGGAAGGTTGTCAGTAAAGTCCTGAACATGCACCTCATAGGCTATCACGTCCTCCATTTTCGGTATCCCTGCTTCTAAAGGAGTGGCTGGAGTAGTTTTTCTCCAAATTCTACACTTGCCCCAGGTATCATCGCTTACACGTGCATAAGGATCATTGATGTGTACGGGATTGGTTTCATAAAAATGATTTCCGGGATCATCCGATCCATGTACAGTAAAGTCGTAGTAAATACCATGCAGGTCCTGATCAACGGTGATTTCCCATACTCCTTGATTGTCTTCTACCAAATTCAAGATTTGATAAGCTTCTGTGTCATCTTTGCCTTTGTACAAATACAGCTTAACTGCAGTAGCACGTGGAGCAAATAATCGAACAGTTGTCTTGCCATCATGTATGTTGGCTCCAAGCTCCTTCGTGGAAAAAGTTTCCCTGAACCAGCCATCAAACGAGCAATGGGTCTTAAGTCCTAAAGACGGTATTTCTAAAAAATAGACGCGTTTCTTATCAAGCGGTTCGGATGGGGTAATCAATGTAGTAGTTGCTCCATTCGGTAATACCCCAGCTACTTCAATCACTTTTCCTTTAGCATCCGTGATCCTGTAAGCGGAAGGGACAAGAGGTCTTTCTGTATTTATTTCTGCCCAGATGAGGTTTTCATTTTTTAGTTCAGCTTTCAGCGGTGTGAGGTCATCAGATTTTAAGAATACCAGGTCTCCATCCTTTTCATTTTCAGCTCCTGCAGGAGGGGTGAGCCATTCCCCATCATTCATTCGATACTTGAATTTTGTGTTTGGTTTCATGATTGTAAAGTCCGTATTGTCAATGGTTAGTAACCATTGATCACCTGTTTTTTTAAGATCCCATTCTGTAGATTCCGTGCTTGCATCCCAATTCCTAAATGCGCCGGTAACGAAGACTTTTTCTGGTTTTACACCATAGAGTGATTCATCAAAAATAAACGTGACTTTATCACCAAATACACCATATCCCTGTGTCTTTTGTTCATCAGTAAAGGATTGTGCTTCAAGTATTTGTGACCACAGAACTAAAGATAAAAGGGAAATAAGGTTTTTCATGGCCGACTATTAAATGAAATCTTGATCTTCAAAAGGATCGCTTGTTGCCATCTTGTTAGTTAAAACTTCACATTTTTGATTTTTTCGGGTTCTTTGATGCCAATCATGCTTCCATTGACTTCTATGTACCCATCTTTTTTAAATTCAGACAGTACACGAATCACGGATTCAGTCGCTGTGCCCACCATACTGGCAAGATCTGCCCGGGCGACCTCAAAAGATACCGCTTCTCCCTCGGTCTTTCCCTCTGCATAGGTGTCATACAATTTCATCAAAGAATCTGCCGTACGCTTTCTAACCGTATTGTAAGCAATTTCCATGAGCTCGTGCTCCCGCTCTGCCAGATCTCTCGCAATCATTTTGATAAATGTTGAGGAAACCTCCCGATTATTAAAGATAAGTTTTTGGAAATCGTCCCGTGGAATGAGCAATAGCTTGGTTTCTTCCAAGGCCTCCGCAAACTCTGAACGGGGTAGGTCTTGAATCATCGCTTTCTCCCCAACCCAATCGCCTTCTTTTAGTAGGTCATGAATAAATTCTTTCCCATCTTCATTGATATGGTACGTCTTTACTTTGCCCTGAATGACTTTATAGACATATGAACCAAAATCACCTTCCCGGTAAATGACGTCTTTTTTCTTAAATGTTCTTGTCTTTCGATCTTTTTCCAGGTCTTCAAGAGAATGGTATTTTTCTGCAATATTCGCCAGCTCTGAAATATCTGAGGCTTTTGATAGCTCCCGGTACTTCTCAAGCCTTCTTTCGATGGCTCCCAACAAATCCATTTCCTCAAAAGGTTTCGTGATGTAATCATCCGCACCCATATTCATGCCTTTTCTGAAATCCTGCTTTTCTGCTTTTGCCGTAAGAAAAATGAAAGGTAGGTGAGAGGTTGAAGGATTTTTGGAAAGAAGATAAAGCACCTCATATCCGTCCATTCCAGGCATCATGATGTCGCAGAGGATGAGGTCTGGAGGAGAATCTAATGCTTTTTTGACACCTTCTTTTCCGTCAGGTGCTACTACTACATCATAGTTGGATAGTTGTAATAATTCTACAATATTATCTCTGACATCTTCCTGATCCTCGATCACTAAAATTTTTTGATTACTCATGGGTTATGTTTGAATGATAGACGCTTTTTATGACTTTGATAAAAAACATAGATTTTGCTAATCTAAATCATAGTGGTTATGAAAGAAAATGGATTCATTTAAACCAAACAATTATCCATGAGTTACTGGGTATTCATAGCAATTTTTGGAGCGGCTATTGCTATTTTTTCAATGGTAAATATTCTTTTGAGCAGAATGAACATTAATAAAAAAATGCTCTGGTTTGCCTTAGTTGTTCTTTTACCATTAGTAGGTCCGCTAGTCTATATCTGGAGACGAAATACGTTATAGCTTTTATTTTGGGAGGGAGATCGTGAATTTACTTCCTTGACCTTCTTTGCTTTCAAAAGTGATCTCTCCGTTGAGTAGCTCTATGTATTTTTTGACAATGTTTAAGCCAAGTCCTGTACCCTGAATATTGGTGGCATTTTCTGCACGATGGAATCGCTCAAATAATTGTTTTTGGTCATTTAGTGGGATGCCTATTCCATTGTCTATAACAGATACATCTACACCTGAATTCAAGTGGATATTTACCTGAATTTTACCGTCTTCGTGTGAGTATTTTATGGCGTTAGAGACCAGATTGAGTAGGATATTTTTTAAAATATGAGGATCAGAAACCAACGAAACCTTATTATCATTGATTTGGATATCCTGTTCTTTCTTTAGCATGGCTTGCAATTCATCTTTCACTTCATATACCAGATCCAACAAGTCAAATTCAACAATTTCTATTTTTTGAGCTCCACTTTCCAGTTTTTCTAGTGATAGAAAATCATTGAGAATACTTGTCAGGTTCTGGACACTGTTTTTAATTCTTGCTATGTGTTTCATTCGTGCCACCTGATCATCCTCATACCTTGCTATTAAATTGGCAGATGAGAGGATGGTTGTTAAAGGCGTCCTGAATTCATGGCTAGCCATAGACACGAATCTCGATTTCATTTCTCCAAGTTCCCGTTCCTTATTTAGTGAATTAAGGATCTCCTGCTCTGCTCTCTTTAAATCTTCCAGACTTTCTTTTAATGCCCTTTCTGCAAGTTTTCGCTCCTGGATCTGACTTTGTAATCCAAGATTAAGGTGCTCCAGTTCGCTTGTTCTTGACTTGACTTTTCGCTCAAGTTCCTCGGTGTATTCTCTTAGTTGTCGTCTTTGCCTTTCCAGTACCTCTTCATTTTTTTTCCTGATCGTAATATCAGTGATGAAGGCCACAATCATTGTTTCATCCTCATGCTGTATGTAGCTAAGGCTTATTTCTAAGGGAAACGTACTCCCGTCCTTTCTGAGGCCGGCAAGATCTCTTCCTAAGCCCATTTGTCTGGGAGAGGGTTTGCTGATGTAGCTATCTCGAGAATGAACATGGTCCTTTCTAAGTGGCCGGGGAACCAGGACTTCCATGGGTTTACCTCGAAGTTCATCTTCGGTGTATCCAAACATTTGCTCCGCTCGCGGATTCAAGGTTGCGATTGTGCCATCACTGTTGAAGAACATGATTCCTTCTCCAGAGCTATGAAATAACTTATTCAGTAATTTCATTCCTTTGTCAGACATTAGGTACTTGTTGCTTAATTTCATCGCTAATCTCCCGTTCGAAGGTCTCTTTTAAAATGATAAACCTAACATACCTTGGTGATTCTGTGTGTACACCTTGGTGATAAAGTTCAAAATCAAATCTGATAGAAATCAGTTCGAAGAAATTATCACTCTTCTAGTTTTGATTCTGTTTAAAATTAGCAAATAAGTAAGAGTTCGTGATCGCGCAAATATTAATACCCACTGATTTCTCTCCTGCCGCCTGGCAAGCTACCAAAATAGGTATGGAGATGGCTCAGCTAAATAAGGCAGAGTTGAATTTATTACATATAGTTCCTACGGTCTCAAAGTTTTCTAACCATAAAAACAATAAATATCTACCTAAGAATATTGATGAGCTAAAAGTCAGAATGAATGATTTTTCCAAAGGTTTGATGGATGGTCAGGCTGTTAATATTCATAATCATATTCTGCCTGGAAGTGTTGCTGAAACAGTATTGGATTTTATTCAGAACAATAAATACGATTTAGTTATACTAGGAGTCAATAGCGATGGTTTCAGTAATGAGTTAGGTAGCCATACATCTTACATCATAGAAAAGTGTGGAGTTCCGGTCCTGGTAGTTCCAAATATTGTTCGAGCGAATGGAGCAATCGCTAGCTGAAGAACTGGTTTGTCACCATTGTGGCGATCCATGCGATGATTCGATTACGGTAGCGGATCATCATTTCTGTTGTTATGGATGTAAGGCAGTACATGAGCTTCTTGGAAATGCTGACCTTCAAGTTCACTACCTTGAAACCTCTGAGCAAAACAAATCCATCTCTCAACTTAAAGCAGAGCGGAAATTTGCCTTTCTTGATAATGAAGATGTGCAGAAACAGCTTTTGTCTTTTTCAGACGATGAAGTTTCTGTCATTCGGTTTTCACTTCCAGGAATCCATTGTAGTTCATGCATTTATCTTTTAGAGCATTTACCTCTAATTGATTCCACTATTCTTCGATCAGAAGTGCATTTTACAAAAAAAGAAGTTACCATCACTTTCAACAGGGATACCTCACTTAAACATTTGGCTGTGCTTCTTTCTCAGTTAGGCTATCCACCTTCAGTTTCGCTGAGTAATCTGGATAAGACTAAAAAACACGTTGAGAAATCAGATATTGGCGCGAAAATAGCTGTCGCAGGTTTTTGCTTTGGGAACAGTATGTTAATGAGCATGCCAGAGTATCTGGATTCAAAGTTGTTACTTACTGAAGATTTTAAGCATCTTTTTAGCTGGATCAATTTAGCCTTTGCCTTTCCAGTATTGCTTTATTCCGCAAGGGACTATTTCAGCAAAGCATGGAAAGGATTACTATTTGGTAACTTAAATATTGATGTTCCCATTGTTCTTGGAATTTTGACACTTTTCTCCAGAAGTGCCTTTGAAATCATCACGCAATCTGGTATCGGGTATATCGACTCACTGACCGGACTGGTGTTCTTTCTTTTGATTGGTAAATGGTATCAAGGTAAAACATACCAAGCCTTGTCTTTCGAGCGAGACTACACTTCTTATTTCCCGATTTCAATTACCTGTCTGATTAACGGAGAGGAATATCATCGTACCCTAAAAGAGCTTAAAAAGGGTGACCTGGTGGTTATTCACAACGATGAGCTGATACCTGCAGATGGTGTAATCATCTCCGGTAAGGGAAACATAGATTACAGTTTTGTTACCGGAGAATCGAAGCCTGTAAGCAGGGATAAAGGGAGTTTACTTTATGCCGGGGGTCGCCAAAAAGGAGGAGAGTTAGTGATTGAACTTAAAAAGTCTGTTAATAACAGTGAACTTACTCAGCTATGGAATCAGGAGGTATTCAAAAAGAAAAATGAAAGTCTACAAACCTGGGTAGATAAGATAAGTAAAATTTTTACGATAGCTATTTTGTTGATTGCCTTGCTGACAGGGCTCTATTGGTGGGCAGTTGATCAAACGGTTGTTTGGAGTTCAGTTACTGCGGTATTGATTGTCGCTTGCCCATGCGCTTTAGCGTTGGTTTTGCCTTTCAGCTACGGTCATGCAATGCGTATCCTCGGTAAGAAAGGGTTGTTTCTCAAGAATGCAGAGATCCTGGAATCCATGGCAAAAGTGGAATCGATTGTTTTTGATAAAACGGGAACGCTCACCAGAAATGAAGCCAAGGCAGAATATATTGGTGATAAGCTGTCCGCTGAGCAGTTGCAATGTTTGAAGTCTGCGCTCGGGAACTCATCACATCCACTGAGTAGACTTGTTCACGACCAGCTACCCCTGGCACAGAAGTTTCCCATCAATGATTTTAAGGAAGAAACCGGGCGAGGTTTTGTGGCTAAAGTGCATGGTATTCAAATCAAAGTAGGTTCAGCAGATTTTGTAGGATCAAAAGAGAAAACGGCTGAGAGTAAGGAGTCGGAAGTACATGTAAGTATAGGAGAGGCCCAAGGAGTATTTAAGATAAAATCATCCTACAGAAGTGGTATTCTTGACATGTTAAAACGCATACAAAATCAATTCAGATTGACTTTGTTATCAGGGGATAATGATGCGGAAAAAGAACGACTTGAACCTTACTTTGATGAACTGAAATTCCATCAAAAGCCGATGGATAAGTTTAATTATGTAGCTGAGCAAAATGAAGCCATGCTTATGGTTGGTGATGGTTTGAATGATGCCGGAGCTTTGAAAAAAGCGGATGTGGGAATAGCAGTTGCTGATGATATACATCAATTTTCGCCGGCTTGTGACGCCATTCTCAGTTCGAATGAAATGACCAAACTTGCCAGCATGCTCGAATATTCGAAAAAAGTCATTCGTGTCGTTTTCATCGCCTTTGGAATTTCATTTCTCTACAATATCGTTGGGCTTTCTTTTGCTGTTAGCGGACAACTTACCCCTTTGGTTTCGGCTATTTTAATGCCCATAAGTTCAGTTACAGTTGTTGCATTTGTAACGCTTTTGGTTTCAATGAAAGGCAAACAAATGCTGAATTAGCATGGCTTAATTGCTTACAATAAGCCTAAATACATAATTATTCTTTCCGATAAAAAAGCATAGGAGGTACCCTATGTTGAACTATTAAATAGTCAACCTTAGACATAAAAATAATCGGGTAAATCTACCAGAGGTTTTTCTGACATAAATCAGTTTTTAAACTAATTCCGCTCAGCCTGTGCATTTGGTGGCTCAGTTAATCTTGCTACTAATTATGAGTGTAATCTTCATACTTATCGGATGTAGTCTTTTGCTTGCTAGCAGTTTTCTGTTTGCTTTCCTATGGGCCTCTAAATCCGGGCAATTTGAAGATGACTACACGCCATCTATCAGAATCCTTTTTGATGACGAAAAATCAGATAAAAAATGTCAAGTAACCAAACCGAAGTAACAGAGAGTGCCGGAGCTGCAGGGCTCGAAACCTTTCATTATGACAATGCGATCGTCCGAAATTTCCTAATTGCCACCGTAGTTTTTGGTGTCATTGGAATGACTGTTGGATTGCTTGTAGCAATCCAATTTGTTTTACCAGAAGCAAATTTTGGACTTCAATACACCACATTTGGTCGTATCAGACCACTGCACACCAATGCAGTGATTTTTGCCTTTGTTGGTAATGGAATTTTTGCTGGAGTGTATTATTCATTGCAGCGATTGTGCAAAACAAGAATGTTCAGCGATCTGCTAAGTAAAATCCATTTCTGGGGATGGCAGATCATTATTTTATCAGCTGCCATTACGCTACCATTAGGTCTGACCTCAGGGAAAGAGTATGCTGAGTTAGAATGGCCGATAGATATTGCCATTGCACTCATTTGGGTGGTTTTTGGTATCAACATGTTTGGAACGATTCTTAAGAGAAGAGAAAGACATCTTTACGTTGCAATTTGGTTCTACATTGCAACCTTCGTAACAGTTGCCATGCTTCATATTGTTAATTCGTTCGAGTTACCAATTGGATTCATGAAGAGTTATTCCTGGTATGCAGGAGTACAAGATGCACTGGTACAATGGTGGTACGGACATAATGCAGTAGCATTCTTCTTAACCACGCCTTACCTGGGTCTGATGTATTACTTCATCCCAAAAGCATCAGGTAGACCGATATATTCTTACAGGCTTTCTATTATTCACTTCTGGGCGTTGATATTTATCTATATATGGGCGGGTCCTCACCACTTATTGTATAGCGCATTGCCAGATTGGGCACAAGCACTTGGTGTGGTGTTCTCTGTTATGTTGATTTTACCAAGTTGGGGAGGTATGCTGAACGGACTTCTGACGCTAAGGGGTGCATGGGATAAAGTGAGAGAAGATGCGATTCTTAAATTTATGGTCGTGGCAATCACCTGTTACGGTATGTCCACATTTGAAGGTCCGATGCTATCACTTAAGAATGTAAACGCGATAGGACACTTCACCGATTGGGTTATTGGTCATGTGCATATCGGAGGATTAGGATGGAATGGCTTCTTGACTTTTGCGATGCTTTATTACCTAATTCCAAGATTATACGGGACTAAACTACATTCAGAGAAATTGGCCAATGTCCATTTCTGGGTAGGAACACTTGGAATTGTATTTTATGCTGTTCCATTGTATTGGGCTGGTTTCACCCAGGCTTTGATGTGGAAACAATTCAATCCAGATGGAACATTGGTGTATAGTAATTTCCTTGAAACGGTTACTCAGATTCTTCCAATGTATGTGCTTCGTGCTTTCGGGGGCTTCTTATATCTATCCGGTGTATTTGTAATGGTTTACAACTTGGTGAAAACGGCCAAATCGGGTTCATTTTTGCCTACAACTGAAGCTAAAGCTGCTCCACTCGCAAAAGGGTATCAGGCACCTAAGTCTGAGCACTGGCACAGAAGGATATTTGAGTGGAGACCAGTAAATATGTTGGTGTGGAGTTTGATTTTAGTAGCCATTGGAGGAATCATAGAGATAGTTCCTACATTCCTGATCCAGTCGAACGTACCAACCATTGCTTCTGTGAAACCTTACACCCCGTTAGAACTTAATGGTCGTGATATCTACGTCCGTGAAGGTTGTTACACCTGTCATTCACAGATGATTCGGCCTTTCCGGTCTGAGGTGATGCGATACGATCCTGCAGATCTGGAGTATTCTAAAGCCGGCGAGTTTGTCTATGATCATCCATTCCAATGGGGATCCAAGCGAACAGGTCCGGATCTACATAGATTAGGTAAGAAGTACCCGGATAGCTGGCACTATTATCACATGCTGCAACCAACAAGTATGTCTCCGGGCTCTATCATGCCACCGTACCCTTGGTTGTTTGAGCAGGATTGGGACAAAGACATCCTTCCGAAAAAAATACGAGCCATGCAAACATTGGGCGTACCATATCCAGAAGGATTTGATGAACAATCCATCGCAGAGGCTGAGGTTCAGGCTGAACGAATTGCCGAAGGACTTAAGACGGATGCGATTGAAGTAAGTGCAGATAAGGAGATCATAGCACTAATCGCTTACCTGCAACGACTTGGAACAGACATTAAAAACCTTGACGAGGTGGCAGAACAAACTGAAAAATAGTATGCTGAAATTTATCAAACATCATATGGAGACTATAATGGGTATTGAGATATACCCAATCATCTCCTTCATTATCTTCTTCGTTTTCTTTTTAGCATTGACAGTGTATGTAATCAAGGTTGACAAGAAGATATTCAATGAAATTTCAAATATTCCCTTGAACGATAACGAAACCGATCATGAACAAGCTTAAATACGTATTCATCATTCTTAGTGTAATCGCCCCGGGAATTTCTTTCGGGCAGGATAGCAAGGAGGCATCCTTTTTCGAAACCTATCAGATAGAGATAATACTTGGTCTCGCGGTATTGGTTTGTTTCGTTGCATTAATGGCAATGTATGTACTTCTAGTTGCCATGAAAACCATTTTAAGGGCAAGACAGGAAGAAAAAGGTTTAATACCGGAGGAGGTTGTGGAGGTAGCTAAAATGAGCGCCTGGGATAAATTCTGGAATAACATCAATGCAGCGGTTCCTGTCGTACAAGAGGCTAACGTTGCTACGGATCATGAATACGACGGAATAAAAGAGCTGGATAATCGCCTTCCACCTTGGTGGTTGTATGGATTCTATGCCACCATCGTATTTGCAGCGATTTATTTGTTTAGGTTCTATTTCTTAGATATGCCTACTCAAGATGAAGAATTTCAGGCACAAATGGATCAGG
This sequence comes from uncultured Roseivirgaceae bacterium, assembly GCA_964459925.1. Lineage (GTDB taxonomy): Bacteria > Bacteroidota > Bacteroidia > Cytophagales > Cyclobacteriaceae > Ekhidna. Next base: position 15,236 of record CAYWOQ010000022.1, read on the forward strand.
CCAAAGAAGAAGTGCAGGTATACCTCGCATCGCTTGATAATTTAATTGATGAAAATAATGTGGCGTTATCGGAAGAAGCTGCGGATCTGAATGAAGGTCAGGCCATTTTTGAGAAGAATTGTGCCGTTTGTCATATGGCAGATGGCGGGGGTGGAGTCGGTCCAAATCTTACGGATAAGTATTGGATTCATGGGGGAGATATGCCTGCGATTTTCAAAACCATTAAATATGGCGTTCCAGCGAAGGGGATGATTTCATGGGAGACACAGCTATCACCCAAGAAAATGCAACAGGTTGCCAGTTATATTTATTTAATGGAAGGAACCACACCTGCTAATCCAAAAGAACCTCAAGGTGAATTGTTTGAGCGCACACCAAATGAAGAGGTTTCTGAAGAAGTAGAGGATGAAGCCGCTGAGGAAGTTTCAGAACTTCCTTTGGACGATGAAGCCGAGTTGGGTGACGAGTGTTGTTAGGTAATGGCTGAAATTCAAGACTTATATAAAGAGCAGGAAGTAGCAGAAGAAACTTTCAGGGATCATCTTGCTACTGTAGATGCAGAAGGTAAACGAATTTGGGTATACCCTAAGAAACCCAAAGGATTGTTTACCAATTACAGAAACCTGGTTAGCTACATCCTTTTAGCCTTTCTTTTTGCTGCACCCTTCATTAAGATTGGTGGTCAACCACTGCTATTGCTGGATGTTTTAGAACGAAAATTCATTATCCTGGGGCAGGTATTTTGGCCTCAGGATTTCTTTCTCTTTGTTATTGGTTTTATCACCACTATCGTATTCGTTATCCTCTTTACAGTCGTATTCGGTCGTATTTTCTGTGGTTGGATCTGCCCTCAAACGATTTTCATGGAAAACGTATTCAGAAAAGTTGAATACTGGATTGAAGGTGACTACATGGCACAGAAAAAGCTGGATAAACAGCCATGGGACGCAGAAAAAATTCGTAAGAAAGGACTTAAGCATACCATTTTTATCGGTATTAGTGTAATAATCATGCATACATTCATGGCCTATTTGATGGGAGTGGAGGACCTATGGGCAATGATTCAAGCAGGACCAGCTGAAAATACGGGTGGTTTCATTGCGATGCTTGTTTTTACCGGATTATTCTATGGTGTGTTTAGCAAGATGCGTGAACAAGTTTGCACAACAATATGTCCATATGGCAGGTTACAGGGTGTGCTTTTAGATAGGCAAAGCATCGTTGTTGCATATGATCAGGTGAGAGGAGAGAATCGGGGAAAATTCAGGAAGGGACAAGACCGGGAAGCTCAAAATTTAGGTGATTGCATTGATTGTAAGCAATGCGTTTATGTATGCCCAACCGGAATTGATATACGTAACGGTACCCAGCTTGAGTGCGTGAACTGTACAGCTTGTATTGATGCTTGTGACTCTATCATGGATCGGATAAATAAGCCAAGAGGTTTAGTTAGGTATGCTTCCGAGCAAAACATCGCTGATAATAAGCCTTTTCAGTTTTCTACCCGCATGAAAGCATACACAACTGTATTGACTCTTTTATTTGGTGTCTTGATCACACTTCTGTTGGTACGAACAGATTTTGAAACGACCATTGTGCGTACGCCGGGAATGCTCTTCCAGAAAAGAGATAATGGAGATATTTCTAACCTCTATCAATTAAGTATGGTCAACAAAACCAATAATCCGGTTGATGTCCAGCTTAGGTTGTTAGAGCCCGAAGGAATACTAGAGCTAGTAGGGAATCCAATTAGTTTAGAAAGTCAAGGAAAAGGGGAGGGTGCATTCTTTGTGATTATCCCACCAGAAAATCTTTCTAAGATGAGTGAAAAGATCAAGATAGGTGTTTTCTCAGGTGATGAGAAGATTGAAACCATCAAAACAAATTTTTTAGGACCAGCAAAATAGAAAGCTTATGAATTGGGGATATAGAATTGTTGTTGCATTTGTACTTTTCGCAGCTTTTATCGGATACATGGTCGTAAAAGCATTCCAGGAAGACTTTGATCTTGTTACAGAGGATTACTATGCTCAAGAAATCAATTATCAGGAAAAGATGGTCAAGTTAGCAAATGCTGAGTCATCTGGGAAGAAAATAGAAATTAAGCAGGAGGCTAAAAAGTTGATCTTTACCTATCCAGTTCAGTCTATTACAGGAACCATTCAATTCTATCATCCTTCCAGAGAGATTTTTGACAAGACCTTTGAAATAGCTCTTCAAGAGGGATCACAGGAAATTAGCAAAGAAGATTTAGTGCCCGGTAATTACCGAATAAATATTAATTGGAGGGAGGGAGAGAAGGACTATCTGCAGGAGTCTAAGATCTTTATCCGATGATGGGGGCATTCCTCATAGGATTTTTAGGCAGTCTTCACTGTGTGGGTATGTGTGGACCTATCATGCTTGCATTTAGTGGAGCAAATCCACGAAATAGTGGCTTGTTAATCTATCATTCAGGTAGACTATTTAGCTATATCCTTATTGGGTTTATACTAGGTGGAATCGGTTCTTTTGTTTCTATATTGAAGGTTCAGCAAGTAGGAACTCTTGTTTTGGGCTTGGTGATCCTGATGCTTTACGGAGTCCCGATGGTCAGATACCGCATTGAGAGGTTTTATTACAACTCTCGCTTTTACCATTACATCAGGTCAATCATCTCAAAGAACCTCTCATTAAGGCGAAGGACCTTATTGAGTGGAGTTGCCAACGGTTTTTTTCCATGTGGCTTAACCTACGTAGCAGCAGCGGGATCAATTGCCATGGGTGGATTTTGGCAAGGCAGTCTATTTATGTTAATGTTCGGATTAGGTACTGTGCCCGCACTATTTATACTCCAGTATTCCGGTAATTTTTTGTTTAAGCGATTTAAGACGTTAATCCCAAGATCTTTACACGTTGTGGCGTTAATTTCAGGACTATTACTTGTCTACAGGGGTGCCATGATGAGTTTTCCTGATTTTGATGCCTTGGTGAGAGAAGGAGCCATTGGATTGATCACTGGTTGTGGATTCTAACAAATATCAATTATGTGGCAATTTTTTATCATTAATGCCACATCTCATGCGGTATACTTTTGGTAAAATTTTAATAGATGGATTTACAGAAGTTCAATGTGGCTGTTCCAAGATACACCAGTTACCCAACGGTACCCTTTTGGAATCATGAGAATTTTACAGTAGAAGGATATATAAAATCCTTGGGCAATGCCTATTGGGAAAGCTGCAAAGAGGTCAGTTTATATATCCATCTTCCTTTTTGTGAAAGTCTGTGTACGTATTGTGCATGCAATACACGAATCACGAAAAATCATTCAGTTGAATTACCATACATTGATTATCTGCTAAAAGAATGGAGTTTGTACCTGCGTCGACTTCCTGGAGATCCAATTATTAGAGAAATTCATTTGGGAGGTGGTACACCCACCTTCTTTTCACCCGAAAACCTACAGCTTTTGCTTAGGGGAATTTTAAAAGATTTTACGGTCGCTGAAAGACCTCAACTGAGTTTCGAGGGACATCCTGGTAATACCACTACCTCACATTTGGCAGAATTGAGAGAAATCGGATTTAACAGAGTGAGCTTTGGTATTCAGGATTTTGACCTTAATGTTCAAAAATTGATTAACCGGATGCAATCATTTGAGCAGGTTAAAGCCGTTACAGAAAAAGCAAGAGAACTGGGATATGAATCAGTAAACTTTGATATGGTCTATGGACTGCCCGGGCAATCCAATGAAAGTGTACAGGAAACACTTAAAAAAGTCATTGAGCTAAAACCTGATCGAATTGCCTACTACAGTTATGCGCATGTGCCTAAAATGAAGCCAGCTCAAAAGTCTTTTGAAAATGAATTGCCTAACCCTGAAGAGAAATATGGTTATTCCTTAGAGGGGCAGAAAGCATTCAATGAAGCTGGTTATGTGGAAGTAGGTATGGATCATTACGTGCTACCGACGGATGAATTATTGGAAGCACAAAGAAATGGAGTGCTCCATAGAAATTTCATGGGTTACACACCGTTTACAAGTAAACTTTTGATTGGACTAGGTGTAAGTGCAATCAGTGACAGTTGGTCTGGGTTCGCGCAAAATGAGAAAACCATTCCTTCCTATTATGACAAGCTGGACCGAGGTGAATTTCCGATATCCAGGGGACATTTACACTCGGCAGATGATCTCTTCATTCGGAAACATATTTTGAACCTAATGTGTAATTTCCAAACGGAATGGCAAGCTGAAGAATTTTTTAAGTATGGATTATATTTTAATCATGACCTATTATCTGAACTAAGTGATTTAGGGTATATCCATTACGATGAGGAAGGATTAAACGTGAACTCTTCTGGAAAAAACATCATTAGAATCATCTGTTCCGCTTTGGATAAAGGGTACAGTGAATCAAAAACAGCAGTAACATTTAGTAAATCAATCTAAGAGCCTAATAAGTCGTAATTTTTATTTTCCCATATTCCTACTCGAGTACAATAGGAGCTTTCCTGGTTGTAGTATACATGCCATTCAGTGACCGGGCTTCTGTAAATATTGAGAGATACGGATCTTCCCTCATACGCATTGGAATAACGATGTATCCCTATTTGATTCATATACGAAAATTCAGACTTACCTAGCACTACATTGCTTACTTTATCAAGTTTGTCCTTTTCTTTATTGATTATAAAGCGTTCTTCTCGAAGTTTCCCTTCAATGGGGCGTATCCATGCTTCCTGGGCATTAAAGTCATGTATGGGAGAGCTCTGATCTTTTTCCCAGCAGATTAGCAAAGCTTCAAAATCATCATTTCTAGCTAATACATTTCTTGTGTACCGATCGGGATTCCAGGTATAGTATTCTTCAAACTTTTCGCGATCGATTGTAAGATTGAGCATTACATCAATGATTGATTTTGATCCCTCAGAACACCTTTTAAGCGATCTGATAAGCTCAGGAATAGTTCTGATCTTTTTCATAACATCACTTTTTTATTAAGATATCTACTTGCGAAGTTTATGAAAATGATATCTGATAGTTTGCTGTTTGATTTAGCTCAATTCTGAGTAAAATCAAGCTGAATCCTTCTTTTTATCATGTGACTTCATAGGCCGAAATTCTAACTTCGAAAGAGTAAAATAGAGTTGATATACGCTTAAACGATCAATTCTTGATTGAAAAACTAAATAAGCACCCATGAAAAATATAATAGTACCTGTAGATTTTTCGGAAGTTAGTGAGGCGGCAGTCCAATTTGCAGTGGATCTTGCGGTAGAGAATAAAGCAGATGTCACCTTATTGAATAGTGCACGCATTGATTACTTCAATGACTATCAATATCCAACATTTGTAAATACGAAATCTCTGATGGATGAAGTGTTTGAGTCAATGGAACAACGGATGAGTCAGTTGGTAAAGGAATTTAAAAATCAGAAAATAAATATTAAAGGGAAAGTAAGTCATCTTGGGCTACTAAGAGCAATTAAAGAAGAGATTGAAACAGAAGCAGTAGACCTATGCGTAATGGGTACTAGCGGTTGTTCTGGATTAGAAGAGCTTTTTATAGGATCCAATACCGAGAGAATTGTCAGAAATATCGATTGTCCGGTGATAGCTGTTCCACATGCAGTAGATATCAAATCTATCAAAAAGATTTTGATACCAATCGATTTGCGAGAGATTCGAGCTTCTTTCTTAGATAAAGTAGCTGCGCTGCAAGAGATGTTTTCAGCATCTATTGAATTTGTATGGGTCAAAACACCACACAATGTGGAAAATGAAGATACGGTTGTTGAGGAGTTGCGTCATCTTTTTGAAGACCATGGAATCCGTAACTATGATTTCTTCATAGTGAAGAGTGTTTTTCCAACAGACGGGATTTTCATGGAAGTGGAACAATCTGGTGCCAATATGATAGCAATGGCTACTCATGCACGTCGAGGTATATCACACTGGCTATCTGGAAGTATGACAGAAGATACCTTGAATCATGTAGAAGTTCCTGTTTGGACATTTAAGATTGACAAGTCTGAAAAAGTATTAACATTAGACTCTGTTTCTAGTGCAAAAGGAACACCTGAATATAAGAAAATTGAACCTTTGACCATCTGAAAATCACGATGAAGAAAATTATCGTTCCTGTTGATTTTTCAGACATCTCTAGACACGCCATGAACTTTGCTGCAGAGTTCAGTCAACTGATTGATGCGGAAATAATCTTATTATATGTACTTGACATACCGGTTTCTCAATTTAGCCTCGGAAAGGAAGTAGATAGGAAGTCACTGGAAGACTTCTACACTAAAAAATTTTTAGATCGTCTTCACATGGATATCGAAGAATGGGAGAAGTCGCTTGCTCAGGAGGGAATTAAAGTGAAATCTTCAATCAAATATGGAAACCCATTTAAGAAAATAAGTCGGACAATTTCAGAAGAACATGCCGATTATATTGTCATGGGCTCAAAAGGAGCATCGGGTCTAAAGGAATTCATATTAGGCTCAAATGCAGCAAGAATGATACGTTTTGCAAAGTGCCCGGTTATCATTATCAAAGAAGAAACCCACGTTGCTGATCTAAAGAGAATCGTATTTGCAACTGATGGGACGGTAGAACAAGATTTTGTAGCCCTAAGAGCAAAGGAGATACAATCAATGCTTGGGTCTCAGCTGCATATTGTCAAAATAAAAACACCCTATAATTGGTTAGAAGACGTTCAAATCACTCAGCAGCTTAAAAACTTTGCTATTCGAAACAACTTGGAAGATTATACTTGTGATATTTTCAACGCAGATTTTGTGGATGAAGGGTCAATTATGTTTGCAGAAGAGAAAGATGCAGGTTTAATAATCATTGGTACACATGGAAGAACTGGCCTTAGTCACTTAATTGGAGGCAGTACGGCTGAATCGTTAGTTAATGAATCAAAAATTCCAGTAGTCGTATTCAAATTAGACGAGTAATACCTACAAAATGTTAAACTTATTTGATCAAGTTTTTAACTTAAAAATCCCTTTTATCATATTTAAATTCCGAAAACGTTTGCGTTGAAAAGTCATCCTTTCTATCGTTATCTGTTTTATATTTGATAAAATTGAATTGGATTAATTGGCTTTAATTATAATTTTTATCAATACCTTAGTTATTATTAGAATTATGTCAATTAGTGATTTACTACTATTGTTTAATTAATACCTATATATGAAGCGATTATTACTTATTATGCTAGCGGTCTTTTGTGGTGTGCAACTTCATGCACAAAGGACGATATCCGGTAAGATAACGGATGGAGATACGGGAGAAGGACTACCCGGAGTTACAATTCAGGTCAAAGGAACCACAACTGGTGCCAGTACCGATTTGGATGGAAACTATACGTTAAGTGTAGCAGATGGTGCAACACTTGTTATTTCTTATGTGGGTTTTCTAACTCAGGAAATAGCAATTGGAGGTAGAACAACTATCGATGTTGCTTTACAGCCAGACACTGAATTATTAGAAGAGGTAGTTGTTATTGGTTATGGAGAAACTACTGTTAAAGATGCGACGGGAGCAGTTGCGGCTGTTTCGTCAGAAGATTTTAACGGTGGGGTCATTGCCTCACCAGAGCAGCTTATCCAAGGTAAAACTGCAGGTGTTCAAATTACATCAGTAAGTGGTAACCCTGGAGATGGTGTTCAACTAAGAATCAGAGGAACAAACTCTGTTAGATCTAATAACAACCCACTTTTTGTGGTTGACGGTGTTCCGCTAAGTGGTGGTGCTACTGCTTCACCTAATATAGGTGATGTAGGAACAACTTCCGATGTTAACCCACTTAACTTTATTAACCCAGCTGACATTGCTAGTGTAAGTATTCTTAAAGATGCTTCTGCTACTGCAATTTATGGTTCTAGGGGTGCAAACGGAGTGGTTATCATTACAACAAAAAGCGGTAAAGGAAAAGGAACAAAATTAGATTATTCAGGATCTGTCAGTTTATCTACTCCTGCTGACACCTACGATCTTTTAAGCGGTCCTGAGTTTCTTGATGCAGTCGCAGGAATAGGTGGAGATCCAACACAAGTTAACTTTGGAGCAGATACGGATTGGCAAGAATTCATTCTAAGAGATGCCGTTTCTACAAAGCATAATTTGGCATATACAGCTAATATTGGAGGAAATACAACATTAAGAACCTCCTTTGGGTATGAGAATCAGCAAGGTATTTTGGAGAATTCCGAAATGGAGAGAATTACAGGACGGATCAATGGATCACGCTCGTTTTTAAATGACAGGTTAAATGTAACCTTATCTTCAACTTTTTCAAGAGTAAATAGAGAAGATCCACCAGTTAGTGGTAGTTCAGGATTTAAAGGTGACCTTTTAGGTGCAGCCTACATTGCGAATCCTACCTGGTCAGATGATCCTAACATTGATCAAAGTGATTTAGGAGGTAGTATTAGCCCTGCTAACTACTTGGCCAACTATAGAAGTACGGCCAACTCAAATAGATTACTGGCCAATTTATCTGTGGATTATGAACTAACAAACAACATAAGAGTAAAAGCAACATATGGAGCAGACTATTCTGACGCAGATAGAATAGCTTTATTAACTCCAAACGCTCTTAACCTGGGTACAGGAATTCAGGATTTTGGTCAGGGAGGTATAAATAACAACCAATCATTTAGTAACCTTTTTGAATTAACCGGAACCTACAATAAAAGTGTTGGTGACTGGGATATGGAAGTTTTGGTGGGATATTCTCTTCAATCTTTTAGGAACTGGGGATACTATGGAAGTGCTTTTGGATTTAATGGTGGTGATGGTCTGGATTCCATGGAAGATGAATTACAGAGCTCATTTGATGCAGCTGAGTCAATCGCTAACGGAATTTATGGAGAGGGAGAATATGCACAATGGGGTTTCTCTAATGATGTAAGAGGAAATGATTTAAGTGGAAATCCTGTTCCAGATGGAACTACTGGCTTTGTTAATAGAATCAGTGATAGCGATGAATTTGAAACAACCTATGCAGCAAGAACAGCCGGTATAGGTGTAGATGCTATTTCCGCCAACTACTTTGATAATACAGATTATCTTCAGTCTTATTTTGGTCGTGGTAATTTTACTTACAAAGGAAAGTACCTACTTACTGTAACTGTAAGAGCTGATGGATCCTCCAAATTTGGTGAGGATGAGAGATTGGGTGTATTCCCATCGTTTGCTGCTGCATGGCAATTGTCTGAAGAAAGCTTTATCCCTGATGTCTTTAGTACTTTGAAATTAAGAGCGGGATATGGTATCACTGGAAACCAGGACGGATTGACTTATGGTCAGTTTGTAAGAAGAGAAAGATGGGCTGATGTGTTTCCTGATGGTGGTCAGCGATTTATCAACTTCCCAGGAACAACTACGCAAGGTGAGGCTAACCCAGGTTTGAAGTGGGAACAAACTGTTCAAACGGCAGTTGGAGTTGATTTTGGATTTAACAATGAAAGATTCAGAGGTACGTTCGATTGGTACCTTAAAGAAACAGAAGACTTATTGTTAAATGTTCAGATTGCTCAGCCTGCACTAGCAACTCAACGTTTTGAAAATCTTCAGGACGGTATCGTCGAGAATAGAGGTTGGGAGTTAAGTTTAGGATATGATATCATTGACAATGGTAACGTGTTATTCAGCATTGATGGTAACATTGCCCAAAATAAAAACGAGTTGAAAGACTTTGGTGGACAGCTAAATGCGGGTACCATTAGAGGACAGGGTCTTACTGGTGCATTTGCACAAGCACTAACCGGTGGTAGACCACTATTCTCTTACTTTTTAAGAGAGTTCCAAGGGTTTGATCAAAATGGACAACCAATTGGTGACGTTCAGCAATTCGTTGATAAAACAGCTCTTCCTGAGTGGAATGCTGGATTATCCTTAAACTTGGAAATTGGAAACTTTGATTGGACCGCATTCTTAACAGGTCAGTTTGGTCACTATATTTATAATAACACACAAAATGCATTCTTTACTGCTGGTTCTTTAAGTAGTGGAAGAAATGTGACAAGGGATGTTATTGGTAATGGCGAATCTGTAAATGCAGCTGCGGATGTTTCTACTCGATTCTTAAGTCCTGGTGATTTTGTCAGAATGCAGAGTATGACGTTTGGTTACACCGTTCCAATGGAAGGAAACACGTTAATCAATAATTTAAGGGTAACATTTAACATGCAAAACTTGTTCTTAATTACGGATTATAGTGGACTTGATCCTGAAGTAGCTTCAAATCCTGCTGGATTTGACTTATTAAACGGATTACCTACGGCTGGTATTGACTTAACAGCTTATCCTAGGCCAAGAACGTTTACTTTAGGCGTTACTGCGTCATTTTAATTAAAGCGAAATAATAATTTATAATGAAAACTATCATGAATAGAAGTATGAAGAAGGGATGGGTGCTGATTGTACTATCCTTGGTAATGTGGTCTTGTGATCTTGAGATCGAAGGGACCGATTCGGTAATTCTTCCTGAGGAAGAAGGTACATTCAACGGGGTAGCAGATGTTGATGGTTCTGTTAATACACTGTATAATGATATCCAGGGATGGACAGGAGATCAGGCAAACCTTTACGCTTTACAGACTGTAACTACAGATGAATTACTAGTTCCAACAAGGGGTACTGACTGGGGTGACAATGGAGTATGGAGAACTTTACATACTCATACCTGGACACCAACACATGATTATGTGAGAAATGTATGGAATAACCATAATGGGGCCATTTTGAAAGCTTCAGAGGTAATTGATCCTTTAAGTGGTGCAAATGATTCTCAACTAGCACTTGCAAGATTTGCTCGTGCCTGGAATATGAGAATTATCTTGGATTTCTACGGTCAGGTTCCATTTAGAGAGCCAACTCAAGCAGCAGGTACTGCCCCTACTGTATTGACACGACAAGAAGCGTATGATTTGATTGTTGAGGACTTCACTTTTGCTGCTGCTAATCTTCCAGCTGCAGGATCTAGAGCAGATAAATTCAGACCAGATCAGGCAACTGCTAAGTTCTTCTTGGCAAAAACAATCTTGAATTCAGAAGTATATACTGGAACAGCGGGTAACCTAAATCAAGTAATTACACTTGTAGATGAGATAGAAGCTGAAGGATACGGGTTTGATTCAAGTTTTGGGTATTTTGAGCTCTTCATGCCGGCTAACATTGGTAACAGTGAAATAATATGGTCAGCTAATGCAGGTACTGCCAACAGATTTTGGAACGGATTACATTATAACCAAGCGCATACCGGAAACGGTGGTGGTGGTTGGAATGGGTTCACAACTCTAGCTGAAACGTTTGATGCATTTGAGGGGCCTGCTAACGATAACTCTGTTGGAGCTGGTCAGGAAGAAAGAAGAGGTTATGTACAAACGGCAGCTACTGCAAATGATGAGAATCAAGGGTTTGGATTTGGATTCCAGCTAGGACAAATGGTTAATGCTGCTGGTGAACCAATCAGTGACAGACAAGGTAATCCTTTAGCATTTACCAGAGAACTTCCAGGTTTGGTAGGTAATAATGAGGTAACAGGTATTCGAGTGTTAAAGTATACTCCTGCGGTAGATGCGTTCTACAATGGCGTAGTAATGGCACGATGGGCAGATGCTTACCTAATGAGAGCAGAAGCTAGACTAAGAACCGGTGGTAACATTACTGCAGAGGTGAATGCCTTAAGAACACTAAGAGGTGCATCTGAACTTGCAAATGTTGGAGAATCAGAATTAGAAGCAGAGAGATTAAGAGAATTGTATACTGAAGGATATAGAAGAGAGGATATGATTAGATTCGGCACATATACAAGAGATTGGGAATTCAAAGAATCAGCAGCTGTAGGAGACGTGAATAAGAATTTGTTCCCAATACCATCAGATGCAATTTTATCTAACCCTAACTTGGTTCAAAACCCAGGTTACTAAGAGAAGAAGTCGTTTTTATTCCTAAAAAGAGGGCTTTAGCCCTCTTTTTTTATATCTGTAGTTTAGTTATTTGAGGAGTCGGTTAGTATTACAAAAAATGGGTAAGAGCTTCGTTTTAATCATATGTTTCTTTACGCTTGTTTCCTGTAAGAAGACGAAAAAACTCTTTGAATTTATCCCGATAGAGCGCAGCGGCATTGAATTCTCAAACGAGTTGAATCCAACGATTGATTTAAATATCCTTACTTATCTATACTACTATAACGGTGCAGGAGTAGCCTCTGCAGATTTTAACAATGATGGTTTAGAAGATCTTTATTTTGTTAGCAATCAAGCTGCTGATAAACTGTATTTAAATAAAGGTGACTTAACATTTGAAGATATCACTAAACCCGCAGGAATCAACAATGATACAGGTTGGTCTTTTGGTGTGACAGCTACTGATATTAATTCAGATGGCTTTATTGATATATATATTAGCAAAGTAGGAAACTATAAAGGAATTAAGGGTAGAAATCTACTGTATATCAATCAGGGAGTCAATACGAATGGAGTGCCTAGCTTCATTGAAGCTGGACCGAAGCATGGGTTGGATATTAGTGCTTTTTGTACCCAAACTGCCTTTTTTGACTATGATTTGGATGGTGACCTTGATGCCTATGTTTTAAATCACTCGGTACATCCAAATAGCAATTATGGTTTAGGAGAAATTCGTAAGAAGACTGACAGTCTTTCCGGTGATATGCTACTTAGAAATGACAATGAGTATTTCGTTGATGTATCTGTGGAATCAGGGATTTATCAGGGAGCCATTGGGTATGGGCTTGACCTTTCCATTGGGGACCTGAATGGAGATTTGTTTCCAGATATTTATGTAGGAAACGATTTTTTTGAAAATGATTATCTCTATATCAATCAAGGTGATGGGACATTTGAAGACCTAATTAATAAAAAAAATAATCCTTTAGGACACACCACCCATTTTTCGATGGGTAATGCCTTTGCAGACCTTAACAATGATGGAATGCAAGACATTATAAGCTTAGATATGTTGCCTCAAGATTTAGTTTCTTATAAAACTTCTGGTACTGAATATCCCTATTCAATCTATCACCAATATTTACGAAAAGGCTACTCACCTCAGTTTATGCAAAATACTGTTCATTTAAACCATGCAGGAGGGTTCTCAGAAGCAGCTTTTCAACTAGGAATATCAGCTACTGAATGGTCCTGGGCGATTTTAGCGAATGATTTTGATCTAGATGGTTACAAAGATTTATACATAACTAATGGGATTCCGGCTGCTACCAATGATATGGATTATGTGAAGTTCGCATCAGAAGAATTAATTCAAAAACAGTTGATGAATCCCTCAGTAGACAATTTTGAAGTGGCAGATAAAATCCCTTCAAAGTATGTGAGAAACTACGGCTTCAAAAATTTAGGAACAACATTTCTAGATGTTTCTGAGGACTGGTTTGAAGAAAAGAATTCCTATTCAAGCGGCGCAGTTGCCGTGGACTTAGATAATGATGGTGACTTAGATATTGTGACGAATAATATCAATCAACCAGCCTTTGTCTATGAGAATAAATCATTGTCAGGTTACGTCAATTATTTGAAAATCGCTTATGTCGGTGATGGGGATAATAAACTTGGAGTGGGGGCAAAAATTAGGATCCACGCTGGATCGTTGGTTATAAGAGAAGAAAATTTTCCAAACAGAACATACCTTTCCAGTAGTCCATTAAATCATACGATTGGACTCGGAACCAATACTAGGGTTGACTCATTGATTGTCATCTGGCCCAATGGTTCTATTCAAAAGCGGTATAATATTAATTCAAATCAAAGCATCATCTTGTCGCTAAAAGATGCAGACCAAATCTATGATGCGGATAGTGAGAATGATTCATTTTTTGAATTGAATGATAAAGAATTAATCCGATTTAGTCATTTAGATCAAACGGTCCTTGATTTTGATAGAGACCCGTTGATACCTTTCGCTAAGTCAAATGAAGGTCCATCCATCTCTGTGGGTGACATTAATATGGACGGTTTTGATGACCTATTTCTTGGTGGTGGGAAGGGACAGCGAAGTAAAATATTTTTTGGTGATAGTGATGGTTTGTATGAACCTGATGTTTGGCAATTAGATGAGAATCTTATTTACGAGGTAACTGCCAGTCACTTATTTGATGCCGATAATGATGGTGATCTTGATTTATTGGTTGGCTATGGAGGTAATGAATTCGTATCAGGTGAAGCTATTCAGCCCTGTATATATTTTAATGATAATGGATGGACACAAGGTAAAAAGTTTCAAGAGATAGAACAGCATGTGTCTTCAATTAAAAGCTTTGATATTGATAAGGACGGTGACCTTGACCTTATTATTACTTCGAATACAGTTACCGGTCAGTTTGGAAAAAACGGTAAAAACTATATCCTGAAAAATGAAAATGGAACCTTTAAAGATGTAACTAATCTGAGCGCTCCTGAATTTATGAATTACGGGCTTATTGAAGATGTTAAAGTATTAGATTTCGATAAGAATGGGTATGACGACATTTTGGTTGCTGGATACTGGATTCCCATCACGATTTTTTTGAACGATGGAGAAATCTTTAAACCGAAAATAATTTTACCAAATTCTGAAGGGTGGTGGAACACAATAGAGGCTGCTGATTTTGATAATGATGGCGATACTGATTTGGTTGCTGGTAATTGGGGTTTAAATACTAGACTTAGAGCGTCTAAAGAAGAGCCTATTACACTTTATCGGTATGATTTTGATGAAAATGAGAAAGTAGATCCTATTATAAGCTATTACCACCAGGGGGAAGAAACTACTTTGGCATCCAAGGATGAACTGTCAAAACAACTACCTTATTTGAATAAAAAATATTTATCCTATTTGTCATTTGCTAAGGCATCATTTGGTGAATTATTTGGCCCCGAAAAACTTAAAAAAGCTTCGAAAAAAAGAGTATATAACTTATCATCAACCTATTTTGAAAATGTAGAAAATGGTATTTTTGTGCCTCAGATGCTTCCTTTTGAAGCCCAGATGAGCTCCGTTCAGGATATAATGCTAGATGATATTGATGAGGATGGGTTTGTAGATATGGTGTTGGTTGGAAATTCATATGAACTTAGTACTCAATTAGGTAGGTTAGACGCGCTGCATGGGCTAGTAATGCTCAATGATCGTAAAGGTTCATTTTACACAGGGGAACATCTAAATATCACTGGGGCTGCTAGAAAAATGGAAAGAATCACTATCAATAACGATGAATATCTATTGATTGGGCTAAACAATGATAAACCAGTCATTTTGAAAAGATCTAAAAATAAATGAATATGAGAATACAAAGTGTAGGGTTGATTTTGTTGTTTGTATTTGCTTCTTCTTGTTCAGATATTGAAAAAGTAGGTAAATCTGAAAGTTTATTCACGCTAATGAGTGCTGATGAAACGGGTATTGATTTTATCAACAATGTGGAAAATCAAAAGAACTTTAACATCTTCAAATACAGAAATTTTTACAACGGAGGAGGGGTGGCAATCGGTGACATTAACAATGATGGTCTACCTGATATTTACATGACAGCCAATATGCTTCCTAACAAGTTGTATCTAAATAAAGGAGATTTTCAATTTGAAGATATTTCGGAAACTGCAGGAATAAAAGGAAATAAGCCATGGTCTACAGGAGTGCTAATGGTGGATATTAACAATGATGGTTTATTAGATATCTATGTTAGTAATGCTGGTAACCTGACTGGTGATAATCATGACAATGAGCTGTTTATAAATAATGGAGATCTAACATTCTCTGAGAAAGCTAATGAATACAATCTTGCAAAGACTGGATTTTCTACGCATGCATCCTTTTTTGATTATGATAAAGATGGTGACCTTGACGCTTACATCTTAAATAATAGTAATATCCCAGTAAGTAGTTTGGGTTATGCGGCTCACAGACAAGTAAGAGCAAGGGACTGGGACGTGCCTGAAGTATTTAAGGGTGTTGGAGATTTATTACTTAGAAACGATAATGGCGTCTTTAAAGATGTGAGTGATGAGGCCGGAGTATATGGTAGTTTGATCGGTTTTGGGCTTGGAGTTTATGTGACTGACATCAACAGAGATACGTACCCTGATATTTATGTTTCAAATGATTTTTATGAAAGAGACTACCTCTACATAAATAATCAAGATGGAACATTTACAGAGGATATAAAAAATTGGGTATCACATTTATGTCTTTCCGCTATGGGTGTTGACATGGGTGACATCAATAATGATGGGCTAAATGACATATTTATCACAGATATGCTTCCAGAGGAAAATCAGCGAATCAAAAGTGTCATGGAATTCGAGAACTACAACATTTTCAAATTGAAGCAGAGTAAAGATTTTTATCAGCAGTATATCCAGAATACTCTTCAAATCAATAATGGAAATGGTTCATTTTCTGAAATAGCATATTACAGTGGTGTCGCAAAAACGGACTGGAGTTGGGCAGGGTTGATGTTCGATATGGATAATGACCGATACAAAGACCTGTATGTTACGAATGGGATACCACACGATTTAACAGACATTGACTTTGTTGATTTCTTTGCTGATGAGGTAATCCAAAATCTTGTGCTTACTGGTAAAAAGGAGGAGATCAGTGATATCATAGAAAAAATGCCAGTTCGTCCGCTTTCTAATTATGCCTATAAAAATCAAAGAGATTTAACTTTTAAGAATGTGGCTAATGAATGGGGCTTAGAGATTCCAAGCTTCTCTAATGGTGCGGCCTATGCGGATCTTGACAATGATGGCGATCAAGATATTGTCGTCAATAATGTCAACATGGAAGCATTCATTTACAGAAATAACTCAGAAAGCATCAATGAAAACAACTTTTTAAGAGTAAAGCTCATAGGGAGCGAGAATAATACGTTTGCCATCGGTACTGAAATTGAAATTTATATAGAAAATGAAGTGCTGTTTCAGGAACAGATGCCTTTTAGAGGTTTTCAATCATCCATCGATTACACGATGAATATCGGGTTGGGTGGCAAGAATACCATTGATTCCATTCTGGTAAGATGGCCTGACGCGACTGTTACCATATTGAAAGATGTAAAAGCAAATCAAACAATAGAAATTGATCAAGAAACAGGTAACGAATACAAATTCAAAATCAATGAGAAATCCCAATTACTGAAGGAAGTAGAAAATACCGGCATGATATCACATCGTGAGAATTATTTTAATGATTTTGATTTTGAAACACTAATACCACAACAATTATCCCAAGAAGGACCTGCAACTGCGGTAGGAGACCTGAACGGGGATAGTATAGAAGATGTTTTTGTCGGTGGTGCTAAAGGACAAAGTGGGATGGTATATCTACATTCAGGAGAGGGAAAAATGATTCATACTGAGCAAGAGGAAATGATAAATGATCATTATTTTGAAGATACGGCTGCATCCATTTTTGATGTTGATAATGACGGAGACCAGGATATTCTTGTAGGTTCGGGTGGTAATGAAGTTGAAGATAAATCAGATTATGGGCTACGACTTTACTTAAATGATGGTAATGGGAACTTCAAGAAGTCGGTCAATGAATTTCCATCACTTGGAACAAATATTTCAGTACTTGCACCACATGATTTTGATAATGATGGCGATCTCGATGTTTTTGTAGGTTCCAGAAGTGTGCCAGCTGTTTATGGTATAAACCCATCACATTTCTTATTTGTCAACGATGGTAATGGTGTTTTTAATGACGGCACGGAACGGTATGCCTATGATATTAAAGAGGCTGGAATGATCACTGACGCAATTTGGACAGATCTTGATGATGATAATAAAATGGAGCTGATCACTGTATCTGATTGGGGTAGTCCTAAAGTATTTCGTCTGAACGGAAAATTTCTGAAACCAATAGAGTCTTCATTAGATAGTCTTCACGGATGGTGGTTAACTATATCATCTTCTGACTTAGATAATGATGGAGATATGGATTTAATTCTGGGAAATAAGGGAAGTAACATTCCTTATAAACCTTCTTTTGATAGCCCCATGAAATTGTGGGTGAATGATTTTGATGAAAATGGTGGAATGGAGCAGATTACAACGGTCTATGAGAATAATGGTGATTATCCGCTTCATATGAGGAAGGAAGTAACCATGCAAATTGTTTCCCTAAAGAAAGAGAACCTAAAAGCTTCTGCCTATGCTAAAAAAACTATTCAAGAACTTTTTCCGAAAGAAGTTGTGGACAGAACACTAGTGAAGAAATCAACCATCTCTGAAAGTATAGTTGCTGAGAACCTGGGAAATGGGCAGTTTAGGATAAAAGTATTGCCTAATAGAGTGCAGCTATCCTGTGTGTGCGATATTACATGTAAAGATATCAATAATGATGGGATCATGGATCTGATTATGGCTGGCAACAACTATGAGTTCAGACCACAGTATTCAAGGCTTGATGCCTCCTATGGCCATGTGTTAATTGGTAATGGCAACCTGGATTTTGAATGGAAAAATTATGGTGAAAGTGGATTTTTTGTGAAAGATGAAGTAAAGCATTTAGAACTGCTAAAGGATAAAGATGGTAGTGAGTATCTTTTTACTGCAATCAATGATTCATTACCAAAAGTCTTTCAATTCAACTAAACGGTACTTATTTGAAATTCTCTCGATACACCCTGTTAATTGGCATTTTAACTTTAATTTCTTGTCAGCAGGATAAAAAAATGTTTACTGAACTGGATGTTCAATCATCTGGTATTGCTTTTGAAAATACGCTTACAGAGTCTGATGATTTTAACATTTTAGATTATCTGTATTTCTACAATGGAGGAGGTACCGCAGTGGGAGATATAAATAATGATGGACTTCCTGATATCTTTTTAGCAGGTAATCAAGTCGAGAATAGATTGTATTTGAATAAAGGTAATCTTCAATTTGAAGACATTACCAAAGAATCAGGCATACGAAAGGTAAGCGATTGGAATACAGGAGCCGTGATGGGTGATGTCAATCAGGATGGTTTATTAGACATTTACGTTTGTGCTGTAGTAGGAATAAAAGGTCTGACTGGATACAATGAACTCTACATCAATAACGGAGATAATACATTTAGTGAGCGTGCATCAGAGTTCGGGCTTGATTTTGATACCTATAGTTCTTCGGCTGCCTTTTTAGATTATGACTTAGATGGTGATTTAGACATCTACCTACTGAATCATGCAGTGCACACTCAAGAATCTTTTGGAAAGGCAGCACTCCGATACAAAAGAAACTACGAGACTGGAGATAAGCTACTAAGAAATGATTCTTTACGATTCACAGATGTCAGTGAAGAGGCCGGTATCTATGGTGGTGTAAATAGTTATGGACTTGGTGTGGCTATTTCTGATTTTAATCTTGATGGTTATCCAGATATTTTCGTTGGGAATGATTTTCATGAAGACGATTACTACTACATCAATAATGGAGATGGCACATTCACAGAAAGTTTAAGAGATAGCTTTGGATATACATCAAGGTTTTCCATGGGAAATGATGTTGCAGACATTAATAATGATGGAATACCAGATTTGATCTCTCTGGACATGTTACCAGAAAAAGAGAAAGTCCTGAAAATGTCAGAGGGAGATGAAAACATAAATATCCTAAGGCTAAGGAATGAAGAATTCGGCTATTATTACCAGTTTTCTCGCAACATGTTGAATATTGGTCAATCTAATGGTCAATTCATAGAAACAGCACTAATTAGTGGAGTAGAAGCCACTGACTGGAGTTGGAGTGCATTGTTTGCTGATTTTGACTTAGACGGATATCAGGATCTTTATATATCCAATGGAATTCCTAAGCGTCCCAATGATCTGGATTTTATCAAGTTTGTATCTGGGGATCAGATTAGGAATACGATCAATAACACCAAAATTGTTGATCAAAAAGCTTTGGATATGATGCCGGATGGGGCTGCAAGAAATCAAATTTTTAAAGGTGCCAATGGGTATACGTTTGAAGAAATGACTGACAGCTGGTTGAGTATTGATCCGTCTTATTCTACTTCCAGCGCTCTTGCAGATTTAGATAATGACGGGGATTTAGATATTATCACAAATAATGTTAATGCTCCGACTGCCATTATGGTTAATGGAACCAATTCAGGGAACTATCTTAAGGTTAAATGTTCATTTACAAAGCTTAATCTGATTGGGATAGGAACTAAGGTTATTTTATATGCCGACAATTCAACCCAAATGCGTGAAATGTATACTTCCAGGGGCTTTCAAGCATCTTCAGAACCTATTTTGCACTTTGGGCTAGGGAACCAAGAAGAGGTTGATTCTATTCAAGTGATTTGGCCAAATGGTGATGTCCAAATGCTCTACAGCATTCAAGCGAATCAGGCGATTGAGGTTGTTTATATGAAGCCTGATAAAAAAAGAAATCTTAAAGAAACCAAAGCCCCAATCTTTCGACGGTCGGACCTGATAAGTTTCGATCACATAGAAGACAGGTACCTACACTTTGATAGGCAAAAGCTTATTCCCTTTCAAGCAAGTGATAGAGGTCCTGCAGTTGCCATTGGTGATTTAAGTGGTAACGGTAAGGACGACTTGTATTTTGGAGGGTCTAAGTTTATCGCTCCACAAATCTTATATCAGAATGACACAGGATTTGTTTTAAGTGATCAGGATTGGGAAAAAGGGTTAATAACAAAAGAAGATGTAAATGCCACTCTTGGTGATTTTAATGGTGATGGGTTGAATGATCTCATAATTGCGAGTGGAGGTTCAGACTTTTTTGGTCAGCTTGCACCACTTACTAATACTTATCTAGTTAACTCATCAAAGGGGTTAAAAGAGGAGGTATTTCCGGCTACATTTGAGAACACTTCCGTAGTTAAGTCTTTCGATTACGATAATGATGGAGACCTTGATGTATTCGTTGGTAACCACAGTATTACTGGTGATTACGGCAAAATACCTGACTCATACCTTTTAAATAACACGGATGGGGAATTTTCAATGTTGGATGCTGAGACATTCAAAGCGCTGGGAATAATCAATGATGCCATTTGGACAGATTTTAATGCAGATGGATTTGTTGATTTGATTGTGGTTGGAGAATGGATGAGCCCTGTTTTTCTTGCATCTGATGGAGTAAAATTTACAAGTTGGGATATAGGTTTGGAGGAAAATGGTTTATGGCAAAGCATTTATCCCTTTGATATTGATAAGGATGGAGATATTGATTACATGCTGGGAAATTGGGGCCATAATTCAAAATTCACTGCATCAAAAGAGTTTCCTCTCAAGATGTATTATGCTGATTTTGATAATAATGGAAGTACCGAAACCATTATTGCGATAAATAAGGATAAGGCATACTATCCAATAGAGTCTTTTGACCAACTCGCCTCACAAATGGTGGAGCTTCGAAAGAAATACACCTCCTACAAGAATTTTGCAGGTGAGACAGTCGAGAAAATATTTGGTCGTAAAATCGATCAAAGTACTTTATTTGAAGTAAACCAATTGTCTTCAGGTTATCTCAGGAATAATGGTGGAAAATATGATTTTGTTGAGTTTGCAAAGGACTTTCAACTAGCCCCAATTACATCTTTTGAAGCCATGGATATTGATGGTGATAATGATGATGAGTTGATAGTTGGAGGTAACTATTTTGGAGTTAAACCTTTTATGGGCCGCTTAGGCTCTTTTCCCGGAGCAGTTATTTGGGATGAAGAGAAGTATTCACTTGGGGTAGAGTTGGGTTTAGATCTGCTTTTTAAGCCTGTAAGGAATTTGTCATCAGTAGAAATTCAAGGCAACAGGTACTTACTTGTAACAATCAATAATGGTCCTGCTGAATTATATTCAATTGAGAAATGAGAAGAAAGCTTGTTTATTGGGTTTTACCAACCATACTTATTTCTTTTTTTTTGGTTTGGCTATTGTTGATTCGTGTGTACGATGTGCGTTTCAAGTTCAAGGTTTCTACTCTGCCTGATATTGCATTAGTCACTTTTAAGACTTGGGCAGGTTCAAAGGATGGTGAAATTATTGGGTTAGATTATAATAATAAATCAGCCATTCAGAAGATGGTAATCGATGGTGAAGTTTATACCACACATTGGACCTTCCAGTTTGATGAGGATTCTACAACCATCGTATATGCCGCTTTAGAGTCCAATACCAACCGATTTTTCAATAGAGTAGGATCGTTGCTGTTTAGCACTCCCATTAAGCAGAATGGAAAAGAACTGGTAAGTGATTTTTATGAAAAGCTAAGCGAACATTTAAGTAAACTAAAAGTGCAGGTTGTTGGTAAAAGTGTTTTTGATGAACAACTTTGCATCTGTTTACCGCTAGAGACAACCCAACTAGGGAAGGCAGGAGGAATGATGGAAAATTACAGCTATATCAGTGAAGTAATTGGTTCGAGTAAACTTGAAATTACTGGTAGCCCATTGTTGGAAATTGAAGATTGGGACCAGAAAAACGATATACTCGTTTATAATTTTTGTTTTCCAGTAAAGGAGAGGAAAGTACTTAATGATACAGTATTCTTTTTCAAAAAGATTCAAAGTTTTGATGCTATAAAGGCGGTTTATAATGGCAATTACATTAATTCTGATAGAGCGTGGTATGCATTAAAGCACTACGCTTCAGAAAAGAATATTAAAGTTGATTTAAAGCCTTTAGAAATTTTCCGTAATAATCCGAATATAGATCGAGAAGAAATTAAATGGAAGGCAGATATATTTATGCCATTGAGTAAATGAAAAGTGATATGAGAAAGTTAAAATTTAGTCTTTTATTCCTTACCATATTATTATTCTCTTGCGAGGAGAATACGAAATATAAAGCTACACTGGAAGACCCAGAGACTTTCCGAAAGTCAGTTAATGCATTAACTGAGGTGATTGTACATGATATCTTCTCACCACCCGTTGCAAGCCGAATTTATGCTTATCCAAGTATTGCTGCGTATGAGGCGATCAGACCCATGTACAAAGAGACATACCAATCGCTTGCCGGTCAACTCAATGAATTTTCCTCCGTTCCTCAACCTGATAATGACAAGATCAATTATCATTTAGCTGCAATTCACGCCTTCCTAAAAGTTGGTCAGACACTAATCTTTTCTGAGGATAAGATGGTTGAATATCGTACTAAATTATTTGCTCAATTGGAAGAAGAGGGTTTACCAAAAGCCATAAAAAATGCGTCATTGGGATACGGTGATTTGGTTGCTGATCATGTTTTAGCGTGGGCAGATGCAGACATGTACAAACAAACTAGAACGTTCCCCCAATATACAATCAGGCAAGAGGCCCATTATTGGAAACCTACACCTCCTGATTATATGCAAGGAATTGAGCCGCATTGGAATAAGATACGAACGATGGTGCTGGATTCAGCACACCAGTTTAAACCAATTGACCCTATTCCATTTGATCTTGATCCAAGTTCCGAATTCTATCGACAGCTTAAGGAAGTCTATGATGTGGGTAAAAATCTTGATGATGAGCAAACTGCTATTGCACAGTTTTGGGATTGTAATCCTTATGTATCTCATCATCGTGGACATGCCATGTTTGCAACAAAAAAAATCACTCCTGGGGGTCATTGGATAGGTATTGCAGCTATTGCTACCAGACAATCCAATAATGATTTTGCTGAAACCATTGAGACCTATACAAAAGTTTCTATAGCACTTTTTGATGCATTTATCAGTTGTTGGGATGAGAAATGGAGAAGTATTGTTGTTAGACCTGAGACTTTGATCAACGAATACATGGATGATGATTGGGTACCATTACTTCAGACTCCACCATTTCCTGAGTATACAAGTGGTCATAGTGTAATTTCCAGGGCCGCTGCTGTGGCACTAACTGATTTGTACGGCGACAATTTCGCATTTAATGACACTACAGAAATGGCATATGGGTTGCCTGCTCGTACTTTTGAATCTTTTTTAGGAGCGTCTGAGGAAGCTGCGATCAGTAGATTGTACGGTGGTATTCATTATATGATGGCTTGTGAAAACGGAGTGGATCAAGGCCAACAGATAGGAGAGTTCATTGTTCAAAATTTAGTAACCAGGAAAGAAGGTAGCGTAGAGTCAGTTGCTAAAAACTAAGGTTTATTTAGTCAATATAATATCTGTAGGGATCATTGGGAGCTCAATAAAATCCAGTAGTTCTCCGTCAAAATTTGCGAATATTACGCCTCCAACATCTCCTAGACTTATGCTTTGTTGTCCAACATAACCTATGATTACGACTCTATTAGGTATATCTATTTCAAAGGTTGTTATGGATATATTAAACCCTCGTTCTTGCTCGAAAGCTTCATATAAATCAACCAGATAGAACAGGTCTTCAGTCAGAATTTGCCCATTTTCAATACTGACTTCTATGGGTGCAGAAGTGATAGGAAAAGGCTGCGCAAAAGAAAAGTAGGTAACCATACGATCGTTTTCTATTCTATTCTCAAAAAAGCCCGATCTGGCATTAAGATTATTAAAATCGAAGTTTCCATTACTAACACGTGAGAAATCCGAAAGAAGATATTTACTAACTCTGTTTTCCATCGTAATCTCACAAATCATTTCTTTATCCAAAAAAATGATAGGGTAGCCCTCAAATGAGATCGAGTCTGTTTTTGTGCCTTCTGCTGTGTTGATCTTATAAAGACTCACATTGTTATTATGATTTGTAGTATAAACCAGTAAGCCCTCATCAGTCGATTTTAAATAATTAGAGCCAAACTGATTGTTAAATGTGTTTGTCAAATGAACTTGCGTTCGATTAGACATATCCTTAAGGTCAGTGATTACTACTGATCTTTTTACCCGGTCCTGATCAATGAACTCATCAACCAATAAATAGGCGAAATCATCGTCGCTTATTGCGTCAAATACATATTGGTTTGTTGATATTTCATGAATTACTCCCGAGAGTTTTTCATCTGTTGATAAGTTCTTTCTCCATAATTCAATTCTTGGGAATTCGTAATAGACATAAGTGATATACTCTTCTGTATAATCCAAGTATTTCCTACCCCTTGCGTCAGCAAATTGCTCAGAATGATCTGTGATTATCACTTGCTTTGATGAGGTATTGATATCTGCAATCTGAACATCAAAACCTACTTCTGAAACGACAGATAATTCTTCTGGAATAATATTCTCTTCGATTGGGCCAGGATCTTCACTGGTACAACCAAAGAGAATGAAAATGAATATTATGGTAGCAAAGATTTTCAACTATTTCTAATGCGCTTCGGGTAGAAGAGGTCCGGCTAAACCAGCCATGAAAGTCAGACTTCCTGGAAGCGTCGGCATCCAGCTGGATGGTATCCATCTTGATGGCCCATATTGGAGTGTGACACAAAGACTCATTCCTTGCCAACCTGCACCTCGTGAAGGATATATTCCATCAGCTCCTCCTATACAATAATCACTTTGCAAATATAGTCCCGGTCCAATTGTATTTGCCCAACATGGAATAAGCGTGAATCTACTATTGAAACTATGAAGAGAGTTCTGCTCAATAGTTAGTGGATGGAGTGCCTGAGCTATTCTATGCGTTTGTTTTTTCCATTCTTCATCAGTATCAAACTCATCCCCAATTTGTGGTTCCCAAAAAGCAATATGACATGCTCTTCCGATCCCATAAACGGTTACTAATTTTCCACCTTCCTCTTTTATGGCTGAAATCTTTTCTGCGTAGGTTGGTAAGTTCTCTTTTGTTGCGAAATTTCTTTGTGATAGGGGAACAGTTAACTCTCCCAAAGGATCGAATAATGCTTCCTTCATAGCGCCTTCAAATGAACCTTCCTGATCACTTGGCATGGTCTCACCATCTTTATTAGACCACTCATCCATATTAAAGGTAGTCACATGGTCTGCAGAAATGTTTTGATCAGTTAATGCTTTAACAACATACTTATACATCCCCATTGGACCTACAGGTAGAATAATGGCAAGTTGTTCTCGGTTATTTCTGGTAGAAATGATTTGGTTCGCAATTTCTAGACCCATTTTTTCTTCCATTTCCTCCAGGTTATTAACTGGAAGGGGCTTGAAGTTTTCATTCCAATATTCTGCAGGGGTAATTGCCTTTTCTAGGCCTAAATCGCAGCAGTGATCAATTTTCTCTAAATCCCATCCAGAAGGATAGAATCCTTCTAATAGACTACCTTTTACTGTGCTCTGAAAGTCAAGTTTACTCATAGCGAATTATAATTTTGAACATTAATTAATTTGTACCCAGGATACTTCTAAGGTGATCTTCATCCACATTTCCTCCTGCGAAATCATCGAACTTCTTATGTGTAGCTTCAATGATGTGCGACTGGATGAATTTAGCACCTTCTCTTGCTCCTTGCTCCGGACTTTTCACGCAGCATTCCCACTCCATTACGGCCCAAACATCACAACCGTATTCTGTCAACTTTGTAAAAATGGTTTTGAAGTCAACTTGACCATCTCCAGGTGATCTATATCTTCCAGCACGGTTTTGCCAGTCTTCGTAACCTCCAAAAGCTCCTTTTTTTCCAGTTGGATTGAACTCTGAGTCTTTCACATGAAAAGCCTTAATAAATTCATGATAATGATCGATATATGCGATATAATCTAGCTGCTGGAGTACAAAGTGGGAGGGGTCGTACAAAATATTCACCCGTTTGTGATTGTTTGTTGCTTCAAGAAATCGCTCAAATGTGACACCATCATGAATGTCTTCACCAGGATGAACTTCGTAACAGACATCCACTCCATTATCTTCGAAAACGTCAAGAATGGGTAACCAAAGTTTAGCAAGTTCTTTAAATCCCAATTCAACCAGGCCAGGAGGCCTTTGAGGCCATGGATGCCAGGTATGCCATAGTAGCGCGCCAGAGAAGGTTGCATGACTTTTCAGTCCAAGATGATTGCTTGCCTTCGCGGCTTTTTTCACCACATCAATCGCCCATTCAGTCCTAGCTTTCGGGTTACCTTTTAAGTGATCAGGAGCAAAGTTGTCGAACATGATATCATATGCAGGATGTACTGCCACAAGCTGACCCTGTAGATGTGTAGATAGTTCAGTGATTTCGAGTCCGTGGGAATTAATGGTTCCTTTTAACTCATCACAGTAATCTTTGCTTTCGGCAGCTCTATCCAAATCAATCAGGAAACTCTCCCATGTTGGAATCTGTATTCCCTTATAACCTAAATCGGCAGCCCATTTACACATTCCTTGAAGAGAATTATATGGCGCTTGATCATCTACAAATTGTGCAAGAAAAACTGCAGGACCTTTAATTGTTTTCATTTTAATCTTCTATTGTTTTCCAGATATTGCCTTCCTTATGAGAAGCTACGGCTTTTTCAATAAAATCCATGCCTCGAGTACCATCAATTACCGTAGGGAATTCGCATTCATCGTAAGGCATATTATTGATGGATTTTGCAACGCCATTGTAAATATTTCCCATGGAATCAAATATTCCTTCGGGATGTCCTTGTGGAATCTTGGTTCCGTTTAGTGATATTTCTGAGTTATAATCTTGACCCCTGGTTAATATTTGTTTGGCTCCGTTATCAGGTAGGAATTCCAGGTAATTCGGATTTTCCTGCTCCCATCTTAATCCGCCCGCCTTTCCATAGACCCATATTCGTAGGTTGTTTTCTTCACCAGAAGCAATTTGACTTGCACGTAGCACTCCTTTGATAGAATCCCTGAGTCGCAACAGGATGGTACCATCAATGTCCATCTGGTTATCCTCATAGAGATAATTAAGGTCTGCCAAAATGGATTGGATCTTATAGCCAGTAACGAATTCAACCATATCAAAGGCATGAGTTCCAATATCACCAATACAGCAGCTTATACCTGATTTGTTCGGATCGAGTCTCCAGGTACTTTCTCTCTTGACTTTGTCATGAATGATTGGGTTTATCCAGCCCTGATAATATTGCACATCTACCTTTTGAATATCACCAATTTTGCCGGATGAAATGAGTTGTCTCATTTCCCGCACCATTGGATATCCTGTGTAGGTATAAGTAACGGCGAAGGTTAGGTTGGATGCTTGAACAAGTGCTTTAATTTCTTTGGCTTCATCATAAGTCATTGTCATGGGTTTCTCACAAATGACGTGGAACCCGTTTTCAACTAACTTTTTTGCCATTGGGTAATGCAAGAAATTGGGTGTTAATACGGAAACTACTTGCATTCTTTCCGATTCAGGTAGTTTCAGTTCTTCTTCAATCAGCATTTCAAAGTTTTGATAAATACGATCTGTTGGTAGGTTGATCTCTTTTGCAAAACGGATGTTCTTTTCCCAATCAGGGTTAAACACAGCACCAACAATCTCGTATTTGTCATACATGTATGCTGCTACACGATGCAAGATACCAATCAAAGAGTCTCCACCACCACCTAAAATTCCAAGACGTATTCTAGCCATTGATTTCTTCAGTTTTAATTTGTTCGTTCTTAAAGGTTAAAAAGAATAGTAGTAGTACGGCACCTGCAAATATGGCTGGAATGACCCATACCGTTTTCCACTCATGCCCACCATTTATGGCATAGCTATCTAAGATAAAGCCAGCGATCTTAAATCCAATCAACATTCCAATTCCGTAGGTAGCAAGTGTAATGAGTCCTTGAGCTGCACTCCGAATTTTACTTCCTGCTTTAAAGTCAGTGTAGATTTGTCCGGAAACGAAAAAGAAATCGTAGCATATACCATGTAGTGCAATCCCAATAATTAAGACAAATGCTAATGATTCGCCATTGCCATATGCAAAGAGGAAATAGCGAATGGTCCACGCCAGCATTCCAAATAACAGTGTTTTCTTGATGCCATATTTTCCTAAAAAGACAGGAAGCAATAACATAAAAAACACCTCGGAAATTTGCCCGATCGTCATCTTACCAGCCACATTTTCGACTTTTAATTCAGTCAAAAACTGAGCAGTGAGTTGATAATAAAAAGCAAGCGGAATGCATATTAAAATGGAGGAAACGAAGAATATGGTGAAATTCCTGTTCCTAAGCAGAGCGATCGCTTCCAGACCAAGTATACTCCTAATTGAGACGTCTCCTTTACCCGTAGGAGGGGTCTTAGGTAGTGTGAATGAAAATATGCCTAATATCAATGCCGCAGTGCCAGATAGCAGAAAGGTATTCTTCAAAAGACCGTCTGCTACGGCATTCGGTGAGTCCCATGATACAACGTAACTAATTACAAGTCCGGCTGTGATCCATCCAACCGTTCCCCAAACCCTGATTTTTGAAAACTGTTTTGCAGGATCAGTCAATTGCCTGAAGGATACTGAATTGACAAGTGCCAAAGTGGGCATGTATAAAATCATATACCCGAGAACGTAGGGGTAAAACGTCGAAAAATCATCTGATCGATGCATCAGATACATCAGAATCGCTCCAATGAGGTGTAATACGCCAAGAATTCTTTCAGCATTAAAAAAGCGATCAGCAATAAGTCCTATGATGAAAGGAGCAATAATGGCACCCCAGGACTGAGTTGAATAAGCCAAGGCTGATTGAGCACCACTCGCATGAAGGTTATTCGCAAGAAATGGACCCATAGTCACAAACCAACCACCCCAAATAAAGAATTGGAGAAACATCATGAAGGAAAGCTGCAGCTCCGTCCTTCTCATTAGGATACTTTCTTAGCTGAATTTAATAGTAAGTTTTTTGTGGCAATAATTCCTTCTTCCTCGCTGAGGTTTGATCCCTCATATTCAACACCGATGAAGCCTGAATAACCAGCATCCTTTACTATTTGAAGCATCTTCACATGGTCTATGCTGGTTTGTCCATTTTCATCAAAATCATAAGACTTAGCACTTACGGCCTTTGCTGCCGGCATAAGTTTTCTTACCCCTTTATACTTATCATACTCCTCTTCACATTCTCCCCACCTTTCCATGTCTTTTCTTTTGGTACAGAAGTTTCCAAAATCAGGCAATGTTCCAACATTTTCTAAGTTCACATCGCTAATTACCTCCATAAGTAGGGCAGCATTAGAGGTCAGCCATCCGTGGTTTTCCACAATGACATTGACACCCTTGTCAGCTGCATATTCTCCTAATCTGCCTAATGCATCAACCGCAACCGTCTTCCAATCAACTGGATCAAATTCACCAAACATATTAACTCGAATGGAATGGCATCCTAATCCTGCAGTTGCATCTACCCATGGATGGTGCATCTCAATAGCTTTTGTTCTCTTAGCTTCATCTAAAACAGCCATATCTCCCTCATCAGGAGGAAGGTCTACCATCATAATGAGGTTTTGAATACCATGGTCATCCTTTCTTTTATTAAGTTCGGTCACTATGGTTTGTATGCCTGAACTTAAGTTTCCTGCCGCCTCAATTTTAGTATTGTATAAGTCGTTTACATATTCCAATCCTTCAAATCCCCATCCTTTTGCTTTTGCAGCAAAGTCGTATGGATCCATTCCTTCCCAAATCATTTTGTGAATGGACCACTGAGCAAGGGATAGTTTAAAAAATGGGTCATTTCTTTCCATTACTTGATCAGTGTTTTCTGAATTATTTGAGGTAGAAGGGGTACATGCCTTGATCCCTAGGGCTCCAACTCCAATACTTGAAATAGCCATGTTTCTTATAAAGATTCTTCTTTTCATTTCGAGAATAGATTAGGTCAGAAAATATATTCCGAAGGAATTTAAAAGAATTAATTTACTGCAATCGATTGCGTTCAAAAAATTTAATATTAATAAAAATACAGCTTACAATTATTAATTTTCAAATTCAATCGAAACCAAATAAATGAATTCTTTTAATATTATAAATCAATCAGAATCTTACGATGCGATTGTTGTGGGAACAGGTATAACTGGTGGTTGGGCTGCCAAGGAACTCACGGAGAAGGGTCTAAAGACACTTGTGTTAGAAAGAGGTCGAATGGTACAGCACATTGAAGATTACACAACAATGCATATGGATCCCTGGGATTTTGAGAACGGAGGGATGCAGACGGAAAAGGAACGGGCAAGACAACAAAAGCAAAGTAGAACAGGATACACCACGAATAAAGCGCATAATCATTTTTTCGTTGATGATATCGATCATCCATACAATGAAGAAAAGCGGTTTGATTGGATGAGAGGATATCATGTAGGGGGTCGATCACTTACATGGGGCAGGCAAAGCTACAGGCTAAGTGATGTTGATTTTGAAGCTAATGCCAAAGATGGTTTTGGTGTTGATTGGCCCGTGAGATATAGAGACATTGAGCCATGGTATGATTATGTAGAACAACATATAGGTGTAAGCGGTGAAAATTTAGGTTTGGAACAATTACCTGATGGTAAATTTCTGAAACCTATGGAAATGTTTTGTGTTGAAGACCACCTAAAGAAAAGCATTGCTAATACGTATAAGGATAGAGTTTTAACAATTGGTCGAACTGCACATTTGACAGAAGGGACAAAACCTGGAGCAGGTAGATCCAACTGCCAATATAGAAACCGATGTATGAGAGGGTGTCCATTTGGTGGCTATTTCAGTAGCCAGTCATCTACCTTACCTATGGCTACTGCAACGGGCAATATGACGCTCAGACCCAATTCGATTGTTCATGAAGTGATGTACGATAAGGACAAAAAGCGAGCAACCGGAGTGCGAGTGATTGATGCTGAGACGAATGAAACGTATGAGTTTAAAGCGAAAGTCATTTTCCTTTGTGCATCAGCAATTGCGTCCACCTCCATACTTATGCAATCAAAAAGTGATCGTTTCCCGGAAGGAATGGGCAACGATTCCGGTGAACTAGGACATAATATCATGGATCATCACCTGGATGCTGGTGCCTCTGGTACTTTCGATGAATTTCAAGATAAGTACTATACTGGAAGGAGACCGAATGGAATATATCTCCCTAGGTTCAGAAATCTCGGAGGTGATACAGATCAGAAGAACTTCTTAAGAGGATATGGTTATCAAGGAGGTGGAAGTAGGAATGACTGGAAAGAAATGGTTAGAGAGTTAAGTTTCGGGAAGAATTTAACGAAAGGTATTGTCACACCTGGGCCCTGGAAAATGGGATTGACTGGGTTTGGTGAAACCTTACCATATCATGAAAATAGGATGTATCTGGACTATGAGAAAACTGATAAGTGGGGGCTTCCTACGGTAACTTTTGATGCAGAATGGAAGGAAAACGAGCGCGAAATGCGAAAGGATGCAATTGCTCAGGCAGTAGAAATGTTGGAGAATGCCGGTTTTAGGGATATAGAGACACAGGATGTAGAACATGCTCCTGGTATTGGTATACATGAAATGGGTACGGCTAGAATGGGGAGAGACCCTAAAACTTCGGTTTTGAATGGAAACAATGCCATCCACTCAGTACCTAATGTATATGTAACGGATGGTTCATTTATGACTTCTGCAGGCTGTCAGAACCCATCACTCACTTATATGGCCTTCACAGCCAGAGCTGCTGATCATGCAGTGAATGAACTTAAAAAGCAGAATATCTAAAAAAATGGAAAGAAGAAAAGCTATAAAGAGTATTGGGTTTTCAGTGGGTGCTTTAGTAGCGTCACCATCTGTTTTAAGCCTATTGCAAAGCTGTCAACAAAAGGAAGTTCCTTGGATTCCTTCTTTCTATACAGAAGAGCAGGGAAGATTCGTCAAAAACATTATTGATAACATGTTACCGCCCTCGGGTAATTTACCTGGTGCGATAGAAGTCAATGCTCATGTATTCATCGATAAGATGATTAAAGAGGTGATTAGTGTAGATGATAAACCCAATTTTCGAAAAACAGTAGAAGTAGCAATGAGGTCACTCCTTCAGGATACAGGTGAGTCTGATATTGGTTCTGTTGAAGAACAAGGTTATGTTGATTTTTTGACTAAGCATTTAACAAAATCAAAAGAAGAGGATACTCAATTAATGAGTGAAATCTATAGCTATTTAGGAGAAAACAACAATTCCATGAATGGGATGGAAGAAAGGTTAGTTGTATATCAGTTTCTTACTCAAATTCGAGGATTCGCAGTTTGGGCTTATCAAAGATCTGAACAAGTTGGTGAAAATGTTTTAGCCTATAAATCCATACCTGGAGAACAAAGGGGTTGTGTGGATCTTCAGGAGACTACAGGAGGTAGGGCTTGGTCTTTATATTACCTCTAATTCAACCAGAATTTTAACTATTGAACAGGATGCCTTACTACAGGCATCCTAATTTTATTTATACTTAGTAAGATCTAATAGTTCGATTTTTCTAAACTGAGTATCATGGCTTTCCGCTTGGATCGCAATAAATCCTTCCCTGAGAGGCGCGCCTATTTCAAAAAGAGTTGAATCAACATCATCTAAAAAATCTCCTCCAATGGTTGGATTGTAATAGGTGAGAACGGTGTCTCCTTCCACCAAATGATGAATAACTGAGTCACGATAGACAATCATTTCTACAGAAACCCATTGATCTCCTCGATAGGTTTTTGAGGAAGAGCTTGTGCAATGCACGATGTTGAGTGAATCACCCATCTCCACGTGAGTGCCTGGCGTACATAGGTTCATCGTTGGTCTTTCTCCTTCATCTCTTCCGCCTAGTGGTTGAGCCTCTAATGAAACTGGAAAGTTCTGATTCACTAACATCGAAGCGGCAGATTGAGAATGTAGCATGAATCCATTATTTCGAAAGGCCCAGGCAGGTCCATTATTGATATGCTCATTTATGAACCGATATTCTGCTCTTAATCGATAGCTTGAAAAAGACCGATCGGTAATGAGATGGCCAAACTCATAATTAAAAGAATCGTATTCGCTGTAAGAAACGGTTAGCGAGCTGTCCTCAACTCTAAATGTGTTTTTGTAATTCACTCCAGCTTCATATCCAGTGAATTTTGGAGTCCAATTGGATAGATCTTTACCATTGAATAGTTGAATCCATGTTTCTTCTGATTTATCATTTGATGGTGAATGACAACTGTAAATCAGAATGACTAGTAAAAGTAATTTTTTCATATCTTGGATGAAGATAAAACGAATGTAGCGTGAACAAGAAAAAATACCTTTTATCATTTATAATAATTAACCTATTTCTAGTTGGCTGTTCTCTAAATAAACCAGCCCAAACGGAAGAATCAACCCCTGATAAGGTCAAGATTCTTTCTCCTGAGGCGCTTTACGGAGACTTTTTTTATGAAGTGCAAACCAGAACTGATTTATTTCCAGATAGCAAAACGTTTGTGGATGTTATTCCTAAAAGAGAAGTAGAAGAGATCTTAGTGGATTATGAGGCATTGGAGGATAAAGAGCGCACAGAGGTAATGATGAGTTTTTTAGCAGAGAACTTTGTGATTCCGGGATATAATGGTTCGGATGAACTAGCTAAAGCATCTAATCCTTCTGCACATATTTCAAATTTATGGAGTATTCTTGAACGATCAGCAGATCCTTATATTACCGGTACTAAGATCCCGCTTCCCAATTCGTATGTGGTGCCCGGAGGTCGTTTTAGAGAAGTATATTATTGGGATAGTTACTTTACAATGCTTGGATTAAAGGCGGATGGAGAAGACGAACTGATTCAAAATATTGTGGAAAATTTTTCTTTTTTGATCGATTCAATTGGGTTCATCCCAAATGGAAATCGAACCTATTATCACTCAAGATCACAACCTCCATTTTATGCATTAATGGTGGCTTTGAGTGTGGAAGATAATTCGAATAGTTCCTTGAGTGATTATCAGGATTATCTAATAAAGGAGTACAATTTCTGGATGGCCGGAGTGGATCAGCTGAATGATTCGAATAAGACCTATCGGAGAGTGGTATCACTTGATGGAGGAATACTTAACCGATACTGGGACGATCAAAGTACCCCAAGACCTGAGAGTTATCGGGAAGATATTGAGACGGTCAAAGAAGCCATGGAAAAGTACCTAGATAGAACGGAGGAGGAATCCTATAGAAATTTGAGAGCGGCAGCTGAGTCTGGATGGGATTTTAGTTCCAGATGGTTTGAGATTGAAGATGGTGGAGTATATGATCTCTCTACCATTCATACAACAGACATTATTCCTGTGGATCTTAATTCCTTGCTCTACTATTTGGAGCAATTGATTGCCAGGTCTTTCAAAGAAGAAGGTAATCAGACAGAAAGTGAAAATTATTTATCCAAAGCAGAACAGCGAAAAGAATTGATCATCAAGTACTGCTGGGATGAAGAGCTTGGGTTCTTTTTGGATTACGATTTTATTAAAGAAGAACAAACCCCTGTAAAATCATTGGCCGGTCTATATCCCTTATTCTTTGAAATGGCTTCAGAAGATCAAGCAAACAAAGTTAGTGAAGTAGTAAAGAATCAATTTTTAATGAAAGGAGGAGTGGTAACAACCCTCAACGCCTCAGGTCAGCAATGGGATTTTCCTAACGGATGGGCACCTTTACAATGGATGACTATTCAAGGTCTTAGAAATTATGATAAAGTTGAACTGGCATCTGAAATAAAAAGAAGGTGGTTAGAACTAAATACCAATGTTTTTGAAAACACCGGTAAAATGACTGAGAAGTATAATGTAATTGATATGAGTCTGTCAGGTGGAGGTGGAGAATACCCAAATCAAGATGGTTTTGGCTGGACAAATGGAGTATTTCAAGTATTGTATAAGGAGGAAACTATTGATTGATACCTATGAAGAATTTAATTGCGACCATTTTTTTAAGTACCATTTTAATAGGCATGGTGACCGATTCGAAAGCTCAAACAAGACCATTACGGCATGTAGTTGCTTTTAAGTTTAAAGCAGATGCAACGAAGGAACAGGTAGATGCGCTTATTAAAGATTTTGCTGACCTGAAAAATAAGATACCTGAAATCCAGTCATTTGAATGGGGAAGAAACAACAGTCCAGAAGGGTTCAATAAAGGTTTTACTCATTGTTTCATTCTAACATTCGCGAATGAACAAGATAGAGATATCTATTTACTCCATCCTGCACATAAAGCATTCGGGAATACACACGGGTCAATTATTGCAGATGGTTTCGTTGTAGACTTTTATGCGAAAAAAGAAAACTGAATGAATGAAGATAGACCATGTTGCTATTTGGGTTTCTGATCTGGAAAAGATGAAATCTTTTTACGAGACTTATTTCAATGCCACGTCAGGGAATAAGTACATCAATTCGCAGAAACGCTTTTCTTCTTATTTCTTGTCTTTTGAAGGAGGAGCAAGACTGGAGCTTATGAAAAAAGAAGACATAATTAATGAAAACCGAGAGTCATTGAGGCTTGCACATTTGGCAATTTCTGTCGGTTCAACCCGGATTATTCAATAGAATAATCAAAAGGTGGGCTAGAGTTTTGGATAT
>CAYWOQ010000023.1:0-20352 GCA_964459925.1 uncultured Roseivirgaceae bacterium
AGTGAAGCTTCTTTTCGATCAAAATATCTCACCAAAAATCCTCAAGAAACTACCTGACGATTTTAATGAATGCGAACAGGTAAGATTCGTTGGACTTGAAGATGCATCAGATTTTGAAATTTTTGAGTATGCAAAGATCAACGGTTTTGCTGTGGTGACATTTGACTCTGATTTCGTAGACCTAAACGCTCTTCGTGGAACACCTCCGAAGATCATTTACCTTAACACTGGAAACCTGACAACTCAAAGTGTATCAGAATTGATTCTGAATAACCTCTTAACGATATACAATACTACCTGAACTCAGAAACTGAAGATATCCTCGAACTACTAAAAGCTCCATAACATACGATATATTCGCATGGCCTTACTTAGCCCTCTGCTAAGTGTCTGCAAAACATCTCGCTAATCTGCTACCAGTAAACGGAAGTGCTTTCTACTATCTTCTTCTCGTGGGAGTTTTCTATCTGTATGGCGGACTGCTTTCTACAAACTTTGAATGCACCGGCAGACTTCACTATGTGCTGTCCATAAAATGAGAGCATATGCCTCATACATGGGCGATAGCTGCAATTAAAGATATAGTATTGAAAATAACCTAAAATACATTAGAATGCAGTCAATGTAAACCGTATTATCAAAATAATGAATCAAATTACATTTTCCATAATTCTATTTTTTACTATTTACTTGACTTACGCACAAGACAAGAAGGTTGTAAAGTTTGTTAACGATTATGCAAATACGGCCTTCTGGGAAGTACAAGGAAGATATCAACCATTAATTAAATGGACCAGTGATATAGAATCTCTTAAGTATAAGATTGTTGGAGATTTCCAATACATGAATGAAAAGGCCTGGAGCAGGTTTGTTTCAGAAATTTATGAGCTTACCGGTATTTCATTAACTGAAACGAAACAAGATGATTTTGACATTCTGATATACTTTGGTGAATTAAAAAAATATGCAGACTTAACTGGAACGCTAATACCACCAAAAGCAATAACAGAATTTAATAACTGGAGCAGTCGCAACTGGAACAAAGATTATGCTTTAACAAAAGCCAGTTTTTGCATAGTACCATCCTTGATAAGAGATTCAAATGAAGGCATTTATCGACTAAAAAAAGGGATCATAAAATCTTTAGGACTTCTTGGTGAAATAGAAGATGAGTACAGCATTTTTTATAAATATCCAGCATCTACAAATATTAAAATTTCTAGAAAGGATAAACGATACATTAAACTTCACTATAACAAATCAATAAGTCCTGGTTTGAACAAAGAAGTCATAAAAGAAATTGTATTAAAGTTTCCTGATATTGAAGAGCTTTCAAAAGAAAAATTGTCACGCGGCATATAGCTATGAATGAATCGGTTTCATCTTTCATGAAAGTTTGATGGAGATTGGAATCATGATGCTCTTATACCATTGATAAGCTCCCTTGCATTCATTACCTTTATAGAGGGTAGTTAATCTCCTCTCTCATGAACAAATCACTTAAACCAGCCAGTTTTTTGTTGTACCTACTCATGCCGCTCGTCTTCTTTTTAGTGGGGGTTTATGCAGCGATCTGGTCTGGAGCTAGTGCAAATCAAATGCTGGCAAGTGCTGCCATCGTTCTCGGTTGGGGTTTCGGATTTGGTATTGCTGCCCTCATTCTATCCATTTACCTCGCGAGGGCACTTACTCACCGAAGGATCATCCTGATTAATTGGATCTTACTCATCGTCCTAATCATATTTGTTGGGATCACTCAATTTCGATACAAAAAACGAAAAAATGAGCAAGTCAAATCACCTGAATCGGTTGCTATTCACTTGGCAAGTGCCAAATTCATACCCGTACCCTCAGAAGCGTCAGTGACAACCACGGAGGAAAACATAGGACTTGGCTTCTTTAAACCAAATTTTTACAACTATCCCACGCTTAACTTTTACGGCTCAGTCAATCTCGAAAAAAGTGTTTTGGAGCACCTACCTACTGATAGTCTTGTATTTACGCAAAATGAATTGGGTCTGGAGGTAAAATATGCGCCTACTTGGTTACTTCCTGAATACATGAAGTTGGACTATGGTATCATGCTGTTTAAAGTACGTGGATATGGTCATGACTTCCTTAAAATTGAGGTGAATCGCCAAAATCAACGATTAATGTATGTTGACAAGATGTATGGAAGCTTTATGCCATGGGCCGAATTCCTATTAAGTGTAAACAGCATTGAATTAAAAACGCCCAGCCAACAGATCATTCATCGTAAACCATCAACTCAAGCAGACGCCATTAATAGGGCTTATGCTTTTCTCAAACCGATCATGGTTGAAAATGAATGGGTGCTTGTAAACTTGATCGATAAAGATTTTAAGAAACAAGGAATGGGTTGGATCCAATGGAAAGAAAATGGCCAATTATTGATTACTTACTCTATGCTTAGTTAAAAAATCTATTAATTAGGATCGTATGATATCATGGAAAGAGATGAAACACCAAAATCCCTGCATCTTCACGCACGGATCTTGATTGGATAGGTCGCTAGTTGTTAATTCTTTGCAAGCTCTACCTCGTCGATAGGCTTTACTTTATACCCTGCTTCCTTAAGTAGGTTGATCACTCCATTTTCTCCACCAAGATGACCTGCGCCCACCCCGAAAAAGGTCGATTTTTCTTTAGCTATTTCTTCTATTTTGGGAATCCAGTTTACGTTTCTTTTGTGTAACAAAATTTCCAATTCCTGCTCATTGAAATAGTCTGCACTTGCATCATACAACTTAGAGATATCTTCTTTCTTGTACATTGTAATCATGAAAGCAAAGATCTCTTCCATTGAAGATCGATCTTTAAGCATTTCTATTAAATCCTGCGCCTGATCTTCATAAGGAATCTGATCAAAAAGTGACGTTTGAAAAGCGACTGTCTCTAATCCAAGGATTTCTTTTTTCTGATCTACGGCTCGTTGAACAAAGGTCATCTCGTAACTAGCAGGAGTACCCTCAATAAAGGTTGGAAGAATGAACGTCTGCAACATAAAGGGTTTGAAGGTATTCACCTGAGCAACACCTAAACCGGCAGCTGCTTTCAGTTCCTCATCCAACAATTTCAACTCTGCTTCATCAAAAAATTGATTCAGTGTCTTTCCATCTGTCATGGACATGTTCTGCATCATCTCCGCCTGCATGTCTGGATCATCCATATCCAATTCCAATACTATCTGCTCTGAGGCGTCAAAAGCATCCGTTACACTTTGCTTAAGATTAAAATCTTCCTGTGGGAGCATATGAAAGGTACCGTAGACATACGATTTTTTAATTCCATTTCCTTTTACTTCCCATAGCAGCGCGTTCTCCAGCTGCTGAGCCTTGGCCTCCGAAAGCACCAATGTACCGACTAAAACTCCTACCACTAGTAGTAAGTTTCTAATCCAATTTGATTGTTTAACTAATTCTCTTTCCATGATTTTTCTCTTTTATTCCATTAGTGCAGGTTCCTTTTGAATTATTACAAATGACAAGAAAAAAATTTAATCCTGTATCACAACTACTGGAAAATCCTGTCCTCTGGAAAAGGTATGAGGGTATTGAGGTGAGCCTTTATATTTAATGCTTAGCTCAGGAACCTGGTCATCCAGATAAGATTTAAGTTCAAAAATGGTGACTTTTCCATCTTTTGGTGCTCCATCCGCATCTCCACTCAGTCCTTTGAGTAAAGCATAGGTGAACAACCCGTGCCCTAACGATTCAAACTCTGTGGCATATTGATCACTCCCAGCAGCTGCCATTACATGAATTCCAGAACTCCTGGATAATTGGGCAATGGCTTTTTCTTCCGGGGCTCCACGCTTTGCAAGTACTTCTACAGAACCACCCGACTGACATGCATCCATAATTATCAGCTGTTTCAATGCCTTGATATCCTTCATTGCATCCTGCAGCTCACCTGACTGAATGCCATATTCGTTGATTTTGGCATTATCGTAAAGTCGACTGGCCTCAGAGGATACCAGGTAAAAGTCACCATCTACCATACTCCCATGTCCAGCAAAGTAGAAAATGAACACATCATTGATGGATACCTCAGCTTGTAGTTCTTTGATCTTTTGCAGAATCTTGTCCTTTGTTGCCGCCTGATCATAAAGTGGATGAATCAATACACTACCAAAGATCGCCTCCCCTTGTCTTTTCATTTGGTCAGCAAAAGAACTAGCATCGGGTTTAGCATAGTTCAAATTAAGATCCTGATTCTTGTATTGGTTTATTCCCACCGCAAGAATGTGACAGATGCTTCCAGGTATTTTACTATCTGAATACAGCGTTACCATCGCCTTATTTGATTGAATACCGTTTGTGGAAACTGCGCTTGCAGAAAATTCATTTAAACCGGAAACCAATGGTGATTCAATGGTGAAGACCTGTGCGTCTTCTTCAGATCTGGATTTTTGCACCGCTGACTCAAAAGGCACTTGCTTTCCATTATGAAAGAGTTGAACCTTCTCTGCACCCCCTCCCTGATCAGTTATTTTCAAATAAAGCGTTGCCTGGTTATTATCTTTAGAAACACCATTCAGTTTAACTACAGGAGGTGGAGCATTGTCAATTACTTTGCCTACTGAAGTTTTATCTTTCTTGCTTTGGAAGAGATCCTCTACCAGTCCTGGTATGAAGAATTTATCCATGACTTGTGATGCCCCTAAAACATCCATTCCCCGAACAAAATGAATATTAGATATTGCATCATCAGTTGCGTCAAAATAGCCAGAAGGTGTACGCACCATCCAGTCATTTCTGCCAATCTGGATGTGCTCGTATAGTTCCGAGAGGTTTTCCAGGTCCCAAAACTTGGTTACACCATCTACATCACTTGTCATCAAGAGGTTACTTACAATTTGAAGACCCGTAACTTCTGCCTGATGGGCTTCAATCGTGGTTTCTTTCTGACCTTCTTTCGACCAGCGGGTCAAATTTCGATCAGACCCTACACTAATCACCTTATCCTCATGCCAGATAGCTGCAAAAACTGGTGATTCATTTTTGATTCTATTGGTAATCAATCCACTAAATAGCTCCCATTCGATAATGCTTCCATCCCACCCACTGGTCAAAATACGATTACCATCTACCTGAATCGAAGTAACGATATCAGTATGTCCTACAAACTCCTTTACAAATCTCCCGGTTTCTATTTCAAGTAGCTGAAGTGATTTATCCAACATTCCAGTCATCAGGTATGCATCATTCTTCGTGAACTCCATCTCATAGACAGAGTTGCCTTCATTGTAAAAATACTTGTACCGTTCCCAGGTTTGTGTATCCCAAAGGTTAATCACTCCGTCCCATCCACTGGAGGCAAGTAGTCTTCCATCATTACTTAATTTGATATCAAAAACCGGTTCTCGGTGAGCTTTGATCTTTTTGATTAGTTGACCAGAATCCTCATTCCAGATCATAATATTCCCATCGCCTGCTCCAGTTGCAATGATCTTTTCACCGATTCGTTCAAAGCATAAAATACCTTTTTCATGACCCAAGTATTCCATCTCAATATCGGCTGATTTGGTATTCCACTTCCTGGCTTTGTTACCCGTCTTCCCAACAAAAAAGCCCTTTTCAGAAAGAAAGCGTGGAGGTTTATATTTGACCCATTTGGCAATGTATCGTTCCCAATAATTGCCTAAATCATAGTCGAGGCCTGTAGACGATTTATTAAGAATCCCATCAAACCTACTGACTTCATTACCCTGAAAATCCATCAGCATTACTACCTTATCCAAGGCAATCACCAACTGTTCCTCCATGGGATGAAAGGACACATCATTAATCTGTGTCTCAAGCTTGATTGTAGAGATCAATCGATCTTTTTCATTGAATAACCAAATCGAATCCTCATCAGCAGCCAGGTAATATTGACCTGATGAATGATAATCTACAGCGCGGATATCATCAAAATCAGATCCAAACTCCGAAATAACATTCCCGGTCTCCAACTGATATTTAATCATAGAGGTACCATTGGATAGCTTGACAAGGTATTCCTGATCCGGACTAAAGGCCGTCATCGTACCGCAACCTCCACAATAACCCTTCTCAGGTTTAAACTCCCATTTTAAAGCCCAATCGGCGGTTTGATAGATTTTAGCTGTACGCTGATCTTCGCCAATGGAAAGCAGTTTGCTGTCGGGACTGAACATCAGATTTACACCATATCCAAGACCCTGATCCGGGTTGGTTCTGACTTTCTTGATGAGCTTAAATTCATTTGCATGGTAAATGCTCACCGAATCAATAAAACCGCCAATGGCCAGATACTTCCCATCATGACTAAATGCAACTGAAGTCATAAACTTCGCTTCTTTTTCAGTCTGCCAAAGCATCTTCCCAGTGAGTATATTCCAAACAGCAATCGTTCCATCCGCGCTACTTGTTGCCAACTTATTCCCTGAGATCGACAGATCATTGACCGTATGGGTATGACCCAGGAAATTCCTTATTTCAAATCCGGAAAGTGCATCCCATACTTTTGCTGATTTATCTCTACTTGCGGTAAACAGGTAGTTACCATCTGCTGTGAACTTCGCAGATTTTACCACTTCGGCATGTCCCTTTTGAATGATCGCCTTAAATGACTGAGCCTCTGCTTTGCAGAGGCTCATTAAAAATACCGTTACCAAAATTGTTCTCATTGAAACTAATCGTTCAAATGTGCAGTCCACACCGGAACTGAAGAGTGATTAACCACATCTTCTGCTATACTACCTGCAAGAAAATGTCCAACTCCTTTTCGCTGATGTGTACCTAAAGCAATCATGTCAGCATTCATGTCCTCGGCAAAGTAAACGATCCCGTCCTCTTCGTTTTTATAGTTGTAGATGTCGATCGTATAGTTTTCTATGCTATATTTTTCCACGAACTCTTCCATTTGCTTCATGTCATGTCTGGTAGATGTGAAACTTGCTGGGGTGTTAACCTTAACAATGTTGAGATGAGCGTCAAAGGTCTTTTGAAGATCTTTTACTTTCGACACGAAATTTTGATCACAATTCATAAAATCCGAAGCAAAGACAATTTTTTCAATCGGCTCAAATTCTACTTCCTTCATAATCGTTATAACAGGACATGAAGCTTTTCTTACAATTTTTTCCGCATTAGAACCGACAAAAAACTCATCTAATCCTTCTGCCCCTTCTGTGCCAACCACAAGCAGGCTTACTTTTTCCTCTACAATCTGATCGATGATGGTATTATATGAATTTCCTATCTGAATCTTTGTACTTATTTTTTCATCAGAATATTTTGCTTTGGAAACCACCTCATCCAACTTCTGTCTTATCGTTTCATATAATTTCTTAATGTAAAGATTCTCCATAGGATCATCTTCTTGTATTCCCATTGTTCTAAATGAATCTCGAGTTGGGTGCTCAATCACTTTCAATAACATAATGTCGCCATCTACTTTTTCTGCAATTTGACAAGCAAAATCAAGTGCATGTTCTGAGACTTTAGAAAAATCGTAGGGTACTAATATTCGTTTCATAGCTGTAATATTCTTATTTGAGAAAAGATTGTTTCAGCCATTAAGTTAACTAAAATGCACTTGATTAATACCCACTCAGTAGAATTCCTAAAGAAAAGAGAATAGAAAAAATTAAAGTAGAAATCGCCATTTGTTTTAGGAATGGATCCAGCTCAGCCAGCGGTTTTGTTGCTACCGCCCTGATGTTGACTGTAAAGAGGAATACAACAGGTAAAAAAATGAATTGCCACATAGAGTTAAACATCAAAATGGTATAGATAGCAGCTAAAATAAAACTACCTAGAAGGAGAAAAATATGATAGTAAACTGCCAATTTTCTACCGATTCTTACAGGTATGGAATGTTTCCCTGAAATTATATCCGACTCCAGGTCACGGATGTTATTTACATTTAAAACGCCTATACTGAGCATCCCTAGTGAAATAGCAGGAAGTAAAATTAACCAGTTCAATTCTTGGACCTGTAAATAATACGTTCCATAGACCAGGACGACTCCAAAAAATAAAAAGACGAAGAGATCCCCAAAACCTGCATATCCATATGGATTTTTTCCCACTGTATATTTAATGGCCGCGGCAATTCCAACGATTCCGATGATCAGAAATACAAAAGCACATACAAAATCATTCTCAAAAGCTATATAGAGCAATGAAACACCAGAAATAAAGCATAAAAAAATAAAAAGCACCATCGCCTTTCCCATTGCCTTCTTCGTGATTTTACCAGATTGTACCATCCTGCTCGGTCCTTTTCTAAATTCTGAATCCACTCCAGAAACAGCGTCACCATAGTCATTCGCCAGGTTGGATAAGATTTGTAATAAAAAGGCTGTCAGTAATGTCA
This sequence comes from uncultured Roseivirgaceae bacterium, assembly GCA_964459925.1. GTDB lineage: Bacteria > Bacteroidota > Bacteroidia > Cytophagales > Cyclobacteriaceae > Ekhidna. Next base: position 8,368 of record CAYWOQ010000023.1, read on the forward strand.
AAACAGCCATTAACCAGTTGATCTCGTTATTTAATGAGGCTAAAGAGGTTCCTATCAACCATCCAGAAAAAGCAAGGGGTAGGGTTCTCAAACGAAATGCCGCAATCCAGGGTTTAATGGCAGCCATATTACATTCTCTCAGGTACGTCTATTCCTAATAGTTTCATTCCTCTTTTCAAGGTTTGAGCAGTCATATGAGACAGTGATACTCTGAAAGCAAGTAAATCTTTGTTATCTTCATTAAAGATGGGGATCTCCTGATAAAATCCATTGTAGTCTTTGGCTAAATCATAAACATACTGTGCAACAATAGCGGGAGAATATTCCTTAGCAGCCTCCTTTAATGACTTCTCATATTCAGAAAGTCGATATATAAGTTCAGATTCTCGTTGGTGGAGTTTACCTACATGATCTTCATTGAATGTGGTACGCACCTCCAAAGCCTTCGCTCTGCGTAAAATCGCAGAAATTCTTGCATGGGTATATTGAATGAATGGACCGGTATGCCCTTGAAATTCGATAGATTCCTGTGGATTAAATAGCATCCTTTTTTTAGGATCTACTTTGAGTAAAAAGTATTTTAAAGCCCCTAACCCAAGCATCTCGTACAGATTTTCGGCTTCCTCTACTTCCATGTCATCAATCTTACCAAGTTCTTCCGTGTGTTTTTTTGCTGTATTATACATTTCCTGTAGCAAATCATCTGCATCCACCACGGTCCCTTCTCTTGATTTCATTTTACCGGAAGGAAGATCCACCATTCCGTATGACAAATGATACATTCCATCAGCGTAAGCTCTTCCAAGCTTTTTCATTATGGTGAACAGCACCTTAAAGTGGTAATCTTGCTCATTTCCTACGACAAAAATATTTTTGTCAAATGGGAAGTCGTCATGTTTCATGTCACTGGTTCCCATGTCTTGAGTCATATAAACCGCAGTGCCATCCCCTCTTAGCACCAACTTTTCATCCATTCCTTCCGCTGAAAGGTCTACCCATACTGAACCATCTTCTTTTTTGAAAAAAATACCTTTGGATAGCCCCTCATCCACAATATTCTTTCCTAATAAATAGGTATTTGACTCTTTATACATTTTGTCAAATTCGATTCCCATTCGTTGATAGGTCTTGTCAAACCCGTCATATACCCAGTGATTCATTTTTTCCCATAGAGCTACTGTCTCGGGATCATTGTTCTCCCATTTTTTGAGTAAAGCCTGCGCTTCTTTAATTGAGGGTACTTCTTTTTTAGCTTCTTCCGGATTTACACCCTTATTGACTAACGCGTTGATTTCTTCTTTGTAGAGCTGATCAAATTTCACATAGTATTTACCAATAAGGTGATCGCCTTTCAGACCAGTAGTTTCTGGTGTTTCACCATTACCCATCTTTTGGTAGGCAAGCATGGATTTACAGATATGGATCCCTCGATCATTTACCAGGTTTACTTTCTTTACCTCATATCCGTTTGCCTCAAAAATTCTGGAGACAGCATCACCTAAAAAGTTATTCCTTAAATGACCCAGATGAAGTGGTTTATTCGTATTTGGCGAAGAAAATTCCACCATGACTTTTTTACCATTGGATGGGACGGAGGCTTCATAATTATTTGTCAACAAGTGCTTTAAATGACTCATCCACGACTCATCTGCTATTTCTAAATTCAGAAAGCCTTTCACTACATTGAATCCCTCAACTTCTTTGCTATGTGCTTTGAGCCATTCTCCAATTTGCGTACCAGAAGACTCAGGGTTCCCTTTTGTGACTTTCAGAAATGGAAATACCACAAACGTATACGTACCTGCAAATTCCTTTCTTGTGGGTTGTAACGCCAGGGTGCTAGCATCAATCTCATGATCAAACAAAGCCTTAAAAGCCTTTGATAACCCTTCTCTCAGCGTTAGTTCTAAATTCATCTATGTTTTTTCAGTGTTGGAGTTGGTAAAAAGATTTCAGCCATCATGCATCGTACTCCACCTCCACCATATTTTTCAATGGTAGGAATTGGAGAAGACAAAATATGACCGTGTCTTTCTAATGCTTTTATTTGTTTAGAGCTATAAGAATCACGAGCGGCCTCAGACATTACGATGATGGCCTTTCCATTGGCATTTCTTACCTGAAGAATATTTCCGGCAAAATTATTTACTTGTTTTTCAGATATAGGGATCACTTCTTTTCCAGTCTTCTTTAAACTGAAATCGACTTTCGCTCGCTCCACAGGATCGTCGATGCAATCCAGACAGACCACAGCGAAATTTTCCCCAACGGACATCATCACATTCGTATGATAAATGGGTAACCGATGGTCATCAACCGTCTGCAATGCTGTAAACTGAACCGATTTATAGCCTAACGTATCACAAAAGTCTTCGAGTACTTCTTGAGAGGTTCGCTTGGATAGTGCAGCATAAACTATGCGATTCGGGCGATCCAAGATCAAGCTTCCTGTACCTTCCAAGAACTTACCTTTCTCTTCCCATTCTGTAAAACTCTTTACTTCATGTACGAAAAACTCGCTTCTCAATTGATCAATAATATCCTGCCTTCTCTCCTGTCTTCTATTCTCAGCAAACATGGGATAAGTAAGAATGACACCATCATCATGCAATGTCAACCAATTATTTGGAAAAATAGAATCAGGTGTTTCATCAGACGTTGTATCCTCAAATATTTCTACATGGATATTATGGAGCCTAAGTTTATTCACAAAAAGATCAAATTCTTCGAGTGCTCTCGCCTGAATTTCAGCTCTAGATACTTTACCTGCCTCCTGTTGGAAATAGTTGTTTATTGCCGTTTGATCATTCCTGTAAAAGTGAGCCGGCCTGACCATAAAAATGGAATCTGTAATCTGACTATACATATCTTCTTCTTAATGGCATGGTAGTACATCGAAAAAGTCCTTCCATTTTAGCTACCTCTCGATATTTAACTTCCTCAACGGTCAAGCCCCAATCACGAAACTGCTTATTTACTCTTTCGAATGAGCTATCAGAAATGATAACTTCCGGGTTAATAGAAAAGAAATTGGAATTCATTTCATACATCTCTGTTTGATCAATCTCCAGTATGTTTTCTTTACCAAAAAAGTCCATTAAATAATCAACATCTTCTTGATTCTTAAACCCATCCGGATAGATCACTGCTTTATCTTCCCCAACTGGCTGAAAGCAACAATCTAAATGTAAAGCATTCTCTCTTGCATTAGTATCAGACTTTTTTAATTCAAAGCCCCTAACATTCCAATCAGAAAAAGTATCCTTTAAATAGTCAAGCGATGCTTCATTTGTCCTGGCAACTGTGTAGCTATCAAAATCTTCTTTTTTAGAATACCCTACAAAAAGATTTCCCTTCCATGGTATGATGTCTCCACCTTCCATAAAAAGATGCTCATCAGGCAATAGAACTTGCTCAACTTGCTCTACGATGTAGTCAATTCCGTCAGATTCTAGTTTTCGCTCATGGGTGACACATGGCACGATTAAGGTATCATCAATAACAAAAGCGATATCTCGTGCAAAAATCTGATTTAGCGCTGGCAAAGATTCTGGTCTAAAAACATGTACACCATATTTTTCCAAAACTGATTTCACCTCTTCCATTTCTTTGGTTAGATCCTCTTCTTTGGGGTAGGTGCCTTTTAAAATATGCTCTTTACTTTTTGGATCATAGGTTTTTTCTATAGTGGGAACTTCTCCAATGTTATCTGAAGTACCTAAAATAACTGCCTCAAGAGGAGCTGTTTCATCCAAAATCTTTACAGAGATCATATGCTTGGAAATTGGCGCAAAAGTAATCTGAATATTTAAAGGATTAGCATAAGAACAAAGTCTTCGCACACATGTTATGACGTGAAATGATAATAGTATTTAAAAAAATATTGAGATCAAATTCTTTCCAGATTTTCAAATTTAGCTGATACTTGTACCACTCTTAATTGACACTACAGAATGAGAAAATACATTGATCTCATTGATCAAACATTTGATTTCCCTACAGAAGAATTCAAGGTTAACAAAGATCAGCTCCATTTTCATGGGGTGAACCTTATGGAAATAATCAATGAATATGGCACTCCTCTAAAACTAAGCTACCTTCCAAAGATCGAGAGCAACATTAATTATGCTTACAAAATCTTTAATGAAGCAATAAAAAAGCACAATTATGAAGGAAACTATACGTATGCTTACTGCACTAAGTCTTCCCATTTCAGGTTTGTTGTTGAAGAAGCATTAGATAATAATGCACACATAGAAACATCATCAGCATATGATATCCCGATTATTCGATCAATGCATGCAAGTAATAAGCTTACCAAGCAGCATTTTATTATATGTAATGGCTTCAAAAGACCCCTGTATGTACAAGAAGTAGCCGCTATTCTTAATGATGGTTTTGAGAATTGCATCCCGGTATTGGATAACCTGAACGAGCTAGATTATTATCTTGATAATGTTAATCAGGAATTCAAGGTAGGTATTCGAGTGGCCGCTGATGAAGAACCTAATTTCGCATTCTACACCTCAAGACTAGGCATTCGGTATAATGATATTGTTCCTTATTTCAATGAAAGAATCAAGGGCTCTAAGGCAAAACTGAAAATGCTTCATTTTTTCATAAACACAGGCATAAAGGATACCGCCTACTACTGGAGTGAACTAAGCAGATTTATTTATAAATACTGTGAATTGAAGAAAGTGTGTCCAGAACTCGATACCATCGATATCGGCGGAGGATTCCCGATCAAGAACAATCTATATTTTGAATACGATTATGAGTATATGGTAGGTCAAATCATTGAAAATATTCAATGGATCTGCAAGAAAAACCATGTACTGGTTCCACACATTTTTACCGAGTTTGGAAATTTCACGGTGGGTGAAAGTGGCGCTACCATCTATTCAGTCCTTGACCAAAAACTTCAAAATGATAAAGAGCTTTGGTATATGATCGATGGTTCATTTATCACGCATATGCCTGACGTTTGGGGATCTAATGAAAAGTACATCCTTCTTCCAATAAATCACTGGAAAAGTACGTATCACAAAGTAAACCTGGGCGGGCTTACCTGTGACAGCATGGATTATTACGATTCAGAGGCTCACATTGGCGAAGTATTTCTACCTCAGTTCGATAAAGAGGAAACATTATATTTCGGCTTTTTCAATACTGGGGCCTATCAGGAGACTTTAGGAGGATATGGAGGTATACAGCACTGTCTGATTCCAGCTCCAAAACATGTGACAATTGATAAGGATGAAAACGGCAAAATACATCATAGACTCTTTGCTCCAGAGCAACAAAGTGAAGCAATGATGAAAATCCTGGGTTATTAAATATGGAAAATTTAGAAGATAGAGTTGAATGGATCATCCACAAGAACAAGAAAATACTTCTTGCAGACTACAGCCAGCTGAAAGGAAGTGATTTGATGGTGGTTTTTAAAAAGAGCAAAATAACTCAGGAGAAAGCAGGTAAAAATGTATTGTTAATGGTTGATTTTACGGGAGCCAAAGCAAATAACGAAATAGTATCTGCACTTAAGAAAGCCGGAAAAGAGCTGGATAAGGATATGAAGAAAACGGCAGTTATTGGATTGGCACCCCTTCACAGGATTTTCTATAATGGATACATCCAAGTCACCGGTCAGGGATATAAAACAAAAGTCTTTCAACTTCGTGAAGAGTCGTTGGATTGGTTATCTAGTGACTAATACGCAATTCATTTAACGTATTTTACTTTTTTTAACCATTAGTTTTTTGAGGGACAAAACATTGTAAGATAATTTTGGTATAATTATCTGTATATACATCAAACCATTGTGTCTAGAAATCTTGTCATCATACCGACCTACAACGAAAAAGATAATATCAAGGATATCATCAATGTGACGCTTAATTTGGTCGTTACGTTTGATATTTTGGTAGTAGATGATGGTTCTCCAGACGGAACAGCAGAGATCGTAAAGAAAGAAATGCTAAAATCTCCCAAGCGGTTATTCCTAATCGAAAGAGAGGGAAAATTGGGACTGGGTACTGCATACATCGAGGGATTTAGGTGGGGTATTAAAAACGGCTATGACTTTTTGTGTGAAATGGATGCTGACTTCTCTCACAATCCTGAAGATCTAGTAAATCTACAAGAGGCTTGCGAGTCGGGTGCAGATATTGCAATTGGCTCAAGATACGTTACAGGAGTAAATGTTGTCAACTGGCCAATGGGCAGAGTATTGATGAGTTACTTCGCAAGTATTTATGTAAGAGTTATAACAGGAATGCCGTTTAAAGACACCACTGCCGGTTTTAAATGTTATTCTAAACGAGTCTTTGAAATTCTAAACCTCGATGATATACACTTCGTCGGATATGGATTTCAAATTGAAATGAAATTCAATGCATGGAAGCATGGTTTCAAAATTGTTGAAGTGCCTATTATCTTCACAGACAGAACCAAAGGAGAGTCCAAAATGTCCAAAGGGATTTTCAAAGAAGCCATTTTTGGTGTTTTGGAAATGAAGATTAAAAGCCTATTTAGGAAGTATGAACCGATTAATCAAATTGAATGGCCTTTACAAGCTGTACCCTTGAAACAGCAGTTACAGGAATAAAAAGTGTTATTCCTATCAAAAAAAGAATAAGTACGTTCAAACCAATAATGGTGGCCATATCAATTTCGATCGGTACATGTGACATATAGTAGTTCGTAGCATCAAGCGGTATTATTTTAAAATAGTGCTGTATCAATCCAAGAGAGATTCCTACTAAATTTCCCAATATCAGGCCCTTAATTATTAGTCGTAAACCATTCCAAACAAAAACATATTGTATCAACCGATTGGAAGCACCCAGTGACTTCAACACCCCAATCATTTGAGTTCTTTCCATAATTAAGATCAAGAGAATGGATATGATACATGTACCAACAACAAAAAGTATAATGGTAAGAAGTACCACCACATTTCTGTTTAAGAGACTAAGCCAATCAAAAATCTGAATATATTTATCTGTCACTTTTTCCACATAGAGGTTTACATCGAGTGCATTAAACAATTCATTTCCAGCTTTATCAAGTTGATCTAAATCGTTGATGTATAATTCAATACCGCCTGCCTGATCTTCTTTCCAACCATTGATTCTGCGGATCAGGTTAAGGTCACCCATTATGATTTTTTCATCAAACTCCTCCAATCCTGTCTCATAAATACCCACCACTTGTAACTTCCTGAATCTAGGAGGGTTTTGTACAAAATAGATCATGAGTTCTTCACCCACCTTTAATTGCAGGTAGTTGGCTATTTTCTTGCTTATCGCAACATCAGTTGAATACTTTGAACCAGAAAAATCAGGGAATACCCCATCTATCATATGATTGTTAAAGGATGCAGTATCGAACCGCTGATCTACACCTTTTATAATTACACCTTGTACCTCTTCAATATTTTGAAAATCTTTCTCAACTTCTTTTGAAGGTAAAGCTCTAATCAAGCCGGCCTTCATGGCATAAGGTTGAAATCCTTTAGTCAATGGATATTTTTCAAGTTGATTTATTAGCGAATCAGGAATATTAATTGAAGTTTCTTCAAAAGAGGTGTTCAGGGTATACTTACTGATAATCAAATGTCCACTGAAACTGTATATTTTATTTTTAATTTCTGCTTTGAAGCCATAAAGGACCATAAATGCAATTATCAATACAGCCAATCCAAGGCCTGTACTTAATACAGCAATTCTGTTGATCGTTGTTGAGAAAGTCCCTTCAGATTGCTTCGCTATCCGATTAGAAATAAAATATGGAAGATTCATTTATTCTACAAAGAAGCATTTTCATTCCTCGAAGAACAAACTAATTTAGGGTTTATGCAAAAGATGCTAATCCTGCTAGGATTCTTATTCATTGGGTGTACAAAAGCTCAACATACAGATAGCATTATTCCTGGAGCTTATCAATTTGAGAAATACCTGCCAGTGTTGTTAAATAAAACGGTAGGTATCACCGCAAATCATAGTTCACTAGTTGAATCACAACACCTTATTGATACTCTTTTAAAATTGGATATTGAGGTTGCTAAAGTTTTTACACCCGAGCATGGGTTTAAAGGCACGGCTAGTGACGGAGAAGCAATAACTTATGACAGCTCTCCCACTACATACGAATTGATATCTATTTATGGTAAAAACAAGAAACCCACCCAAGAACAAATGGAGGATCTGGATATCATGGTTTTTGATATCCAAGACGTAGGTACTCGCTTTTATACTTATATCAGCACCATGCACTACGTAATGGAGACATGCGCTGAAAATGATATTCCTTTAGTTATACTGGATCGACCTAATCCCAATGGTAGTTATGTGGATGGGCCTGTCTTAAATGAAGACTTTCAATCCTTTGTTGGAATGCACCCTATCCCCATTGTTCATGGGATGACCGTGGGTGAACTGGCACAGATGATTAATGATGAAGGATGGTTAAAAGGTGCCATTAAATGTGAGCTCACCATTATACCCGTACAGAACTGGAATCATTCAATGTACTACTCACTTCCAGTGGCACCATCTCCGAACCTACCAAATGATCTAAGCATCGCATTATATCCGAGCTTATGCCTTTTTGAAGGAACCATAATATCAGTTGGTAGAGGTACGGATTACGCGTTCCAACAAATTGGTCACCCTGATTACCCGGAAACTACCTATGCATTTATGCCAGAATCACGAGCAGGTGCCAAGTGGCCGCCTTTTGAAGGTAAGAAATGCTTTGGAAAATCCTGGATAGGAACAAAACCGAAATATGCATTCACTTTGCAACCTATTATTGAAACCTTCCAAAAAATGGATCGAAGTGATTTTTTCAATGATTATTTTAAGAAACTTGCTGGGTCCGATCAACTGCAAAAGCAAATAATCAGTGGAATGAGTGAGGAAGCAATACGAGCTACCTGGCAAGGTGATTTAAAAAAATTCAAAAGTTTAAGAAGTAGATACCTACTTTATCCATAAATACGATCATGGATTACCAAGAAATACTTAATGAAATTAATGCCAACGTTGAATGCGCTGACCTTCCTGGTAATGTGGCTACCTACATACCTGAGTTAGGAAAAGTAGACCCCAACAAATTTGGTATGCACTTATGTAGTATTTCAGGCGAAGAGTTCTGCTTCGGATATGCTGAAGAAAAATTTTCTATTCAAAGTATCAGTAAAGTGCTTACTCTCTCCCTGGCGTTGATACTTGAAGGAGAAAAGCTTTGGGAGCGAGTAGATGTTGAACCATCCGGAGATCCCTTTAATTCACTTGTTCAATTAGAATACGAGAAAGGAATCCCGAGAAATCCTCTAATCAATGCGGGTGCTATTGTGGTATGTGACGTACTCCTAAATCATTTGAAAAACCCTAAAAAAGATTACATTGAATTTGTAAGAAAGGTTGCAGGGAATGATTCGATCAACTACGATGAAAAAGTAGCCGCTTCCGAGAAGGAAACTGGATATAACAATAGAGCACTCATCAACTTAATGAAAGCTTATGACAACATTCATAATGACCTGGAAGATGTTCTGGACTTCTATTTTCACACCAGTTCCGTTAGCATGTCATGTAAGGAACTTGCCAGGACCTTCCTCCTTTACGCCAATCATGGATGTCTTCGCCAATGTCAAGATCAGGTACTTTCTGTAAAAAGAACCAAAAGAATTAACGCCATTATGCAAACCTGTGGCTTCTACGACGAAGCTGGCGAATTTTCTTTTAGGGTTGGACTACCGGGAAAAAGTGGAGTTGGAGGTGGTATAGTGGCCATCTATCCAAATAAATATAGTGTAGCCGTCTGGAGTCCAAAATTAAATCCGAAAGGTAACTCAACAGCTGGTATGCAGGCTTTAGAGCTGCTTACTGATATGACTGGATCATCCATTTTTTAAATTGTTAAACATATGTCAAATACAGATTTAATTATTGAGGAAAGAAGCCGAGACATAGGTGATTTCATGGTTGGACGGTTGATTCCATTCAGAAAAAAAAGGATGGTAGGTCCATTCATTTTTATTGACCACATGGGGCCCGCCCAAATTGGTCCAAATCGGTACATGGACGTAGACCAGCATCCACATATTGGTCTATCCACTCTAACTTATCTACTGGAAGGGGAAGTTCAACATAAAGACAGTATTGGCTCAGATCAACGTTACACTGTCGGTTCGGTAAATTGGATGACCGCTGGAAAATATGTTACTCACACTGAGCGCACTCCTGAAGCATATAGAGATGGAAAGACCCGAACCGTACATGGCTACCAAACCTGGGTGGCGCTACCTAAAGAACTTGAGGAAATCGAACCAAGCTTTCAACATGTTCCAGCACATGATTTGCCAAAATGGTCAGATAGGGATACAGCGTTTACTCTGGTTGCTGGAAAAGGTTTTGGCAGGCAGTCACCAGTTCTTGTGTACTCCGAGCTTTTCATGATAGATATTCAAGCTGGATCAACCTATGACCTGGACATAGCTGATGCCCTGTTTGGTGAAATAGGTGTAGTAGTAGTTGAGGGTAGCATCAATGCATGTGACCAAAAATAGAAAAAGGAAACATGTTGGTGTCTAAGGTTGAAAATCAGTGTGCCTTGCAACTTGAAAAAGGAAGTCGAGTGTTGCTTTTTGGTGGCATGCCTTTTCCGGAGGAGCGTCATATTTATTGGAACTTTGTGTCATCAAGTAAAGAGACAATCGAGGAGGCCAAAGAAAAATGGAAGAATTGGGATTTTCCTAAATTTCCAAATGATGAAACTTATGTTCCTCTTCCATCATAGAGATAGATGGTACTCCTTTATAATGGTTTATATTTGCATTTTCCTACAGTGGAATTTCATTAAGCATTCCTAATCCGTTTTCTTTTTGCACTTTCCCTTAGAACAAGGTTTGAAATTCCTGGTAATTTTCAATACTTACTATTCAATAACCTTAATTACTGTAGGATACTAGTTCTTCTTTAGAACGCAGGCCGTTCTGGAAAATCCAGAAGGGAGATAAATTTTAAACCATTAATTGTATTAGATGGCAAGATCTCAAAATAGCTTTATTAAAAATCAAAAGGCAGTTCAAAGAAAAAAGAAGCGTGATGAAAAGCTTCAGAAAAAAATCGATAAAAAGGATCAAGAAACAAGTGGTAAGCTAGACGATATGATCGCATATGTGGATGAATTTGGGAATATTGTAGATGAGAAACCAGAGGAACCTGTGATCAAAAAACCTAATAAGAAATCCAGTTAAAACTTGGGATTTTACTTAATATACAGTTCAAAATCAATTGGTAAGTTGTTTTCTAAAGAACTTAGCTGGGATTGAAGTGATAATTCTTATATAAAAAAGTATCTTAGAAAAGATCGAAGGGTGTAAAAGTCTATCTACATCTGATTTTACCAGGTTACTAGTCAGTTGTAAATAGCGGCCTTTTCTGCCAATGGCTTTCACTACGGGGACCAAAGTGAGAATATTTGAAGATGGCTTCATCTCGCATGTGATAAGTTCCAACCCACTTAAATGAAGGAGGTTATTCGTACTATTAGGAGTGAAAAAATTAATGTGAGTCACAGGCTCCCTGTGAAGTGGTGGTTTTTTCCATACTTCCATTGGAACTTCCACAAACAAATTGCCATTCTTAGAAAGATTGGATGACAATTGTTTTATGACTTGAAGTGGCTGTGCAACATGCTCTATCACATGACTACATATAATCAGATCGAAAGTTTCACTCGAAGGTATTCCATCGACCGTGTCTGAAATCTTCTTAATACCCGGTATACAGTTTTGATTATAATCAACTAAATAGCAGACTTTTCCAATATCCCTAAAGGATTGCATTAATCGGCCATCGCCTCCACCGTAATCCAAAATGCTATTTACAGCTGATAAATCAATATGTTTTTTGATATACCGAAGCAATTCTTTGGATCGGTATTTTTCATGTGGTGAATCATAGGCCAACT
>CAYWOQ010000023.1:20362-46795 GCA_964459925.1 uncultured Roseivirgaceae bacterium
AGGCCAACTTGCCACCATAATCTTGTCCTAATTCTTCCAAATATCTGTACTTGATATCTATATCCTCTTTCTCAGGTCTGGGTTGATAGATAACAAATCCACAATAATTGCAATGCAAACTGGTTAGGGTAACTGAATTTTGCATTGGAAACCATTTGTCAAATAATACCTTAAAACGCTTTTGGCCATAATGCCACCCTTTTGCAACTTCTGACTTATTGTAAGTACGTTGACCAAGCTGTTTCCAATGCGTATTTCCACAAACTTCACATTGTGTTTCTTTCAGCATTTAATGTATGGGGTTAGAAATCAATGTGAAAAGCTATATGGTATTTATTGAAGATCGTAAAAAATTTATCCAAAAATCTCTTTCAACTTAGCTGCAAGACTTGGTCCTCTTAGATTCTTGGCGATGATCTTACCTTCTGGATCAATTAAATAAGTAGCAGGTATTGCCCTGATCTGATACGTTTGGGCAGCCTCGCTTCTCCAAAATTTTAAATCGGAAATATGCAACCAGGGTAGTTGATCTTGTTCAATAGCTGTTAACCAGGCATTTCGGGTTTTATCCAGTGATACACCCAGTATTTCAAAGTTCTCATCAGCATATTGATTGTATAATTTGACCACATTGGGATTCTCTGCACGACAAGGGCGACACCAAGCTGCCCAAAAATCTATCAGCACATACTTCCCTCTTAATGAGCTCAAACTGATTATGTCTCCATCAGGATTAGGTAAAGCAATATCAGGAGCTGCTGATCCAATAGTTAATGTTTTTTTTGTTTCAAGAGCAGCAACCAGATTTTGGACATGAAAATTATCAGGAATGGCAGTAGACAACTCTCGGGCTACACTGTCTAAAAAAGTATAGTTCTTTTCCTGATTAATCATTTGAAGACCATAAACAGCGGCTAAGGAGGGAATGGATTCCCATATAACCTGTTTCACATTGTCCTCTGCATTTTTACCTAACTGTGCCATTTTATTTCCTACCTCGGTAAAGGCTTGGTAATCTTGCGCATTCCTGGCATCAATTTGTTGTTGTTGATAAATCGCTCGTTGTTTTTGATACTCTTTCATCAAATCATCCATTTTACTTTTGAATTCAGTATCATAGGATCCAGACACTTCACTAAAACCTCGTGGATCATTTCCATGCGCATTGACGATAACCTCCTCCTCATCTCCTTTTAAAATCAAGGATACATATTGCCGGTCATTGAAATTCAGACGATAAAATGCTACTTCATCGATGTTTATAACAGTTGAAAAATCGCCGTTACTTCCCACGCTTAGTGTATCCAATTTAACAACACCCGTTTCTGCAACTTTTTCAAAATGGATAAACCCACCATTTGGTAAGTTTTCTACATTCCCACTAAGCCTTACTCCTTCTTCTGATGCGCTTTGAGAGCAGGAAAACAATAAACTAACCAACAGGACTGAATAAAATAATTTCATGTTTTGCATTTATCTTAATCTTGAACGATTTCTTTACCCACTTCTAATGCTTTTTCTAGCCCGGAAAGTTCTTTACCTCCAGCTGTTGCGTAAAATGGTTGTCCGCCTCCCCCACCTTTGATTTCAGTGGCCATTTTGCGAATGATTTCATTGGCATTCATTCCGGAATTCACAACCTCATCACTAAGCATAACGGTCAGCATCGGTTTTTTATTTATATCGGCAGCAATCAGCAAGACTAAATTCTCTACTTCCCTTTTTAGGTCAAATGCTACTTGTTTCATATCTTCTGCCGATGGAAAAGACCCTTTGTAGAAAATCAGATTTTTGTTACCAACTTTTTCTATTTGATCTTTTAATTCATTCTTAATTAGACCGGCCTGCTTTCGATTCAGTTCTTCAATCTTCCTTTGATTGTCTAGATTTTGCTCAACCAAATTCAGAACGGTCTTCTTCAAGTCCTTTGGATTTTTGAGTATTTCCTGAACCTCCGAAAGTAAAGTCATTTTCTGATCGAGATAGTTCTCAGCTTCTACTGAAGTCACCGCTTCTATCCTTCTAATTCCTGCAGCACTAGAGCCTTCACTAATTATTTTAAACAAACCAATATTTCCTGTCCTAGGAACATGTGTACCTCCGCACAGCTCCACAGAATAATCAGAATCAAAGGTGATAACCCTGACGAAATCTCCATATTTTTCACCAAACAAAGCCATGGCTCCCATTTCCATTGCTTGATCAATTGGAACATTCCGCTTTTCATCAATCACTATGTTTTCTCTGATTTTCTGATTCACCATTCGCTCTACCTCATGAATCTCTTCATCCGTCATTTTCGCAAAATGTGAAAAATCAAAACGTAAGATTTTATCATTGACTAACGACCCTCTTTGCTGCACATGATCACCCAATACCGTACGCAGGGCTGCATGCATTAAATGTGTAGAGGAATGATTGTTTTCAGTTAATCTTCTTTTATGCACATTGACTACCGCTTTAACTGTAATATCAGGATTGACAGGTAATTTTTTAGTAAAATGAATGATCAGGTTATTCTCCTTTTTAGTGTCAATTACATCTACCTTTTCGTCTCCAAACTGTAAATATCCGGTATCTCCTACTTGTCCACCACTTTCTGCATAGAAAGGGGTTTCTTCTAGAATTAATTGGAAAAGTCTTTTTTTATTGACCTCAACCTCTCGATATCTTAAAAGCTTAGTTTCGGCGCTGGTTTGACTATAACCCAAAAACTGAACATCATCACCCTCAGCGACAACAACCCAGTCTCCAGCACTTTGCTTGCTTGCATGCTTGGATCGATTTTTCTGGATTGCCATCTCCTGATCAAAACCTACCTCATCCACTTCCATTCCATGTTCCTTTGCAATCAGTGCGGTAAGATCCAATGGAAAGCCATACGTATCATATAATTCAAAAGCAGTTGATCCATCAATTTGCTTTGTACCTTCTTTCATTAAATCATCCAATCTTCGAAGACCATTTTCAAGTGTTCTTAAGAATGAAACTTCCTCCTCCATGATAACTCTTGAAATGAACTCTTCCTGTTGTTTAATTTCTGGAAAGACTTCCTCAAACTGTTCTGTTAATATCGGGAGCATCTGATACAAGAAAGGTTCTTTAAATCCAAGGAATGTGTAACCATACCTTACCGCTCTTCTTAGAATTCTTCGGATAACGTATCCTGCTTTATTGTTACTTGGAAGCTGACCATCAGCTATTGTAAATGCTATAGCCCTAATGTGATCAGCGATCACCCGTATGGCAACATCGGTTTTTCCATCTGAACCGTAGGTTTTATTGGCATTTTTAGCAACCCACTGAATCAATGGTTGAAAGACGTCCGTATCGTAGTTGGATTGCTTGTTTTGTATGGCCATGGCCAATCGTTCAAATCCCATTCCTGTATCAACATGCTTCTCCGGAAGATTTTCTAAAGAACTATTAGCAGAGCGATTGTATTGAATAAAAACAAGATTCCATACCTCAACTACTTGCGGGTGATCTTTATTCACTAAGTCACTTCCCGGGATTTTATCAATCTCATCCTCAGGTCTTAGATCTATATGAATCTCCGAACACGGACCGCAAGGGCCTGTATCACCCATTTCCCAAAAGTTATCTTTCTTAGATCCATTTAAAATTCTGTCTTCACTTAAATACTTCTTCCATCTATTAGCTGCTTCTTCATCTCTTTCGAGGTTTTCAGTTTCGTCTCCCTCAAAAATGGTTGCATAAAGTCGATCTTTAGGCAGCTTGAATCGTTCGGTCAAAAGTTCCCATGCCCAGTCAATTGCTTCTGCTTTAAAATAGTCTCCAAATGACCAGTTACCTAACATTTCGAACATGGTGTGGTGATAGGTATCGATACCCACTTCCTCCAGATCATTGTGTTTTCCAGATACTCTTAAGCATTTTTGCGTATCAGAGATCCTTTTTTCATCTGCTATTTTATTGCCCAGGAAATAATCTTTGAATTGATTCATCCCTGCATTCGTAAACATTAATGTCGGATCATTTTGAACAACAATTGGTGCCGATGGAACAATTCTATGGGACTTCTCTTTAAAAAAATCCAGAAAGGTTTTTCTTATTGTTTTTGAATCCATTGAGTCTTTAAAATTGGAATTATACTGTTAAATCTTGTAATTATGAAAATTTCTAAATATGCCGTACTTTTGCAAGCAAAATGTCAAACCGCCACGTATAGGAATATTGAACAACAAAAATACGACAACTACCCTATCAACCAATGGCTAAAATTAAGTACTACTACGACACAGAATCCTGTCGCTACGAAAGAATCAAAGTTTCTACATGGGATGTCATCTTTAATCTACTTGGATTTTTGGTGGTTTCTTCAATCATAGGATTAGCTATTTTCTTTCTTACAGATCATTACTTTGAGTCCCCAACGAAAGCTGCACTAAGGAAGGAAAACGAGGAATTAAAGCTTTATTATGATATCATGGAGAATGATATGCAAGAAGTAAGCGACATGCTAGCTGTTTTGGAAGAACGTGATGATGATATCTATCGTGTGATCTATGGAGTAGAACCCGTTCCAGATGAAATCAGATCAGCAGGCGTTGGAGGTTCTAATCGGTACAGAGAATTACTGGATAAAGGACTTGAAAGGGAAGAGCTGATTTTAAATAGCCTCCAAAAAATAGACAAGCTTAAAAAGCAAATGTACATTCAAACTAAGTCTTATGATGACATAGTTAAGATGGCTATGAACAAGGAAGAGCGATTAGCAAGTATTCCAGCTATTCAGCCGGTGTCTAACAAAGAGCTCAAAAGATTAGCCTCAGGTTACGGAATGCGTATGCATCCCATTTATAAGGTGCGAAGAATGCATGAAGGAACTGATTTTTCATTACCAACAGGTACACCCGTTTATGCAACAGGTGATGGTGAAGTAGTTTCTACCATTACTAAGTTCAATGGATACGGGAAGTACATCAAAATAAAGCATGGGTTTGGTTATCAAACGCTTTATGCCCATCTAAGTCAGTTTTTAGTTACCCCTGGCCAAAAGGTGAAGAGAGGTCAAGTGATTGGCTATTCCGGAAATACCGGTGGATCTACTGCACCTCATTTACATTATGAAGTGATTGAGAACGGAAGAAAAGTTAATCCCGTCAATTACTTCTACGCCGATGTATCTCCCGAAGAATATGACGAGATCGTTCGGCTCTCTGCTAAAGAGAACCAATCCTTCGGAAAATATTAAATACATAAAAATGAAATTAAAGCGGTTGGCTAAAGCTTACCGCTTTTTTGTTTTCTTTGGTTTAATGAGAAAATATTCCTGGATATTAATTTTTATCTCTTTTATTTGGTCATGTAAGACCGTACAGAAAACTTCTTATCAGCAGGAACCTAGTCTGAATTTTGATGAATTTCTTGAGGGGGTTGATACTGTTTACTTGATTACTCAGAATGGAGATACTATTCAAGACCTTAACGAAGAGGTACATATCCCCATTTATCGATGGTTGCCAGATACTGTTACTATTGCTGCGGTAGGTGATATAATGACCGGTACTAACTTTCCTAATGATTCTTATTTGCCGAAAAATGGAGGAAAGCATCTTTGGAGAGAGGTTCTACCTATATTGAAACAAGCAGACATCACTTTTGGTAATTTAGAAGGTACGATTCTTAATGAAGGAGGCGAGCAAAAGAAGTGTAGTAACCCCAAACTATGCTATCTATTTAGATCTCCAGAATACTTATGCCAAAATTTTCTAGCAAGCGGATTTGACTTAATGAGTCTAGCCAATAATCATGCAAACGATTTTGATGATACAGGTCGATTGAATACGCAAAAAGTGTTAGACTCTTTAGGGATTGAACATGCTGGATCCATTGAACAACCTTACTCAATTGAAAAAATAGGACATCTTAAAATCGGATTTTGTGCGTTTGCACCGAACCGTGGCACCATCAGTATTCATCAATACGATAATGTGGCTAAAACGATCCAGCACTTGGACTCACTTTCTGATATTGTTATTGCAAGTTTTCATGCTGGAGCAGAAGGGGCTCAGCATCAGCATGTAACGAGAACAAGAGAATATTATTACGGTGAGGATCGTGGTAATGTTTATGAATTAGCACATCTGATGATCGATAATGGAGCCGACGTGGTTCTTGGACATGGACCACATATCGTTAGAGCTATCGAAGTGTATAAAAACAGAATAATCGCCTACAGCCTAGGGAATTTCTTAACCTATGGTCGTTTCAATCTTAGAGGACTGGCTGGGGAAGCACCTATTTTAGAAATTAAAACGAATGCCACAGGAGCTTTCCTTTCTGGAAGAATACATGCATTTCGACAAAACTATGATCTCGGACCTAGAAATGATCCGAATCTTTCTTCAATAAAAACAATCCAACGATTATCTTTGGAGGACTTCCCTGAAAATACAATTCAAATAGACACTAAGGGGAATATTACCTATATTGATAATCCAAAACCCTGAAGACTTAAAGGTGCCATACAAGGAAAAAGAGATTGAAAAAAAATATTACACCATCGGCGAGGTTGCCGACGAATTAGGTGTGGCTACTTCACTGATCAGGTTTTGGGAGGGTGAATTTGACAATATCAAACCTAAAAAGAATAGAAAGGGAAATCGTCAGTTCACGAAAGAAGACCTCCAGAATGTTAAGCTTATTTACTACCTTGTAAAAGAAAAAGGCTACACACTTCAAGGTGCAAGGGATTTTATCGCGAATGGTGGAGAAGTTTCAGGCAAAGCAGAAATGATTGAGTCCTTAAAGCAAGTAAGAAACTTCCTTGTTCAAATAAAAAAGGAACTTTCATAATCTATGTCTGAAGAGTTGGTTTTCCAACTTGCCCTGGAGTTAATCCAAGGTGTTGGAAGTAGAGGTGTAAAACAGCTATTTAGTTACTGCGGATCTGCAACAGATGTATTTAAGGCTTCCAAAAGCAGGTTACTGAGTATTCCAGGGGTAGGAGAAAAATTGGCCGTGGCAATAAAGCAAGCCAACAACTTCAAAGAAGCGGAAAACATTATGAGATCTGCTGAAAAAATCGATGCAGAAATCCTGCATTATACCAATTCCAGATTTCCAAAACGATTAAAGCAGCTAATAGATGCTCCGAATATTATATATAAAAAAGGAAATGGTGATTTAAATCCTAATAGATCTGTGGCAGTCGTAGGTACCAGGAAAGCTACAACCTATGGAAAGTCAATCACTGACAAGATTATCAAAGATCTATCAAGCTTAGGTGTAAACATAATAAGTGGTCTAGCCTATGGGATTGATATACAGGCACATAAAGCCAGCTTAAATAATGGAATTCCAACCTTTGCCATTCTAGCAGGTGGACTGGATCGTATTTATCCGTCTATTCACAAAAAATATGCAGAGGAAATGCTTATAGATGGTGGATTAATTACAGAAAGCATACCTGGAACTAAGCCCGATCCACACCTGTTTCCTGCAAGGAATCGAATCATTGCCGGAATGGCCGATGCAACAATAATTGTAGAAGCGGCAGCAAAGGGAGGCGCACTAATTACTGCCAATCTAGCGGACTCTTATAATCGGTTAGTCTTCGCCGTTCCCGGGGACTTAGGAAAGACCTATTCTGAGGGAACAAATAAATTGATTGCCACTCAGCGTGCACTAATCTACAGCAGCATTGAAGACTTCATCTATCACCTAAACTGGGATTTAGCATCAGATGATCAAAAAATAGAAAAAGCGCTACCAGAAATGACTAAAGAAGAAAATGTCATATTTAATCTTCTAAAGACGAATGAGGCACCATTAGCGATTGATTTAATTTCCATCCAATCTCAAATACCCATTAACCAGGTCGCATCTTACCTATTAAATCTTGAATTTAAAAACCTTATCAAGAGTCTTCCTGGAAAGAAATATGGACTCCTTTAACTATCCAAAAACAGATGAAGTCATTACAATCGATTTGTTAAACTCATCCATATCCAGTCCGATTGATATTCCTTCACTTTCGAAATATGCTAGCATCTTTTCTGTTGACATATTTCCTGTAAGATCATCCTTAGCCATTGGACATCCTCCATAACCCTTGATTGCCCCATCAATTCTTCTACACCCTGAACGATAGGCGGCATCTACTTTCTCAGTAATTGTGTTCGGAGTGGAGTGAAGGTGGGCTCCAAATTCAATATGAGGGAACTTAGGAATCAAGTTGGTAAAAAGCTGTTCAATAATTTTTGGTTCTGAGACCCCAATGGTATCTGCCAAGGATATTATTTCTACTTCCATTTCATCCAGCCGAAGAACAAAATCTCCTACATAATCCATTTCATACAGGTCTCCATATGGATTTCCAAACCCCATAGATAGGTAAACAACGAGCATTTTTTCATTTACCTGAGCCAATTCCTGTATTTCTGCCAAATCACTAAATGCAGCATCAATGGATCGATTCGTATTTCGCTGTTGAAATGTTTCAGATAATGATAGCGGATACCCTAAATAATTGATTTCATCAAATTGGCATGCCTCATTAGCTCCTCGGGTATTTGCGACAATCGCCAACAACTTGGTTTTAGCAGCAACTAAATTCAATCCTGCTAATACCTCTTGGGTATCTTTCATTTGAGGTATTGCCTTAGGTGAAACAAAACTCCCAAAATCGATAGTGTCGAAACCTACCTTTAGTAACTGATTTATATAGTTGACTTTGACTTCTGTAGGAATGAAATCATGAATTCCTTGCATAGCATCCCTTGGACACTCAATAATCTTCATGATATAAAATTAGAAAAGTTCTTTCCCAATCCTATATACGGAATCAGACTTGCCCATACTGTAATAATGAAGCACAGGAACACCCGCATCCATTAGCTCTTTGCTTTGTTTTATACCCCACTCTACTCCTACTTCTTTGACCTCTTTGTTATCCTTACATTTCTGTACTTCATCAACTAAATCGTCAGGCAAATCGAGTCTAAAAATCTTCGGTAAAATCGTTAAATGATTTTTTGTAGTAATTGGCTTAAGACCTGGTATAATTGGAATTTCTATTCCTTCATTTTTACATTTTTCGACAAATTCGAAGTACTTAGAGTTGTCAAAAAACATTTGAGTAACGAAGTATTCTGCTCCTAAATCCACTTTCTTTTTTAGCCACTCAATATCAAACTTCATGTTTGGAGCTTCAAAATGTTTTTCAGGATACGCAGCTGCTCCTATGCAAAAATTTGTAGGTACCGCATTTTGTACTTCTTCATCAAGGTAGGTTCCTTGATTCATATCCTGTATTTGCTGAATAAGCTCAGTAGCATAGGCATGACCATCCTCTTCCGCTACGAATCCAGGCTCAGTCTTAATTGGATCTCCTCGGAGTGCAAGAATGTTATCAATACCTAAAAAATTGAGATCTATTAAAGCATTCTCTGTTTCTTCCTTGGTAAACCCACCACAAATCAAATGTGGAACAGCATCTATTTTGTATCTTCCTTGAATTGCCGCACAAATACCAACCGTTCCAGCCCGCTTTTTAATGCTTTTCTTCTCTAATAATCCATTTGGATGTTTTTTATATACATATTCCTCACGATGGTAAGTAACATCAATAAATGGTGGTTTGAACTCCATTAACGGGTCGATGTGATCAAAAAGATCTTTGATGCTTGCCCCTTTTTTTGGTGGTATAACTTCAAAAGAAAACAGGGTTCCTTTCGAACTAGCAATATGTTCAGTTATCTTCATTTCTATATCGAATAGTTAAGATTGGGGGAAAGCCATTTCTCCACTTCTTCCACATTCATACTCTTTCTCTTAGCGTAATCTTCTATCTGATCTTTTGCGATCTTCCCAAGTCCAAAATATTTTGCCTGAGGATGGGAAAAATATAACCCAGAAACAGAGGATGCTGGATACATGGCAAAAGATTCTGTCAACTGAATTCCGATATTTTTTTCCACTTCCAATAAATCGAATAATGTTCTTTTCTCTGTATGATCAGGACACGCCGGATATCCAGGTGCCGGCCTGATGCCCTGGTACTTTTCTTTAATCAACTCATCGTTTTGCAACGCCTCATTTGTAGCATATCCCCAAAACTCTTTTCTCACTTTCTCATGCATTAATTCGGCAAATGCCTCAGCCAATCTATCTGCCAGTGCTTTGACCATGATCTCGTTGTAGTCATCATGATCAGACTTATATTTTTTAATTAGTTCTTCAATCCCAATACCAGTTGTTACGGCAAATCCACCCACATAATCTTTCTCTTCAGGATCGAGAAAATCAACCAGCGAAAGATTCGGAATGTTTGTTCCCTTCTTTCCCTGCTGTCTTAAAAAATGGAAAGTCGCCAGTTGTTCTCCATTTAAAGTTACATGAGCATCTTCCCCCTCTCTCTTTGCTTCAAAAAGACCTATAACTGCCTTTGCTTTTAAGAGTTTTCGATCAATGATTTCTTTTAAAAGTACCTGAGCGTCATCAAAAAGCTTTTTGGCTTCCTTACCAACTGTAGGATTTTCAAAAATGGCTGGATATTTTCCTTTCAGCATCCATGTCGAGAAAAAAGGTGTCCAATCAATGTATTGACTAATCTCACCAAGATCATAATCCTCAAAGACCTTAATCCCTAAATGATTAGGAGTGTAGCTCTGCGAATCAATAGTAAGTGCATTTTTCTTTGCTGTATCAAATGGAATAAATGCTTTTTCTTCACTCCTACTTGCGTGACTTCTCGCTAACTCTTCATATTCAGACTTTATGGTTTGGCTATAATCTTCGGCCTTATCTGAAAGAAGTTTTGTAGAAACACCAACACTTTTAGAAGCATCTAAAACATGAACAACCGTCTGGTCATACTTTGGCGCAATTTTGACCGCTGTATGAATTCTTGAAGTTGTAGCCCCACCAATTAAGAGTGGTGTTTTCATCTTTCTCCGTTGCATTTCCGATGCAACATCTACCATTTCATCAAGCGAAGGGGTAATCAGACCACTCAATCCAATGATATCTGCACCGATTTCCTCCGCACGGTCCAAGATTTTCTCCGTTGGAACCATTACACCCATATCCTCGATATCAAAGTTGTTGCAGGCCATCACTACACCTACGATATTCTTACCAATGTCATGAACATCCCCTTTAACCGTAGCTAACAGGATTTTTCCTTTGGTGTTTCCCGAAGCTTTTTCCTTTTCTAAATAGGGTGTTAAATATGCAACGGACTTCTTCATTACCCTGGCGCTTTTTACTACCTGAGGCAAGAACATTTTTCCACTTCCAAACAAATCTCCGACGACATTCATACCATCCATTAAAGGTCCTTCGATGACTTTTAAAGGACTTCCAATATTTTGTCTGGCTTCTTCTGTATCTTCATCGATATAGTCAATGATTCCTTTAACCAGGGCATGAGACAATCGGTCCTCAACGGACCCTTCTCGCCAGCCTAGATCTTCTACTTTCTGCTTACCAGATCCTTTTACATTTTCGGCAAATGACAATAGTCTTTCCGTTGCATCCTCCCTGCGATTTAGCAATACATCTTCTACATGCTCTAATAAATCTTTTGGAATTTCATCATACACCTCTATCATACCGGCATTAACTATCCCCATGTCCATACCTGCTTTGATTCCATGATATAGAAATGACGAGTGCATGGCCTCTCGTACCACATTATTACCACGAAAAGAAAAGGAAACATTACTCACTCCACCACTTACTTTGGCTCCTGGTAGATTTGTTTTAATCCACTCAATAGTTCTAAAAAAATCGACCGCATTGTTATTATGTTCCTCAATACCTGTTGCTACAGGGAAGATGTTAGGATCAAAAATGATATCCTGTGGTGCAAACCCCACCTTGTCTACTAATATTCTGTAACTCCTCTCACAAATTTGGATTCTACGTTCATAAGAATCTGCCTGACCGTCTTCATCAAAAGCCATGATGATAACCGCTGCTCCATATCTTTTTACTTTCTTGGCATGTTCAATAAACTCTTCCTCCCCTCCCTTTAAGCTAATGGAGTTGACAACACTTTTCCCCTGAACTACTTGTAAACCAGCTTCAATAATTTCCCATTTGGAGGAATCGATCATGATCGGAATCCTTGAGATTTCTGGTTCAGAGGCTACAAGATTCAAGAATTTCACCATGGCTGCTTTTCCATCGAGCATTCCTTCATCCATATTAATATCAAGAATTTGCGCACCACCACGAACTTGATCCAGTGCTACTTCAAGTGCTTCATCGTATTTATCCTCCGCGATTAGTCGGGCAAATCTTCTTGATCCGGTGACATTCGTACGCTCACCAACGTTAACAAAGTTGGTATTCTGATCAATAATAAGTGGTTCAAGGCCTGAAAGGACTAATGGTCTCATGCAACTATTGGTAATTTTCTCGGTTCGTACTCGGTGGCTAGTTTGGCAATTTCTGTGATATGTTCAGGTGTTGTCCCGCAGCAACCTCCGATAATATTTATTAAATCCTCATCAAGGAATTCTTTGATTTGCTCTGCCATTTGCTCAGGAGTTTCATCATATTGTCCGAATTCATTTGGAAGTCCGGCATTTGGGTGAGCGCTCACCAACGAATGAGCTCTATCACTCAAAATTTTCAGATACGGTCTCAACTGTTTAGCTCCCAAAGCACAATTAAGACCTACACTCAATAGGTCAACATGACTTATGGAAGTCAAAAAAGCTTCAGTTGTCTGACCTGATAATGTTCTCCCAGATGCATCCGTGATGGTACCAGAAACCATAACCGGAATATCAATCCCTCTTTCTTCCTTGATCTCTTCAATAGCGAAAAGTGCTGCTTTGGCATTCAACGTATCAAACACTGTCTCGACCAGCAACATATCCACTCCACCGTCTAACAGTGCTTCAGCCTGTTGTTTGTAGGCTACTCTAAGTTGATCAAATGTGACGGCACGATACCCAGGATCATTAACATCAGGTGATAATGAGGCTGTACGGTTTGTAGGTCCCATAGCCCCAGCAACAAAACGAGGTTTTTCGGGCTCCCTTTTGGTTATTTCTTCTGCTACCTCCTTGGCAATCTTGGCAGATTGATAATTCAACTCATAGACATATGTTTCCAGTCCGTAATCAGCTTGCGCGATTGTTGTACTTGAAAAAGTATTGGTCTCTGCTATATCTGCACCTGCTTCAAAATAAAGCGCATGTATTTCTTTAATGATGTCCGGTCTGGTAATTGACAAGAGATCATTATTACCTTTCAATGGTTTAGGATGATCTTTTAAGTCTTCATTTCTGAAGTCCTCCTCTTCTAATTTATGTCGTTGAATCATCGTACCCATGGCACCGTCCAACACCAATATTCTCTCTTTGAGTATATCTTCAATCTTGCTCATTTCAATCTGTATTTTAGCTTATCAAAGAAAGTTTCCTAAGGGCGGTTACTCATCTTTTGGGAGTTAGCACCGAAACCAAGCGGAAGGTTGCTAAGACTTCAACGGGCCCATTCCCTAAGTCTTTCTTGATAAGTCGTGCAAATATAGTTCTAAATCATTCTTGAAGAATATTAGTTCCTACTTTTGCGCCAATGAAATTAGCTGCCATAGATATCGGATCTAATGCCGTCAGACTCCAAATCACTAAAGTCATCGAATATGAAACGATTGTTACATTTAAGAAACTGGAGTATGTACGTTTCCCACTAAGATTGGGACATGATGTTTTTACTATAGGAAGGATAAGCGAATACAATAAGGAGCGCTTTTACAAACTAATGACAGCTTATAAAAATTTGATCGATCTGTATGAAGTAGATGCGTTTTTTGGCTGTGCTACCTCAGCAATGAGAGAATCTGAAAATGGACAACAAATAGTTGAACAGGTAAAAGACGGATTAGACCTTTCCATTAAAATTATTTCAGGTGATGAAGAGGCGGAAATGATCAATAAAGTGATTTTGTCCTCGTTAGACAACAGAAATTACATTCATATCGATGTAGGTGGTGGTAGTACAGAACTGAATATGTACCAAAACCATGAAAAAATTCATTCCAAATCATTTCCTATAGGAACTGTAAGAAAATTGGAACAAGGTAGAAATCAGGAAAACTGGGAACAAATGACTGAATGGGTTGCAGATCATACGGTCCGAAAAGGCGAAAAAATAACGGCTGTTGGTACTGGAGGTAACATCAATAAACTTTTTGAACTCTCTAATCCAGATACAAAATCTCGAAAAATGTCGGTGGATAGACTGATGCGCACTCAAGATATCCTCAAAAACCTCTCGATGGAAGATCTTTTAAACAAACTGCAATTAAATCCGGATAGAGCAGATGTCATTGTGCCGGCATCTGAAATATACATTACAGTTATGCAGCATGCTAAAGCGAAAAGTATTCTAGTGCCTGATGTGGGTTTAAAAGACGGTATAAACTATCACATGTATGAAACGCATAATCCAAAAAGTGATAAAGTATTCGTTAGAAACTAACATTATCGTCTAGCCTTTCTAATACCAATTTGGCTGTTGCTGGATTTGTGGCCAGTGGTATGTTATGAACATCACAAATTCGCATTAACATTTGTACATCTGGTTCATGAGGGTGTTTATCCAATGGATCTCTAAAAAAAATGACTGCATCCACCTCACGCTCGGCTGCCATGGCTGCAATCTGCGCATCTCCACCTAACGGACCCGATAATAACTTTTCCACTTCAAGACCTGCATTTTCTACATGTGATCCAGTAGTACCTGTGGCTACCAATCTGGCTGCCTGCAAAAAGCGTTTATGATCCAGAAGAAATTGTACCATTTCAGCCTTTTTACCATCGTGAGCTATAATTGCTATCGTCATTTGAAGTAATTACGATTTTGGAATAAGCGGCAAAATATCTCTCTCCGTATACTTAGGGTTAGCACCTTCCTGAGTAGCCACGTAGGCACCTGTAGCAGCAGCGAATTTTAAACAATCCATGAGATCAGCACCCTGATCAAGTTTGCTGATGAAAGCTCCTAAAAAGGCATCTCCACTCCCTACGGTATCTTTAACCGTAATCGGACTTGCCTTCACACTTTCTAGCCTGCCATTTGACCATGCTAATGACCCTTTACCCCCCTTTGTAACAATCATCGTTTCAATGTTGGGATAAAGGGCTTTAATTGCTTTAAAGTCACCTTTTTCTCCTGGATTTTTGATATAAAACCATTCTTTGATCATTTTGAACTCCTCCTGGTTCATCTTTATGATATGTGCAGACTTAAGCAACTCATCAATAATGGATTTACTGTAGTAAGGCGTACGGACATTTAAGTCAAACACCACCTTGGCAGTAGTATTTTCGAGGAGTTTATTAAGGGATCGATTGCTCTCCGCAGAGCGGCATGCTAAACTTCCGTGAATGATGTATTTAGGATTGATCTCGCTTTTTAAGAAGGAATCATCTATAAAATCCCAGGCAACCTTCTCTACAATCGTGTAAACAGGATCGTCATTTCTATCGATATTCACTCTGACTACCCCTGTCTCTCTGCTCCGATCAACCTGAATTAAATCTGTAGATACATGTCTTGTTTTTAGAAAATCCATCAGTTTTTTCCCATTGTCATCGTGACCAATACGACTGATGACTCCAGACTTGACATTAAAATTCCTAAGGTGAATAGCGACATTCATTGGGGCTCCACCGGGCTTTGCACCGGTTGGAAAGAGATCTAATAAAACCTCTCCAAAACAAATGACCGATAAATCTTTTAGGCTCATTTCTTTATTCTTTAATTAATTTCTTTTGAAGGTCCTCCAATGAAACTCCTTTTGTTTCCGGCATATAAAAAATAACAAAGAGTAATTGTAAAATCATGAACCCAGCAAAAATCGCAAAGACAGCAGCCGGACCCAAAACCGACGGATTCATTAAAAACGGAATCATCGCAGGAATGATGGCAGCAAGTACCCAATGAACAGACGTTCCAAACGCTTGACCGTATGAACGAATATGGTTAGGAAATATTTCCGAAATAAATACCCAAATGATTGCGCCTTGCCCGATGGCATGGGCTCCGATGAAGAGGAATAAAGCCACAGGTACGATATTGGACCATTCGTATAAAAATGCCACTGAGGTTGTTGCAAGAGTCAAGATATAACCTATAGATCCGATATACATTAAGCTTCGTCTACCTAATCGATCAATTAAGACGACACCCATGATCGTAAAAATAAAATTGGCAATACCAAGACCAACTGAGCTTAGAAGGCCTGCATCTGCACCTAATCCGGCAGCTTCAAAAATTCTTCTTGCATAGTAGAGCAACGCATTTATACCGCTGAACTGATTAAAAAAAGAAATAGCAAATGCCAACATCAGTGGAACCTCGTATTTCCTTGTAAATAGACGATCACCAGTTGTGGGATTTTGATCGATATTTTCCTGAAGTTCCTTTATTTTTTGCTCTACTTCTTCTGCCGGATAGAGGTTTAGCCATACTTTTCTTGCGCCATCCACATCTCCTTTTTTCACCATTAACCAACGAGGACTTTTGGGAACACCCAATACAAGTAACGTATATATGAATGCAGGAAGTGCTTCAATTCCAATCATCCACCGCCAGGTATCTATCGAGACGTACACAGCGATCAGGTAATTGGATACAAATGCGATAAGTATGCCAAAGACGATATTTAGCTGATAAAGCGCCGTTAGGCTTCCGCGCTTATTTGCAGGAGCAATCTCAGAAATAAAAGCAGGAGCAGCAATCGTAGAGGCTCCTACACCAAGACCTCCTAAAAATCGAAAGACTGCAAATGTCCACGGATCATTGACAAATGCCGATCCAAGAGCTGAAATAGTATATAAAATACCAATGAGGATAAGTGTATTTTTTCTCCCGATTTTATCATTAGGGATACCACCAAACATCGCTCCGACAACCGTCCCCCAAAGTGCCGAAGCTACCACGATCCATCCATGAAAAGCATCATTACTTCCAAATAAGGAATAATTTTTCCATAGTGTTTGCAAGTCTTGTTCTGCACCATTGATGACAATGGTATCAAACCCAAACAGGAATCCAGCAAGAGCGGCAGTAATGGACCAGTAGGTCGTTTTTGAATTCATGGGTTAGGTTAAGTGTTGAGTTCGCCTTCTAAGATAACACGCCCTGGCTAATCCTACTAATTGAATCGTTTTCCGAAATAATTTCTTACCAATAAACGTATTAATGAGAGGATATTAAAAACGGTATGAAAATATACAATCTATGTTATCCAATGGGCACAACGAGGACTGGAATTTTAGAACGCTTGATGATTCCTGCAGAAATACTTCCCGTCAGCGCTTTGTAGAAAAAACCATGTTCTTCATGTCCTACGATGATCATATCCGCTTCAAGTTTTTGTGCTTCCTTTATCACCATTTCAATGGTAGCTCCTGCAACTAGCAGGCCTTCAGCATTAAGCCCGTTCCTTTCCAGATAGTCCGCATACTCCTGCAACTGTTTATGCTCTGTTCTGAGTTCTTCGGCACGTGTATCTCTGATGTACTGAGGCCCTACCCCATGACCAATAAAATCCGGATCAGGTGCAGCGATATGTACCAGCCATACTTTGGAGTTAAAGCACATTCCTATGTGGAGTGCTTTTTCAATAAGCACCTCTTCATTTTCATTTAAGTCGATGGCCACCAGGATGTTTATCAAAGCTTATGGCTTTTTATTTAACTCTATGAGTAAGTTAATCATTCTTTAACCGTGGACAAAATTTAGCTAGCCAAACAAAAGCCTCAATGTTTGTTGAGGCTTGCATACTAGTAGCGGGAGCAGGCCCTTTACTTCTTTAGCTTAATTGAGCTCTGGTTCACGAATAGTTCCCGAGAGCCTATGGAGTAACATATCAAATTAGCTTAATTTTAATCTTATGGAAACCAACCATAAAAAAACCGCAAGACTTACAGGTATCCTGTACCTGTTGGTCATTATCTGTGCCGGATTCAGCCAGGGTTATGTGCGAGGCACCTTGTTTATACCCGGTGATCCGGAAACCACTTTGGCTAACATTGTGGCATCAGAAGGCCTATTCAGACTAGGTCTAGCAACCGACCTCATGGCCTTTTTATTGGATGCGGTTATTTCCATACTCCTTTATCAGTTACTGAAAGAAGTGAATAAAACACTTGCAATCGTGTCTGCTGCTTTTCGGCTTCTCGCACACCCGGCCATTGCCAGTCTGAATTTGCTCAATCATTACATAGCGATCGAAACAGCAACTTCCGGCGGGTATCTTTACTCATTGGGAATGGAACATCAGGAAACCTGAACGATGCTCTTTTTGCAGGCACATAATTACGGTTACTTATTAGCTGGCGCCTTCTTCGGAATCCATTGTTTGTTGTTGGGGATTTTACTTTACAAGTCAAACCTGATCCCAAATGTTTTTGGTATCCTGATGGTTATAGCAGCTTCTGGGTACCTGATTGAGACCTTTGGTAATATCTTGATACCAGGGAATGAAAGCCTGCTGGCAAACATTGTGGGATTCTCGGCTGCATTGGGTGAAGTTTCTTTGACCTTCTATTTTTTAATCAAGGGAATAAGAAATGCGGGTATAAAAGACTAAGTACTCTTGATTTGGTAAAGCCAGCACATAGTAGACGATATCGAATATGTCGTTTCCAAGTTCTTGCAATATCAGCTATCGAATTCAGAAAAAATAGCTAATTCCTGCTTTGGCATAAACTGTCAAAACATTGGCTTAAAGAGTCAAGCACTGAATAAGTGCTGATACCATTTTTGCCTCCATGAATAAAAAAGCAATTTTTCTATTTTTCCTGTTTTCCCAATACGCTTGCACAAGTCAAACATCGAGTAACTTTTATACTCTCACAGAAATAATTGACAGTCTATTTACTTCTTGGAATGCATCTAATCATCCGTGGCGTTGTATTAGTATCAAAGGACGGAAAAACGATTTTTTCAAAATCCTACGGTTTAGCTTCTATTGAATATAACATTCCAAATACAAACAATACACTTTTTAATATAGGTTCTATATCTAAGCAATTCACAGCTATGGGAATTGTATTATTAGAAGAACAAAACAAACTCTCTTTTGATGATGAT
Organism: uncultured Roseivirgaceae bacterium; assembly: GCA_964459925.1. Lineage (GTDB taxonomy): Bacteria > Bacteroidota > Bacteroidia > Cytophagales > Cyclobacteriaceae > Ekhidna. The sequence goes on from CAYWOQ010000023.1 coordinate 39,455, forward strand.
ATTAGAAAACACATTTCTGAATTACCAGATTTTGGTGAAGTAATCACTATTCGTCATTTATTGCACCATACAAGTGGATTGAGAGACCTACATGGTTTATTGGGTTTAGCTGGTTGGAGAAGGGGAGATTTAGAAACAAACGATGATGTTTACAGAGTAATTAAAAATCAAAAGGAACTCAACTTTAAACCTGAAGAAGAATTTTTATACAGCAATACTGGATATATCCTTTTAGCTAAAATTATCGAAAACACTAGCCAATTAAAATTTGACTAATGGATGGCAGAAAATATTTTTAAACCATTAGGGATGACAAACACGTATGTAGAAACTTCTGTAAACAGAATTGTTCCAAATAATGCTACATCATACTATTTACGAAAAGAATTTGAAAGGGCTTTGGAATATTGGGGTTACTATAGTTCTGGGAATATTCACTCTACAGTAAAGGATTTAAATATTTGGCTACAAAATTAAAAGTTTAGAGACTATTGGTATAGCCTCTAAACTGCGTCCGGACCCTAATAAATCCGTTATTTTAAAGTCCAGTATTATTTCTCCGATCATATTTCAGTTGGTGGTATTTCAAAAGTAAAATTTAATGTACATTCATTTATAACAGAATGATAGAAATGTCATTCGAATGAAAGAAAAATACGATATTAATGAATTGAGATTACACTCACCGGCACCTACTGGTAAATCCGCCCAATATCTGCTGCTATTGATTTCATGGAGTTGGTATAGCCATCCAAAGAGCAGATAAAAATCAAAGTGAATACCTCATTCGACTTCCTCTTCACCAATCGCAGATTGAGGAAAAGCAGGAGGATGGTTCTTATATCTTCACACTCCATATCTCTTTGAACTTTGAACTAGAGCAAAGGATTTTGATGCTTGGTGAAAAAGTAGAAATCCTGGAGCCGATAGCACTTCGAGAAATAATTAAAAAAAGATTACTCAGGGCTCTTTCCCACTATGAATAAGAGTGTTCTGGTTCACGAACGGTTCACGATAAGCATAAAAAAACCCCTCAAAAAAGCTTTCCTGATACTTCTGAGGGGATTATAGTAGCGGGAGTAGGACTCGAACCTACGACCTTCGGGTTATGAGCCCGACGAGCTACCAACTGCTCCATCCCGCGATGTGGACTGCAAAATTAGATAAATTTGCGTTCTTTCCAAGCATAACATTTCGATAATATTGAAAAATAGCCCTGAAAACTTTAAATCCGGATTCGTCAACATCATCGGTCGTCCGAATGTCGGTAAATCAACGCTCCTCAATGCACTGATGGGTGAAAAACTCGCCATCACCAGTAGCAAGGCACAAACCACTCGTCAGCGAATGTTTGGAATCCTCCATAACGAAAACTATCAGGTAGTTTTCTCGGATACACCCGGTGCCATTGACCCTGTCTACAAGCTTCAGGAAAAGATGATGCGCTATGTAAAAACAGCACTGGAAGACGCGGATGTCATACTTTTCATGGTCGCTTTGGAAGATAAGAATGAATACCCTGAACTGATTGAAATGGCACAGAAAAGTGAGGTACCTGTTTTATTTCTTATCAACAAAACCGATCAAAGCAAGGGCTCTCAATCGTATGATAAAGCGCAGTATTGGAAGGAGCTTTATCCGGACCTGGAAATAGTATCGATATCCGCACTTGAACAAATAGGTACGAACGAGCTCCTGCAGCGAATACTGGAGTTGCTTCCTCAGCATCCTCCCTACTTCCCTGAAGATGAAGTAACGGACAAAAGTGAGCGATTTATTTGTTCAGAAATTATTCGGGAAAAAGTCTTTCTGAATTATAAGCAGGAAATTCCCTACAGCTCAGAAGTAGTCGTGACAAGATTCAAAGAAGATGAAAAAATCATTCACATAGATGCTGAGATTTTTGTGGAACGTGACAGCCAGAAAGGAATCATCATTGGTAAAAAAGCAGAATCCATCAAGAAAGTTGGCATGGAGGCCAGAAAGGATATGGAGGCTTTCTTTGGCAAGAAAATTCACCTGCAGACCTTCGTAAAAGTAGAGAAGGATTGGAGGAAAGATGACAGGAAACTGGCTAGATTTGGTTATCAATAATTATGAAACACTTCATCACCATCACACTTACGCTTTGCCTGATTTTATCCAGCTCATTTATAGCTAAAAGTGTAGATAAGGAACAAGCGCTCTCAAAGACTGAACGACTGTACTTGACCTGCAAAGTCTGGGGGTTTTTAAAGTACTACCACCCCAAGGTGGGTACTGGAGTCTATGATTGGGATCAAAAACTTCTCGGAGTGCTGAAAAATACGTCCAACATTACTACTCAGGAACAGCTCAATACCTATCTCTACCGTTGGATTTATGCGATCGGCCCCAGGAAGCCATGTGCCAGCTGCAAACAAAAAAACCAAGATCCACTATTTCTGAAAAATTTCGATTTGCGTTGGTTATACGGGAACACTTTCTCTGAGGAATTAAAAAAGACATTTGCGGACATAGAGAACAATCGGTTTCAAGGTGATCATCACTACATCGGAAAAGGAAAAGCCGATCAGTTTGAACCGAAGAATGAAGAATCCTTTTATGAACTTGATTGGACCGATGAAAACCAGCGAATGCTCCCACTTTTTAGGTTTTGGAATTATGTAGAATATTTCTATCCGTACAAATACCTGACCGATCAGGACTGGGATGATGTGTTAAAAGAAATGATCCCAACCTTTCTCAATGCAGAGTCAAAACTAGATTTTCATCTAGCCATGCTGGAGTTAGTTGTTAAGCTGGACGATAGCCATGCAGGTTTGGTTACACCTGTGCTCGATCAGTGGCCTTACTATAATTATCTCCCCGTCCAGTTTGAATTAATCGAAAATAAAGCCATCATCACATCAATCATTGACGAGGAAAAGGCGAGACTAGCTGACCTACAAGTAGGTGATGCCATTACTTCGATCAATGGACGTGACGTGCTTAGCCATCACCGTGCGAATAAAAAATACATCTGGGGATCAAATGAGGCTGCGAAAGACAGAAATATCTTTCATACCCTATTCATGGGACTTACTTCAAGTCCAAAAGTAACCATTGAACGAGGAAGCGGAAGCCGAACGATTGATTTACCACTCTATAAATACTCAGATATATCCTACACAAAATCAGCACCTAAAGAAAAATGGAATATCCCCACTGATTCCGTAGGCTATGTCGACCTAAGCAAACTCGAAATCAAAGAAGTAGATGAAATGATGAAGGAGTTAATGGATATGTCGGTGCTCATTTTTGATGTCAGAAATCAACCAAGGGGTACCTATCAGGCGATAGCTAAATACCTGTTACCTGCTAAAACCTCATTTGCAGCTATTACCAAACCGGGGTTTAGCTATCCCGGTAAATTTATATGGAGTGGTGAGCGAGCATGCGGAGAAGAGAATCCTGATTATTTCAAAGGAAAGGTCATTTTACTGGTAAATGAAAAAACACAAAATCATGCAGAATTTACCTGTATGTGCTTGCAAGCTGCACCAAATATCCTAACTATGGGAAGCCAAACCGCTGGAACGAATGGGCCACAATCCAGGCTCTTGCTGTACAGTAAATACTACTCCTCATTTACGGGTGCAGGTGTATACTACTATGACGAAAAAGAGGTGCAGCGCGTCGGGATCATTCCTGATATTGAAGTAACTCCAACACTTGCCGGGATAAGAGAAGGTAAAGATGATGTACTTGAAAGAGCCTTAGCGGTCGCTCGGGAAGAACTAGCACAATTAAAGGAACAAGCAAGATTAAAGGAGTTAGCCAGGCTAGATTCTATTCGAATGCATTCGAATTTAATGGATAGCCTAACGGTAGATTCTCTAAGTATCAAAGATGACCAATAAGGTCTAGGTTTGTTTTAACTTCGCGGACGCTTAAGCAATCATAATGGCAAACATCCTGGCAATTGTAGGTAGACCTAACGTGGGGAAGTCCACACTTTTCAATCGACTGATTGAAAAAAAGCAAGCCATTATGGATAACGAGTCAGGTGTTACTAGAGACCGGCATTACGGTTACGGGGAGTGGAACGGAAAGAACTTTACGGTCATTGATACCGGTGGATATGTGGAAGGTTCAGATGATATTTTTGAAGAAGCCATTCGATCGCAGGTAAAAGAAGCACTTGAAGAAGCTACAGCCATACTCTTCATGGTGAATTGTGATACCGGCCTTCATGGACTCGATCAGGATTTTGCCAATGTCATAAGAGAAATTGACAAACCTATCATTATTGCGGCTAATAAGGCCGATAATCAGGAAAAGATGATGGGGTCTCATGAGTTTTATTCCTTGGGACTTGATGCGCCTATACATGCAATTGCAGCAGCAAGTGGATCTGGCACAGGAGATTTACTTGATGAAATCGTTAGCCACTTCGAAGAAGAACAAGAACCGGATGAATCCGCAGTGCCTAAACTATCCATTGTTGGAAGACCTAATGTTGGGAAGTCATCCTTTGTAAATGCGCTTGTCGGCAAAGAACGATCCATTGTGACCAACATTGCCGGCACTACCCGTGACGCCATTAACACGCGTTACAATCTTTTTGGAAAAGACTTTATTCTCACTGATACAGCAGGCATACGAAAAAAATCAAAAGTTAGAGAAGACATTGAGTTCTATTCAGTGCTACGTGCCATTCAGGCGCTTCAGGATTCAGATGTTTGTATTGTCATGATAGATGCGGAAACAGGTCTGGAAGCACAGGATATGAATATCATTGGTCTGACTCACAAGTATAAAAAGGGCATTGTGCTTATGGTCAACAAATGGGATTTGATTGAAAAAGACACGAAAACTGCTGATACATTCAAAAAGGTTTTCGCTGAGAAACTAGGGCCTTTGAGTTACATCCCCGTCATTTTTACTTCTGTGCTCAACAAACAACGAATTATGCAAACGCTTGAGCTTGCATTAAATGTGTTTGAGAATAGGCAGCGAAAAATTTCCACTTCTAAACTGAACGAGATTATTGGAAAGGATATTGAAAAATACCCTCCTCCTGCTGTCAGGGGTCATTACATCAAAATAAAATACATCACTCAGTTACCTACCCCAACACCTACTTTCGCATTTTTCTGCAATTTCCCTCAATACGTGAAAGAACCCTACCAGCGATACTTAACCAATCGATTGAGAGATCATTTCGATTTTAAAGGTGTCCCAATCAAAGTTGTGTTCCGAAAGAAATGACCTCAAGGGAAGTATTTGAACGGTTTGTTCCTCCTAAATCGGTGATTTACTGTGATAAGCTTTACAAGAACCTGGGCTTTGAGTTTAAAATCAAGAAAGCCCGGTTAACCAAATTAGGTGATTACAGGTATCATCCCAAGACCAACAAACACACCATCACCATAAACAATGACTTGAATCCCTATGCCTTTTTGGTTACCTATTTGCATGAAGTGGCGCATCTGATAGCTTTCAAACAACATGGACGCACCATTCAACCCCATGGTAAACAGTGGAAAGAGTCTTTCAAGGAAGTTTCTAAACCTCTTCTAACCACGGATATATTCCCCGAAAAGGTCCTTGGTGCCCTCCTTCGGTATTTCAAAAATCCTAAGGCCTCTAGTTGCTCCGACCCTGTTCTATATGAAATCTTAAAACAGTTTGATTCCGAAAGCACCAGCCTTTTACTGAAAGAGATATCAGTAGGAAAAGCATTTATTTTCAATAAAAAGGCATTTATGAAATTGGAGAAGAAAAGAACCCGAGCAGTTTGCAAAGAATTGAAAACAGGTAGAAAATACATGATCTCAGAGCTGGCAGAAGTCCATTTAATAGACCCAACAGAAGCTTAATCGTACTTTCATTTTATTGAGAAATATTTTTATTATTTTGAGGATTAAAATCTAATCCATCAGACATTTCTTATGGCTAACATCATTGCCGTATACAATTTCAAAGGAGGCGTTGGCAAAACTAGTACCACACTCAGCTTGGCACATAGCTGGTCCAGGGCCTACAAAGTTTTGGCCATCGACTGTGACCCGCAGTGCAACTTAAGTCAAAGTCTTCTTGATTCCGAGTATAATCAGCAAGAGCACAATCTTTACCAACTGACAAGCAAATTTCTACACAATAGCATACCGGAAGTGAATCCGATAAAGATCAACCCCTACCTCGATTTGATCCAGGGGGATTTTAAAATGTCATCATTGGAGTCTAATAGTCAATTCATTTCATTTGGTCAGACCATAACCTATGGACTTCTTTCTACCGTCAGAAATAAGTATGATCTGATTTTACTTGATTTTCCAACCCATTTTGGAATCACCGTAAAATCATTTATTGCTAATATTGACAGCATTCTCATTCCGGCCATTCCGGACTCATTCTCAACCACTGGATTCAAACAACTATTAACCTACTTAGCGGATATAGAAAAAGAAAAGCCTATTGATATTCTAGGCATTTTCTTCAATCAATATCGGAAAAACACGCTCTATCATAGAAGCGTCGTACAGAAAGCCGAAAAGGAACTCGGTGAACTCATTCTTAAACAGAAAATAAGAGAATCCGTACGGGTGAGCGAAGCACATCAATTCAGTAAATCGATTTATTCGGTCACGGAGGAAAGTAATGTTGCTGAAGACTTTCTCAAATTGAGTGAGGAAGTGATTGGTCGTCTAAACACCTTTGACGTTAACATGGCATTAGACAGGATTAAGGCCAAGGAAAAAGTCTAAAACGCCAGTCTTCGTTGAATCAGATTGTTTACAAGTTCATAAAACTTGGCAGGAGTTAAGGTTCTCCATTTTTCAATTTCCAGACTTCCTGACATATTGATGTAATTATCGATATTGTAGGTTTTCATTTCCTCGACCACAAAATCTTTGAAATTAATCGCAGCGATCCATCCATCTTCCACATCCTCAAACCATTCTTCGTAATAACAATCATCACTTCCATGAAAATTCAGCACATTTTCTCCAATCAAGGCAAATTGATTTATTCCATGATCTGATAAATGCTCTATGATGTTTCTTTTTAAAAGCATGATATCATTATTCAGGGCATCATTCCATTCACCAATCATTTCAATGACCGCAAATCCAAGCTGGTAGTCGATATAGAGAATTTTAATATACAAGGTTTCCGACCCAAAAAAGTCCCAGGCAGGATCGATATAATATCCATAGATATTCTCTGAATACAAATCGTAATTGTATTCCTTTCCATAAAATGGTGATCGCTCATCGTAGCTGGAATTGTAATACTGATTCCAACGCTCATATGGAGTTATGGTATGCACAATTCAAAAGTATGCCGAAGGTGCCAAAATCAAAAAAACCCGAC